>JBEKPY010000039.1:0-54199 GCA_049520275.1 Bryobacteraceae bacterium
TGAACCGCGAATGCCGGAGGTGGCCGTCCGGCGTCCACTCGACGAACTCGAACTGTCCTATCAGCGCGGGCTTCAGCCACCGGCATCCCACAGCCCATCGCTGCGGCAATCGACGACATCCGCCGGCTTTGACGGAGTTCCCCCGCTGCTGTGCCTTCGCATCGGAACAATGCCACCTGGCGGATCTGCTTGTCGGCCCGGTGACTCGTCCACCCTTTCACAGTTCGCCGTAGACTCCGCCCGGTACAATGTCGTTCGGAGAACACATGTCCAACTCACGCCGGCGATTCCTGACCTACGCCTCCACGGCTCTCATGACCACGGCTGCGGCCTGCCGCAAGCCCGCGTCCGACTCCGCATCTCTTCCACCCGGTGCCCCGCCGGCCTTCGGCACTGCGCCGGATGTTGGACCACCGGTCTCGCCTTCCACCTTCGACGAAGCCGAAAAGCTTGTGCAGGTCGAACTCAGCGGGGCGGAGCGCCAGATGGCCGCTGGCAATTGGCGCAGGACCATGGCACCCCTTTACGAGCGCCGCACGGGACCTCGCAAGGTTTCCCTGCCCCCCTCACTCGCGCCCGCCTCGCGCTGGTACCCGGTATTGCCCGATCAGCCGATCTGCCCCGGACGTGATCGCTTCATCCGCACATCGAGTGTGCCGGATGATCACATTCCCGCCAGCGACCAGGATATCGCCTTCGCTCCGCTATCCCACCTTTCCCGTTGGATTGAAACGCGTCAGCTCACCTCCGAGCGGCTCACACGTCTCTATCTGGACCGCCTCGAGCGCTTCGATCTCAAATTGCGCTGCGTCATTACATTCACGCGGGATCTGGCTTTTTCGCAGGCCCGACAGGCCGACCGTGAGATCGCCGCCGGACACTACCGAGGCCCGCTCCACGGCATCCCGTGGGGAGCCAAGGATCTGCTCGACACCGCCGGCATCCCCACCACCTATGGCGCCGAGCCATACCGCAACCGTGTGCCGGCGCAGGATGCTGCCGTCGTAAAGCGCCTCCACGATGCCGGAGCCGTGCTCGTCGCGAAGTTGAGCCTCGGCGCGCTGGCGCTCAACGACATCTGGTTTGGCGGCCAGACCATGAATCCATGGCTTCCGGAGGAGGGATCGTCCGGATCGAGCGCCGGACCGGGCGCTGCCACGGCCGCTGGGCTGGTCGGTTTCGCCATCGGCAGCGAAACCGGGGGCAGCATTGTCAGTCCTTCCATGCGCTGCGGGATCACCGGGTTGCGCCCCACCTATGGCCGCGTGCCGCGCACCGGCGCCATGACCCTCTGCTGGTCGCTCGACAAACTCGGACCCATGACCCGCGGCGTCGAGGACGCGCTTCTCGTACTGCAGGCCATTTCCGGCCCCGATGCCGGCGATGTGGCCAGCGTGCCCAGCCGCCTCGACTTCGATGCCGCCGCGCCTGTCGCCGGCCTTCGAGTTGGCTACATCCCCGCGTGGATGAAGGAAAGCCCGGCCACCGATGTAGATCGCCATGCTCTGGAAACCATCCGCAAGCTCGGCATGGTTCCAGTCGAGGTGTCTTTGCCCGACTGGTCCTATGACTCGCTCAACCTGATCCTCTTTGCCGAAGGCGCAGCCGCGTTCGAGGAACTCACCCTCAGTGGCGGCCTGAAGGAACTCAAGGCGCAGGTTCCCGATGCATGGCCCAACCTGTTCCGCCAGGCGCGCTTCCTTTCCGCCGTGGACTTCGTTCAGGCCGACCGTTTTCGCCGCAGCGTGGCGCAGGAAATGGCTCGCGTCTTTTCCCAGGTGGATCTGTTGGTCGTCCCGTCGCTGCGGGATGAAATGCTCACCATCACCAACTTCACCGGCCACCCCTCGCTGACTCTTCGCGCCGGTTTCGTGGAAGTCTCCGAAGCGCGCAGTGACTGGGCGCCGGACCCCGCTCATCCCTTGCCCAGATTCTCCCCTCCCCGCCGTGTGCCTCACGGCGTTACGCTCATCGGACGGCTTTTCGACGAGGGCACCCTCGGGCGCGCTGGGCTGGCACTTGAGCGCACCCTGAAAGTCGCCGCCGAGCGCCCGGCGGGTTTCGCCTGAGCCTGGCGGGAACCTCGCCACGGGCGCACGCGGGGAACGCGCCCGCTTCGTCCCTCAAAAAACAGCTTCCGACAATGCCCCTTAACGCTGCATGGACTGGGTCCGCACCCCGAATTCAGCCTGGATATCCACAGCGCTGCCGGTTTTCGGCCCGCGTGGCTCCGGAATGACCGGGATGATCGGTCGCACAGTCGAAAACCTGATGGCGCAGGATTGTGCGGCAGCCTCGACAACGGGCGAAGGACCATCGGCGACCTTGTCCGGCGATAAGTCGATTCGACCAGCGCGGCTTCGCTCCCGGCCTGCGTCTTTTTTTAGCGCTCATCCGTATACACCAATAGAATGAGCGCAACAGCCTGCCATTTCGCGAGCGTCATCATGGCCGACGAAAACACCGAGATCGCTCGGGGGCTGCGCCGGCGCGACCCCCATCTGCTCGACCGCCTGATCGAGCAGTACCAGCATCGCCTGCTGCGCTACCTCGTCCATCTGACCGGGCAGCGCGAACTGGCCGAGGATCTGTTCCAGGAAACCTGGGTCCGGGTGTTAGAACGCGGCCGCCAGTACGACGGGCGCCGCGACTTCACGGCCTGGCTTTTCACCGTCGCGCGCAACCTGGCCATCGATCACATGCGCCGCAGGCGGCCCGAAGGCGAAGAGCAGGCCGACATCCCGCAGCAGGGAGTGCCTTCCGCTTTCGATCTCGCCGCGCGGATGGAGCAGAGCGAACGCATCGCCGCCGGCATGCAACATTTGCCCGCGGAATATCGCGAAGCGCTGGCGCTGCGTTTTCAGGAAGGAATGTCGCTGGAAGAGATTGCCAGCGTGACCGGTGCGCCGCTGGGCACAGTGAAATCGAGAATCTATCGCGGCCTGAGCGCGCTGGAGCCGTTGTTGAAAGGAGCCAGACTGTGAACGGAGATGTTCATGAACGTGCGCAGATGTTGATTGCCACCCACGAGGAGAATCCGTGGCTGGCGTCGCATCTGGAGTCCTGTGCGAGCTGTCGCGAGTTTGCCGCGAACGCTGGTGAGGCAATCCGCGCTTTGCGTGCGATTCCGATTGCCGCCGGCTGGGATCTGGTTTCGACCACGCAGATGCGAGTGCGGCAGCGAGCACGCGATTTGCAGCTCCGCCAGGACCGGCTCTGGGCGGTATGGCTTTCCTGCGCGGCGGTAACACTGATCGCGGGTTTAACGATGGCCGCGCTGTGGAGCGGGCTCGCCTGGATTGGTGAGCGGATCTCGCTGGCCGCGCTGGTCTGGCAAATGTGTTTTGTAGTGCTCAGCCTGATGCCGACGGTGTTTACCGGCATTCTCCTGCTCGCGCGGGGGACGCATCTGGCGGATAACGAGGAGATTTGAAATGCCTGTAAGAAACGATACTTCGACCCGGTTCATGGATGAAGTTCGCATCATCCCGCCGGTGGCCTGGCTGATTGCAGTTCTGTCGTTTCTGGCGCTGCCGACCATCATGGCGTTTATCGTCGGTCACGACCCCAAACACCCACCGCTTGCGATCTTCGTTTCGGCGACCCTGATTCCGGCAACGCTTCTGGCGTGCTACATCCTGCTGATCGGCTACGTCAGCAAGGATGCCGGCCGCCGCGGGATGAGTCGCGTTCTCTGGACCCTGATTGCGATCTTGATTCCCAACGCGCTGGGCATTGTGCTGTACTTCGTGTTGCGGAAGCCGCGCCTGTTGCGTTGCCCGCACTGTCGTGAGGTCGTGGATCCCGGATTTGGCTTTTGCCCGGTCTGCCGGTACCAGTTGAGCCCGGCGTGCCCGCAGTGCCAGCGTGGCGTCAGGCCGAGCGACAGGTACTGCCCGTATTGCGGCGCCGATCTGAGAAGTCCCGCACAGGCCGCTCCTATGGCCGGTTGAGTCGCATCCGGCCCCGCCGCGTGTGGACGCAGCTCTTGCCTGCCCGTTACGCGCTGCGCCCGGGCGGCGTCCAGGCCTTCCCGGTCGCCGTCGAGATTCGTCTGCCGGAGGTGCTCCCGTGAGCGCCATCCCGTACTGGTGGGAATACCTAAACCATGGCGGTCTCCTGATTGGGCCCGGTCAGCTTGAGGAGCATTTCCTGGGAGGGCTGCCACCGCTGTCCGACGCCCTCGCGATTGCCGATGATCGAATTCGACAGTTCGTTGAGGCGAAACTGCTTCGGGAGAATGTTTTCTGGCCGGATGCGCTGATCCAGCTCAATCCCTCCTACCGGCTTGTGGAAACCGTGGACGACCTCGGGGCCGCGAGAACTCTGCTGCCGGCGACAGCCAGCATTTTCCGAACACCAAGCGGTGACCCGATCCAACTCTATCAGCACCAGCGGGAGGCGATTCAGCGGGCGGCTCAGCGGCAGTCCTACGTTGTCACCTGCGGAACTGGGTCGGGGAAGAGCCTCGCTTACTTCGTTCCGATCTTCGACACGGTCCTCCGCGGAAATCACCAGGAGCGCAAAGTCTCGGCGATCGTTATCTACCCGATGAACGCACTGGTCAATTCCCAGTGGGAATCTCTGACGGCATTGGCAACCGCCTATCGTGCCAGCACCGGCCAACCGATGCCGGTACGGTTCGATAAATACAACGGCCAGGAGGATGAGGCCGCCAAGAATCGTATCCAGCAGGAGAGGCCCCATATCCTGCTGACAAACTTCATGATGCTGGAGATGATGCTCCTGCGCCCGCAGGAAGCCGCCTTTCGTCGACAAAACGACCTCCGCGCTCCAGTTCCTGGTTCTCGACGAGTTGCACATGTACCGAAACCGACAGGGAGCTGACGTGGCAATGCTCATCCGGCGGCTGAAGGAGCGATGCGGAAATACGAATCTCCTGCACGTCGGCACTAGCGCAACGATGGTGGCCAGCCGGTCAGCCAGCGGCGTCGAACGGCGGCGAGCGGTCGCTGTGGGGCTTTCTCTTCACCATTGCCCTCCAAAACGAAATTCTTTTCTCTTGCGCAGAGCCCTGTCAGAGCGTGCGTTACCGGGCTGTGCGTCGTCCGGCACTTCGACGCTCGCGCAGCCCTTGGCGTAGTAGAGTCGCTTCATCGGTTCCCCCAGAATGAAATTTTTTTCTGTTGCGCAGGCCCCTGTTGGAGGCGGCGCAACACCGGCGGTTTTGCCAACGGCGGCGCGACCAGCGGCGCGACATTGCCGGCGCCGACAGGGCTGGCATTCGACGGCAACTACAACCTGTACATCGCCGATAACGGCAACAACGCGATCCGCCGCGTGGACGCCAGCACGTACAATGTCACCACGGTGGCCGGTACGGGCACTCCGGGCTACAGCAGCGCCATTGGCGCGGCAACCAGCTCCCAACTCAGTGGGCCTTTCGGAGTAGCTACACGCCGCAGGGTCCAGCCGAGTTGGCCCAGCGCCGTCGGCCGGGAAGGTGGGGGCGCTGTCCGCCGGCAAAACCGGCCAAATGAATGGCGCGCATAACTCCGAGTTGAAGCGGTCGTTTTTGTCGAGATAGCGTGCGAACCTTTCCATGGAGACTGTAGGATCAGAACACGAGTTCATTGGCGCCAGGGCGCAGGATGCGTTCCTGCCCCTTCCATACGAACGTGCCGCTGGTTTCCTGAGGCAGCGAGACCGTGGCATGCAACTCCCCGTCTCGTAGGACCAGGCTGACGGCAATCTCGCCGTTGGGGTGCGGGACCGCGCCAGAAACACGGCCCAGTTTCCCCAGGTAAGGCCGTACAACCACACTCTTGAATCCCGGCGCCGCGCTGTCAATTCCCAGGACCGTACGAAACAACTCGAAGTTCGGGCTGGAACCCCATGCGTGGCAATCCGAGCGAGACGGCTCCGGGCTCTCGGCCCAGGTGGTCATCCCCCGCGCCAGTTGCGCCCGCCACTCGCCGAGCATGTCGAGATAGCGGTCGCCCTCTCCCGCCGCAGTGAGCGCTGCGTGGAGATAGTGGCTGAAGTAGATCGTGGTTTGCGTGATTGAGTGGTCGCCGGTGGCGCGGACAATCAGGTCGCGCGCGGCATCTCCCTCAATCACGTGGGCCAGCACCGCCAGCGATTGTGCGTGTTGCGAAAAGCTCTTCTTGTCCGAGGTATCGGCGTACATGCGCCGGCCCGTGTCCCAGTACAGCTCCTGGATCGTAGACCGCAGCTTCGCCGCATCGGCGCGATACTCCTCGCCGAGCGATTTGGAGCCGAGGGAACTTTCCATGTCCGCAGCCCAGTTCAGCGCAAGCAGCATCTGCAGGTCGAGAATCGCCGACGACCCGTCGGGACCCGTCGGCGGAACGCCGAAACGAAACTGATGTGCCCAGTCCACGAAGTTCCACCAGGGCAGGTTCTTAAGGGAACCATTCGCCTGCTGGTGGGCGGCGAAGAACGAGAGCACCGACCGCACGCCCGGCAACATGGATTTCACGAACGCGGGCTCATCCTGATACATCCAGTAGTCGTGCAGCATTCCGATCCACCACAGCGAAAAAGGTGGAATGTACTGAGGCAGGCGTGACGGGGCGCGGCTAAACGTTGCGCCCTCGGCGGTCCGCGACGAGTCGAGTTGTTCGATTGCATTGCGCAGCAATCGTCCGTCGCCCGTCATGTACAGTGACACCAATCCCTGAATCCGGGTGTCTCCGGCATACTGAAGCTGCTCGTAATACGGGCAGTCCATGTAGGTTTCGTGTGCGTCGAGGCGCGCGGTGCGCCAGCCGACATCGAGGATGCGCTGCAACTCTTCCGGACCGCCCTCGAATCGGGCCTTCCGAACGAAGGGATACCCGGTGTACTCGGCTCGGAGGCCGTCAATCGTGAGCGGCTCATCGCCGGTGCTGACCTTGATCTGCATATAACGCCATGTTCGCCACCATAAGGGCCGAAACGTCCGCCGAGCACCCCCATCGGGAATGAAGACGTCTTCATAGCCGATGAACCGCTTATTCTCGATGTCGTTCCGATTGCCCTTCCCGCGGCCGTCGGGCAAGTAGAGCGATTCGGCGTAACCGATCGAGACGGTGGCGCCCTTGCCGCCGCTGACGGTGAGTTCGGGATACCCGGTGGTAAGGTATTCCTGATCGAGCAGGACGGTGGCATTACTTCGCGGCGGAATCTGCCTTATGTCCTGCCCCCTTGCCCGGAGTGGGCGCTCGGGTCTGAGCTCCGCCATGGGGATGCTACGCGGAACAAGCATCCAACGGTTCGGTGCATTCTCCACTTCCCGCGGAGCGCCCGGGCCTATAGGGGCCGGCGTCATCCATGCGGAGTCGTCAAAGTCCGGCTGTTCCCAACCCCACGGATACTTCTCGCCGTCCACCCGGTCCGGCGGTCCGGCGGCGTAGTACCCGTACACTTTGCCGCGAACCGACTCCGGCGAGTAGGCCTCGTCGCGAATGCACTTCCACTGCTGGCCGCTCTCCACGTCCTTTGGGCCTGCAAGAAGGAACGCAGTCCGGTAGGTGTCCTGAGCGACGGGGCCGTCGATTCCCGCATTCCAGACCACCGCCGCCAGCACGTTCCGCCCGGCCTTCAGTCTGGGCGCCAGATCGTAGGTTTCGTACCGCCAGTGATCCAGGTCGCCGCGGGCCGGGCCGAGACCGATGCGCTCGCCGTTCAGATAGAGGACATAGCGGTTATCGGCCGTCACCCGAATCGGAAAGGACGCAGGCTTTTCAGCCACGTCGAAGGTCCGGCGAAAATGATAAACGCCATAATCGAAGGGCGGCGAATCCGGAACCGCGATCCACTGCGCCGTCCACATACCCTGAGCCAGGGCAGCCAACGACATCACGAGCAGAAGCGCCGCGACAAGGGCCAGACGAGCAACGGATCGAACCAAACCAGGCCGCCACCATCCTATCCGAGTTGTTCCCATAGCAACCGTTCCAGCCGATAAGGATCGTCGACCACTTTGCATTCGGCGTCGATCTCCATGGTCGCGCGCTTGTCTGTGGTGTAGGCCGGCCAATCCGGCTGGCCTTTTGCTGCGGGGTGCCCCGTTCTCGCGAAGGTGCTCCACATCTCGCTCATGTTGTGCGCTGTCTTCTCGCTGTCCGGGCCGGAGACGGACATGAAGCCCCCACCGGGCGGTTGTGGGCCGCCACGCCCGGCAGGCTGAATGTTGTTGAACTTGAAGGGAATCTCCAGCGCGTGCGCGGCGCCTAATTTGTGCTGTGTTCCCGGGACGATGAAGTCCGATTCGTGCGTGAAAATGTACATGTAGACCGGGGCCCCATGCTGTGCGTACTTGCGTTCGGCAATGGTGATCGCGCCGAGGCCGATCATGCGCGCGGTCGTGATGGCGATGTAGAGGTCGGAAGGTGACGCGTCCGGCCGGCTCTTGCGATAGGTATCGAGCACGGCATCCGCATTCGCCCCGAAGTCCTTTGCAATCCGTTCCTTCAGGCCGGCATCGGTCAAATTGAAGGTGGCGGTGTCATGCCTTTCGTTGAAGAAGAACGCCGTCTCGTCGCGGTTTGAGCCGACGATCAGGGGTTTGTTTTTCGAGATCGCCGGCGCCTCCGGGTCAAAGGGATGGCGCGGCAGGATGCCGCCATCGACAACCGGCCCGAATCCGCCCGGCTTTCCACCGCCGCCGATCCCCTTGCGCCCGCCGCTCATGGTTAAAGGACCACCCTGCATGCCAAGCGCCGCCTGCGCCGCCACCAGTTTGTCCGCGGGCACATCCAGCAGCTTGCGCCATTCGTTCTTCTCGATCCCCAGTTGCTTCAGGATCATCAGCGTAGTCTCGGTGGCTGCGTCGCGCGGCATCATGCGAATGCCGGGGCCGCTTTTGATCGATGCCTTATTGAAAAATGGCTCGGCTGAGGGCATCGCGTAGAGGCAGGACGTCTTGGCTCCACCGCCGCTTTCGCCAAAGATCATTACGTTGTTTGGATCTCCGCCGAATCCCTCGATGTTCTCGTGCACCCACTTGAGCCCGTCGCAAATATCCAGAAGACCCTGGTTGCCCGAGGTAGCATACTCCTCGCCGCCCAGGTCGCCCAGAAAGAGATAGCCCATCAGTCCGAGACGGTGATTCGTAGCCACAACCACCACATCCCAGGTACGCGCCAGGTTGCCGCCATCCTGATAGCCCGCACCGCCCGATCCGCTGGTAAAGCCGCCGCCATGGCTGTAGAACATCACCGGCCGCTTGCGCCCATCCGCTGCGGGCGTCCAGACGTTCAGAAAGAGGCAATCCTCCTCCGGCGCCGGTTCATTGCCCCTGGCCGTCCTGCCCGGCTGCAATGAAGGCGGACCGAATTTCACCGCGTCGCGCACACCGGTCCAGGGCTGAAGCGGAGGCGCCGCCTTGAAGCGGTTTGCTCCCGAAACAGAACCGGCGTAGGGGATGCCCCTGAAGGTTGCCAGCCCGTTGCTCTTAACACCGCGAACGCGCCCGCACGTTGTCCTGGCCTCGACGGACTCCGTTTCTCCAGACTGGGCAAACGCGCGCTCCCGCAGCACGGCGGTGCAGGCCAGGGCCATAGAACCCTGGCGAAGAACATCGCGCCGGGCCAGCCTTAACGAACAATGCTCAACCGATGAACTCATGGTTTGCTTCCGTAAACGGATTGCAGAATCTGAACCGGTCCCAGGAGCCCCGAAGGCAGCAGCGGCGAGTTCGCCTTATACGGCTTCACCGTCGTAAACGTGTACTTCGTGGTCGCGTCCGGTTGCTGGTCGCCGATGAGCCGGTTGACCCACGCATTGGTCACTTTGATGGTGATCTCGTTTGCGCCCGTCTTGAGCGCACCCGTGGCATCGATACGGTAGGGCGCATGCCACACGATACCCAGTGACTTGCCATTCACCGTCACCTCGGCCAGGTTCTTCACGTCGCCCATGTCGATCCATAGCTTCGCGCCCCGTTTGAACCATTCCGCAGGCGCCTGAATCGTCTTCGCATACGTGCCCGTTCCGGAGAAGTACTTTACTCCCTTGTCCGCGCTGTCGCTCCACGAGGCCAGATTGTCCAGAGTCACGGATTCCGGCGCGCCGCGGCCAGGCTGGAAGCTCACATTCCATGAGCCATCCACCGTTGCCAGTTGCGTCTCCACCACCTTTGGCAGGGTACGCGATGCCGCCGTCGCGCGCTGCCGGAACACAACGAACACGGTGCCCCATGGCCCGAAATGAAGCGGTACGGTCGTACGGCCGCTGGCGATCCTGTACGACGCCGGCTCGGACTTGCCGGTCTCCGCGTACCACAACTCCGGCGCTTTGCCGGTTACCCGGAACGTCGCGTCCACCGTTTCGTCGCGGTCGCTGCGGTTGTCCAGAAAGTAGATATCGCCGTCGGTCAGCTTGCGATGCACGAACAGAATCCGCGTATCGCTTTCCGGCATGGCGTGGTCAAAATCCGGCGACACCCCCAGCGCCTTCAGCGCCGCCTCGGCATTCTGCCCTGCGTACACCCTACCTTTGCCCACCGCGCGCACGCCCGTTCCATCGCCAAACAGCTCATCGTCCAGCCTCTGGAATTCGGCCTGGTCGTCCGCCAGACTCGGCGTATCCGTCGGCTTTTCTCCCGCCACCACGGCGCCCTGCTCCACCAGCTTATGAATGGCGCGCAACACCGGCAGCGACATGTGTTTGCTGTAGGGATCCAGAGCGAGCACGCGGTAGTTCATCCCGCTTCTGGTGGTGATTCGCCCATCAGCCGCGTTCAACTCATGAATCAGAGCGTCAGCGTTGACATAATCGAATCCGTAGCCGGCGGGCACGTCCGGCGCTTTCTCGTGGAATATCGACGTCAGGTTGGAGTCCTCGCCGTAGTAATAGATCACGTCCGCGGCAAACCGCCCCTGCTGCAGCAAATACGAACTGCGCGCCAGATAGTCGATCCACGGGCCCGCCTGCTCGGCCCACGTGTCGTTACGGTTGAACCACTGCCCGAAGGGCCCGAGCGTCAATCCCGGCGCCTTGCCCACTAATGGCTGGTGCGCCGATTCGTGGACCACAATGCGGTTGATCCCGTTCAGCAGTTCTTGATCCGCCGTCGGCTTCAGCGTGGCCGGTGACCACGCCCAGGCCGCAAAAGAAGCCGTCATCGACTCCGCCGCCGCAAGATTCTGCCCGTAGATATGCGCCACCGACGCCGATTCCCGGTCGTCCGCGTTGTAGTTGAACTGCTCCTTGTTCACTCCAGGCCGCTGCGTCCACATCGCGCTCATGGGGATATCGTCGAGCTTCTTCACCTCCATGCCATCGGCGATGAACGCGCGCCCGTCCTCGTGAGATTCGCCGTAGTGGCCCATGCCCCGCTCTTTCAGCGACGCCTGCACCTGGCCATAGTGCTCTTCCGCGGTCAGGTCGGCAATGGTCTTGCGCAGGTCCCACAGAAACCGGTCGCTGGCCTGCGCGCTTTCCACGACGCGTCCGGTCAGAACGGGCAGCCAGGGATGCGGATCGTAACCACGGAGCCGAGTAAACTGGGCGATCATATCGTCGGTCCAGTTCTGCGCGCCGGCCTCCCAGCTATCCGTGATCACGTACCGAACCCCGCGCGTGCCCATCATGTCCGCGCCCACCGTCTCCTTGTAGCTGTCGAGATAGCCGTCCATGTAGTTCTTCACGAACTTCGCGTTCAGCTTGTCCACCTCCAAGCCGGTAGCTTCTTTTGTCGCGGGGTGATTCGTGATTCCTAACAATGAATACCCGATGCGCAACACCACCCAGTTACCCGCAGGCGGCGTCCAATCCAGCGTGCCATCGGCGTGGAACCGGCTCGTCAGGTCCACCACATCGTCCTTGGGGATCGCGTCGTCCGCGGCCACCGCGGGTGTGGCGAAACCGTAGAGGTCAGGCATCTGGTCGAACGCTGCTTTTTCCTCGAAATGATTCACGCGCGCGCCCGGATGCAACACCAATTCCGCGATGGGCACCTCCGTCGGAGGCTTCGGCATGCTGATACCCGCCCACTCCCCACCGAAATCGTCAGATCCAGACGGCGGCAGAGTCTTGAACGTGACCCGGAAGAACTTCGCGGTCACCGGCTCGAAGGAAATGGTGTGTTCGGTCGAACCGCCTTTGGGCACCGCGGCGACAACGCGGAAACTCTGGCCGTCATCACTGGCTTCCAGGGCCTGCCCGCTGTCCCCGCCTGGAGGCCTGAATGCATCGAAGAATCCCCGGTGTCCCGCGACGATGGTCAATGCACGAATTGTCTGCGGTTGCGGGAACTCATACTGAATCCAGGCTTTCTCGCCCTCGGGCGCTTTGGGCAGCTTCGTAGTCTTGTTGAGATCGCCGTCGCTCAGCAGTGCCGTGTCAATGTTGCCGCCACTCGACGTGATCTTCGGTTGACGGTCTTCGGCGGGCACATCGCTGGCCGGCACCTTGAAGGCAACTACGGCGCTGTCGGCATAGAATTGCGGCGCTTTGAATTGCGTGCCCATTGCGCCCGGGTCTTCAATCCCCAGATTCTGGAACGCTCCGGTGTTGGATGGCGGATGAGCCAGTGTTCCAGTGAATTGCTTGCCGCCCACCACCCGTGTTTCACTCCACACATACTTCTTCATTGCTTCCGAGCCCGGCACCCAGGGGCCCCCCGTTTCGCTCCAGCCCGGCGAACCCGCGATGGCTTCCTCAAGCCCCAGTTGATCCGCGAGGGTGGTCGCGTATTTGAAGGCGTCCTTCCACTCCGGGGTCATGTAAGCGAGGCGCTTCTCCACTACCTGCGGAGTCATCAGGGCGGCATCGAAGTTCTGGAAGCCGGCGATCCCTATCCGGCGCATCCACTCCAAATCGAGTTTGATTCCCTCTTTCGTGATGTTCCCGTTCATCCAGTGCCACCAGACTCGCGGCCGTGCACTCTCGGGTGGATTCTCAAATCCCTTCTTAAGCGAATCGGGAGTTCCCTGAGCCGCGGCGTTAAACGCTCCCAGCAGCAGCACGATGCTGGTAGAAATCAGCTTTGTCGAATTCACTTGTCCATCGCTTTCCAGGTCCAGACGTATGGTGGGCAACGCGCACGAGATGCCGGTCGGAGTTCAGTCTATCGTCTCCGGCGCCAAAACGAAAGCACTGTCAGCGGTAAGCTGGTGTTTCACATTGCAGTATTGGATTCGAGTTCGTCCTGTCCTGCAAACCATTGACTTGGAATGGCTACAGGTAAACATTGCATGGCGATGGGTGCGAGCTCCGCGCCCCTTTTGCGCTGGCCGGTTTCGTAATGCGAAACCGCTGACGCGGTGTTCCCGGCGACAATCACTGCGTGCTGCTCACAACCCCATTGCATTCTGGTGGATCGACTTTCGCATGCGTTGCTCATGCCGAAACAGCCTCAGCGGAGCCGATATCGTTTGTCACGCCGGCGGCTCCGCAGTAGACTGGTGCGGACGTGATGCCCAAGGTCGGCCTTTTTATCCCATGCTACGTGGATCAGCTTTATCCCCAGGTTGGCCTGGCAACCTTGCGCGTCCTGCGTGGCATTGGCTGCGACGTGGAGTTCCCGGAGGAGCAGACCTGCTGCGGCCAGCCCATGGCGAATTCGGGTTGTGCCGATGCAGCGCGTCCTCTCGCCGAGCGGTTCCTCAGGATATTCGGGAAGTACGACCACGTTGTCGCGCCGTCCGGAAGCTGTGTTTCGATGGTGCGTAACCATTACGATCAGTGGCTCGAAGGCAGGCCGGGATTCGACCACCTGCGCGCGAATACCTTCGAGCTTTGCGAGTACCTGGTGGATATGGCCCGGGTCAGCAACGTCGATGGCGACTTTGCGCGCAAGGTGGGACTGCACATGAGCTGTCACGGTCTCCGGGAACTCCGCCTGGCGCGAGACTCGGAGCGGATGACCGCGCCCTTCGACAAGGTCCGGCGTCTGCTTGCGCAGTTGCGCGGTATCGAACTGGTGGAGCTTTCGCGCCCCGACGAATGCTGCGGTTTCGGAGGCACGTTTGCCGTCGCCGAAGAAGCGGTTTCATGCCTGATGGGACGGGATCGCATCAGCGATCACGAGAGGGCGGGCGCCGGCGTGATTGCCGGATTTGACATGTCCTGCCTGATGCATCTGGAGGGGCTGATCCTGCGCGCACGGAAGCCGCTACGGGTGATGCACGTGGCGGAGATCCTGGAACAGGCGAAGCTCTCGTGACCGGACACGCGGAGAGGGCCGCGCAGTTCGCGGCGAACGAACCACGAACTCACTGGCACGACGAATCGCTCTGGTTCGTCCGGTTGAAGCGCGACCGCCAGGCTGCCGGCATTCCGGAATGGGAGGCGCTGCGGGAAACTGCCGCCGCGATCAAGGCTCACACGCTTTCCCGGCTGGCCGAATACCTTGAACAGTTCGAGAGCAATGCGACCGCGAACGGAATCGCGATCCACTGGGCCGCGGATGCCGCCGAACACAACGCGATTGTGCATGGGATTCTTGCGCAACGCGGCGTCACCAGGCTCGTGAAGTCGAAGTCCATGCTCACCGAAGAGTGCCATCTGAATCCGTATCTGGAGGCCCGCGGCATCGAGGTAACGGACACGGACCTCGGCGAGCGCATTGTGCAGCTTCGCAAGGAGCCCCCCAGCCACATCGTGCTGCCGGCCATCCACCTGAAGAAGGCAGATATTGGTAACCTGTTTCACCACAAGCTGGGAACGACAGCGGGTTCTTCGGACCCGAAGTATCTCGTCGAGGCGGCACGCAGCCATTTACGCGAAAAGTTCATGGCCGCTCAGGCGGGCCTCACGGGCGTGAATTTCGCGGTGGCCGAGACCGGTGGTGTGGTCGTCTGCACGAACGAAGGAAATGCCGACATGGGCACCAGTCTGCCTCCTTTGCACGTCGCCTGCATGGGTGTGGAGAAGGTGGTGCCGCGTCTGCAGGATCTCGCGGTGTTCCTCCGCCTGCTCGCCCGCAACGCCACGGGCCAGCCGGTGACCTCCTACACCACTCACTTCGCCGCTCCCATCCGCGGAGGCGAACTGCACGTCGTAATTGTCGACAACGGCCGCAGCCGTATTCTGAGCCAGGAGCGGTTCCGCAGTTCGCTCAGTTGCATCCGCTGCGGAGCCTGCATGAACACCTGTCCGGTATTTCGCCGATCCGGTGGCTACAGCTATGGCTACACAATTCCAGGACCGATCGGTTCGATCCTCGCGCCACTGCGCGATCCGCGGGCACATGGCTCGCTGCCATTTGCTTCGAGCCTGTGTGGTTCCTGCACCGATGTGTGTCCCGTGAAGATCGACCTGCATCACCAGCTCTATGCGCTCCGGCAGGAGCTGGTGCGGCAGAACGTTGTCCCGTTACGAAAACGCCTCGTTATTGCGGCGATGGGCTTTGTGCTGGCAAGGCCATGGGCGTACCGATTCGCTGGAGCGTTGATGAGGAGGGTCGTGCCACACGTTCCGCGATGGCTGGTCTATGGTCCCTGGAATCCCTGGGGACTTCAGCGGGAGTTGCCGCCCATGCCGCGCAACAGCTTCCGTGACCTAATTCGAAGGGCCGGGAAATGAGCAGCCGCGACGCGATTCTCACGGCTTTGCGACGCAGCGCGCACCCGTCGGCCGCGCTTCCCGAGCCGCCTGCGACCACTGCGTACGCAGATCGCGAGCGGCAGTTTGCGGAGACTTTGGCATCGGTCGGCGGCACGTTCGTTCGCCTCGCGAGCATCGCGGACTTGGTTGCCCCGAATGCAAAGAAAATCGTCTCGCTCGTCCCCGGCGCCGGCAAATCCACGATCGATCTCGCCACACTGGAACATCCTCACGAATTGGAGGACGCTGACCTTGCAATACTGCCGGGCGAGTTTGGAGTTGCCGAGAATGCAGCCGTCTGGGTTCCCGGCCGGCTGCTTGGCCCGCATCGGGCGATTTTTGTCATTGCTCAGCATCTCATCCTGGTTGTTCCGGCTGGCGAGATTGTCGACACCATGCATCAGGCCTGCGAGCGAATCCGGTCTGATCGATCCGGGTTTGGAGTGTTCCTCTCGGGTCCTTCGAAGACCGCGGACATCGAGCAGTCATTGGTGCTCGGGGCCCATGGTGCGCGAACGTGCGCGGTAGTCGTGGTCGGATAGTCAGTGCGGGTTTCGTTTTGCATTGTGATAAGTTACGAAGCTCAGATCGGGTCTGGGCATCAGGTTGGAAAGGTCAACTGGGGCATAAGTTCTTTTGGTCTTTACGTTAGCTGCCAGGACATGCTTCGGTCAAGTTGTGCAATGCGAAACGGGGGCAGGACCGGCAAAAGCCTTTGAATTGCATCTTTGAATGACGTACGTTGGGATTTCTTTTGTTTGGAGCCCTCATGATCACCTCCCGCCAATTCGACATCGCAAAGGGGATACTCGATTCCTTCGTGATCGAGTTACCTTCCTGGGGTTTTTCCAACACCGGTACGAGGTTTGGCAAATTCATTCAACCGTCGGCTGCCACGACGATCGAGGAAAAAATCGCCGACGCCGGCGCCGTCCACCGCTTCACCGGTTGTTGCCCGAGTGTCGCGGTGCACGCTCTCTGGGACTTCCCGAATGGCCCCGCCGATGTCCCGGCCGTTCTTGAGATGGCAGAACGTCACAACGTGCGAATCGGCGCAATTAACCCGAACGTCTTTCAGGATCAGTGCTACAAAAACGGATCGCTCGGCAATCCCGATCCGGGGGTGCGAGAGATGGCTCTCTCGCACATTTTCGACTGCATCGAGATTCAGAGCGCTACGGGTTCGCGCGACCTGTCGCTGTGGTTCGCGGACGGAATCAGCTATCCCGGCTCCGGATCCATCCGAGGGCGCAAGGCATCCTTCATCGATGGGTTGAAAACCATACATGCCGCCCTCACTGGGGACCAGCGCATGCTGATCGAATACAAGCCGTTCGAGCCGGCGTTCTACGCGACCGACATCGCGGATTGGGGAATGTCCTGGGTCTACTGCAAGCACTGCGGGCCTCGGGCGAAGGTCCTGGTCGATACCGGCCACCACTATCAGGCGCAGAACGTCGAGCAGATAGTTGCCTGGCTGCTCAGTGAAGACATGCTGGGAGGCTTCCACTTCAATGACCGGCGCTACGCCGATGACGACCTGACTCTGGGGTGCATGGACCCCTATCAGGTTTTCCGCATTTTCCACGAGATCTGTTACTTCACCTGGGAGAGAGGGCAGGCCCCCGACGTTCCTTACGTAGTGGACCAGAGCCACAATCTGAAAAACAAGATTGAAGAGATGATCCAGACCGCCAACAATGCGCAGGAGTTGTTCCTGAAAGCGGCACTGGTCGATCATGAGAAGCTCGCCTCCTGCCAGACGAAGGGCGACCTGGTGGACGCGGAGGAGTGTATGCGCGAGGCTTTTTTCACCGACGTGCGGCCGCTGATGCGCGAGTGGCGGAGGTCCAAAGACCTGGCGGAGGATCCGCTCACGGCATTTCGCCAGAGCGGTTACCTTGCCAAGGCCACGAAGCAGCGCGCGAAGAAGAACCAGATTCCCGTCTCCAGCTACGCGTAGGTCATTGCCGTGGCGAATACGCGCGCATTCGCGGCAATCGACCTGGGAGCCACCAGCGGCCGGGTGATGCTGAGCCGCTACCAGGGCGGACGGCTCAGCCTGGATGAAGTTCATCGCTTCAACAACGATGCAGTCCGCTACAACGGAGAGGTGCACTGGAACCTGCCGAAGATCTGGAGCGAAATCCAGTACGGCATAGATCAGCTCGAAGGCCCCGGCATCGGAGGTGTGGATTCCATTGGCGTCGATGCGTGGGGCGTCGACTATGCCCTCCTCGGCGAACAGGGCAGCCTCATCGAAAACCCATATCACTACCGGGATTCACGCACCGATGGGGTGATGGATCAGGTCCTGGGACGCATCGGCGTCAGGCGAATCTATGAAGCGACCGGCATTCAGTTCATGCCCATCAACACCCTGTACCAGTTATACGCCGCACAGGCGAGGACGCCGCGTCTGCTTGCCGCCGCCAGTCATCTGGTCACTATCCCCGATCTGATCAATTACTGGCTGACCGGAACGATCGCCTGCGAATACACAAACGCATCGACAACGCAGTTTCTCCTGCAGGAAACCGGAACATGGGCAACCGGTCTCTTGGAAGAGCTGGGGCTGCCAACGCACTTGTTAACCAGAATTGTGGCGCCCGGTACCGTGCTCGGACCGTTGCACCGGGAGACAACTTCGGTTACGGCCCGTTCCCGGACAATCGTTGTCGCTCCCGCATGTCACGACACCGGATCGGCCGTGGCGTCGATCCGCACCGGCCCGGACACGGCTTTCATCAGCTCAGGAACGTGGTCTCTCCTGGGAACCGAGATTCCGAATGCGGCGGTCACACCCGTTGCTCAAGCGCTGAACTTCACCAACGAGGGTGGCGTGTGTGGGACGATTCGCCTTCTCAAAAACATCACCGGGCTGTGGCTGCTGGAATCCTGCGTCGCCAGATGGGCCGTGGAGGGGCAGTGCTGGCCGTGGGCCGATCTGTTCAGGATGGCGGAGCGGGCGACGCCGGCCCGCAGCCTGCTGGACCCGGACGACCCTGCCTTCGTTTGTCCGGCCGACATGAGGCGCGCCATCGATGAGTTCTGCACCGGTACCGGCCAGCCTGTACCCGAGGAACCCGGCGCTTACGTCCGGGCGATCCTCGAAGGTCTCGCGCTCAAGTACCGGCGCGTTTTGGGGGAACTCCAGGCAATCACTTCCAGACGAGTTCGTACCATTCGCGTGATTGGCGGGGGCGCGCGCAACGACCTGCTCAATCAGCTCATCGCGGACGTCAGCGGATGTGTGGTCCTCGCCGGGCCGGTGGAGGCCGCAGCGCTGGGCAATGTCGCCATGCAAATGTTGGTTTCCGGCTGCGTGGGGGCTCTGAATGAGGCGCGCGACGTGATCGCGGCGTCGCATCCGCCCCGCGGGTTTGAGCCCTCGGGGACTTCCGAATGGGATTCCGTTTACCGAAGATTTGAAGACATCCTGCAGCACCGCGGCACGAAAACGAAATGACTCCAAATCCTGCACTCGGCGTATTCTTTCACTGGCTGGGCGGTCTCGCGTCCGGCAGCTTCTACGTTCCTTACCGCGGTGTCAAACGCTGGTCGTGGGAGACGTACTGGCTGGTTGGTGGCGTGTTCAGTTGGATTGTCGCGCCCTGGTTTCTGGCACTCCTGCTCACCCGGGATCTGCCTGTGGTCCTTTCCGAGGCGTCCGCCAGCACGCTGTTCTGGGCCTACTTTTTTGGCGTCCTGTGGGGAGTCGGAGGGCTTACTTTCGGGCTCACCATGCGCTATCTCGGAATGTCCCTCGGCATGGCAGTGGCCCTTGGGCTTTGTGCGGCTTTCGGTACCTTGCTGCCGCCCATCTTCCGCGGCGTGTTCGTCTCGGAGGTGCTCTCTACCCAGTCAGGCCGGGTGGTTCTCTTCGGAATCCTGGTGTGTCTGGTGGGCATTGCCGTGGCCGGATATGCAGGGGTGCAGAAGGAGCGGACGATGTCGCTCGAGCAGCAGAGGGCCGCGATTCGCGAGTTCAATCTCAGGAAAGGTCTGGGAGTGGCTACCCTGTCCGGAGTCATGAGTGCATGCTTCGCATACGGACTCGCCGCCGGCGATCCCATCAAGCTCCTGACCATAAAACACGGAACTCCAGTACTGTGGCAGGGATTGCCGGTGCTGGTAGTGGTGCTGGCGGGTGGGATTACGACGAACGCAATTTGGACCATCCTGCTGAACATCCGCAACAGGAGCTGGCACGAATACCTGGCACGGGAAAAGGAAGTCGAGGAATTGCCGCCGATGGAAGAGGGGACCTTCGCCGGTCCTGCCACGAGTGCACGGACCGAATCGACGGCCACCCTCGTCCGGCAAGCGGTGCGAGTTCCGCTTGTGGCCAATTACCTGTTTTGCGCCCTCGCGGGGGTCACGTGGTACATGCAGTTCTTCTTCTACACCATGGGTGAAACGCAGATGGGACGCTACCGGTTCTCGAGCTGGACTCTGCACATGTCCAGCATTATCATCTTCAGCACTCTCTGGGGCATCGGGTTGAGGGAGTGGAAGGGCGCGGGACCCACGGCAATTCGGCTGCTCACCGCGGGGCTCGCGTTGTTGCTGGGCGCTACCCTCGTCGTGGGATACGGCAACTACCTCGCGCTCGCCCCGAAGTGAGTGACCGGTTCAGGCCAGCAAAACCTCCACGTCGCAGGCTTCGAGCATTTGGCGATATCGCGTTTCGAGGGCGGTGTCCGTTACGACGGTGTCCGCCATGGTGAGCGGCGCCACCGGAATCATGGCGGCGCGGCCAAACTTGGTGTGGTCGGTAACCACGACGACTTTGCGCGATACTTCGATCATTCTGTGCTCGGGGCCTACCACGAGCGTGTTGTTGTTGCTGAAACCCGCTTCCGTGACGCCGCCGATACCCATGATCAGGACGTCCGCGCTGACTCCGCTGAGCATCTGCTCGCACAGCGGGCCCACCATCGCGCGGAGACGCGGATACAGATAACCGCCCGTCAGAGTCACCTCGATCTGTCGCGCGTCCGCGAAGATATCCGCAATGGGCAGCGAATTGGTCATCACGTGCAAGGACCGATTGACGAGTCCGCGAGCCACCAGCGCCGCTGTCGAGCCGCCGTCGAACAGAACCGTCTGGCCGTCTTCGATGAGACCCGCGGCGAGGGTCGCAATGCGTTGTTTCTCCTCGCCCATGCGCGAACTCTGCCAGGCAAAATCCAGAATGTGACTGCTGGAGGCCTGCGCGGCCATCGCGCCGCCGTAGACGCGTTTGAGCACCCCCTCCGACTCAAGCGACGCCAGATCCCGGCGCACGCTGGATTCCGATGCGTCCAGCTCGTGCGTCAACGTCTCCAGATCGACAAACTCCTGCGACTCCAGCATCTGCCGGATCCTGAGTTGTCGGAAGGCCGCCTTCATCTCGGTGCGCTCGCCGTGCCCCCCAGCGCTGCCATTACCGCATCGGTGACGCCCTGAATGATCGCCTCGACGTCCTCGCTGGTGGCAACTCCATTGTCTGCCGCACAGGAATTCGGTGCAACCGCAATCGCGCCGTCCGGCATGTCGCAAAGCTGGCACTCCTTCATGTCATTCCGGGCATCGGGTAAACCCAGGCGCTTCTTGAGATCGAGCAGGTCCGAAGCTTTCTCGGGCGAGATGTAGGTGATAGGCGCCCCCAATTGCGTAGCGAGCATCAGCGTCCAGCAGTAGGTGTCCAACACCTCCGCGTACCATTCGGCGTGGGTAACCGTGTCCGCCCAGCAGATGATGCCGTGGTTAGCCAGCAACACGGTGTTGTGCTTCTTGACGAAAGGCAGAACGGTCTCGGCGAATCTCTGCGTGCCCGGAGTTTCGTAAGGCGCCAGCGCAACCTGCCCGACAAAGACCTCGCATTCGGGGATCACGCAGGTTGGCGGAACGCGGCCGGTGATGGCGTACGCGGTGGCGTGAGGGGGATGGCAATGCACCGCCGCCCTCGCTTCGGGCACCGCTTTGTAGATTTCGAGGTGCAGCAGGATCTCGCTGGTCCGCGCCCGCGGTCCCAGCAACTGGTTGCCATGGAGATCCACCAGACACAGGTCTTCAGTGCGAAGGTCGGCTTTGCTGAGCAGCGTCGGCGTGCAGATCACTTCGTTCGGGCCGATGCGATACGAAATATTCCCGCCATTGCCATCCACGTACATCCGCTGCCAGAGCTTGCGGCCCACGTTCACGATTTCCGCCTTGATGGCCTCGGCTTCGGGGGAGTGGAACAAGCGTTCCAAATCGGGCGCGGCTGCCGGCAGAGCGGGACCGGCCGGTTTGCAGGTGCTGCAGCCGCTACAGCCGTTGCATGTGCTGGCGGCCGATTTCTCGGACTTGCGCAGCGCCAAACCCCGCTGTTGCAGGAAATCGCGCGCCGAAGGCGTCACCACGCCGCGGCTGCACACCAGCACTTCGGTCGCGCCATTTTTGGCGGCCGCCTCGACATCCCGCAGGGCGATCACCTTTTGTCCCGTTAAATCGATGCTTCTCATTTTCTGTCCTCGGGCCGGAAGTCCACGGACTCCACGATCACCGCGCAGCACGCGTCCACCGGCGCCTGATTCGGCCACCATGGACTCGCCGCTTCGCGGCCCTCCACGAACGCGACCATCTGTCCTTCCGCTGCGCCCAGCGTGTCCACGGCCACCAGCGGCGTAGCTCCGCCCAGCCCAGTTGCAGCCGCCAGATTGGTGGCGGTTACCGGTTCCACAATCACCAGGCGCAGGCCGCGAAACGAGGCCACCGCGGCGTTCAGCACTACGCGTCCGCGCACCATCCCCAGCCTCACTCCGCGCTCCCACCGGGTTGATGCACCCGATCGACGATGGCCGCCACGGTAAGCCGCACCGGGGCGGTGTTGCCGAGCCTCCGCCGTGCTACATCGCCGTCGGTGGAAACCACCACGGTCGCGCCGCGCGCCGCGCCCATCCAGTCCACGATCACCTGTGGCTCGCCGGTGGGAGAGCCGTCTGCGTCCAGCCGCTGGCCGATGAGGAACCGGCAGCCTTCCAGCGTCTCGTGCTTCGCCGTCCCCACCAGAGTGCCGTCAATGCGCGCCAGATACATAAGCGATCAAATAATGCGCAACCCGCCGCCAATAACGATCTGCCGCTCCCGCGTGAAGGTGAGCGGCGTGGTGACGCCTTCCCCCGTCGGCGTGGCGATGCTGAAACTCAGGTAGCCCGGACCGCCGAGGCCCAGAGCCGCGCCGCAAGGTGCGTTCTGCACGAACAGCGTCGTGTTCATGATGCGCGCCATCTTCGTCACGTTGTCGATATTGCGCGAGTGGATGATGGCGGTATGGCGATACCCATGCTCGGCCTGAAGCGCCGCCGCGATCCCCGCGTCCACATCGCTTACTCGCACCACCGGAAGGAAGGGCATCATCTGCTCTTCCTGCACGAAGGCATGATCCGCTTTCGTCTCGCCGAAGAGTAGTTGAGTTTCAGCGGGGACTCTCATGCCCGCCGCCGCCGCCAGAACAGCCACGTCTTTCCCCACCAGCTCTTTGGTCAGGTGCGCGCGCCCGCAACCCACGCCGTCGCCTTCGAAGCGGAAGGCCGCGCGAGTGAGACGCTCGATGGCCGCCGCATCCAGCTCGAAAGCCCCGGCCCTGCGCATCGCCGCGATGAAGGCGTCGGCCACTCTGGCCACTACAAACACTTCCTTCTCGCCAATGCACAGCAGGTTGTTATCGAACGCCGCGCCCTCGATAGTGGACCTCGCGGCGTTGTCCAGATCGGCTGTTTCGTCCACCACCACCGGCGGATTGCCCGGTCCC
Source organism: Bryobacteraceae bacterium (assembly GCA_049520275.1). Lineage (GTDB taxonomy): Bacteria > Acidobacteriota > Terriglobia > Bryobacterales > Bryobacteraceae > CAWACP01. The sequence continues at coordinate 23,300 of JBEKPY010000039.1, forward strand.
GCGGCGATCACACGCTTCCCCGATTTTGCCGCAGCTTTCACCACCGCGGGCCCCCCGGTGACGCACAGCAGATGCACTCCGGGATGGCGGAAAACTTCCTCCGCGGAACGGATGCTCGGCCGCCGCACCGTGGTGATGACGTTGTCTACCCCTAGTTCCTTCCCGATCTCCCGGTTGAACATCTGCAGCGCATAGGCGGCCACTCCGGCGCCCGCCGGGTGCGGACTGAACACCGCCGTGTTGCCGGAAGAAAGCACGTTGATCGCATTGCTGGCCATGGTGGGGGCCGAGTGGGTTGCCGGCAGCACCATGCCGATCACGCCGAACGGCGCGTGCTCGATTACGCACAGGCCGGAGGCATCGCTGCGAGCGCCGCTGCGCATCGCCTCCACGCCGAGGACGTATTTCACCGCCTTCAGCTTCTCGATCTTATGATCGAGCCGCCCCAGGCCGGTCTCGGCCAGTTCCATGCTCGCCAGTTGCCGCGCGCGCTGCTCGCAGATACCGCGGATGATGGCCACCATGCGGCCGCGGTCTTCCAGACTCATGGCCGCAACGCGCTTCTGCGCCTCGCCGGCAGCGCGCACCGCTTCATCCACGGTTTCGAAGACGCCGTCGCCGAGTTCGGAAGCCGTTTCCGAGGCGCGACCGTGAGGAACCGGCCTGATCTCCAGCCGCGCGATCACCGCTCTGGCAATGTCCGCAATCACCTCTTCCCGGTTCACCATTTACGGTTTCTCCACAATGGCCCCGTTCACTTCCACCGTGTCGACGATGCCGATAATCACAGCGTCAACGGGCGCATCCTTCGTAACCGTCGTCAGGCGCGCCGAGCTGCCCTGCGTGAACAGCACGCATTCGCCCAGCCCTGCGCCCACGCTATCCACCGCTACCACCGAGCTGCCGGAGGGCGACAGCTTGCCCTCCCGGTTGACGTGCGGCTGGATGAGCAGCAGCTTCATGCCGTGAAACTTCGCGTCTTTCTGCGTGGCCACGACGTTGCCAATCACCTTTGCCAGGAACATGACAGCCCTACTTCGGCAACACCGTCGTCAGGTCGCCGTGCGGGCGCGGGATGATGTGCACGCTCTTCACTTCGCCGATGGCGCGCGCCGCCGCCGCGCCGGCATCCACGGCGGCCCGCACCGCTCCCACGTCTCCGGTGACGAACACCGTCGCCAGACCGCTACCAATCTTCCGCCAGCCCGCATACTGCACGGGGGCCGCCTTGAGCATCGCATCAGTGGCCTGCACCAGCGCCACCAAACCCTTCGTTTCGATCATTCCGATTGCTGCGTTCGCTGCATTCGCCATGGTTCCTCCGCTACCTCAACATCGCTTCGATGAGCCCTTCGTGCGGCCGGGCGATGACGTGCGCCGATACCAGCTCGCCCACCGCTTTCGCCGCCGCCGCTCCCGCATCCACCGCCGCGCGCACGCTGCCGACATCGCCTTCCACTACGGCGGTGACGAATCCCGCTCCGATCTGGATGGTCCGCAGCAGCTCCACACTGGCCGCCTTGCACATGGCGTCGCTGGCCTCAACCAGCCCAACCAGACCTTTCGTTTCGATCAGTCCAATCGCTTTGTTCATTCCGTTACTCCTTCTTTTTCTGCACGAACGATGGCAACTCGTCGTGCGGCCGCGCGATCACCTGCACGCTATTCACATGACCCACCTGGGCGGCAGCGGCGGCCCCCACATCGGTGGCCGCTTTCACTGCGGCTACATCGCCGGTGACGAAGGCCGTGACCATGCCCGCACCCACGGTCTCCCAGCCCACGAACGTCACGTCGGCCGCTTTCAGCATTGCGTCGGCCGCTTCAAACAGAGCCACAAGGCCCGTTGTTTCGATCATTCCCAGCGCCTGGTTCATCGCTTCCTTTCTCCTACTTTGTTAATTCGATTTCCTTCGCCAGATGCAGACCGCAGGCGTTGGCCTCGTCCGTATCCATATGCACATTCAGCCGCGAGCGTTCGTCGATGCGCACGTGCACGCGATTGAACGTAACGCCGGCGTCGCCGCCGACGCGCAATTTCATCAGGTCTCCCTGCTTCACCCCGAAGTGCGCGGCCTCGGCGGGATTCATGTGGACGTGGATGGCCGCGCGGATCACGCCCTCCTTCAGCTCGATCATTCCGCGCGGTCCCATGATGAATGCGCCGGGTGTGCCGGCGATGTCACCGGAAAGCCGTATGGGGATGTCGAGACCCAGGCTGATGGCGTCGGTGTACGCCAGTTCCACCTGCGACTTGCTCCGTAGCGGGCCGAGCACGCGCAGATTCGAAATCAGCCGGCTGCGCGGCCCCACCAGCGTGACCGTTTCCCTCGCCGCGAAATTGCCTTCCTGGAACAGCGGCCGGTCGGCCGTAAGCTCGTGGCCGGGGCCGAACAGCGCTTCCAGATCTTCCCTGCTGAGGTGCATGTGCCGCGCCGAAGAGTGGACCGTCAGTGCTGGTGCGATCTTCGTTTTGGTCCGCGCAAGGTACTCGAGCGTGACTTGCCGGACCAGCGTCTCGACCTCGGGCCGGCTGAAAGCAGTGCTCATTGCAGCAGCCCCTCGACGGCACGCGCCACAACGCGTTCTTCGTCGGCTGGAATCACCAGAATCGTGGCGCGCGCGGTGTCCGCCGAAATCCTTCCCTCGCCGCGAACGGCCTGATTGCGGACGGCGTCCAGGTGGATTCCCAGCTCGCCGAGCCCCGCGCAAACCGATTCGCGGATCGGCGCGCTGTTCTCCCCGATGCCCCCGGAGAAGGTCAGCACATCCACGCCGCCGAGTTCCGCCAGAAACGCGCCGATATAGTGGCGAACGGATCGCACGTAGACGTCAATGGCCAGCCGGGCGCACCGGTTACCGTTGGCCGCGGCCGCCGACAGGTCGCGGATATCGCCGCTCGTTCCGCTGATGCCCGCCAGCCCCGATTCGCTGGATAGAATCCGCGCCATCTCGTCCACGCCGATTTCGAGCTGCTTCATGGCGAACAGCACCGCGAACGCATCGATGTCGCCGGTGCGGTTGCTCTGCGGCAGTCCCGATTGCGGCGAGATGCCAAAACTCGTATCCACCGCCGCGCCATCGCGAATGGCCGCAACACTGGAACTCCCGCCCAGATGGCAGGAAATGTGGCGCAGGTCAGACCGGCCAAGAAGTTGTTGCGCCCGCTCGCTGGCCGCGCGGTGGCTCGCTCCGTGGAAGCCGTAGCGCCGGATTCCCAGCTCTTCGCGCCAGCGCCACGGCACCGCGTAGGTGGTTGAAGTCAAATCCATCGAGTCGAAGAACGCGGTCTCGAACAACACCACCAGCGGAGTGTGCGGAAGGGCCTTCTGGAACGCCCGTATGGCGGAAATGTATGGCGGGTTGTGAGCCGGCGCATGAAAGGAGAACGCCTCCATGGCCTGCAGTACGGAATCGTCCACCAGATGCGCGCCGCTCAGTGGACCGGCGTGGACCGCCTTGAAGCCGACCGCGTCCAGACTCGAGGGATCGCCGATCTGCGACATGCAGTGCCGGATGGCTTCGTCGTAGTCGGAGCCAATTCGCTCCACGCGCCCTTCGGCCACCGTCCGCTCGTCCGGCATGTCGAACAAGCGGTACTTGAAGGAGGTGCTGCCGATGTTGGCAACGAGGGTTCTCATGAATCAGTTTGACTGATGATGATAGTTTACCTATACTATCGATCAGAGTCAATCATGAAGTCTGGCAGGGGACCGTTGAGGGGGCCGAGCAGATTTCGCATTGCAATACACCGGACAACGTTAGGACCATGCCATTGCCTGACTTTCAGCGATTTACGAGCGATGTCGAGGTTTCGTAAGATGATCTTCCCGCTGCCGTGGCGCTCGTGGTATTCTGCTTGTGCTCTTTCTCCGTGTTGAGGCGCTCATGAATGCTGAACACCCGGCCAGAGATCCGTATTTGATCAAATCGGTTGTCCATTGTTCCCGGCTACTGTCCGCGTTCGGATCCGTCGGCGAGGCGCTCCCTCTGCGCGCGATTTCCCAGCGTAGCGGACTCTCCAAGACAATGGCGTTCCGCCTGCTCTATACCCTCGAACGATGCAGCATGATCGAGAAGGTTGGCGAGAACCTGTACCGTTCCTGCATGCGTCCTTTCCGGCAAAAACTGTACAGACTGGGGTATGCCGCTCAGGGAACCGACTACCAGTTTTCGAAAGAGGTTTCGGCGAGCCTGCAACGGGCGGCCGCGGAAAACGGCATCGAGTTGATCGCGCTCGACAATCGCTACAATCCGAAGACTGCCCAGAGGAATGCGGATATTCTCGTGCGTGAGAAAGTCGACCTTGTGGTCGAGTTCCAGACGGATGAAGACGTGGCGCCAATCGTCGCGGCAAAGTACCGTGAGGCAGGTATCCCGCTGATTGCCCTCGAAATTCCACATCCAGGCGCGACTTACTACGGCGCGAACAACTACGAAGCCGGTCTGATTGGCGGACGGTACCTGGGCCGGTGGGCGAAGCAACGCTGGAAAGGCCAGGTTGACGAGATTGTCCTTCTCGAGCTGGTTCGCGCAGGCGGTCTGCCCAAAATGCGTCTTACGGGAATTCTGGTCGGGCTAAAGGAGGTCCTGCCGGGCTTGAGCGACGCTCCCGTTACCTACCTTGACGGTGACGGTCAGCTTGGCAACAGCTTCGAGGTCACCAGGAAGCACCTCAGAAAGAGCCATGCTGAGCGGTTCATGGTCGGCGCCGTGAATGACCCAAGTGCTCTGGGAGCATTGCGAGCGTTCCAGGAAGTTGGCCGGGTGGAGTGCTGCGCAGTTGTGGGACAGAATGCGTCTCCCGAGGGAAGGGAGGAGCTGCGCACGCCGGGCACGCGATTGATTGCATCGGTGGCGTACTTTCCAGAGAGGTACGGCGAGGATATTGTGCGCCTGGCCCTCGACATCCTGCTCCGCCGTCCGGTCCCGCCCGCGGTTTTCGTGAAGCACGAATTGGTGACGCCGGAGAACGTGAACCACTTCTATCCGAACGATATTCTGACTGAAGCATAGCCGGCTCAGAGTGGAGTCAAACGCGGAGCGACCGCGGTCCGTTCTGGAAAGTGCGGGGCGATTGATGTTGCTCACTGCGGAAACCGATCCGGTGCTGGCCGTTCACCCTCGCCTTGAACTCGCCTCGGGCAAGGACGAACAAGGCCGGGAGATGCACCTTCAGCCCGCCCCAGACGATCCCAGCGCATTCACATCAACGGTGGATGAGGGCGACGTACGCTTCGCCACCATCGTGCGGGCCCATCACTTTAGTTATCCGAACCTGACGCGACCTTTGCATCCAGTTCCTGCTTCGTCACCTCCCGATGAGGGGAGACACCGGGTGTCTCGGGCGGTGACTCGTGCGCGCGGAGGCGCCTGAATTCCGCCAGCGCTTTTTGTCCCTCGGCCGCGTCTCCCAGCGTCTTCTGCGCCTGGTAGAGACGATACCAGGCAACCTCGTCCCGCGGGTCCAGCACGATGGCCTTTCGAAGATGCGGCAGCGCGAGGTCCTGGTGGTTGGTGGCAATCAGCACCGCGGCCAGCCCGACATGGGCTTCCTCGAAATCGGGATAGTATCGGGTCGCAGCTTCGAACAGCTCAGCCGCCTGGTCAAACTCCGCCGCCTTACGATGAATCTCGCCTGCTTCGTAAGCCGCGTTGGCGTTGGATGGATCCGTTTGCAGCTCCCGTTCGAACTCTCTCAGCGCTTCCGGCTGTAAGTCCGCCGCCGCATTGGGTTGTTGCGAGCGCGCCAGTAAAACCCTGCCCAGCCGATAATGAATGCCCGGACGACCCGGATCGAGGGCGAGCACCTCCCGGTATTCGCCGATCGCGGAATCGTAACTCTCCTGGCTCTCGTACGCTTCTCCCGCGGCTTGATGCCGCCAGACCGAGGACGGCGCCACCTGCGAGAGTTTCTGCATGGTGAGCCAGGCGAGGTTCCCGAAGATGCGGCCACAGTGATAAAGGATTTCGGGGTCGTCTGGAAAGAGGCGATCCAGTTGCAAAGCGATCTCGACGGCTTCGCTGTCGCGCTGCAGCCCCGTGTAGGCTCTCTCCAGTTGCAGCCCGGCCATTCGTTTCACCGTGATGTCAGACGACTTGCGAAACCCCTTTTCCAGCCCGGGCAGAGCTTCGGAATAGCGGCCGAGCTCCGATAACGACATGGCCAGCAGGATGTCAGCGTTGGGCAGACCGGGCTTCAACTTCAAGGCCTGACGAAGGACCGGAACGGCCTGCTCGAACTTGCGCTCCTGAAAGTAGACGACCCCAAGCTTTGCATGGACTTCGGCGGTGCCTGGAGAGAGTTGGCGGAGCTTCTCGTATGCCTGCTCCGCGTCCGCGTAACGGTGTTCCGCCAGTGCCTGTTCGCCTTCGCCGTAGTAACGCTGCAGAGCAGTCTCCGGCGCCTGACCAGCGATGGACGAAAGGAACCCCGGAGCGGCGGCCATGACCACGAGGCGGAGCGTGAATCGTTGTCGGATAGTGATTTAACAATACCTCACAGAGGAAAACCCGCCAGGTCCCTCACTGGGGCCCGGCGGGTAGTGGATGTTCCACCTAAACAGGGGTCAAAAGAGCAACTTCGCACCCAACTGCACAATGCGCCCAGGCACCTGGGTGCCAGTGATAGCACCGAACTGCGCATTCCCAAGAGTGGAGTTCGGAGCAGCAAACTGAGCATGGTTGAAGGTGTTGAAGGACTCGAACCGCAACTCCATTCGCATCTTCTCGCCGAACTCGAAGTTCTTGAACAGCGAGCTGTCCCAGTTGTTCAGACCGGGCCCGATCATGGTGTTGCGGCCCACGTCACCCATCACGCCGGCGGCTGGCTGCGCGAACGCGCCCGTGTTGAACCACTCGTTCAGGCTCCTGGTGAAGCCGCTGTTGGGGTTGCCGGCAGCATTGGCGCGATTGCCGCCGTAGGTGTCCAGCAGGCCACCGTTATCGACAGCGTACATGGTGTACGGGAAGCCCTTCTGAAACGTAACGATCCCGTTTACCTGCCAGCCGCCGACCACGGCATCTGTAGCCCTGTTAATCCCGCTGAGGTATTTCTGCCCCCGGCCAAATGGCAGACTGTAAACGAAGCTGCCGACAACGCGTTGATTCACGTCGAAATCGGACAGCCCGTAGTCGCGCCGGGTGTCGTGGTTGTCCAGGAATCCCTGCCACCCAAAGGTAGTATCGCCAATGGCGGCCGCGGCAGATTTGTCATCCAGGCTCTTGGCCCAAGTGTACGCGGCGGTGAACGCCGCCGACCTGGCTCGGTGTTCCAGTTTTACATTACCGGAGTTGTAGCTGGAGTAGCCGGACCAGTCGCTATCGATGTAGGTCGCGAAGTTCGGGTACGGCCGGCGGGCAAGCACCGGTGGAATGTTCCCGCTGGCAACTTCTTCAGCAGTTGGCGGCAGCGCCTGATTGATCTGGCGCCGCTGCAGCAGGTGAGTGCCCTTGTTCCCGAGGTAGTTCACTTCGAGCGTGGTATTGGGGGTGAGCTGCCGTTGCACGGACAGTGACCACTGCTGAACGTACGGATTGTGCGGGTGCTCCGAAATGATCACCGCGATGAAGGTGTTGTCGGCAGGCACCGCCGCGCCGCCACCGGTCAGCGGAGGAAAGAGCTGGTCGGTCGTGAGCAACGGAGTGGTCCCCACGCTCTGGTTGATGGAGGTACGGCTGATGTACGGATAGATGTCGCCGGAGTCGTCGATTTCGCGGCTTTCCGACGAATCGAAGAAGATGCCATAGCCGCCGCGGACGACGGTCTTGTTGCCGCCGAAGGGTCGCCAGGCGAACCCGACGCGCGGAGCAAAGGGTTTCAGCGAAGAAGGCGTTGGATTTCTGCGTCCGCAATAACGGTAGTACGTCCCATCCCCAACGATGCCCTTGGTCACCAGCGTCTGGTCGGCCACGCACAGCCCGCCATTCGGATTGGTCACGTCGAGCCAGGCCATGTGGTTGAGGGTGTCGTACGGTACTTCGCGGAAGTCCCAGCGGATGCCGAGATTCACGGTCAGGTTGGACCTCACTTTCCAGTCGTCCTGAAAGTACGGAGCGATGTAGTCGAAGTTGTATTGGTGGGGATTGCCAGGTGTGTTCGGGTTACTGAAGGCAGCGGGCTGGAAGTTGGCCGCACCTGAGAAGTCGCCGAGCAGGAAGTCGCCAATCACGTTGCCCGTGAAAAAGTTGTTGTAGGCGTAGTTGCCGAGGAAATTGTCGGCGAGCTCGCGGTTCTCCCACCAGCGGCGATAGTTAATCCCCAGCGAGAAAGTGTGGCCGCCGTGCGTGATAATCATGGAATCGCTCACGTCCCACATTGGCTGGTCGCTCGCAGTGTAGGCGTTGACTGCTCCACCGACGTTTCCGTATCCACCAGTGTTGAACTGCAGGAACGGCCAGGTGCGCATGATGTCCGGCAGATTCGCGTACAAGCCGGTGAAGCCCATCTGGCTCACCTGCGCCTGCGGTTCAGCCACCCCATACTCGTTCGCTACGGCGTCCAGATAGCCCAGCCGAACGACATTGACGATGTTCGGGCCGAGCGTTATCGTGTGGTTTACCTGCCAGTTCGCCGTCTTCTCATTGAAGAAGATGTCACCGAGCGATGTCAGGCTGCCCCCTGCCGTCGTGAACACGTCGTTTGAGTAAGTGCCCCGGGCGAAGACCGTCCCCCACTTGCCCAGGTACTGGTCGATACGGTAAGTCTGCTGGTTCGTATTGGTAGGCGCGGGCAGCGTCGCAGTGTAGTTGTTTCCTCCTGCATAGCTGCCATTCGGCGCCGGGAAGAAGTTGTTTGTCAGCGCTAGCTGGGAAAGGCGCGAGAAGCGATTCGACGGGATCTGATCCCCCGGGAAAGGATTCTCAGTAGTCGGATCGATGATCGGGGTAGTGAATTGGCCGGATAACTCCGCCTGCGTCGGGACCAGCCCCAGTACCTGGGTTCCCTGACGGATTCGCTCGCCCTCGTAGTTGGCCAGCCAGAAGGTCTTGTTCCGTCCGTGATAAATCTTCGGAAGCTCCACCGGGCCGCCCGCAACAAAGCCGAACTGGTTCTGATGCAGCGCGGGAATCCCTGTATTGAAGAAGCTCCGCGCATCGAAATCGTTGTTGCGATCGAACCAGAAGATGGCCCCGTGCAGATCGTTCGTGCCGCTCTTGCTGATGATGTTGAGCTGATTGGCGCTGAAGCCATACTCGGCCGAGTACGTAGAGGTCTGCTCCTTGAACTCCTGAATGGCGTCGATGGACATCATCAGCGCAGGAGTATTCAGGGACGTGTCAGTCACCGACGTGCCGTCCAGCACGTAGTTGTTCGACTCCGGCCGCCCACCGTTGATGCTGATCGCATTGCCTTCGCCCTGGCGCATCGAACCCTGCTCGCCGGCAGTCTGCACCGCGCCGGTGCCAACGAACAACAGGCCGAGCCAGTTTCGTCCGTTCAGAGGCAAGTCGGTCACCTGCTTTTCGCTCACCACCTGGCTGACCTCGGCATTCTCGGTGTTCAAAGTAACCGCGTTTGCCTTGACCTCGATGGACTCGGAGACATTCCCGAGTTCGAGGGCAAAGTCGGCGCGGATGACCTGATCGACGTTTAATTGAATATCAGATCGCCTGGCGGCCTTGAAACCCTGCTGATCGACTGTCACCGTATACACGCTCACGGGTATGAGCGAGAACGTGTATACGCCGGCGGTATTCGTTGTTGTGCCCCGGGTCAAACCCGTGAGCTGGTTGCTCAGGGTGACCTGAGCGTTTGGTATCAGGGCACCGGTGGTGTCTGTCACGCTCCCGGTGATCTGCCCTGTTGCGGATTGTGCCCGTAGCGTACCCGCCAGGCCGAGCACAAACACAGCCACGGCACTGAACCTGGTTAATCGCCTCATCGTGGAGTTCTCCTAAAGACTCATTCGTCCTGACATAACCCTTCACTCACGTGCGTGCGTTCTGGACCGCGACAAACCGCGCCAGCCCGTGTCGGCACGCAGAAAACCATTCCACGCAAATGGGGAGATTCAGGCTTGAGCCCCTGGCACCGAACGACTCCGGTTCAGCGCCAACCGCGTCCGCCTTAGACGCGCCTCCCGGGCAATAAATCGCCGCTACCGTTTCGAAACCCCTCACTTGCATTCACACCCTGCAGTAACGTTGAGCGATGGTACATCCGTCCGCACGGAATAGGCAAAGCCTTTTGATTCCACGCCGTTAGTTTCGCGATGCAAAACGCCGAATTATTGCCGCGGGTTTGAGCAAGCCATTATTCTATAGAGAGTTACGGGCAGATTCCCGCACAGCAACATTGCCCGGACGAGAAGATCGACCAGTGGATTCATTTCGCTGATCGAACCAGGGGCGCATCAGTCTGCGTCCCGCTCAGGGGTGACGTTTGATGATCGGGGACGCGATCAATCGAGATGAAAGACTTCTTCCAGCAGCTCCATCTGGCGGTCGGCGGGACGCCCTTGCGGGTCCTCGAAGAAACCCCTCATCTCGGCCTGCCAGCGGTCATTGATTTCCCGCAGCGCCATACCCGCGCGAGATTGATCGAAGTCGGCGGTTTCGAGGTATCCGATGAGCAGCCCATCATCCCTCAGGAACAACGAGTAGTTACCCCATCCGGTCTGACGCAGTGCCTCGATCATCTCTGGCCAGACTGCCCGGTGCCGGACCTTGTACTCGTCAATCCGATCTTTCCGTACATGAAGCTGGAAGCAGACACGTGCACGTTGAGCCATGTGGGATCCGCATTCGTCCTCATCTTACGCCTTGGAGATCCTCCTATGGATCCTGGCCGCGACGTGGCAGGGCCGCATTGCAGGACAGAGGCGTTTTGGTGCGATGGAGATCCCTTCCGCCTTCCCGGCTATGAGTGGCGGTGATCGCTCTGCCCTGAGCAGGCGAGCACTACTTCAGAAAGGCTGCTTCCAACTCGCGAATCACCTCGGCGGACATCGGTGTCATGCTGCCCACCGCGCGGCAGTTGATGATCGCCTCCGCGGTGGACTCCAAAACCTCCAGGCGATCGAACGCTTCCAGCACATCGGCACCGGTGGCGAGAACACCGTCGTTCTCCAGGATCGCCACCGGTTGTAATGGCGACACAATCCGCGCCAGCACTTCGCTGTCCTCGAAGTGCATGCCGTAGAGAACCCAACCCGGCTGGCGCGCCACGATATAGCTCTCCGGGATGGTGCGCGTATCGAGGCTGGTTCCGGTAACGCTGAATGCTGTCGCGTTCACCGGATACGCGTTGATAACCGCGCCGATGCCAGGGTGGTGCCGGTAAATGGCTTCGTGACTCTGCCATGCGCGGCTGGGAATTCTGCCGGCCTCCACTTTGCCGCCCGACACCAGCACCAGGTCGTCCACACTGAGCGTTCCGCGGTCGGCGCGGTAAGGCGTGATGAGGAACGACGAGGAATCCACACGGGCCGAGTAGCTCCCCTGGGTGCTGATGAACAGACGCTGCCGGTAGGCCCGGAGACAGAAGTCGCAGAGAGTACGCCGTAGTTCCTTTTCGGCGCTGGAGGGTTCGCCCGGCTCGAACGAATCATAACCGGCCACACGCCGCCCGGGCAGTGCGATCTGTTCCTCCGACAAGTAGCGCACGGTTCCCAACAGCCGGCCCCTGATGATCGTTTTGCCCGTGAACTCCAGCGTCTCGAAGCGGCGGAACGCGTCCTGGAATGTCTCGCCAGCAGTGACGACACCGTGGTTTTCCAGAATCACGCAATCGAAGCCCTGTTCGAAGGTAGCGGCCACCGAGTCTCCAAGAGCGGCGCTGCCGGGAAGACGGTAAGGCGCGAATCCAACGTTGCCGCAGACGTTCCGCGACTGGTGAAACAGGCGCGTGTCGGGGACTTCGTGAACCAGACTAAACGCCACCAGCGCGCCGGAATGCGCATGCACGATGCCCCCAAGGTCCGGCCGCCGCAGGTACACTTCCAGATGAAATGGCAGCTCTGAGGAAGGCTTGCGTGTTCCGGCCACCGTTCCGTCGGCACGCACGCACACGATGTCCTCGCGTTGCAGTCCGCCCTTGTCAACGCGCGCCGGCGTGATCCAGACGTCGCCATTCGGCGCTCGCAGCGACAGATTTCCGCCGGATGTCGTGGTCATCCGGTAGCGGTAAATGCGCTGCATGGCCAGCAGCAACTCGTCGCGCGGATGTATGTAAGAGTGCATGCAGTATCGGATCGATAGTACACGAAACGTCGCGATCGTGTCATGAACGGGACGTGAGGCGTTTCGACAAGCAGAACATTGCTCCGTGTGTGTCGTGCTGTGAGGCCGATGACCGGTCCTCCGGGGGAATCGACACCTCTTGTTGCCAGGCAGTTACGAAAACACGCATTGATGCGGTTCTGTTCCGCACTGCGAAAGGACAATGACCGGGAGAAAATCGTTTCTCCGGTGCTGGCGGCCGCTGTACACTAGCTCGAAACTTCGATTGGAGTCAACGTTGCACTCTACCAATTGCCGTCTATCCGGTCTCCCCCCTAAATGGTCTTCGTTCCAGCAGAGCCTTGCGCAGCGAAAACGGCCAGTCGTCGCAGCCACCGTTGCGTTGCTGCTCGCCGTCCTCTGGGTGCAACTGGCGCTCACGGCGCGGCGCCATTCCATGACGGTGGATGAGGGGAACCACATCTACTCCGGCTACATGTCCTGGAAGACCTTCGATTTCGGCCTGAACCCGGAGCACCCTCCCTTAGTGAAGCTGCTCGCCGCTGCTCCCCTCCTTACCGCCCCGCTGAAGCTGCCGACGCCACTGAATGTTTATTTCAAGGCCGATGCCTATCTGGGAGGGCGGTCCTTCCTACTCGATAACGACAAGGACATGATTCTCTTTCGAGCCCGCATGGCCGCGTCGTTACTGGCCGTGTTGTTGGCGTTCCTGGTGTTCCTGACCGCGCGGGAGATGTTCGTTACGGGAGCCGGTCTGCTGGTGCTGGCGGTGGTGGCGTTTGACCCCAACCTGCTGGCCCACGGCGCCCTCGTTACCACCGATGTGGGGGGCTCGTGCTTCTTCCTCGCTTCCGTCTATGCGTTCTACCGGTGGAGGAAGTCGCCATCGCCAGGCCGCCTGGTGCTGGTTGGCCTGGCCGCCGGCCTGGTGCTCGCGGCCAAGCACAGTGGCATGTTTGTGGTCCTCATGCTGGGGGCGCTGGCCCTGACGGAGAGTTTTACCTGGCTTTGGGAAAAACGTCCCCGGCCACGGGAGATCGCGGCGCAATCCGCCAGATCCTCCGCGGCGCTGATTGTGGTTTGTGCCGTCGCCATCGTCACCCTGTGGGCCTTTTACGGTTTTCGCTACAGCGCACGCCCCAGGGGACAGGTGCTCCGGCCGCCCATTAAGGCCATGATCGGCTAGCTCAAGCCGGCCGAAGGCCGAATCGTCTCCGCGGTAGCCTCCCGGCACTTTCTGCCGGATCTCCTATCTCTTTGGAGCGTGCGATGTTCGGCGGGTGGGTGAGGGGATGCACACTTTCATCCTGAACAAGGTGTATCCGCACGGAGTCTGGTTCTACTTTCCCGTTGTGATGGTCATAAAGTCGACTGAGGCGTTCCTGATCCTGATTCTCCTTGGGGCCGTGGGGATCGTGGTCAACCGGTTGTGGCGCCACAAGGGCGCACTGACCCTGGCTCTGCCCATGTGCATCTACCTGGCGATTGCCATGAGTTCCCCGCTGAACACGGGGATTCGGCATATCCTTCCGGTGTACGCTTTCCTGTGGCCCCTGGCCGCCGGCGCCGCGTGGAGCCTTGTTCGGAAGAGCTACCGGTGGGCCTGCGTCCTCCTGGCCCTGGTTGCCCTTAACGCCGCTTCCTCGATTGCAACGTTTGACAGCCATATTGCCTACGCCAACGTGTTCTGGGGAGGTCCTTCGAATATTCACACCCTCCTGACAGATTCCAACGTGGACTGGGGTCAGCAACTTCCGGCGGTCCGGCAATATCTCCAGCAGCGGCGAACCAGCGACTGTTGGTTTTCCTACATCGCGGAAGGCGAGACCTTTGCGCGACGGTACGGCGTACCATGCAGGAGCTTACCCAACCTGGATGCCATAGGGATTACAGCGTGGGAGATTGTGCCTCCGGAGATCGATGGTCCGGTGCTCATCAGTGCGGACGAACTCTCCGGCTATCTTATGGGACCCGGTCCGATGAACCCGTACGGCGACTTCCAGGCCCTGCGCCCATCGGCGATTCTCGAAGGCGGGGTCCTGGTGTACGACGGCCATTTTCGGGTTCCCCGGCTTGCTGCTCTTACGCGGCGCCTCGCACTCGGACCTCGCCTTCAGGCTGACCCTGCGGGCGCGCTGGCCACCGCGCGGGAAGTTGTGGCTCTCGACACCGAAAACGCCGACTCGTGGAGTCTGCTGGGCCGCGCCCTCGCCGCAACCCAACGCAGGGACGAGGCGCGTGAGGCATTCCGGAAAGCCATCGCTGTGGCGGAATCCGTTCAACCGGACTACCAGCGCGACAAGATACCGGCGATCGGAGGTGCACTGTCCACGTTGTCGAAGTGAGACCTGGGCCCCCCCACTGACCTTGCCAGCGCCGGCTGCTTTGATCGGCGTCAGATCCAGTCGCGGAACAGTTCCTTCCTCGGCGCCGCGATCACGCCCCGAGCCACCAGCATTCCTTCGGCGGCAGCCACCTTACAACCCGCATCCACCGCCGCCTCGATGCTGGACACGTCTCCGGTCATCACCACGAAGCCCTTGCCTCCCAGCGCCATGGCCAGGTGAATTCGCAGCAGCGTCACGTTGGCGCTCTTCACCGCCGTGTCCGCCACCTCGATGATGCTGGCCGCGGAGAACGTTTCGATAATGCCGAGCGCGCGGACCTCTGAGGCTGCGATGTCCACGGCCATGCCGATCGCCGGAAACACCGAGGGATGAAGCCGTGCGATGGTGCGCTTCTCGATGAGTGCTCCCGGGGCGAGACGGGCTCCGGCGTCCACCGCGGCCGCCGTCGAGGCCACATCGCCGGCCACTGCGATCAGGTATTTCCCGGAGCAGATGGAACGGGCCAGCAGCACTTCCACTGAGGCCGCCTTCAGCATGGCGTCGAGGGCCACGTGGCCCACCGCGACACTGGTGAGTTCCAGAAGTCCGATGGAGTTCAGTTCAGGCATGGGCTTCAATCACCACCGATCCGTTCACGCTGCACACCACCCCGTCGATACTGGCGTGGATGCGCGCTCCCAGGGCTCCTTCGGCCGGTACCGCCAGCACGTCGCCGGCGTGCACGCGTTCCCCGACACGCACAACGGGCACTGCGGCCACGCCAGCGTGCTGTCGCAAGGGCAAGGTTACGCGTCGCGGCGCCAGCGGCCGATCTTCCAACGGGCCGACATTCTGAAATTCCATGAGGCCCAGTTTGTTCATCAGACGACGTATGGGCACGCGCCGCGAATCGGCCAGCGGATGTGGCTGCACGTCCTCCGGCTTGCCGATAAAGACCAGGCCCTTCTGCCGGGCCACCGGCTTCCCCTGCACGCAGACGTTTTTCGGATCCAGATCCTCCGGACAGGCAAAGAGGCTGCACAGATTGCATTCGCAGCAGTACAACGTGCCGGCGATCATCGGGTCCTTCGGGCCGGTGAAGCCCAGCGCCTGCATGGCGCGATGCGGTTCGATGGGATGACCCAGCAGATAGCGCGGGCAAAACTCCGTGCAGAAGCGGCACTGATCGCAGGCCGACCTCCCGATGCGCTCGATGTGCTCCCACTTGCCGAGATGGCGTGACAAGAGCGGGTGATCGGAAGGCAAAACGACGAGGCCGCCAGTGGTCTTGGTGACGGGTTCCTCCAGGCTTTCGGCCGGTTTCGCCATCATGACTCCACCCACAAGCACGCCGAAGCCGGCCACCGTTGCCCCACCCGCCGCGGCGATAACTTCCGAATACGGCATGCCAACAGGAACGCGCAGTGTCACCGGTGTCGCCACCGCGCCGGCGACGGTGAGGTACTTGTGCGTCACCGGGCGATCGAGCCCGATATTGACGAGCGTCTCCACGTTGACAACGACGGCGCCAACATCGCGCGGAAGTCCGCCAGGTGGGATCACTCTGCCAGTCACGTCGTGCACCAGGATGAATTCATCGCCGGCCGGGTACGTATCGGTGAGAGGAAAGACGCGCACGCCGGGCCCGGCCTGGGCGGCGAGCGCGGAAAGGACGTCCGTGTACTTTTCTTTGACCCCGATCACGCCAACGGAAGCGCCCGTTCGTTCCATGGCGACGGCCAGGCCACGCAGCATTGCGCCGGCCTGGTGGTGCATGAGTTCCTTGTCTTTGTGGAGGAGCGGCTCACACTCGGCTCCGTTGACGATGACCAGTGGCACCTGTGTGCGGAGCTTGACAGCCGTTGGAAACCCCGCGCCGCCGGCGCCGACAATTCCAAGCTCCTCAACCCGGTCAATCATTTGGCCTATACTGATCGATAGTATACATATTCGTTCAAACTGCGTCAATGTCTCTCATGGAGAGTATGGAGAGTATGGAGAGTATGGAGAGTATGGTGCCAAGGCGTGAATATTGGGGACGCACCACAACATGCGTGTATGGGCTTCATTTCGCGCCATCGAGTCCCGGATTGCGGATGCCACTCTGCCGCACCACAATGCGGAGGCACTTCCGCGGCTTATGGTCGGGAGGAGCCAACTGCTCCTCCAGCCTGGCGAGCCGTCTGACGATGGTCTTCACTGGCTCCTGCCATACGCGGCCAGAAGCGCGTCGATGGAGCGGTGGCCGGCGCGCCTGCATTCGAGGGTGACGGCGAAGGACTTCGCCGCTTCCGCCGCGCGCTCCAACTCCGACACGCGCGCTTCAATATCTTCGATTTCGATGGCCTTGGCCGCGTTCGGCCGACGAATCGCCCCGCAAATGCGGGTAGAGCCTCGTCAGTACCTGATGGCCCACCTTCGCTACGGTGCGCAGGGCGAGTTGCCTCGCTGCTGAAGCGCTGGCTGCTGGGAACCCACCAGGACGCGGTGGCTCCCTGGCAACTGCCTTACTACCTTGACGAGTTCACCTTCCGCTTCAACCGCCGGACGTCGAAAAGCCGAGGGAAGCTGTTCTTCCGGCTCATGCAGCAGGCCGTCAACACTCTGCCGGCCACCTATGACGCCGCGATCAAGGCCAGCTCACCACCCCAGGCGACTCAGGAGAGTTGATTCAGCTCCGCCCCCTCGTTCGTCACCGCAAAGAAGTTAAGCTGGTGGAGCGTGACACAGGTCACATCAGCAACAAGCCGTTTTACGTCCGATTTCCAGGGCCTAAAACCTGACGAAGGATTTGCCCAAGTGTATCCATTGTAAATGGCTTCTGCAGAAGGAATGCAGTCGGGTCGAACGTGCCGTGCTCCGAGGTGATGCCTCCCGGGTAGCCGGACATGAAGACAACTTTGATGCCCGGCCGAAGCGCCGCCACCCGTTCCGCCAGCTCGTGACCGCTCATCTGCGGCATAACCACATCCGTGAGCAGCAGATCAATGGGGCCGTCATGCTTGCCGACCATGCCGACGGCGGCTGAACCCTGTCTTGTTTCCAAGACCTTGTACCCTTGCAGCAGCAACATCTGCCGAACGAGTTCCCGCACCTTCTCATCATCCTCGACCAGCAGGATCGTCTCGTTTCCGTGGCGGGCAGTGCGGGGACCCTCCGGCCTGGCCGCCGATTCGATGGGTTGATCCGTGGCGGGCCAATAGATCTTGAACGTGGAGCCGAGTCCGAGTTCGCTATAGAAGGAAACATCACCGCCGTGCTGCTTGACAATGCCATAAACCATGCTCAGGCCGAGCCCGGTACCCTCTCCCAGGGGTTTCGTTGTGAAAAAGGGCTCAAACAGGCGCCGTTTGGTCTCTTCCGTCATGCCGGTCCCCGTGTCGGTGACCGTCAGCGACACGTACCGGCCCGGCTTCAGGTCCAGGAATCCTTTGACCTCCTGTTCCCCGAGTTCGACGTTGGACGTGCCGATCGTCAACATACCTCCTTTCGGCATAGCGTCTCGGGCATTCACGACCAGGTTCATGATGACCTGTTCAACCTGGTCGGGGTCGGCTCTAACGCTCCAGAGCTCCGGAGTCAGGTTTTGCTTAACTTCAATGTCCTCGCGAATCAGCCGCCGGAGCATCTTCTCGAAGTCAGTTAGCAGCCTGTCTAGATTGATCGCGCGAGGACGCATGACCTGCTTTCGGCTAAAAGCCAAAAGCTGGCGGGTTAGAGCCGCGGCACGATTCCCCGCATCGAGGATTTCCTGTGCCCGATCCCGCAAAGGATCTTCGGCTTTCAGCTCGGACAGGATCATCTGAGCGTAACCATTGATCACCACTAAAAGGTTGTTGAAGTCGTGGGAGACGCCGCCGGCCAACCGGGCGATTCCCTCCAGCCTCTGTGCACGGCGAAACTTTTCTTCGAGGTGCTTGTATTCGGTGACATCCTGGACGGTGCCCAGGAGGCGGCTACGGCCGACCTCATTTCCGAGCGGCTCGATGTATTGCCGCAGGAAGCGCTCCGCTCCGTCCGAGAGGATAATTCGATGATCAACCTGCGAGCACCCTCCCCGGGCGGGCGCGTTCTGAATCGTCTCACGAACCGACACCCGGTCTTCTGGATGAACGCGCGAAAACAGGGTCTCCATCGTGGTTCGGGACTCTTCAGGCTGTATGCCAATAATCCGGCAAGCGTCATCCGATAACTGGAGTTCTCCAGTTTCCAGATCCTGTTCCCAGCTACCAAGGTTAGCCATTCTTTGCGCTCGCGACAGACGTGCCTCACTGCTCCGCAGCCGATCTTCCTGCCTTTTGCGTTCGGTCGTCTCGATCGCCAGCGTTAGAATGCGATCGGGACTGCCGGAAGGGCCAATCAGCGGAATCCAGGACGACGTAACGAAGATGGTCTCTGGTGGTGAGCCAGGATCGCGTTGGAGAGTACGGGGGCCATCCACCGCGTCGAAGGCCCGTCCGGTGGCGATGACGTTCTTGAGACTTGCCACCAGCGGGTCGGACACATCACCCCAGATCTCCGAAAAAGGATGTCCGAGGATCTGCTTGCCGGGTGCGAGCGCTTGGAACGCGGGATTCACCAGTTCGTAGATCAGATCCGGCGCCCGCATGACGGAAATTGCGACGGGAGACTTCTCGATTATCTCGCCCAGGATTTGCCGCTCAGCCTGGATTTCCCGAAGGAGCCGCTCGCGTTGCATCTCGGTCCGCCGGCGCGCGGTGATGTCGCGAAGCCAGACCAATAGGCCTCCCACGGGTGAGGGTGAGACACGGATCTCCAGCCACGTCTCCGAGGGCGGATAGACGCTATCGAAAATGACGGCAACCCGTTCCGTCATCGCAAGCAGGTACTGGCGCTCCACTTCGGTTCCAATCGTTTCGGGAAAGACATCCCATTGGGTCTTGCCGAGCAGCTCACTTTTCGATTTTCCAAGGAGCCGCTCGCCGTCACCATTCAGATAGGTGAAGTGGAACTCTGAATCGTAAACGAGAAAGCCGTCGGTCGCGTTTTCGAGCATGCTCTCGGCGTCTATGGACGGCGCTGGCCTCGTCTTAAGCTGCAACACTTCGCCCTCGAGGCCGACAAGGCGGGCACGGAGTTGCTCGATCTCGTCTTTGGGTACGTCTTCAGGCTGGCCAGGTGTGTTCACACGGTCACCTCTCAGCGCCCGCCCAATGTCCCTCGTTGCGTCGTCAGAGACAAAATCGGACTGCTGGACCCAGCTTGCAATCGAAGCTGATGAATGTCAAACACCTGAGATATGACCCGCGGCGCTCATCGTCGGTTGAGCCAATTCGCCGAACCGGTTCCCGCAGCCCTCTCGCCGGGTCGGGCGATCTCACCTGCAGCGACCGCATGCACATCCAGCTACATCGCCGGCGGTTGCAGGAAAAGACCTGCTGGAGGCTCACCGCTCGCTGCACCAGTACAGCGCGGAATGTAGAGCCCTCCGTACCTTCGTTTGGTGCAGTTGCTCTCCTGATAGCCCACCGGGCGGCTACATCCAACACCCGCTAACAGGCCGCCAACCGCACTGACCAACCGGGGACGTGACGCATCGGTAGTCCGCGCTGGATTCGGAGAGCACATTGCTCCCGACCTTCGGCATGGCGTCAAGAACGGACGTCGGTTGATAGCCCGGACCCACCAGAATGGCGGCGTATTCCGTTCCCAGGTGGGCGGCATTGGTCCATTTGGAGTCTTTCCCAGGCGTCGTGAACGGGTGACTCACGAGTGGTTGCACCCACCATCTACCGGCGTGCGCGTATAGCAGAGTCTTTGACCGGCACGACCCCTATTCACGACGCCTTCGATGATGTCGTTTTTCTCTCGGCCGCCTGGGTCTGCCTGCGGAATCCTCGTGAATTCGATTGAAGGAGCCGGGCAAGCGCGAGGTCGTACTCGAGGCCGCCGTCGCCGCCGTGCCAGGCCACGTCCACGCCGTCATAGACGTTGTGGTACCGTACTCGCCCGAACGTCGGCACGTCTCGGACCCACAGCTTCGGATCGGCGCCGATCAGGTAGTTGAACTTCCCGGGCAGAGGACCTTCCGGCATGACTTCGGCATCGCCTCGCCCACCGAGGAAACTCATCCGAATCTCCGCGGCACCGGTCGCGATGGTGGCGCCCGCCGGGCCCACGCCGACACGGCAGCCGGCCCCGTGCGCCATCCACGTTCCGTTCTGCGCTCGCTCAAACGAAAAAGGAAGTTGATGGAAGGACTTCGGAACGATTGGGCGATCCGCCGCGGCGGCAGGCGTCCATATCAGGCCTGACAGCCCGATTACCAGCACCAGATTTTTCACGGGACTTGCAGGTATTGTACGCTCAGTGCTGCCAATTCTCAATGGATGAAGTGCTTCATCAATTGAATATCGCGCACACGAGCGGACGCGGCAAACGCACGTCAGTGGTTCGCAGGTCCGCCAATTCCCGATGAATGCAGCTTTCCGGCCGTCCAATCAGGCCTCAGCTCTGCTGGATATACCGGCAGTCGAAGATCGCCAGCGGGGTAATTGCCACCCAGCGGGCATTCGGCTGGCGTCGGCATCGCGATGAAGTCGGTTCTCACGCTTCAGTACATCCCCACCCGGATGGCCAGCGGCAGTGTAAGATTCTGCCCTCCGCTGGTCACCACCAGCGCCTGTGGGCCGGCCACCGCCGTTCCGTTCACTGTCAGCGTGGCGCTGATCGAGGTGGCCGAGTTCGCCGCCACGTTGCTGACATCCAGCATCCCGCTCGGCACCGTCACCGTGTCGCCCGTTTGGAAACCCGTGTTGACGCCCGTGATGGTTACCCTGATCTGACTGCCCAGGGTCGCCGCCAGCGCGTTCGGACTCACTGCCGTCAGGTACGGCGCCGTCGGGCTTATGGCCATGGTCTGGTTGAACAGCCCGCGCATGATGAACGAAGCCATCTGCCCCCGCGTCACCAACTCGTCAGGACAGTACAGCGTCCCCCCGCAACCGTTGGTGATGTGTTCGTCGTATGACCTCTGTATGAACGGGAACGGCTGTCCGTTGCCTTCCACGTCCGTTGGCACATCGGTAAAGTACGGCGTGGCGGTGAAACTGAAAGCTGCCCCGTACAGCGTCAGCCGCGCCCGGATCATAAACACCGCCATTTCCCAGCGCGGAATCGTATCGGTGGGACAAAACAGCGGGGGATTCTGCGAGCAGCCGCTGGTGATGCCGAGCTCCACCAGCTTCTGAATGTGCGGGAAGAAGGAAGCGGCAGGGGGCACGTCATTGAAATACGGAGTCGGATTGTAGAGGGCCGGATTCGTCCTGCCGGTGACCGCCCGCACAATAAACGCGGCCATCTCCTGGCGGGTGACGGTGTTGTCCGGGCAGTAGAGGCGGGTCGCAGGGTCGCTGGATTGCTCGCAGCCGGTGGTCACCCCATAATCGAACATCAGGTTCGCCGCGTCGTAGTAAGTGGCGCTTGACGGCACGTCGCTGAATTGCGCGCTGGTGATGACTTTCTGTGTCAGCACAGCCGATGTGCTTGCCGTGTAATTGGAATCGCCGCCGTAGACCGCGGTGATGGAGTGCGTGCCCGCCGAAAGCGACGAGGTGCTGTAGCTCGCCTTGCCGCCGCTGAGGTTCGAACTGCCCAGCGTGGCGACGCCATCCTCGAAGGTTACCGACCCCGTGGGCGTGCCGGAGCCGTTCGGAGCAACCGTAGCCGTGAAGGTCACCGACTGACCCACGTTTGAGGAATTCGCCGAACTGGTCAATGAGGTGGTGGTCGCGGTCGTCGTGCTCACCGTCTGGGTGAGCGCCGCGGAGGTGCTGGGAGCGAACACCGCATCGCCCCCGTAGTTGGCGGTGATCGAATGCGCGCCCAGCGAAAGGGTGGAGGTGGTCAGGCTGGCGCTGTTTCCATTCAATGCGAAATTGCCCAACTCGGTGGTTCCATCCCACCACGTGACGACGCCGGTGGGCGTGCCCGGGCCGGAGGTTGTCACGGTCGCGGTGAAGGTCACCGACTGGCCCGGCGACGAGAGGTTCGCGGAACTGGTCAGCGTGGTTGTGGTCGCGGCGGGCGAGCTGTAGACGGTCTGGGTGAGCTTCGGCGAAGTGCTTCCCGAGTAGTTGGAATCGCCGGAGTAGACGGCGGTGATGGAGTGCGTTCCGGCCGAGAGAGACGGGTCCTGATACGTCGCGCTGCCGCCACCAAGCGCGACGCCACTGACGATGGTTGTCGAGCCGTCCATGAACGCGACGGCGCCGGTCGGGGTTCCTCCGGGCCCGGTGACCGTGGCCGTCAGATTCACGGGTTCTCCGATAAGCGAGGGGTTCAGCGAACTGGTAAGCGTCGTCTGCGTCGCCGTGGTTTTGGCGCTGTTGACCGTTTGCGTGAGCACCGCCGACGTGCTTCCGGTGTAGTTGGAATCGCCGCCGTAGACCACGGTGATGGAATGCTTTCCGGCGGAAAGCGCCGAGGTCGTATAGTTCGCCAGACCCAGAGACAGCGCGACGCTGCCCAGCGTGCTTGTGCCGTCTTTGAAGGTAACGCTGCCGGACGGCGGCGGTGCATCGTGGTAGTTGTAATAGGCGGAAAACGTCACCGGCTGCCCTGCGCTGGACGGGTTGGGTGCAGAGGTCAACGTGAACGCAGCCGACCCCTGACTAACAGTGAACGAAAGGGCGCCCGAAGTGCAGGGCAGGTAATTTGCATCCCCCTGGTAGGTCGCCGTTACGCTGTAAGTGCCGGCATTCAGGGAATCAGTGATCAACAACGCCCGGGCGTCCCCGGGTGACGATTCCACGGCCGCGAACCCGACGGTGATTGCACGGTCAGGGTCCTCGAATAGAACTGTTCCCGATGGCGGAATCGGGCCCGGGAAGTTTATCCCCGCCTGCAGTACGACGTCACTCCCCAACGGTGCCGGACTGATAAAGTCAGCGACGTAGAACGCGAACCTGGTGGCCGCCTTGCCGACGGTAAAAGGAAGGGCCGCGGAAGTGCTAGCCGAGTAACCGGAGTTCCCTTGATAAGCCGCAGTGATGCTGTGGGAGCCGCCGGTCAGGGCGTTCGTAGAGAATGTCGCCTGTGAGGTGAGGGTGTTCGGAATTGCCGTAAGGGTGACAGATCCGATCATGACTCCGCTGTCCTGGAACACCACGGTTCCTGCAGGCGCAATCAATCGACCCATCGATACCACGGCTTTGAATTGGACCGTTTGCCCGTACGTCGACGAAGAAGGGGACGCGGTGAGCGTGGTCGCGGTAGGGAGGTTGATCCGGGTGACAAGCGGGGTCTGCCCCTGCCCGTCCGCGCCGAACGCTATGAAGCCGAAAAACGCTCCCAGGAGAATAATTCCGGTGCAGGCGCCGGAATCGCATTTCGCTCCGAACATGCTTGCCATTGTCTTTCTTCCCTCCCCGAGGCGGCCCGCATACGATTGGGCACGTGCTCATCTCCTCAGGCGCAATCCGGAACGAAAAACTGGCATGGAAGAAAAACATTTCGCCGGCGGCGCGGGCAATCGCCAGGCGGCCTTACTGCGGCCCGCCGCCGGATGGTAGGATCGGGAGAGCAATGCCGAAGTTCGTGATCGAGCGGGAAATTCCGGGCGCAGGGCAGATGACGGCGGAGCAGCTCCAGGCAGCCGCCAAGGACTCACTGCGCGTGCTGGCCGATCTGGGTCCGCAGATCCAGTGGCTGCACAGCTACGTGACCGATAACAAGGTGTACTGCATCTACTGGGCGCCCAACGCCGAAATCATCCAGGAACACGCCAGGCGATGCGGGGTGCCGGCCAACCGGATTTCGGCTGTGCGACGCCTGATGGACCCCGCCAGCGCCGAGGCAGGTTAGCCCCGCTTCAAGGGGCCGGTTTGATGTTCTGATTCACCCGGAAGACGTTCTCAGGGTCGTACTTCGCCTTGATCGCCGCCAGCCGCGCCTGGTTCCCGAGGTAACTCGCGGCAATTCGTTCCTCACCCTCATCCATCAGGAAGTTCACGTAGCCGCCGCCGGCGGAATGAGGATGCAGGGCGGTCCAATAGTCCCGCACCCATTCGCGCCAGACCGGCAGAGGGGCGGGATCCGGAGTTACCGCCGCAATGATGTGCACAAACCTGACGTCCCGATACGCGAAGGCCGTATCGCTCGCGGCCACGTCGTGGATCGCTCCGTCCATTGGATAGATGTGGACGGCGGAGTGGACCGTGGGAATGCGCGGGCCGAACCGGACGTGTTCCGCGATCGCTTCTTCAGTCAGATCGTGCGCGAAGTCCGCCTTCCAGTAGTGATGCAAACCGTGCGGCAGGAGTCCGTCGAACAGGGATTGCAGCACGGGATAAGGCATGGGATGCAACACCGCCAGCAGCGGGGGCGCAATCTCCCGCAGCGGCTTCGTGACCGCTTCGGCCGCGGACATGTCCCCGATGAAGGCACACATGATGGCACAAACAGTGGTTCCCCACAGTGTGTCGGGAAACGGAGGGCCGGAGGGCACAATCAGGAACGCGAAGAAGGCGCTCAGTTCGCGCGGAGCGGTTCGCATAAACTCGCGGAAGCCGCGCAGGACCGCAGCGGCCAGGTCCAGCGGGTACAGTGTGGGCCCACCGCAAATCTCAGGGACCGGGTGGAGACGGAATTCAAAAGAAGTGACGATTCCGAAGTTGCCGCCGCCGCCGCGAACGGCCCAGAAGAGATCGGCATCGCGGGACGCATCGGCGATGCGTTGCCGGCCGTCGGCGGTCACAACCTCGGCCGAGATCACGTTGTCGCAAGCGAGGCCATAACGGCGGGAAAGGTATCCAAAGCCGCCGCCGGTGGTGAGGCCGCCCACTCCCGTTGTCGAAATCACACCACCCGGCGTGGCCAGCCCGAAAGCCTGCGTGGCGCGATCGACATCTCCCCACGTGCATCCGCCCTCCACCTGAGCGGTGCGGCGCTCGGGATCGACGCGGACACCACGCAATCGCGACAGATCAACGACCATGCCACCGTCGCATGTGCCAAAGCCCGGGGCGCTGTGGCCGCCGCCTCGGACAGCGAGCGCGAGATTGTGCTCCCTCGCGTAATTGACGGAGCGAATCACGTCCCCGGCGTCGGCGCACTGGACGACGAGCGCGGGCCGGCGATCGATGTCGGCGTTGTACACGCGGCGGGCCGCGTCGTATTCCGGGTGCTCAGGGCGAATCACCCGGCCTCTGATAGTCGGTTCGAAGTTGTCCATTAGCCCTCTTCCTCCCGAGTGGCCCATTCCAGAACCTTGTCCACGGTCATGTTCCAGCCCTTCATCCAGTGCGCGGACGCTTCGGCGCCGGCCTCGTCCCTGGCCGTTTCGATCGTTTCCTGGACGCGTGCGCGCAGGGTGGCGTCTTTATTGGCGACATCAAAGCGCTCCCGAATTCTGGCCGCGGCCCCAGCCAGCGTCAACGCGCGGCCCGGCCGCGCCGTTTGACGCGTCACCACGGCCATCGTCTCCAAAACACGCGGAAGATCGACTTTGTTCTCGATTCCGTAAAGACGGAGGCATTCCCTGTAGCGGGCCTCGGCCTCCGGCAGGCATCCCTTGCTTACATCCAAGCCCGCCAGATCGTACAGGCAGGAAGCGGCCCCCAGCCAAAACTCCAGATCCTGGAACTCCAGCAAGGCTCGTTCGTACAGCGATCGCGCCTCCGCATCATGGCCCTGCTGCAACTGCAGATCGGCACGATGACTGAGGGTCCAGATGGCATTTTCCCGGTCGCCCGATTCCTCAAAAAGCCGCTTCGCCTCCAGATAGAGACCTTCCGCAAAGGTGAAATCCCGCTCCGTGGTGACCGCATCGGCCAGGTTGCTCAACGCACCTGCCAGCACGGTGGGAGGAAAATCGGCACGAGCGATCTCCACAGCCCTCTCCGACCAGTTCCGGGCCTGCTCCATTTTTCCGGCGAACTTACTGGTCACGCCGAGGCGGCTGGCCACCGCCAGCATGCCCGGGCGATCGTCCGCCTCACTGAAGAGATCCCAGACGGGGAGATAGGCGCTGTTGTCCATCTGCCCACCTTCGAAGCGGACATCGACCTCCCAGTACTTCCCCCAATTGCGCAAACGTGGAAACCGGTCCACCGCGGGAAGCGCCAGCATCCTGGAGAGATAACTCCACGCTTCGGTGTGAAGACGTACCGAGTAGAAATAAAGGCCGAGCGCAATCACCAGACGCAATCCCCATTCCACCTCGGAGGCGGAGGCCAACCAGTCCAGAGCGGACCGGAGGTTGCCCAATTCCGCATCGAACCGGTGTTTTCCAGTCCGCTCGCGGCGCATTGTTGGCGCTTCTTCCTCCGCCAGCACCAGAAAATAGGCCGCGTGCGCTTTACGAGTGTAGGTCTCTTCCTTTGCCTCGGCCAGACGATCCAGCCCGTATTCGCGAATGGTATCGAGCATCGCAAACCGGGGCTCCGCGTCTTCGGCGCTCACGCGGCGGATGAGGCTGCTGTCGACCAGCAGCTCTGTCGCTGCCCATAAGTCGATCTGCAAATCCTGGCGCGTGTCGCAGACTGCCTCGATCGCCTCGATGGTGGCGCCACCGACAAAAACCGCCATGCGGCGGAACAATCTCTGATGCTGGGCGTCGAGGAGATTGTAACTCCAATCCAGCGTAGCCCGCAGCGTGTGCTGGCGCTGGGGCATGTCGCGAGGGCCGCCAACGAGAACGCCCAGAGGATCGCGCAGACGCTCCAGGAGCGTCCTGAGAGACAGCATCTTGGTGCGCGCGGCGGCCAGTTCGATGGCCAGCGGAAGGCCGTCGAGCCTGGCGCAGATCTCGGATACGATTTGCAATTGCGATTTGTCGGGCACTGAGCCGCGCAAGCCCTGGGCCCGCTGCAGGAACAATGTGACTGCTGGGGACCGCACCATTTCACCACCCGTGGAAGCATCGCCGATCTGCAGGGACGGCACCAGGAATTCATATTCTCCGTAGATGTGCAAAGCCGCGCGGCTGGTAACCACGATCTTCAACCGGTGCGATGCCAACGCCGACACGAAAACCGCGGCGTCCAGTACATGCTCGAAGTTGTCCAGCAGCAGCAATACCGGTCCGGCCACGTTCCGCTCCAGGTATTTTGCGATGGCCGCTTCCACGGTCTGGCCCGGCAATTGCGTGACTCCCAGAGCGAACGCCACTTCGGAGGGCACCAAACCCGCCTGGCTCACCTTCTCCAGCGGCACGAAGCAAGTACCACCCTTAAAGCTGTCCGCAAGCTGCCATCCGAGTTCGATGGCCAGCCGCGTTTTGCCGATGCCTCCCGAACCCGTCAGGGTCAGCACGCGAAGATCGGGATCGGCTATCAACTCCCGCAGGCGGGCGACTTCCTCTTCACGTCCGATCAGCGAGGTCCTCGGTACCGGGATGCTGTGGATGGGCGCGGTAGCTGTCGCGCGCTCGCTCAGGCGTGTCAGGATTGTCGAGAGCTCGCGCCGTAATGCGCCCGTCGACTCAAAACGGTCTCGCGGAGACTTCGCGAGGCAGCGTTCGATGACCCATTGCAGTGGCGCCGGAACTTGCGCATTCACGCTCGTCGGAGGCTCCGGTTCCCGGGAGAGAATCGCCGCCAGCAACTCAGCGACGGAGGCGCCGGTGAACGCCTGCCGTCCTGTCGCCATCTCATAGAGCACCGCGCCGAAGGAAAACTGATCGGATCGGAAGTCCATTGTCTCTCCACGCGTCTGTTCCGGAGACATGTATCCGGGAGTGCCGAGAATGAAGCCGGACATGGTCGGCAGGCTGAAGCGAGATGTCTGTCTTTCCGGCGCCGCCATGCGTTTGGCGATGCCGAAATCGAGCACTTTCACCCGGCCATCGGCCGTGATCATGACGTTTTCCGGCTTCAGGTCCCTGTGCAGGATTCCCCCGTCATGCGCAGCCACGAGTGCATCCACGATCTGGGAAGCGATGACCAGAACCTCAGCGATGCCGATGGGACCGTGAGCGAGCCGCTGGCGGAGAGTCTGCCCTTCGATCCACTCCATGACAATGTAGGGCTGTCCGTTGGCGGTCCCAATGTCGTAAACAGTAATGATGTTGGGGTGATTCAGCGCCGAGGCGGCGCGCGCCTCCTCGATCAGCCGCCATTCGAGGCTGCCGGAGACGCCGCCGGCACGGATCGCTTTGACCGCCACCTTGCGGTCAAGCCGGGTATCGCAAGCACGATAGACTTCTCCCATACCCCCGCGGCCGATGCTTGTTTCAATCCGATAGTGCCCCAGCGTGGACCCGGGACCCAGAGCAGGCGCGAGCTGCTCCGCGATCGTGACAATTTCCAGTGCCGTCTTGTCGAGCAATTGCTCCCCGGTGTTCTCCGCCAGCATGCGGTCTACGGCTTCACGCACCTCGGGACTCGCCTTTTCGAGCAGCGCGAGGCGTTGCTCCGGCTCGCCATCGGCCACGGCGTTATACAGCTCTTCGATCTGCTTCCAGCGCTCCGGCGTGAGATTCAGCACAGTCCGAGATGTTCTTCGCATTATGGCGCACCCGTCCACCGAGGGTCACGGAACAGGCTCTATTCCCGTCAGGCGCAATCGCCAGGTCAAAACTGCCACGGTTTGCAGGAATCTCTGCGAGGGCGCCTTCCGGCGTGGCAAATGCGACGGAATGGCCTATACTTCGACAAAGGCGCACGTGGCGGATTCATCCATTTCGAAAACGACGCGGCTTCTCAGGGCCTGGTCGGCTGGCGATGAACAGGCCCTTGCGGAACTGACTCCGCGCGTCTACCGGGAGCTGCGCCGACTGGCGGGACGGTACCTGAAGGATGAGCGTTCCGGTCATACCCTGCAGGCGACCGACCTGGTGCACGAGCTCTACCTGCGCCTGGTTGATGTCGACCGGATGGACTGGCAGCACCGGGCGCATTTCCTTGCCGTCTCAGCGACATTGATGCGCCGAATTCTCGTTGACCGGGCACGCCGGCGTTCGGCCGCGAAGCGCGGTGCGAACGCGAACCGCGTCGATCTGGCAGCGGCACTCGATCTTTCGCTGGAGCGGTCGCGCGAGCTCATCGAGCTCGACGACGCCCTTAGTACGCTGGCCGGAGTGGATCCGAGGAAAGCGCAGATCGTCGAATTACGGTTCTTCGCTGGCCTCGACGTGAAAGAGACAGCCGAAGTAGTTGGGGTTTCTCCCGAAACGGTCATGCGCGATTGGAAAACTGCACGGGCTTGGCTCTTGTCGGAGTTGAACCGGCGGCCGTGAGTCGTCAGAGATGAGTGCCCACGTGTTTTCACTGTGTCGGTAGCTGTGTCGGTGTGCCCCTCCACGAACGGGATGCACAATGCCAGTCCGTAGCCCCCAGATCGCATGGGTCACCCGCGCAGCATCCTGGACTGCTTGTCCTTGACGAGGACCTGTTCGCGCAAATGTTCGGCATCGATTACCAGCGCCTCGTGGAAGGCGGGCGCACACGGCGGGATATCGGCCGGGCCCATCTCTGCATCTCTCATCAGAAGCCGATTGCGGCCATTGCTCGTTCTGCGATGATCAGCCCGGTCTTCGCACGGGGTCGAGGACATCTCCGCCTCCGGCGCCTGTCTGCAGAGCGAGCAGCCGATTCCCGTTGACACGCGCGTGGGGATCTCATACGGCGATGGCCACGTAGCGGGCACTGTGCGCTTTTGCGTCTATCGCGCCGCCGGCTACTTTCTGGGCATTCAGTTCGACCCCGACACGCGCTGGTCCGACGCTCGCTTCCGGCCTCAGCATCTGACCGACGTGCGAGATCTGTTGAACCAGAGCATTCACCGGAACGAGGCCTCGGCCAAACGCTAGAAGCGCCTAGCGACCTTGGGTCGTCCGCCAAAAGCCCATCGGGCAAAACCGCGCCGCGACGACCCGACGGGGCGTCTTCCAGCCGTTTGCCACGAAAATCAACGTGGGGCTCCGCGCCTCGAACATGTTCTTCTCCTCGAGAGGCGGTGTTCCTGCGCGGCGGCGAGCCTGCAGTCCAGAATGACCGTATGGCCGCCGGAGTAGATGTTCCGCCGTTCCGCGACGTACCCGGCGAAGTCGCTGTGGGGCTTTCCCTTCACCATTGCCCGCCAAAACGAAATTCTTTTCTCTTGCGCAGAGCCCTGTCAGAGCGTGCGTTTTCCTCCAGTTGCGTTGTGGTTATTGAGCGGGAATCGCGACTCAATCCCGAATCCCGCTGCTACACCCTGCATAAGCGCTATAATCCGTGGACGGACACAACGACCGGGGGAAAAAAGTTGTGGAGCCGGGGGAACAAGAGCCAGTAACTGAACTTCTCCTCCGCTGGAGGGCCGGCGACGACGCGTGTCTGCACCGGTTGGTCCCGCTGGTGGAGGGCGAACTGCGGCGCATCGCCCACCGATACATGCGCATGGAGCGGCGCGGCCACACCCTGCAGACCACCGCGCTGGTCAACGA
>JBEKPY010000040.1:0-53704 GCA_049520275.1 Bryobacteraceae bacterium
GCACCAGCGGCGTGGAGCTGGAATCGACCACGACGTAGGGAATGCCGTAGTTTCCGCCGGCCACCGAGGAAAAGTCGTGATGAAGGTGCAAGCCGGCAAACCCGGCGGCGGAGGTAATCGCGTAGTTGTTGGGATCCAGAGGAGCCGAGGAAATATCGGTGTTCCAGGCATTCGTGGAGGGGAACGGGACGAAGCCGTTGAGACTGGCATCGGCTCCGGTACTCATGTTGGCGCAGGAGGCCGAAGTTGGCGCCGACGTGTTCCACGTGCCCAGCATCTGCCAGCCGCTGTTCAGGCCCCCGCTGTCGGAGACGTACCCGTACACGTTCTTCAGCCCTGCAAACCCGGTCGTGAAGCTCACCGCCACATCCAGCGACAAGGCGTCCACCGAGCCGCTCACCGAAGACGATGCGGCATTCACCGTGCACTGGCTGTTGCTCAGCGCCCCCGCCACGCCCGGCGTGACCGGCCCCGTTATCCCGGAGCCCCCGTCGGTGTACAGGTACAGATGGTTCGTGCTCTGCTGATACTCCACCTTGCAGCCGCTGATTGAGCTCAGGGTCGCGTTGAACAGCATGTACGCGGTCTTCAGGTACCCGTAGCCGTTCACGCTGGAGAACTGAAACGTGAAGCTCTGGCTCGTCCCCGCCCCCGAGTTCGGCGTCACCGAGACCGCCGCCGGCGCCACGGCCTGCGGCGCGGCCGTGTACCACGTACCCAGCATCTGCCAGCCGCTGTTCAGGCCCCCGTTGTCGGCGGCGTAGCCGTACACATTCTTCGGGCCCGCAAACCCTCCCGTGAAGCTCACCGCCAGGTCCAGCGACAGCGTGTTCCCCGCGCCGCTCACTGACGACGCCCCGGCATTCAAGGTGCACTGGCTGTTGCTCAGCGTCCCCGCCACCCCCGGCGTGGCCGGCCCCGTTATCCCGGTGCCCGGGTCAGTGTACAGGTACAGCCGGTTCGTGCTCTGCTGGTACTCCACCTTGCAGCCGTCGATTGAGCTCAGGGTGGCGTTGAACAGCATGTACGCGGTCTTCAGGTACCCGTAGCCACTCGCGCTGGAGAACTGAAACGTGAAGCTCTGGCTGGTCCCCGCACCTGCGTTCGGCGTCACCGAGACCGCCGCCGGAGGCTGCGGCGTGGCCGTGTACCACGTGCCCAGCGCCTGCCAGGCGCTGTTCAGGCCCGCTTCGTCATCGGCGTAGCCGTACACGTTCTTCAGCCCCGCAAACGACGCCGTGAAGCTCACCGCCACATCCAGCGACAGCGTGTCCCCCACGCCGCTCACCGACGACGTCCCGGTATTCACCGAGCACTGGCTGTTGCTCAGCGTCCCCGCCACCCCCGGCGTGACCGGCCCCGTTATCCCGCCGCCCGAGTCGGTGTACAGGTACAGCCCGTTCGTGCTCTGCTGATACTCGATCTTGCAGCCGTTGATTGAGCTCAGGGTCGCGTTGAACAGCATGTACACGCTCTTCAGGTACCCGTAACCGTTCACGCTGGAGAACTGGAACGTAAAGCTCTGGCTCGTCCCCGCACCTGCGTTCGGGGTCACCGAGACCGCCGTCGGCGCCACGCCCTGCGGCGAGTTCACCGTGAGTGTCGCCGCAGCCGACGTCGCGCCGGGGGGCGCAAGGAACTCGACGTCTTCGACGTACCGATGCGCACTGGCACCGTTTGGCGGCGGAGCAGCCAGAACCGGCCGCCCGGCCAGCAGGACCACCACAGCGGCCGGCAGGACGGAAAGATGTCGTCGGCGAGTCAGACCTCAATAGTACTATGCCTGTCCGCTAGGGTGGCGGCAAGGGTATGAGGCAAGGGAATGAGCGCAGACCGGCATCCTGCCTAAAACCCTCTTCGATATCGGCAGCTATCCAACCAGGCGAGGCTTCACCAGCGCCTCACCGATAAAGCGAGACCCAACCAGCGCTGTTCCGCCGTCGACGTTCAGCACTGTGCCCGTGATATAGGCCGCTGCCTCGGAGCACAGGAAGAGCGCCGCGGCCGCGATCTCCTCGATGCTGGCGAATCGCCGCAGCGGGACTCCTGCGCGGACCACGGCGCGCACTTCATCGGTTGGCGCCAGGCGGCGCATGCCCTCGGTTCCGTCAACCGGACCGGGGGCAATCGCATTCACGCGCACGCCCGCCGGTCCCCATTCGAGCGCCAGCACCTTGCAGAGCATATCGACGCCCGCCTTGGCGGCACAGACATGCGCCTGGAACTCGTACGGGTGCGCGCCGTGTGTCGCCGAGATAGCCAGCACCGACGCGCCCGGCCTGCGCAGATGTTCCCAGGCCAGCCGCGCCGTGTTGAAGGTGCCGAGCAGATCGATATCCACCACGGATTTGAAACCGTTGGGCGAGATGCCGACGACTGGCGCGGGGAAATTGCCCGCGGCGCCGCAGACCAGAATGTCGATTTCGCCCCAGCTTTCGCGAACGGATTGAAGCGCCGCCCCCGTCGCCGCGGCGTCGCGCACATCGGCGGGACAACCGCGCACCAGGCCGCCGTAGCTGGCCAGGGTTTGCACCGCCGTCTGCACTTTCTCTGGATTGCGCCCCTGTACGGCTACGCGCGCCCCCTGCCGCGCGAAGAGCTCAGCGATGCCAAGACAGATTCCACTGGTGCCACCGGTGATATAAGCGTTCCTGCCAGCAAGGATGCGCTCTCGAAAGACATTCGTCATGCGCGCAGCATCGCACGCTCGAAGCGCGGCGTCAATAGCCGGAATCTCCCGCTGGGCGGCGGGCGTCAGCGGTCGGCAAAACGGCCGTGGGAGACCATACCGCGGCCCGCGCGTGGTCCCCACAGCTTCGCGAGACGCTCCCGCTAATCTGCTCTGAACTGAGTTTCACAATCAGCGGTGAGCCCAGGCGGCCGCACGGGGGATTGTGCTCGACCGGATTGCCCACGCCCAGTTGCCTCCCGATCCGGCGAGTATCACGTTCGATGTTGCCGCATGAGCTCCCGGCCATCGGCCAGGGCGCTTCGCTTCAACCCAACGGCCTTTGATGGACTTCGAGAGCCAGTCGTCGTTGAACTACTGCCAGCCGCCGCCCAGCGCCCGGTACAACTGCACGAACGACTGCATCTCGGCCAGCCGTAGCTGCGCCAGAGCAAGCTGTCCCTGGAAAAGATTGCGCTCGGAAACGAGCACCTGCAGATAGCTGTCGAGTCCGCCCTTGTAGCGCAGGTTCGACAGGCGCGTGCTTTCGGCGAGCGCCTTCACCAGCAGTTCCTGCTGGGTGCGCTGATCGCGCGTTCCGGTGTAGCCCACCAGCGCGTCGGAGACCTCGCGCAGGCCGGTGAAAATGGCCTTCCGATACGCGATCACCATCTCGCGCTGCTGCGCTTCGGAAAAACGCACGCCGGCGCGGATCTGGCCCGCGTTGAAAAGCGGCAACAAAGCCGCGGGCGCAATCGACTGCTGACGCTCCGGCCCCTCAAACAGCCTCGCCAGCGCGACGGTCTGGCCGCCGAAAAAGCCGGTCAGAGTGATCTGCGGGAAGTACATTGCTTTGGCCGCCCCGATGCTCGCGTTCGCGGCGATCAGAGTCTGCTCGGCCTGGCGAATGTCCGGCCGGCGCTCCAGCAGCGACGACGGCAGCCCCGGCGGAACCTGCGCTGGCGCTTCCATCTCGGCCAGCGCCTTTCCGCGGGCGATCTCGCCGGGAGCCTTGCCCACCAGCAGGCTGAGCGCGTCTTCGGCCTGCTGGATGTCGCGCCGCGCGCTGGCCATCTGGGCGGTGGCGGTATAGAAGAACTGCTGCGCCTCATAAACGTCGAGGCCGGTGGCCGCGCCGCGCGTGTGGCGCAACTCCACCAGACGGAGGTTGTCCTGGGCGATGCCGCGCGTCTGTTGCGCGATGTCCAGTTCCAGATCGCGCTCCCGCAGCAGGAAGTAGTCGGTCATGACGTCGCCGATGAGCGACACCACCACGCCCCGCCGGCCTTCTTCGGTTGCCAGATACTGCGCCCGCGCCGATTCGGAAAGGCGCCGCAGCCGGCCCCACAAGTCCAGCTCCCAGGAGAGCGCCAGACCCGCCTGTGAGTAACTTCCCTGAAAGGAGGCGTTCAGCGGCAACGGTTCGAACGAGGCGGCTGCCGGCGTGCGCCCCGCGGTGAAGCCGGCCTGGGCGCTCACGTTGGGAAACTGGTTGGCGCGCGCGATGTGGAACTGGGCGCGGGCCTCCAGGACGCGCTCGGAGGCGATTCCCAGATCGAAGTTGTGCTGGAGCGCGGTCTCGACGAGCTGCCGGAGCGCGTCGTCCTGGAACAGGTCGGACCACTTCTTGTCGGCCAGCGAGGCGGCATCCGCGGCGGCGCCTCGATACTGGTCCGGTACGGCCACGGCCGGCCGCTTGTAGTTGGGCCCGATGGCGCAACCGGCCAGCAGCAAAGCTGGCAGCACAATCAGGGCAGCTCTGGTCATGACTTACCCCGTTCCGCGGTCCGCTGGATCACCACGTACAGCACGGGCACGATGAATATCGCCAGCAGCGTGGCCGCGTTCATCCCTCCGAACACCGCCGTGCCCAGCGAGCGCCGCGAAGCCGCTCCGGCGCCGATGGCCAGGGCCAGAGGAACCACGCCCAGAATGAACGCGAAGGAGGTCATCAGAATGGGCCGCAACCGCAGCCGCGCCCCTTCCATGGCCGAGTCGACGATGGACTTTCCCTCCTCGTGGGTCATGCGCGCGTACTCCACAATCAGAATGGCGTTCTTGGCGGCGAGCCCGATCAGCGTCACGATGCCGATCTGGGTGTACATGTCGTACGGATAGTTGCGCACCCAGACCGCCAGCAGCGCTCCGAATAGACCCAGCGGCAGAGCCAGCAGCACCGCCAGCGGGATGGACCAGCTCTCGTAGAGGGCGGCGAGACAGAGAAACACCAGCACCGCCGCGAAACCGAAGATCACGCCTTCGTGGCCCTGCGCCTCTTTTTCCTGATAGGTGGTGCCGGTCCACTCATAGCCGTATCCGGCGGGCAGCACGCTGGCGGACAACTGCTCCATAGCGGTGCTGGCCTCGCCGCTGCTGTGTCCCGGGGCGGGCCCGCCCAGCAACTGGACGCAGCGAAAGCGGTTGTAGCGGTAGATCACATCCGGCCCGGTGGTGGGCCGCACCGTGGACAGGGTGCCCAGCGGCACCATGTCGCCGTCGTTGGTGCGCACGTAGAAGCGGTTGACGTCGGAGGGTCCGGAGCGGAACTCGGGCTCGGCCTGCACCAGCACCTGCCAGGGGTGCCCGAACAAGTTAAAGTCGTTCACGTAAAGGCCGCCGAGAAACGTCTGCAAGGCGTCATAGGCGCCGCTGACGGGGACGCCCAGGGTTTGCACTTTGTCCAGGTCCACGTCCACTTTGTATTGCGGAACGTCGGGCCGGAAGGTGCTGATGACGGTGCCCAGTTCCGGGCGCCGCCGGGCCGCCCGCACCAGCATGTCCGCGGTCTCGGAAAGCGCGTGCACGTCGCCGCCCAGGCGGTCCTCCAGCATATACTGGAAGCCGCCGGAAACGCTGAGGCCGAGGATGGGCGGCGGACCAAAGGCGAAGATGAACGCTTCCGGCACCTTGCGGGATTCCCGTTGTATCGCCGCAATGATCGCCGGCATTTTCAGATTGTCGGCGTGGCGCTCGTCCCATGGCTTCATGCGGGCGATGACGGTGGCGACGTTGGAATTGTTGGTGCGCGTGGTCAGGTCCAGACCACCGAGCGTCAGCGTGCTGGCGATGCCCGGAATGCGGCTGACAATGTTCTCGATCCTGCGAGTGGCGGCGTCGGTGCGCTGCACAGACGATCCATCGGGAAGGCGGATGGCGATATAGATGGACCCCTGGTCCTCGTCGGGAAGGAAGCCGGCGGGCAGCCGGTGGAAGAGCGCACCGGCCAGGAGCCAGAAACAGAACAGCCCGATCAGCGCCAGCGCCGACTTTCGGATGAGCGTGCTCACGCCCGCCAGATAGCGGCCGGTGGCCCAGGCGAAGGCGCGGTTGAAGGCGCCGAAGAAATGCGCGAGCGGTCCGCGGGCGCGCCCCTTCGGACGCAGGATCAGCGCGCTCAGCGCCGGGCTCAGCGACAGCGCATTGAAAGCCGATAACAGCACGGAAGCGGCGATGGTGAGCGCGAACTGCCGGTAGATCTGTCCGCTGACGCCGCCCAGAAACGCCACCGGGATGAACACCGCGGCGAGGATGAAGGCGATGGCCGTCACCGGCGCCTGCACTTCCTTCATCGCCTGGATGGTGGCCGCGCGCGGCGACAGGCCTTCGTCAATGTGGCGCTGCACCGCCTCCACCACCACGATGGCGTCGTCCACCACGATGCCGATGGACAGCACCAGGCCGAACATGCTGGTGATGTTGATGGAGAACCCCAGCAGCGGGAACAGCGCCAGGGTGCCCACCACGGCCACGGGAACGGTGAGCAGCGGAATCAGCGTGGCGCGCCAGTTCTGAAGGAAGAGGAACACCACCAGGATGACCAGGCCGATGGCCTCGAACAACGTGAGCATCACGTCGTGGATGGCCGCGTTCACGAACATGGTGGAATCGTAGGAAATAACGTAGTCCATGCCGGCCGGGAAGCCGCGCTTGATCTGATTCAGGTAGCGGCGCACGCGGGCGCCCGTCTGAACGGCGTTGGCCCCAGGCGACAGGTAAATAATCACGTTCCCCGAGTTTTGCCCGTTGACGCGATTGAAGCCGGTGTAGGTCTGCGCGCCGAGCTGGACGTGGCCAATGTCGCCGATGCGCAGCAGCGAGGCATCCGGACTCGCCCGCAGCACGATGTCCTCGAACTGCCGCGGGTCCACCAGGCGTCCGGGGGCGTTCACGGAGTACTGGAAATCGGACCCGGCGGGAGCCGGCGGTTGTCCGAACGCTCCGGAGGGATTCTGCCGGTTTTGCGCCTTAATGGCCGCGCTGATGTCGCTTGCCGTGATGCCCAGCTTGGCCATTTTGTCGGGGTTCACCCAGACGCGCATCGAGTACACCTGATTCGAGCC
Source organism: Bryobacteraceae bacterium (assembly GCA_049520275.1). Taxonomy (GTDB): domain Bacteria; phylum Acidobacteriota; class Terriglobia; order Bryobacterales; family Bryobacteraceae; genus CAWACP01. Next base: position 7,009 of record JBEKPY010000040.1, read on the forward strand.
GAGGCGCGATTCGCCCACACCTTCGAGATTGCCGAGCTGGTTCACCAGGTTGATCTGCGCGTAGTTGGTGAGGAAGAGCGAATTGTAGCGGTTGTCGGGGGAGATCAGGCTGATGGCCAACAGGAAGGCGCTGGAGACCTTTTTCACCGTCACGCCCTGCTGTTGCACCTCCGGAGGCAGCCGCGGCATGGCGATGCTCACGCGGTTCTGCGTCTGCACCGTGGCGATGTCCGGATTGGTGCCCAGCTTGAACGTCACCTGAATATTCAGCGTGCCGTCGTTGGAGCTGGTGGAAAGGTAATAGAGCATGCCGTCGAGGCCGACAAGCTGCTCTTCGATGGGCTGCGCCACGGTCTTCTCGATGTCCTGCGCGTTGCCGCCTAGAAAGTTGGTGGTGATCTGCACCACCGGCGGCACCACCTCCGGATAGGCCGCCACCGGAAGACCGGGGATGGCCACCGTGCCGAGAATCACCATGATGATGGCAATCACCATCGCGAAGACGGGGTGATCGATAAAGAATCGCGCCATGGGTCAGCTCCCCGACTTCGGCTCGCGATACGGCTGCGTCTGTACCGTCGCTCCCGGCCGCACCTTCAACTGCCCTTCCACAATGATGCGTTCGCCGGCCTCGAGGCCCTGCTCCACGATCCAGAAATCGCCGGTACGGTTGCCGGTGGTGACGGCGCGCTCGATCACCTTATTGTCCGGGCTCACCGTATACACGGTCTGCATGCTTTGCACCTGCTGGACCGCCCTTTGCGGAATCATCAGGGCGTTCCTGCGTTCGTCCACCTGCACGCGAATGCGGCCGAACTGGCCGGGCAGCAGGGTGTGGCGGGGATTGGGGAAGCTGGCCTGGAGTTCCAGCGTGCCGGTCTTCGGGTCCACCTGGTTCAGCGTGTCCACGATGCGGCCCTTCGCGGGGAACTCGGAACCGTCGGCGAGGATCAGCGTCAGTTCTCCGGCCGGCGATTTCTCCCCGCGTCTGGCCCAGGCGAGGTATTCCGATTCGGTCGCCTTGAAGCGGACCCAGATGGGGTCGAGCGGAACGATGGTGGTGAGCGGCTGCGCCGCCGTGGGATTCACCAGCCCCCCCACCGGGACCAGCGAATCGCCGATGCGCCCGCTAATGGGCGCGCGAATGGTGCCGTACTCGAGATTCAGCTCGGCGGTGCTCAGCGCGCCCTTGTTCGATTCCACCTTGCCCTCTGTGGAGGCGATCTGGGTGCGGGTGGAGAGCGCGGTTTGTTCGACGTTGGCTTTGTTCGCCTTCACGGTCTCTTCGGCGGCGCGCAATGCGGCCACAGCGGCGTCGAGGTCCTGCTGGGAGGCGGCGTCGGCCTGCACCAGCGGCTTCAGGCGCTCGTCGTCCTGCTGCGCCTTCACCAGGCTCGCCTCCGCGGAGGCCAGGCTGGCCTGCGCCTGCAGCAGCGAAACCTGCTTTCGCGCGAAATCGAGGTCGGCCTCGCTCTGCCGCAGGTTGCCGCGCGCCTGTTCCACGGCGGCTTCAAACGGCCGCAGATCGAGTACGTAGAGAACTTGGTCGGCCGCCACCTCCGCGCCCGGCTGGAAGAGCCAGCGGTCGACGTAGCCGGCCACGCGGCTGCGCACGTCCACCATGTTGCGCGCGTAGGTTTGTGCGGCGAAATCGGAAAAGATGGGAACGTCGCGGGGCTGTACTTCCAGCACGGAAACCAGCGGCGGCGGCGCGCCAGCCGGTCCGGTCTTCTCACCGGAGGCATTGCAGCCCTGCAGGAGAACGGTTAAGAGAAGGAGGGCACCGGCAGCATAGGGCAGGCCGCAGGCCTGCCGGGTCTGACTTGTCATAAACCTCTATTGTCGTCGATTGGCCGGTGGGCATGCGACTGCAGCCGCGTTTCGCCTTTGTGCGGGAAAACGCGGCTGCCGCCGCATGTCCAGATATGCAAACGTTGCTTACGCTTTGCCCGTCTTCAGCTTCTCGCGCTGCTCGCGCAGCACGGCTTTGCGGCTCAGCTTGATCTTGTTGCCTTCGGTGGCCAGCACCTTCACCAGAATCTGGTCGCCTTCCTTCAGCTCGTCGCGGACCTGCTTGATGCGGTTCTCCGAGATCTCGCTGATGTGCAGCAGGCCGTCGGTTCCGGGGAAGATCTCCACGAAGGCGCCGAATTCGGCCAGGCGAACCACTTTGCCGAGATACGTCTTGCCCACCTCGGCCACCGCGCCGATGTCGGTGACGCGCTGAATGGCCTTGCGGGCGGATTCGCTGTCGGAGGCGAAAATGTTCACCGTGCCGTCGTCCGACACGTCGATCTTGGCGCCCGTTTCGTCCACGATGCTGCGGATCATCTTGCCGCCCGGACCGATCAACTCGCGAATCTTGTCCACCGGAATCATGACCGTGTAGATGCGCGGCGCGTAGGGTGACATTTCCGCGCGCGGCTCGGCGATCACCTCGACGATCTTGTCGAGAATGAACAGCCGCGCCTTGCGGGCCTGCTCCAGCGCTTCGGTAAGCACCTTCGTGGAAACGCGCGGCACCTTGATGTCCATCTGCAGGCCGGTGATGCCGGTGCGCGACCCGGCAACCTTGAAGTCCATGTCGCCGTAATGGTCCTCGGCGCCGGCAATGTCGGTGAGGATGGCGTACTTATCGCCTTCCATCACCAGTCCCATGGCGATACCGGCAATCGGCGCGGCAATGGGAACGCCCGCATCCATCAGGGACAGCGTGGCGCCGCAAACCGTGGCCATGGAGCTGCTGCCGTTCGATTCCAGAGTGTCGCTGACCACGCGCAGCGTGTACGGGAAAGCCTTCTCGTCGGGCAGCACGGCGAGAATGGAGCGCTCCGCCAGCGCGCCATGGCCGATTTCGCGGCGGCCCGGGCCGCGCATGAACCCAACTTCGCCGACGCTGAACGGCGGGAAGTTGTAGTGCAGCATGAAGCGCTTGTTGGTGATGCCGGGGTCGAACATCTCCAGGCGCTGTTCGTCTTCCTTGGTGCCCAGCGTGGTGCTCACCAGCGACTGCGTCTCGCCGCGGGTGAACAGCGCCGAGCCGTGCACCCTCGGCAGCACGCCCACCTCGATGGAGATCTTGCGGATTTCGTCGAACTTGCGATTGTCCGGGCGGCGGCGCCGGTCCAGCATCTGCTCGCGGAAGATCCGCTCCTTCAGGATGTCGAACAACTGGCCCGTCTCGGCCTTTTGCTCGTCGGCGGCCGCCTCCGCCACCTTCTTCTTCGCGGCGCTCACAAGGCGATGGCTCTCTTCCTTGGAGTACTTCGCGGTATCCATGGCGTCGGTCAGCTCCACGCGAATGCTTTTGGAGATCTGACCGAGGAGTTCCTCATTGAGCGGCGCGGGCGTGAATTCCTTCTTCGGCTTGCCCGCTTTGGCCATCAGCTCGCGAATGCCGGCCGCGACCTTTTTGCAGCACTCGTGGCCGTATTCGATGGCGGCGACGACTTCGGCTTCGCTGGCGTGATTGGCGCCCGCCTCCACCATCACAATGCCCTCTTCCGAGCCCGCAACGGTGATGTTGATCTTCGATTCCCGGCTCTCGTTGTAGCCCGGATTGGCCACGTGTTTGCCGTCGATAAGGCCGACGCGCACCGCGCCCAGCACGTGGTGGAAGGGGATATCGGAAATAGCCAGCGCGGCCGCCGCGCCCACGATGGCGAGGGTGGCGGGATCGCGCTCCGGATCGGCCGAGAGCACCATGCCGATGACCTGCGTTTCGTACGAGAAGCCTTCCGGGAACAGAGGACGAATGGGCCGGTCGATCATCCGGCTGGTCAGGATCTCTTTCTCGGAGGGACGGCCCTCGCGTTTGATGAAGCCGCCCGGGATCTTTCCGGCGGCGTAGGTGTATTCGCGGTAATCGACCGTGAGCGGGAAGAAGCTGGCGCCGGGCTTGGGCTCGTCGGCGACGCAGGCGGTGACGAGGACAACCGAGTCCCCGGAACGCACCACTACCGCGCCGTTGGCCTGTTTTGCGATTTTTCCTGTTTCAAGGGAGAGCTTACGACCATCCAGGTCGATTTCAACTGTGTGGACCATCATGGTTCCTTTAACCTGGGCGACTCCGCCTTTTCGGCGTGCGCCGTCTACGATTAAGAGGGAGACTTGGGAGTGACTGCGTGCGGTGATCGCGTCCACCAGGACGCGCGGCCACCTGGCCTCGGGCTTCGCGCTAGCGGCGGATGCCGAGACTCTGAATCAGGGCCTTGTACCGCTCCGGCGTCCGGCTCTTCAAATAGTCCAGCAAACGGCGCCGTCGAGCGACCATCGAGAGAAGTCCCCGGCGGGAATGATGGTCTTTCTTGTGCGTCTTGAAGTGGTCCGTAAGCTGGAGGATCCTCTGGCTGAGGATCGCTACCTGAACCTCTGGCGAGCCGCTGTCATTCTTGTGCTGCCTGTATTGCGCGATAACCTTTGTTTTCAGATCAGCCGCCAGTGCCATTCTCGGATCGGTACTCCTCGTCTTTATCTTAATCCTGTTTATGTACCCATTCAGGATAGCACAGGCCGGGGAGGTGCGGTCACGCGGCCGAAATGTTGGCTATCTTACGGGGGCGGTTCCGGCCGGCGCGAGCGGCAACGCGCGCACGCTTTCCGTCGCGCCTTTCTGGAATGCGTCCAGATCGCGCCGCTCCGGCGTGGGGCTGGAGCGCGCCAGCAGGTGGGTGGTGGCATCCACCGCGAGGGGCTTGTAGAAGAAGTAGCCCTGAACATAATCGCACCCAGCCTCGCGGATCGCGTCCAACTGGTCGCGCGTCTCCACGCCTTCGGCCACCACCGACACGTCGAGGCTGTGGGCCATGGCGACGATCGCGCGCACCACCGACGCGGTGCCGCCCGAGGTGTTGTTGATATCGCGCACAAAAGAACGGTCGATCTTGAGGCGGTCGATGGGCAGCCGGTGCAGGTAGCTGAGCGAGGAGTACCCGGTGCCGAAGTCGTCGATGGAGATTCTGACTCCAAGGGCCCGGATGCGCTCGATCAGCTCGTTGGTTTCAGCGGAATTGGAGAGGAACGACGATTCGGTGATTTCCAGCTCGAGCTGCGCGGGCGCCAGCGACGCTTCCTCCAGACACTGTTTCACGTGGGCGGGGAGGTCGGCTTGCGTCAGTTGCACCGCTGAGACATTCACGGCAACGGGGGGCACGGCAAGTCCCCGGTCCATCCAATCGCGGCACTGCAAACACGCTCGCCGGAGCGCCCAGGCGCCCAGCGGCACAATCAGCCCGGTTGCTTCGGCCACCGGAATGAAGACGCCCGGCGCCAACGCGCCCTTGGCCCGATTGTTCCAGCGCAGCAACGCCTCCAGACCGGCCAGCCGGCCGTATACGTCCACCTGCGGCTGGTAGTGCAGTTCGAATTCTTCGTTGGCGATGGCCGCCCGCAACTCGATTTCCAGTTCCAGCCGTTCACGCTCGGCATCGGCCAGGGACGGGCTGAAGGCTTCCACGCGGTTCTTGCCGAGAGCTTTCGCGCGGAACATGGCGAGGTCGGCGTTTTTGACCACCGCCGCCACGTCTTCGCCGTGATCCGGAAAGAGGCTGACGCCGATGCTGGCGCCGATGCACAGATCGTGCCCGGCTACGCGGATGGGCTGCCGCAGGGCTTCCAGCAGTTTCTCGGCCACCAGCATGGCCGCCGCAAGGTCGCGCACATCCTTCATTACGACGGTGAATTCGTCGGCGCCGAGCCGCGCCAGAGTGTCCGTTTCGCGCACGCACCCCAGCAGCCGGTCCGCCACCAGACACAGAAGCGCATCGCCGGCACGATGGCCCAGAGTGTCGTTGACGCGCTTGAATCCGTCCAGATCCAGCCACAGGATGGCGACTCTGGTCCGATGCCGCCGCCCATGGGACAGGGCCTGGTGCAGGCGGTCGTGAAACAGGAGCCGGTTGGGCAGTTGCGTCAGCAGATCGAAGTGGGCCTGCTGTGCGAGTTGTTCGTACACTCTGCGGTTCTCGATGGCCAGGGCCGCGGCCCGCTGCGCCCGAAGGACCAGCATCGCGGCGGTTCGATCGAGCCTGGGGGGCTGCTTCTCGCAAACCACGATCCAGCCTCCGTCCTCGCTCCCGCGCAGCCAGACCGGCGCAAACCGGCACTCCGGGAAACCATCCTGGCGCGCCGCCTCACGGAACTCTTCCTTACAGGCATCCACCGGTTCACCGGCGGCGATGCGCATGGCAAACCGCTTCAACGCTTCGACGAGCTGGTGCGACAAGCCACGCACCAGGGCCGTGGCGTACGATCCCTGGAACGCCAGCACGGCGCATCCGGTGGCCGGATCGGGCTGCTGGCGGTGCAGCGCCTCCACCACCGCGTCCAGCACCGTCTCCAGAGGTTCCTTGCCGCTGATCAATTCCAGAATGCGGTTGTGCTGGTATTCCGTCTCCTTTTCGGTGCGCAGCGCCTCGTTGCCTTCCTCCAGCTCCGCCAGCAGCGACAGCCGCTTCCGGTCAGCCCACAAGAGCGCTCCCACGAGACCGATGATGGCGAGGAAGAGCACTGCCAGGCCGATGGCGGAGCGCACAAACGCCCATCGCACTGCGTCCTCCTGCCGGCTCAGGGAAGCGTCAAGCAACGGTTCCACCCGGGCCAGGGTCGCCTCCGCCTTTTCGAACGCCGGCATGGCCGATTCGGCTTCCCTCTCCACAGCTTCCGCGGTCCGGCCCTGCAACGCCATCGCCAGCACGTCATCGCGGACCGCGGCATAATCCTTCCACGCGGACGCAAACTGGTGGAGAGTAGCATTCACGTCCGGTTCCGGGTTCAGCGAGAGCGCCTTGCCCACCGTGAGAATGACCTCGTGATCCGCCTGGTGGATGGGGGGGATATTGCGGGCGGTCTCATTCGCGTTCTCCCTCGCATGGGGATTCCCCCGCTCATGCGGATTCCCCCTCTCATTCAGGTTTCCCCTGATGAGCGAGTATAGGAAGCTCCGCCGGCTCTCCTGCGCGCTGCACTTTAACTGACCGCACAGTTTCATCCAGTACAGTCCGCTGGTATGGAGTTTCCCGGCGCGGTCCATGGTCACGGCGAGATCCCAGACCGGCAGCACCGCCAGAGCCGCCAGCAGGATTGCCGCAACCGGCAGCACCGTTCTGCGCCGCCACCAGGGAGGCTGATGACGGACGGAACCGCCCGTCTGCCCGGCCATACGAATCCATCGGTTGTCCCGAGCCATGTAAGGTCTTATCGACGACCCGAGAGTGCATTAGATCGAAATCGCGTAAACCGGTGATGAAAACGCCCATAGCTGATACACTGGCGCTGTGCAGAGCATGAAGAAAACACTCGCTTTTACACTTGCAGCCGCCGCTAGTGTAATGTCGCTCACATGGGGACAGCAGCCCACCCCGCCCGCGAACCACGATCTGGGCTTCAAGGACACGCCGATGCTGCCCGGATTGCCGTGGCACGTACACGATCCGGATCGTCCACACGCGCGCCTGGTGACACCGGCGGCGCAGCCGGGCGGGCCTCCGTCGGACGCCATCGTGCTCTTCGACGGCCACGATCTCTCGCAATGGACCACGCGCGGCAAGACCGAGCCGGCGAAATGGACGGTGGGCGACGGGTACTTCGAAGTGGTCCCAGATACGGGCGACATCGCCACAAAGGAGAAATTCGGGGACTGCCAGGTGCACGTGGAATGGCAGGAGCCGCCGGACGTGAGCGGGACCAGCCAGGGGCGCGGAAACAGCGGCGTCATCTTCATGGGCCGCTACGAGATTCAGGTGCTGGACCCGTGGACGAACCCGACCTACGCCGACGGTGCGGCAGCGGCCATTTACGGCCAGTGGCCGCCGCTGGTGAATCCCGGCCGCGCGCCGGGCGAATGGCAGGTCTACGACATCGTTTTCGAGGCGCCGCGCTTTGAAGGCGACAAGCTGTTGAAGCCGGCGTATTTCACGGTGTTCTTTAACGGCGTACTGGTGCACAATCACCAGCCGTCCATGGGCCCCACGTATTACCGCCACGTGCCGCAGTACGCGCCGCAACCGGCCGAGGACTCGCTGGTGCTGCAGAACCACCACAACGCGGTGCGCTTCCGGAACGTCTGGATCCGCCGCCTGGGCGGATACGACGAGCCGGAGAAGTAGGGGGGCCGGCGCGCCTGGCGGACGGTTTCAGAATCCAGCGGGCGTCATTGTCCGGTTTGGCGACTACGGGTCAACCTGGATTGCTGTCGCGGTAGGGAGTGGCGTCGAAGCGCTCACCGGCATGAGGATGCAGAATTCGGGGTTGAGGAATCCACCCACAGCCTGCTGGACGATCTTGTCCTCCAGTGCTGCGATGCCCAACGGACGCTGCCGCCCATCAGCCTTCGGAACATAGACTCGTCTCGACGGCCGTGTCTTCCTGGCCGCAAGGATACGATTACCTGAACACTACGATCTCACCAAAAGCGTCAAAGCCGGTCTATCGCCGCGAGAACCGATTCCGGCCTGGCCCGCACACGGATATCATCCGTCAGGTTCACCCAGCGGATCGTGCCGCCCGCATCAACGAGGAATTCGGCGGGCCGCGCGATGTCTTTACCTTCCTCGCCCCCCTTGGGATGCAGCACTCCGTACTGCCGGATCGTCTCAGCGTTGGGATCGGAGAGAAATGGAAACCTATACCCTCGGGACTGGCAGAGCTTCCGTGACTCGGCGGGCGAATCCACGCTGATTGCCACGACTTCAACGCCACGCCGATGAAACTCGTTCAAATGTTGCTCGAAACCCCGCAACTCGGAGTTGCAGAACAGTCACCAGTACCCTCGATAGAAAACGAGCACGAGTCCGCGATGGTCCTTCAAAAGATCGGCGGATGAGACTTGCTTTCCAGCGGTATCCACGAGCACGAACGGGGGCGCTTTCCGGCTGACGCGTAAGGCGCTCTCTGCGGATGGGATCTGCTTCGAGAAATAGGTAACGCTCACAACGAAGAAAGCGAATAGGAGGGCACCCAGCGCAGCGAGGATCGAGCCACTGATCTTGCCACCGTTGTGCTCGGGATCGCGGAACGCGCGCCTGACGCCCACGGCAATCAGCGCGCCGCCGATCAGAAATAAGAGATAGTTTACCCATGGAATGTCGCGAGTTGCGGGGAACAACGCGAAGAATGGGAGGTAGCTCACGAGCGCGACAAGAACGGCCGCGAATCCCGCCCAGTTTAGAATATTTCGACGACGCTTCAAGCCGCGAACCTCATCATTAGTATAGCCGGTAGATCGTTACACTCGATCCTCGAAGAGAACAGCGGGGACCGTCAAGGTGGATCACTTTCGACGGGAAGTAGACCTGGCTTCGTCCGCTGTGGTATTCCGCCCGAAGAGTCCCGTTTCCGCAGAATGGCTCAAGAGCCATTTTGACCCGCAACGTGCGAACGGCCGATCTGAGCCCCCGTTCCATTCGTGGCAAAAACGACTTTTTCCGCGGCCCCCTACACTTCCGGCAGCTTCCAGGGCGCGCGCATGGGCCGCGAGAGCATCCGGTTCGCCGCCGCGTCGCCGGTCACCTGCTCGTGCCGCGGATCCCACTGGAGATCGCGTCCCAGCCGCAGGCTGATGTTGCCCAGGTGCGCAATGGTGATGGAACGGTGAGCGGTTTCCACCGGCGCCACGGGCTGCTGGCGCGACAGCACGCAATCGATGAAGTTGCGGTGATGGTCGTCGCTGCGGTAGAGGCGCACCGCATTGGGACCATAGTCGGTCTCGTATAACAGGTCGGAGTTCTTTGCTTCGATGGCGCCGCGCGTCACGAACACCCATCCGTCCGCGCCCTCGAAGGTGACGCCCATGCGCTCGGTGCTGGAGACGATCAACTTCACGCCGCTGGCATAATCGGCCTCGTAGTAGAAGCTGGTGGCGGTGTTCCAGGGCGCATCGGCCGACCAGGTGGCGCGCCCGTTGCGGATGGCCACGGGTCCGCTGTCGTCGGTTCCCATGCCCCACTGCGCGATGTCCGGGTGGTGGCCGCCCCAGTCGGTAATCTGGCCGCCGGAATAATCGAGAATCCAGCGGAAATCCTCGTGGCAGCGGGCCGGGCAATACGGCGCCCACGGCGCGGGGCCCAGCCAGAACTCGTAGTCGAAGCCGTCGGGCACCGGCTCGGCCGCTTTCCGGTCGCCGGCTTTGCTGAAGTCCGGAGTCCCTCCGGGCAGGCCGCAGCGGACCGTTTGCAGCTTTCCGATGCGGCCGTTGCGCACGATCTCGCAGGCTTTCCGGAAGCGCGCGTCGGAGCGTTGCTGGCTGCCGCACTGAAAGACGCGCTGGTATTTGCTCACCGCGTTGGCCATGGCGCGCCCCTCCGCGATGGTCAGCGACAGCGGCTTCTGCCCATAGATGTCCTTGCCCGCGCGGGCGGCCTCGATGGCCGGAATGGCGTGCCAGTGATCGGGCAGCGCAATGCCCACGGCGTCGATATCCTTGCGCGCGAGCAGGTCGCGAAAATCGTGGTAGACATCGCAGCCCTTGTAGACGCCCGAGCGCTTCTCTCTCGCGTAGTGCCACTCGGCGTACTGCCGCGCGGGCTCGCGGCCGGCGATGCCGCCATTCCAGTAGCCCGGCGATTCGCGGTTCACATCGCACACGGCCACCACCTGCACGCGCTCGTCGCGGAGGAAATCCAGCATGTCGTTGGTGCCCATGTTGCCTGTGCCGATCATCCCGACAGCGATGCGGCTGTTGGCCGCCACCGCCCCTCCCTTCCCCAGCGCCGAGGCCGGGACAAACAACGGAGCTGCAGCCGCGGAGGCCGCCTGGAGAAACGCGCGCCGGTTCACGTCGCAATTATACAGATATGACATGCTGGACAGGTGACGACACTCGTTCGAGCCGCGTTCACTCTGATTCTGGTGGCGCCATTCGGATTGGCACTGGGACAGAGCAGCGGCGTACGCCTCTCCGGTCGTGTGATGGACGCCACCGGCGAGCCTATCCCGAACGCCACCGTGACGGCAACACCCGATGGGAAAGCCCAGGGGTCGGCGACAGCTCAAACGGACCAGAACGGGACTTACGCATTCACCGTCGAATCCGGGCTCTATGAACTGAGGGTTGCAGAGCCTAGCTTCACCCCGGAAAAGACGTCGGTTCTGGCGACCGGAACGGCGGTGGCGGTGCCTCTTGTGGTGCTTGGAGTCGGGGTTGAGAAATTCGCGCCTGACGACTCTCAATATGAGCATTCGCCGGCTCCCACGTCTCTGCGCCCGAGGTTGAAGGCCCTCATCGTTGACGGCCAGAACAATCACCACTGGCAGGAGACCACGCCGGTGCTGAAGAAGATTCTGGAAGACTCGGGGCTGTTCGCCGTCACCGTCGCCACCGCGCCCCCGGGACCCGACATGAGCGCCTTCCGCCCGGACTTCGCCGCCTTCGACGTGGTTGTCTCCAACTACAATGGGCTGCCCTGGCCGGACGCCACAAAAGCCGCCTTTGAGAAATACGTGCGCGAAGGCGGTGGATTCGTCAGCTACCATGCGGCCGACAACTCCTTTCCGGACTGGCCCGCCTACAACGAAATGACCGGCGTAGGCGGATGGGCCGGCCGAACCACCGAGAAGTCCGGCAGCATGGTGCGCTTCCGCGATGGCAAGGTGGTGCTCGACAGCCAGCCCAAGGCCTGCGGGAATCACGGCGCCAGACTGGCATTTCAGGTGACCATGCGCGAGCCCGATCATCCCATCGCCCGCGGGTTGCCCCCGGTCTGGATGCACGCGCCGGACGAGCTCTACGACAGCCTGTGCGGTCCGGCCAGGGACGTGGGTGTCCTGGCCACGGCGCACTCGGACCCGAACAACAAGGGAACGGGCGAGAACGAGCCGATGCTCATGGTCATCGGCTACGGCAAAGGGCGCGTGTTCCACACCACGCTGGGGCACGACGTCGCGGCCATGCAGTGCGTCGGGTTCATCGCCACGCTGCAGCGCGGCGCGGAATGGGCGGCCACCGGGAACGTCACGCAGAAGGCGCCGGACGATTTCCCGACGGCCGACCGGGTCAGCGTCCGCAACATCAGCGTCCACAACCAGGCCGTGCTACATTGAGCAATCATGAAGGTCGGCGTCTTCACCGCGGTGCTCGGGCAACTGCCCCTTGAGCGCGTGCTCGCAAAACTGCGCGGGCTAAAGATCGACACGGTCGAGCTGGGTACCGGCAACTATCCCGGCGGGCCGCACTGCCCGCTCACCCTGCTGGACAACAGCGGGGACCTGAAGGATTTCCGGAAAAAGCTGGACGACAGCGGTTTCCGCATCAGCGCGCTCAGTTGCCACGGCAACCCGTTGCATCCCGATGCGGACGTGGCGAAGGGATTCATCGAAACCAGCCGCCGGACCATCCTCCTGGCCGAAAAACTCGGCGTCTCGCTGGTGGTGGATTTCTCCGGCTGCCCCGGCGATCATGAGGGGGCGAAGTATCCCAACTGGATCACCTGCCCGTGGCCGCCCGAGTACTCCGACGTGCTGGCGTGGCAGTGGAAGAAGAAGGTGATTCCGTTCTGGAGGGAGCACGCCCGCTTCGCCGCCGATCACGGTGTGCGCATCGCCATCGAAATGCATCCGGGGTTCGTGGCCTACAGCCCGGAGACAATGCTCCTGTTGCGCGAGCACGCCGGACACAACATCGGCGTGAACTACGATCCCAGCCACATGTTCTGGCAGGGCATCGATCCCATCAAAGCCATCCGCGTTCTGGGCGACTCCATTTTCCACGTGCACGCCAAGGACACCCAGATCTACGACGCCAACCTGCCGCGCACCGGCGTGCTGGACACAAAGAAATACACCGACGAGCGCAACCGCTCGTGGATCTTCCGCACCGTCGGCTACGGCCACGATGCCGGCTGGTGGCGCGAGTTCATCTCCACGCTGCGCATGTACGGCTACGATGGCGTGCTCTCCATCGAGCACGAGGACAGCCTGATGTCCGGCGAGGAAGGGCTCACCAAAGCGGCCGAGTTCCTCAATCAGATCCTCATTCGCGAGCAGGCCGGCGCGGCGTGGTGGGTGTAAGGAAGTGAGCGGCCTCGGAAGCACCGCTGAGGTGGTCCGATGACCTCGTGGCCATCAACGGCACAACCGCGCTACTGTCAGGGATGCGGACACGGCCAGGTGGAAGTGGCGCCGGATTACCGGAAGCCAGCCGGTTTGGGGGCCGCCGTGGGGGCCGTAGCCGCCTCGCGCGTTTCGCCCATTGATCGATCGGGTCGACACCGGTCTACAATGGCTCCAGGGGACACAAATGCCGGCAACCCATGATTCACTCCTTGACCGGATCACCGTCGATTCCGACGTACGGTTCGGGAAGCCGTGCATTCGCGGTCACCGGATCACCGTGCAGGAGATTCTGGAGTGGCTCTCCGGTGGGGCATCCCAGCAACAAATCCTGGCCGATTATCCGCAGCTCGAACCCGATGACCTCCTTGCCGTGTACGCTTACGCAGCCAGATTGGCGGAGCGGAGCAAAGTCTCCGGAGGATGAAGCTCCTCTTCGACGAAAGCCTGTCGCCGAGGATGGTTCTGTTGTTGCACGATCTTTTTCCTGAGTCAGAAAGTGCGCTTCGAAACGGGCTTGCGCGTGCGGGCGATCGCAGGATTCTGGAGTACGCCGTCGACCACAACCTCATCCTGGTCTCGACAGACGGCGATTTCGAACGTCTGTCGAAACAAGTTCCGGGCGCCAGAATCGTCATTCTCCGATCCTGCGATTATCCAACTGACGTCGCCGCCGGGGTGCTCCGGCGCAATGCTATACGCATCGCCGAGTTGCCCAGCTCCCAGGATCATTTGATCATTCTGGACCAATAGCTCTGGCCGCGCTGCACCAGCGCCCGACGTGCACGCCAAGGACACCCAGATCTACGACTCCAACCTGCCGCGCACGGGCGTGCTGGACACCAGGGAATACACCGACGAGCGCAACCGCTCGTGGATCTTCCGCACCGTCGGCTACGAGCACGAGGACAGCCTGATGTCCGGCGAGGAGGGGCTGACCAAAGCGGCCGAGTTCCTCAATCAGATCCTTATCCGCGAGCAGGCCGGCGCGGCGTGGTGGGTGTGACGGCGCAACGGCTCACCGCCGTTTCGCGATCTTCTGAAGCTGCGGGCTCTTCCCTTCCTCGATGACGTAGAACCGATCGGCCTTCAGGTCGTGGAATGACTGCTGGTTCCCGTTTGGCCAGGTTACGTCCACGCCGTCGATGCGGGTGGCCGCGCCAAGACCGAAGTGCGCGCGCAGATCGCTCTGCGAGAGATAGCTCCCGCCGGCCGCGATCTCACGCATCTGCTTAAGGCCGCCTGCCTGCAGACGGATCCGCGCGCCAAGCGCATCGCGGTTACAGTGAACGCCCACCAGCTTGAAGCTGACGAAGTGATTGCTCCCTCCGCTGGTGTTGCGGAGCAGCGTGGGCGGATCGTCGTTGTTGCCGACCACAACATTCTCATGGCCGTCGTTGAAGAAATCGGCGAAGGCCGCGCCCCGGCCGAGATGGGGAACCGAAAAGCCGTTGCCGGCCGCCTGGGCCGCGGCGGTGACGTCGGTGAAAGTGCCGTCGCGGTTGTTGTGGAACAGAAGATTGATCTGTTTGTAATGGCCGTGGACGGTTGAACTCTCCACACCCTCGTACACGTGCCCGTTGGCGATGAACAGGTCCAGCCAGCCGTCGTTGTCGTAATCGAAGAACCCGCCGCCGAAACTGAGGAACCGCGAAGTAATGTTCGCAATTCCCGCTTTGCGTTCCACCTCATCGAAGGTTCCTCCGCCCCGGTTGCGCCAGAGATGATGGGGGATGTCCTCGAAGTCCGACACGTAGAGATCCAGAAGTCCGTCGTTGTCGTAATCGCCGACCGAGAGGCACATGCCGGCCATGGTCCTGCCGTCTTCCGACAGTCCGACTCCCGCCATCAGGCCGGACTCGCTGAATGTACCATCCCGGTTGTTGTGATAAAGGTAAATCTCCATGCCGTCGTTGGCCACAAACAGGTCGGGCCAGCCGTCGTTATCGTAGTCGGATGCAATCACCGACAGGTTCCGGCCGTCGGGCTGATAGATCTTCGCGGCTTTGGTCACATTGGTGAACGTGCCATCGCCGTTGTTGTGATAGAGCACGGCGGGGGTGCCGCGATAAACGCCAGGCGGGCAGCTCGATTCCGCGCCCAGAATCATGCAGGTTTGTTGCACTTCCGGTCCGAAATCCACGTAGCCGCCGGTGTAAAGATCGAGCAGCCCGTCGCGGTCGTAATCGAAGAAGGTCGCCCCGGTGTGCAAACGCGTGCCGAAATCCGTGCCGTCCACGTGCGCCTTCGCGGTGACGTCGGTGAAGGTCCCGTTGCCGTTGTTGTGATACAGCACGTTCTTCCCGTACTGCGTCACGTATAAATCGGGATGGCCGTCGTTGTCGTAGTCGCCAACGACGCAGCCCAGGCCATAACCGGTGCCGGGCACGCCGGCTTTTTCCGTCACATCGGTGAACGTGCCATCGCCATTGTTGTGGTACAGGGCGTTGCTTGCCTTGAGGCCGCGGCCATAGAGATCGCGCGCGCTCACGAAGTAGATGTCCGGCCAGCCGTCGCCGTCGAAATCGGCCACGCACACCCCCGGCCCGGCCTCGTCCATGATGTTTGCAATGCCCTTGTTCCCCTTCAGATGGACGAAATGAATGCCCGCCTCGCGGGTGATGTCGCGGAAGCGCGGCACGGATGCGCTGTCGGAGCTGACTGCCGCGAGGGCAGCGACAAAAGCCGTCCCCACGGCCATTACGCCGGCCCATGGCAGGCGAAGTTGATGACGGTGCAACGGCCCCCCGCTCCGTATATAACACAACGGCTTTCGGCTCTGTCCGTGCAGGGATAGCGGTGGGCGTGCGCGTGCGGACTCCATGGACACGCGGCGGCTGGCACGTAATCGTGCGCTTCCACAGGAACGCGGCTGTCGCCGCGTGCTCCCGGCTTGCGGAGCCCAGAGGCGCGGAACGATATAATTCAGGCAGCGGTGCAAGCGGAGACGACATGAGGCGACTTTGGGCTGCCACTGCGTTCGCTTTTTTCTCTCTCTGTGTCTGCGCACAAACGCAGCCGGCTGCCTCCTGCCAATCCCTTCCCTCGGCAAAACCGGAAGACGCAGGCGCGCTGGCGGACGCGGGCGCGGCGTTCCTGCGCAACCAGCGATTTGAAGACGCGGCGGACTGCTATCGCAAGCTGCTGGCCATCGCTGGGAACTCTTCCGAAGCTCAACTCAATCTGGGCGCAGCGGAATTCGGGGGCGGGCGCTTTCCTGACGCCATCGACACTCTGCGCTCCGTCCTCGCGCGGGAACCGGACAACGCGCAGGCCCGGAAGCTGCTGGCCCTGAGCTATTTCGGCGGTCATATGTACGCGGACGCCGCGAAGGCGCTGCAGCTCGCTCTGGCCTCCGATCCACAGAACAGCGAGTTGCGCCTTTATCTGGCCCAAAGCCTGCTCTGGTCAGCTCAACTGGCTCCCGCGCTGGAGACACTCCAGCAACTGCGGCGCGACGGACCCGACTCCGCCATCGTGCGCGTGCTCACCGCCGAAGCCCTTCACCGGCTCGATCACGCCGAGCAAGCCATTGCCGAGTTAAGGGCCGTCCTCGAGAAGTTTCCTTCGGAGCCAAACATCCACTTCGGTATTGGCTACATCTACTGGACCCAGCACAAGGACGACGAGGCGGAACAGGAGCTCAAGCTCGAAGTGGTTCAGGACCCGGCGAACGCGCACGCCTGGACCCTGCTCGGCGATATCGAGATACGGGGCGATCGGCCCGCCCAGGCCAGACCGCTGCTCGAAAAGGCGCTGGCCATCGATCCGAGTATTCACATCGAGCGGCTGGATCTGGGAATCGTATACGCCGAGGACAAACAGTACGATCGCGCCATCGCCGAGTTCAAGGAGGCGATCCGGCTGGACGACGCCAGGCCCGACGCTCATTTGCAGCTTGCGCGAGTCTACCAGCAGACCGGAAAAGCAGCCGATGCCGAAGCGGAGATGGCCATCCTCAGGAAACTCCGCGAGCAGGAACGGCAGAACGTGCTCAAGGGCGCCGCCCGCACGCTGGTCAATCGCGGGGACGAGTTGGCCAGGGATGGAAAGAACGAAGAGGCCATGACCTCTTACCAGAAGGCTCGGGAGACCGATCCCGAGTGTGCCGAAGCGTACAGCCGCATCGGTGCGCTGCTGGTGCAATCGGGGAAACTCGACGAGGCCATCGCTCCGCTCGAGAAGGCGGTAGCGCTGAATCCCGACGACGCGCTGGCTCGCGACGACCTGGCAGGCGCACTGGCGCTCAGCAACGGCCGAACCGCGGAGGCGATCGCGTTTTGCGAGAACGCGTTGCAACGCAGCCCGGAAGATGTCGCGCTGCACGTGAATCTGGCCATCGCTCTGAACCGGGCCGGCAAACTGGACGAGTCCATCGGGCACCTGCAGAAGGCCGCGCAATTGCGCCCCGACGACGCCACGGTTCAGGGCAATCTGGGCGCCGCGCTGCTGGGGAAAGGCAGCGCCGACGAAGCGATTCCGCACCTCGAAAAAGCGCTGGAACTGGCTCCCGCTTCCGCCGAGGCGCATTATAAGGTCGGCGAACTCTGCTACTCCCGAGGAAAGCCCGCGCAGGCGCTGGTCCATTGGCGCAAGGCTCTGACCATCGATCCGAACTACGCGCCGGCGCTATTGGGAACGGTTCGGATACTGGCAACCAGCCCCGATGCGTCTCTGCGCAACGGCGCGGAAGCCGCGGCACTCAGCGAGCGGCTTCTGCGTGTCGCTGACGGCAAGGACCCGGCCGTACTCGCGGTGGTGGCGGCGGCCGATGCGGAAGCGGGCCGTTTCCCCGAGGCGGTGCAAAGCGCGAAACGGGCTTTGGAACTGGCCACGGCACGCGGAGACCAGACGCTTGTCGCCGAGTTGAACGGCAGCATCAGGCTGTACCAGGCAGGCAGACCATTGCGGGATCGGCAGTAGCATCAGGACCCGCCCCCAAAGGCGCCGGCTACCCGCGCCCGGCCATTCGCAGCGCTCTTCGGATCAGCGCGCGCGCGTTGTTGTTGCCCGCTGCCGCGAGCAGCGCGAAATATGCCAACCCAAAGACACCCAGCACGATCACCGCGGCGATGGCCGGGGGCAGCGTGCGCGTAGCCGGCCTGAGCAGCCAGCCGAGGCCCGCCGCCACCGCCGCCGCGCCCCACAATTGCAGGATGAACCCGAGGGGCACATGTACCGCGCCAATGCGCCGGGCAAGGGAACGCCGCAACAACGCGAATTCGATCCAGCCGGCCACCCCGGCCGAGCCTGCCAGCGCCGCCGCGCCCCATCTCGGGTCGATGCCCAGAAGCGGTGGAAGCGGCACCGCGCACCCATACCCGAGCGCGCCCGTGAGCGCCACTCGCAGCACGGCGTAGCGAAACGGCGTGCGCGTGTCGCCCAGCGCGTAATAGGTGGAAGACAAGAGCCGGCTCATGGTGGAGGCCAGCAGCCCGATGCTCGAACCGGCGAGAATCTTCCACACAAAAATCGCGTCGGCCTGGGTGAACCGGCCGGAGCGATAGATGCCCGCGGCGATCACGTCGCCGAACGCCAGGAACGCCGCCGCCGAGGGCACCACCAGAAAGGCGATCTGCCGCAGGCGTGATTCCAGGCGCGCGCGCAGCTCGTCCGCCGCGTCCGCGGTGACGCCCACCACGTGGGACATCTCGGTGAGCTCCGTGGTGGAGATGGACATCCCGAACAGGCTCACCGGAAGAACGTAGAGCGTTTGCGCGTAGGTGAGGGCCGCGAACGACCCTGTCGGCAGCAGGCTGGCGATCATGGAATCGAGGTAGGCGCTGAGCTGCACCACGCCACGGCTGGTGAACACCGGCAGGAAGTTGCGCACCACGCGGCGCACCGGCTCGAAGGTCCACGAGAGCACCAGGCGGAGATGGGGCGCCAGCCGCAGCACCAGCGGCAACTGCGCGACGAACTGCACCAGGCTGCCGGCTACCGCACCCCACGCCGTCAGCACGGCCAGCCGGTCCAGCGACGATCGCCGTCCGAACGTCAGCAGCGTGGCGACGATCACCGCGTTCCACAGCACCGGCACGGCGTAGCCGACAAAGAAGCGGCGATGGCTGTTCAGAATCGCCAGGCACCAGGCCGACCACACCAGCAGCCCGGTGGCCGGAAAGAAGATGCGCACCAGCACCACGCAGAGCTCGCGCCGTTCGCCGTGAAAACCGGGCGCAATCACCGGGATGAGCCAGGGAGTCAGCAATACGCCGAGAGCCACCAGCACGGTGGTGGCAAGCCCCAGCAGAGACGCGATGGCGCCGGCCACCTGGCCCGCGTCGCGCTCCTCGCGGCGGGCCAGCAATCCCGCGTACACCGGGATAAAGGACGCCGAGAGCGTGCCCTCGCCCAGGATATTCTGCAGGACATTGGGAATGCGCATGGCCGCGCGAAACGCGTCGGCGGCCGGGGAGGTGCCGAAGAAGTGTGCGAACACGCTGTCCCGCACCAGTCCGGAAACGCGGCTGAGCAGGATCCCCGCGGAGACAAGGAACGCCGCGCCGCCGTGGCCGGTTGCGCTCGGGCTGGTAGTGGAAGCGATATCCCTATTCTGGCAAGCTGGGAGCTTGCCGTCTTCCTTCTTCATTGCGTCGCTGCCGGAGCGCGTGGTGCGCTCGCTCTCCGCCCTTGCCGGAGGGGTGCTGCGCGAAGCCGGCGAAGTGACCATTCCGGCGCGTTTGCGGCGCACGCGTCTCTATCGGGCGCTGGCCGGCAACACCCTGCAATTCCTCATCGAACAGGTGGGCCAGGTGGAGGGCACATATCCCGCCCAGGGTGCGCTCCCCGGCGATTATCTGATCCGTCACGCCGCCGGCAACGTGCTCGAATTCGCCGGGATCGCCGCCTTCAGCGCCTCGCCGGTCTGGGTGCTGGCCGCTCTGGCCGACATCTCCGGCGCCGGGCGCGAGCTGATCGGCGACATTGCCCAGGCGCTGCAGGAGGAGGGACTGCTCGAGCCCGGCCGGGGATTCGAGAGTATCGACCAGTTGCTGGATGGCCTCGAAAGCACCGCCGGCAAGCTGGCCGACACGGTTCGCGTGCCTCCGCTCGATGTCGGCGCTTTGCGCCGCGAATGGTCCGGACTGCGCGCCGCCGCCGTGGCCATCCCGCGAGCCAGCCTGCCGGCCATCGCCGCGCTGGAGAAGCAGTGGCGGCAGTTCCGCGAGGAGGCGGCCGGGCAGCGCCGTTCGGTGTTCGAACTCTCCTCGGCGGCGGCCATCTCGGCCGTTCGTCAGCTTCCCGGCAATGTGCGCTGGCTGTCGCGCGCGGCCCGGGTCACCGCCCGGCGCGCCAACGAAGCGCTCTTCCAGCCGCTGCTCAACCATTACTGGCTGACCCTGGCGGAGATTCACCAGACCGGTTTCTGGCGGTTCTGGATGCGCGAGTTTCAACCGTACCTGGCGGGCGCCTTACAGCAGTTCTCTCCGCGGCGCGTCTCCCTCACCGAACGTCTGCTGACTCGCCGGAATCGCCCGCCGCAGTAGCGTGTTCCAATCGCCGCCCAATGCGGCGGCCCTTGCGGCCGCGGACCTCGGCATCGGGCCTGCCCCCCCAAACGAACCATGTCAGTGCAGGACACGACGTCATTGCGCCCGGGCGCCGGATTCCCAGCGCCATCCTGGCCGCCCGGCAGTGATTAGAGCCCGGCGGAAGGCTGCCGCGCAGAGCAGGCGTGGGGGCGCCCAATGCCACTTAACTTTCCTGTTACTGAACGCCTGCACGGAGTTGTGGGGCAGGATTGTATCCTGCGCGCAGGTTGCAAACCTGCCCCACATCCCGAACTGGCGCTTTCCCACGTCTTCGGTGAAAAGCTAAGTGGCACCAGGCGTGGGCGCCTGCCCCGAGCTGCAACAATGACGGCACGGTGCCAGGCTCAGAATAATTCGACGTTATCCGTCTCCGCAATGGCGGTGAGAACCTGGGCGGGAGCGAGATCTCCCGCCGTTTCGGAGAGCCGGCGGTGAATCTCGCGTTCCGACGACATGCTGTAGCGCGCGGAGATCTGTACGAGGTCCGCAGGGCCGAGGCCGGCGTTATCGGTTGCGGCGATGGTCCGCTGCAGGCTGCTGATGCATTCGTCGGTGGACTCCACCACGCGCCGCTGAATCGCGATGGTGTCGCGGACCATCTCGATCTTCGCCTGCAAAGCACCGGCCTGTTTCTGGACCACGCCGATTTGCTCGCAGCCGGAGCGATCCCGCTCGTTCAGGGCAGCGAGAACCCCGCGCATCCGTTCGGCGGTCCCGGCGAGCTGGGAAGCTCCTTCGGAGGCCGCCTGCGAGGCGATGGCGGAGAGCGCGCCCCCATGGGCGGCGATGATGCCAAGGTCGAGGGAGGCCGCTTCCGCCCAGCTTTCGGCGTCGGTAGCCAGGGTACGAGCCAGATCGGCGAGAACGCCCAATGGCGCGCCCGCTTCGCCGAGCTGGCTGGACTGGATGCTCGAATTGAGGGCGATGCGCTGCATGCGGACGCCGATGGCCTGAACCTCGCCGACCGATCCCGAGATCGCCTCGATGCCGCTCAGGACCGACGCGGCGGAAGCGGCAATATTGGCTTCGGAAGCCTGAAATCGCGCGAGCGCCTGAAGGATGCCTTCGACGTTGCGCTCCACCGCCGAAGAGTGCGTGCCTTGTTCTTCGCGCTCCGGGCCGAGCAGCGTGGCGGCCTCCGTGGAAATCGCGGCGACGTTATTGGAAATCTCCGCCAGCGAGGACACGATCCGGTCCGCGGCGCCCACGAACGATTCGCGAGCGTGCCAGACGTGGGCCACCTGCAGGGTGGCGTTGCGGGAGGCGCCGGACACGTCACCGGCGGCGATCGGGCGCAACGACTCCACCACGTGCTCGAGCTGCTGCCGGGCGATGTCGTGAGACTGCATGGAGGAGACCAGTTGCTGGACCGCGCCGGAGACGTTGGCATAGCGCTCGGCCACCGCGGAGGACGCATGCGCCGCCGCCGCTCGCGAGGCCAGCAGCGCTTCCAGACCACGGCGCGCGCCGGAGGTGAGCTCCGGCAGGCTTCGCTCTTCGACCGCTTCGATGGCCCGTGCGCGGGCGGCCGCCTGCCACGCGGACTGGCCCAGTGCACGCGTGAGGTCGCCAATTCGAGCCGTCTCCTCACGGACGCGTACGGCCAGCGCGCTCATTTCCTCGCCCAGAGCGCCAAAGTCCGAGGCATTCGTGTCCAGGCGGGCGATCTCGATCTGGGACATGGTCTGCATGACCTGGAACGTGCTGAGGAACTGCCGCCGCGAGGCGATTCCCTTCCCCAGATGTGACGTCGAGGTGCACACTTCGCCGAGCAGCCGGCTGGCCTCACCGCAGCGGGAATGCATGCCCTCGGCCAGGTCGAGAATCTCCTGCAGGGCGCCGCCGGCGATGCTGCCCTCGCCCTCGCCGAGCATGGCCGGCAACGCGCCGGCATCCCCGGCGATACTTTTCGAGCGGGCGAAGCAATCGATCAGACTTTCGCTGAGCGTCTGGAACTCGCTCTCCATGGACGCGAGCAGACGCTCGATTGCCGCGATGGCCTCCTGGGCGTCGGCGCAGGCATCGGATTCGTCCCGGGCGCGCGGCCTGAACAACCCGCGCAGCGGACGCAGCCGGCGCAGGATTCTCCGCCGCACACGGAGTGCGCCGGCGGGCGCGTTGGAAAAGGCTTTCGAGAGCACTCAGATACTCTCTTCGGCAGACCGCGGGGGAATTGCAGCGGGATTGACTCAGCGGCTCGTGCGCGACATAGAGGCACCGACCAGGCCGGCGCCTCCCCGTGGTCTCCGAGCTCTGCCTTGAACTGACCGCAACGCAAGGCGACGGTGGGCATTTGGCCCCTCGAATCGCCCGGAGCCTGCCGGATTGCCTGGGACGAAGACCGATTACGGTGTTGCCCCCGGCTTTGATGACTCGGGAGCCGCCAGTTTTGCGATCTTCTCCTTGTCGAGCGACCGCTCCGACTCTGCAACTTTCAAGGCGGGGCCGCGGTGATGAGCGCTCGCAGAGCGCTGGCGAAGTCGAGTGCCGAGTTGTAATCGCTGCTGGCGACGACGTGCCACCGAGAAGACACCGGAATGAGCACCGAGCGCGATCCCAGGTCGACGTTGGTATGGAACTGATTGGATCCGACTCTGCCCACTTCCGAAACTACCGCTTCGAGCGGGCCGGACCGGTCCAGCAGGGCGAGGAACGAGGGCCCGAGCCAGCGAAACAACTGGTCTTCCGGAGCAAGCTGACGCGCCAGATGCTGGCCCTGCAGCAGGAGCAGGCGGTCGCCGACGGCGTAGCCGAATCGCTTGTTGAGTGCCTGGAGCCGGTGAAGGATGAATACCGCTGCGTACACCTGGCGGCCTTCCTCAGCCGCTCTCGCGAGGGCCGCGTCGGCAGCGTACCGGTTCAGGAGGCCGGTGCAGGGATCCGCTCCCGATCTTGCATCGGCCGCCGCTTCCCCCGCCCGTGGCTGCCCGCCGCTGGCCGCGCCGGCCAGACGCTGTTCGATTTCCCTGCGCCAGCGGGTCAGCCAATGGGCCAATTGCGTCCTGGTCCGGAAGAGGTCTCCGTTGGGACTGTCGATCCGCCCCCGGAACGCCTCGAGCTCGCCTTTGCCGCTGCTTGAGGTGAGCGAGTCCGACGATAAAGCGTTCATCAGCAGCGCGATAATCGAGCGAAGCTCCGCCGCCTGAGGATCCGATTGGTCAGAACGCATTGTGCGATGCGCCGTTCGGGTCCCCGCCGAGCGGCTCTGCTGCTGATCCACTGCTATAATATCGGCTTGTTTGTCGTGGAGGTTTATAGGGACCGCCCGGAAGACCTCTGTTTCGCGAAACGCTGGAACAGACTACCTCGAATGCGTACATTGGCGCCCGCAATTGTTTTGTGAAAGCTGGCGATCACATTCCAGCACAGCGATTTGATCGATTTGAATAATCCGTGGATTCTGATGGCCGCCCGAGTTATTCTTCAGGCACATTCGGGAAACATGCCCGAGTCCCGCTTCCGAGTTCTGCAGCCGGAAATAGCCGGAAATGAGTAAGTGATTGCTTTCTGCCACGGCGCTGCAAGACTGCGAGCCCAATTCCCGATTCCGTACTTCAAGCTGGCTGGAGCACGGCTCATTCCCCATGCACGTGCGGATGCGAGTGCATCTCGCCCGACGCATGCCGATGGCGATGGGCATGCGCCAGATTGGTGCGCTCCAGTAACTCGCGGTCGCGCAGCACGTCCGCCGGGGCCCGCTCGGCCACCAGCCGCCCGCCATCGAGTACATAGCAGCGGTCGGCAATGTCCTCGAGGTCGCCGAGATCGTGCGTGGCGACGATCACCGACTTCGCGCCGCCGCCCCATGCCACCAGCAGATCGATGAGCTGGCTCTGGCTGCGCGGATCGAGCGATGCCGTGGGCTCGTCCAGCAGGAGCACGGCGGGGTCCAGCACCAGCACACTGGCCAGCGCGACGCGCTTCTTTTCGCCGCCCGACAGCCGGTGCGGGACGCGGTCCTTCAGGTGCGCGATACGCAGGCGGTCCAGAATCTCGCCCACCCGCTCGCGCACTTCCGCTTTCGGCCAGCGCAGTTGCAGCGGGCCAAAGGCCACCTCGTCGAAAACCGTCGGATTGAACAGTTGCACGTCGGGGTTTTGAAACACCAGTCCCACCTGCTTGCGGAACATGAACGCAAACTCGTCGACGGCGAAGCGCTCTTCGGTCAGTTCCTCGTCCCGGAACCGGATGGCGCCCGCGTGCGGGAAGTGCAGGCCGTCCAGAACGCGCAGAAGGGTGGACTTGCCGGAGCCGTTCGCGCCCAGCAGCGCTACGCGGCTTCCTTCCGGGATGGACAGGCTGAGATTGTCGAGGGCGGTGAGCCGCTCATAGCGGTAGGTGAGCCGGCTCAGTTCGAACAGCATCAGCGGCCCGCCCACACGGCCGCGCCGGTCAGCGCTGCAAAAGCCAGCAGGGCCGTCCAATCGAGCCTGGTCATCTGAAACTCGTCCAGCAAGTACACTTCGCCGCGAAATCCGCGGGACTGCATGGCCAGATAAACGTCGCCGCTCAACTGGAAGGTCCGGTTGAGCAGGACGCCCGCGCTGGCCACCGCCATGTGGCGCCGTTGCGGCCCGGTCAGCTCGCCCACGGTGCGGCTCTGGCGCGATTCGAACATCTCATGCGCGGTCTCCAGCATCAGCAGGATGTACCGGCAGGTCATGCCCAGGATCACCACGAACACTACCGGCACGCGGAAGATCCGCAGCGCCTTCAGGACGTGGGACCACGGCGTGGTGAAGACCAGCAACAGCGCCAGGGTGGCCGCCGTCTCCACGCGCAGGATGAGATAGCTGGCGGTGGTCAGACCTTGTGCGGTGATGGTCCAGTGGAGGCCCGGCAGGCGGAGGACCGGGGCGCCCGGAGTCAGAAAGAGCGCGGGTACGGCGATGGCGCCGGTGAACGTAAGCGCGCCGATCCAGACGCGCGCCGCCAGCATCCGGATGGAAATCAGCGAGAGCGTGGCCAGCGAAACGGCCAGAGCGAAGACGGCGGCGATCACCCAGAGCCGCGTGGCCAGGGCCGAAGCCAGAATCAGGGAGAGCAGCCCGGCCACCTTCACCCGCGCATCCAACTTCTGCAGCAACCCGCCGCCGCCCGCCGAGTGTTCGGCATGGAGGGCGTGTTCCATGGCTTCGTACAGGCCTTCTACGGTGCGCTCGAGGAAACCGCGACGACGGCGGCGCCCGGTCATCGCGCGAGCTTGCCCGCGCCCACGCAGGCCAGCGTCACCAGACCTGCGCCGAACATCGCCGAGAGCAGGTAGCCGAAGGCGGCGCTGCGGACATACGGCGGCGCGTAGCGGGCGAACGGAGCGGTCCACAGCGAGGACAAGCGCTCCAGCCCGGCGGGCGCGCGGGACGGGAGCGGCCGATTGAAGGATGTTGCCGCAATCTGCTGGCGGGCGGCGGGGTTCGAATAGGCCGACGCCTCCCATTCTCCCCAGGCCGAGCCGGCGGCCAGTATCCCCAGCGGCGTCAGAATCAGCAGCGCGGCGAGTCCCAGCCAGAGTGGACGCAGGGAGCGCGGGCCCACCGGCTCGGTAGTCACGCCGACGCCCGCGGTGGCGGCCAGCAACGAGGGATCCGAGGTCTGGAGGTACGCCACCACGCCCGCCGAGACGAACAGTTCCGCAAAGCCGGCAATGGTCAGGTGGCCGATCATCATCGCGGGGATCGCTACGCCGAGCCCGTACGGGCAGTAGAGCGGCGCGCCCGCCGCCGTATGATAGAGCGCCGGCTGAATTCCAAACTCGATGGCCGCCAGCAGCGCCGAAACGTTGATGGCCACGTAACCGGCCAGGCCCGCCGCCATCACCCGGCGCAGCGAGCCGATGGACGAGCGTCCGGCCAGAAAGCGATATACCGCGTAGGACACCAGCGCGCCGGCGATGGCCATGTTGAAGCAGTTGGCGCCGATGGCGGTGATGCCTCCGTCGCCGAAGAAGAGGGCCTGGATGACCAGCGCGATGGACACGGCCAGCATGGCCGCCCATGGCCCCAGCACCACGGTGGCCAGTCCGATGCCCACCGCGTGGCCGGTGGTCCCGCCGGGAAGCGGCAGGTTGAACATCATGATCACGAACGAAAACGCGGCGAACAGCGACAGGCGTGGCACCAGGCGCGTGTGCAGCGCTTTCCGGACGCGCCGCAACGCGACATACCAGAAGGGCGTGGAGCCGGCATACATCACCGCACAGGTCGCCGGGCTGAGGTATCCGTCGGGTATGTGCATGCTGCCGGACCCTTCCTAGTGTATTACGACTTGTGTAATCGTAGCACTGCCGGGCGCGTCGAGAATGCGGCTCTGGCCGCGCGTCCCGCTGGCCAGACGCATCCTGGCATCGTCGGCCTGGGGCCAGGAGAACGAAGGATTCAGCGCCAGGGCGCGTTCGAGCAAGTCCCGGCCGGCGTCCGCTTTTCCACCGGCGAGGGCGATGACGCCCGCATGGTACAGGAACATCGGCTCCGGCGTACGCATGGCCAGGGCCTTCAGGCTGGCTTCTTCGGCCTCCTGCTGACGGCCGCTTCGGAACAGGACCCAGCTCAGCGCATCGTACGTGTACACGTCCTTGCGGTTCTCCAGCTCGGCGCGCGCGAGCTCGACGGCGCGTTCGAGGCTTCGATTCTCGTCGGCGAAGTTCATGGCGAGCATGCGATTGCCCTTCTCGCCATTCGCCTGGCCGAGCTTGTCGATGACGTCGATAAGCTTTCTCTGCTGGCCGGCCTCGGACGCGCGGCCCAGCCGGCCGTACAGGATGGCCAGGGCGTGGGCGTAATCGGGTAGCGGAATCACGGCCTGGGCTTTTCGGAAGTTCTCCACCGCCTTCTCGAATTCACCGGCTGCCGCGTACTCCCGGCCCAGCGCCGCCAGTGCGCGGTGATAGCCGGGCAGGGTTGCCAGCGCCTTCTCATACGCGGCGTGCGCATCGTCCGTACGCCCGCTCTTGAAGAGCATGTCCCCGAACTCGACCAGGCACCACGCCAGGTTTTCGTTGATCGGGCTTCCGGCCGCCACCGCCGTCGACATCCACGACAAGGCCTCCACGCCGTTGCCGGTGACGAAGCGGTGCCAGGCGACGCGGTTGTAGCTGGCCAGATTCGGGCCGAGCGCGAGCATGCGCTGGTAGGCCCCATTGGCCGCGTCATACTGCCCCATTTCCATCAGCGAGTCGCCCAGCAGGCCCCACGCCCCGGCGTCGCTGGGATTGCGCGCGGTGAGGTCCCGGGCCAACTGCGCCGCTTTCGGAAAGTTGTGGCGGTGGGTTTCGATCTCGGCGCTCAACCGGATGCCGTCGTAACTGCGCGGATCGCCGGCCAGTATACGCTCCACCAGGATGGCGGCGCGATTCAGGTACTGGAAATCGGTGGTTTCGCGAAGCTTCTGGATGAATGCCGATGCCAGTGCGCCTTCCACTTTGGGGTCGTTCGGCGCGGCCTTGAGCTGCTTCTCGTACAGCGCGATGCGCTCGTCGGCGCTCAGGCGGGCGGCCGGAGGAGCGACTGCCGCCGAACACAGGACGGAGCACAAAAGGACCAGGGGCTTCATGATCTCCTCAAAGGAACCGCAGCGGTTGCACCCAGCCCGCCGAAACCGCGGTCATGGCCAAACCCAGCACGATTACCACCACCGCCGAGAACACCGGGATCAGGCGGAACATGGGCCGTTTCATCGCGGCCTGGCTCTTCGGCAGCAGATGCCTTGCGTAGATGACCAGGAAACCCATGCCCATCAGAACCGCGGCCAGACCGGCGCTGAACCCGACGAGGAGAAGCAGGCCCAGGCCCGGACGGCCCAGCGCGATGGCGCTCAACATCAGAATCAGGGCGGACGGGCACGGCACCAGGCCACCGCCGACCCCGAGCGCGATCAGACTGCCGAGGGTGACTTTTCCCTCCACCATGTGGCTGTGCGTGTGGCCGCCATGGCTGTGCACATGAGGGTGAACATGGCCATGATCGTGGTGGTGATCGTGCGCGTGGTGAGGAGCGTGGCCGTGCCCATGACCGGCCGCCACCAGTTCGAGGACCTCGGCGGGCGCGTGCTGGTGATGATGATGGTGGTGAGCGAGCAGCGCGTTCGCGCGGCGGTACAGCAGCAGGGCCCCAACCGCCACGATGGAAAGCCCGGAGATCATTCCCAGGGCCGGCACGATCTTTTCGGGGATCACGTACTTCTGGAAGAAAAGCACGCCCAGACCCAGCAGGAACACCGTGAACGTGTGCGTAAAGGTCACTACGAAGCCCAGCAATCCGGCATGCTTCAGCGTGCCTTTCGAGCCCACCAGATAAGCCGCGACAATGGTCTTGCCGTGGCCGGGCGACAGTGCGTGCATGGCGCCAAGCCCGATGGCGGCGATGATGCCCAGCAGAGTCAGACCCCACCCGATATCCCGCTGGCGTAAGAGCCGCGACAGGTAGTCCCCGCGAACCACGGTGCCCGGGGCCGCCGGTTGTTGCTGTGAGAAGGAGGGCTGGGGACGGGGCTCGGGAGCCGGAACATCCGCAGGCGCGCGCGTTGCGACCACGGGATGCCAGGCGATGCGCGCGGTGAGATCCTGTGGGGGCGTAATGGCGGGGTCGGTGGGATAGTGGGTCAGACCGCCGCTGAGGTCGCTGGCGCCTTTCCCCACAACAATCTCCTTCCATCCCGCCCGGCCCGGGTAATTCCGGTCTTCGTAAGCGACCTCTCCCGGCTGTGCCGCCGCGCCAGCGGCCATCCGAATTCGCAGCGTGGGCATGCCGCCCGCCCCCTCCGTTGCCGTGGCGGAAACCGAAGTGAGGCGCAACGGCAATCGCTGGCCGGCCTGAAGCAGCACCAGATTGGCGAGCCACGCCTTCGCCTGCAGCCGGGATTTCTCCGTAAGGCGCGCCTGGTCCTTCCAATCGATCTGCCACTCGCCCAGCAACTCGAATGTGGGGATCTCCGCGAGGTCCAGCACGTAGGTGACTTCCACTCCGCTGCCGCGGAGGTACACACGCGAGTAGTGATTCACGCTGAAGTTGCCCATCGGGTGGGCGGCGAGCGTGATGGAGGCAAGGACGAAGGTAAGCAGGGCGCTCCTCATGCCGGGAGTACGAGTCTCGGCGGCTTTCGGATGTGTCCGAATGGAGAAATGCGCTATTCCGGCCGGTCTTTGCGCACCACCAGCATCTCAACGTGCCCCTCCGACGGCGCAAGATCGAGGCCGAGCTGGCGGGCCATCTCCAGGGCGGCTTGCAGGCCTGATGCGGGCGACGATGCGGTGTAGTCGAACTTTCCCTTCACGCCGGTTTCGTCTGCTACCGGGGCTTCAAGCCAGCCCTCCAGCGACTTTGCGATTTCCGGCATCGTCCGGGCGGTACCGTAGATTGTTCCTGGCCCGCCGCCCCACATCTCCTGCTCACCGCTCGCCGCCGGCTGAAGCTGGGAGGAGGGACCCGCGGCCGTCATCACGTAAATGCGCTCCATCCGCATCTCTTTTTCGATGCGCAGGCCGAAGTGGCCCTCCACGGCGTCCTGGACCAGCTTCAGCAACTGATTGGAGTCCGCCACCGGGATGTGAGCGGCCACGTCATAGTTGCGCTCATCCAAATCCGCGGGAAACACGATCCGGGCCATGGGCATGTCCCAGAGGGTGGGAATCAGCAGCCTCAGGGGCTGATTCGTGGAGATGTAGCGGTCCGGCCCGCCCTCGCCGAGCTTACGCAATTCGTTTTTCGGCGCGGGCGCGATGTGAACCTCCCAGGAGGGAACATCATCCTCGACGGCGCCGGGGTAGTGCGGCTCTGGTGGCGTTTCGGGAAGGTTCGTCGTTTCGTGATTCAGCACCGCACGGACCGCCTGCTCATCGGGGCCGCCTCGGGAGTAGCCGGCAATGAAGCCCAGTTGATCTACGACCACGGTTCTCGGGAAGTGCGGGAGCTTGAAGTGATCCTGGTTCCCGGAATCGGTGACGAACAGAATGCAGCCCTCATAGGCGGTCTTCGTCAAGGCCTGATCCAGCAGGAATTCCGATCCGCCCACCACCTGCAGGAACACCACGGGCTTGCCGCGGAGGTTGTGCTGGACGTCATTCCATTCGGCGATTTCGTCCGGCAGCACGGGGTCAGTGCCGAACGAAACCACCACCACCTGGCCGCGCAGACTGGCCCAGTCGAGACTTGCCGGGCAGGCGCCTTTCAGCTTGTTCCAGAGCAGCGCAGGCGGCAGGTCGCCAGCGTGCTGGCCGACGGCTACGGAAGCCATGGCGGCGAGGAACCAGAGTGCTCGAACAGTGCGCACCGCCACCTACATTTGCATTTGGCAGGCCAGATTTGTTTTTCAGCGGCTTCCGGCCGGCCTCTGTGCGACTCAGAAGCCAGTGTGAAAGTGCCCCTTGACAACTTCCATGTTTCTAGGATACTAGAATAATAGAATGACCACGCAGAAACAGCCCGACACGGAGCAGGTGGCGCGCTTCGCCGACATGCTGGCGGCCATGGGAGCGGAGCCTCGCCTGAGGATTATCCGCCTCCTGCTCAGCGCTCATCCGGAGGGGTTGGTGGTGGGCGAGATCCAGGGGGAACTGGGAATCCCGCCATCCACGCTTTCCCACCATCTGGACAAGCTCAGGAACGAGGACCTCATCCGGGTCCGGCGCGAGAGCACCTTCCTGCGCTACACCGCGAACGCCGAGGCGCTGCAGGACCTTCTGACATTCCTGTATGCGGAATGTTGCACGCGGAACAAGGCCGTCAAGCCGGAGACCATCGTGCAGGTTTGTACGACAAAAGGGGACTAATCATATGGACGTGACAAAACTGGTGAAAGAGAGATACGGCGACATTGCTTTGCGCGTCGTAACCGAAACCTCCGGCGCCGGCTGTGGCACCGCCTGCTGCGGTTCGAGCGACGACCCGATCAGCCGGGAGCTCTATGACGAATCGCAGAAGAGCGAATTGCCGGTGGCCGCGGTGCTGGCGTCCCAGGGCTGCGGGAATCCGACGGCGCTGGCGGAACTCCGGCCCGGCGAAACGGTGCTCGATCTGGGCAGCGGCGGCGGCATCGACGTGCTGCTGTCGGCGCGGCGCGTTTCGCCCGGCGGCAAGGCCTACGGTCTGGATATGACCGACGAGATGCTCGCGCTCGCCCGCGAGAATCAGAAGAAGTCGGGCATCGAAAACGTCGAGTTCCTGAAGGGCGAGATTGAGAACATCCCGCTGCCGGACCGCTCGGTGGACGTGGTGATTTCCAACTGCGTGATCAATCTGTCGGCGGACAAGGACCGGGTATTGCGGGAAACGTTCCGCGTGCTCAAGCCGGGTGGGAGATTCGCCGTGTCGGACATCGTCGCCCGCGGCCAGATCCCGCCGGAGATTCGCGCCAACATGCGGCTGTGGGTGGACTGCGTGGCAGGCGCAATGGAGGAAAGCGAGTACCGGGCGAAGCTGGCTGCGGCGGGCTTTGAAAACATCGCCGTGGAGCCCACCCGGATCTACAAGGCCGAGGATGCTCCGGCGTTGCCCGCGGAAGTGGCGGCGGCCGCGGCGCAGGTCCAGTTCATGAGCGCCTTCGTGCGCGCCACGCGGCCCGCGGAATGACCACTCCAGGGCGGCTGGCTTTCTTCGAGCGCTACCTGACCCTTTGGGTTGGTCTGTGCATGGCGGCAGGAGTGGCCCTTGGACGACTCCTGCCATCCGCTGTGCAGACCCTGCGCGGCCTCGAATTCGGCGCGGGGAGCCAGATCAACCTGCCCATCGCGGTCCTGATCTGGCTCATGATCACGCCGATGATGATGAAGGTGGATTTCGGGGCCGTCCGGAATGTGGGGCGAAAGCCATCGGGCCTGCTGGTCACGCTCTTTGTAAACTGGCTGGTCAAGCCGTTCTCGATGGCCTTTCTGGCATGGTTCTTCTTTCGCTTCGCGTTTGCGGCCTTCATCGGGCGCGGGGAGGCCGATCAGTATATCGCCGGATGCATCATCCTGGCCGCCGCTCCCTGCACCGCCATGGTTTTCGTCTGGAGCCAGTTGACCGACGGCGATCCGGCATACACGCTGGTGCAGGTTTCCGTGAACGATCTCATCATGCTGGTGGCGTTCGCGCCGCTGGTGCAGTTTCTGGTGGCCGGCGCATCTTCGCTCGCCGTGCCGTTCCGAGTGCTCCTGTACTCGGTGATCGTGTTCATCGTCATCCCGCTGGCCGCCGGCAGCCTTCTGCGCGCATGGTTGATCGGCAGACACGGCCGGGAGTGGTTCGAGCGGAGTTTCCTGCCCCGTTTCGCGCCCGTCACCATCACAGCGCTGCTGGCGACGCTGGTCTTCATCTTCGCGTTTCAGTCGGATAACATCACCAGCCGTCCCTTCCACGTCCTGCTCATCGCCGTGCCCATCACGCTGCAGGTCTATCTGAACGCGGGGCTGGCGTACGGGCTGATGAGACTGCTGAAGGTGGAGTATGCGGTGGCAGCCCCGGGCGCGCTGATCGGCGCGAGCAATTTCTTCGAGCTGGCCGTGGCCACGGCGATTGCGCTGTTCGGGCCGGGATCGGGCGCCGCGCTGGCCACGGTGGTAGGCGTTCTGGTGGAGGTCCCCGTGATGCTCTCGGTGTGCGGGGCCTGCAACCGGACCCGGCACTGGTTCGCCCCGAAGGCAGTGGAGGCACAATCATGAGCAAAGAGCGGCTGCTGGTGCTTTGCACCGGGAATTCGGCCCGGAGTCAGATGGCGGAAGGGCTGTTTCGCCAGGCGGTCGGCGACCGCTTCGAAGTGTTCAGCGCCGGCACAAGGCCCACGGCGGTGCGGCTGGAGGCGGTGGCCATGATGAGGGAGGCCGGCATCGACATCTCCTCGCATCGCTCGAAGCCGGTGGACGAGTTTCTCGGTCAGGAGTTCCGGTACGTGGTCACCGTATGCGACAACGCCCGGGAGAGCTGCCCGATCTTTCCGGGGAAAGCCGAGCGCATCCACTGGAGCTTCGAAGACCCCGCGGCGGTCCAGGGTACCCAGGCGGAGCGGGAGGGCGCGTTTCGTCGTGTGCGAGATCAGATTGCCGGGAGGGTTCGGGAATTCGCGGCCGGCCTCGGGGCATGACAGCCCTGCGCTCTTTCTTTTACTGCTGGATCGCGGCCTGCTGCGAACTGCCCTGGGTGCGAAACTCGTACTGCTGGATTTCCATGGCGGCCATGCCCTGCTCGTAGCGAACGACGCGCCCACGGGCAACCAGCTTCAGACTCACCTTGCTGTTCAACTGCGCCGGCCAGTTGATGGCTACCTCGACGCGCCGTCCCGGAAGCAGGATGCTGTCAGTGGAGAACAGAACGCCGTTGCTGCTCATGTTCACGGTCCTGCCGATACCGCTCTCGTCGCCGTTCCTCTTGCTGAGGATCTTATATCGCAAGTCGCGCTCGATCGGGAACCTGTCGGACGCGCGCCGCTCGTTCGTTTCTTTTCTGTTCTTCAAGTCGGCCTCGTAGGTCCAATTTCGGGCATTGTGGGCGAACGGACAATAGTTGGTTTGTCACATTCCAGGGTGGTACGGCGTGCCAGCGCCCTGGTACCTTCGGCGCTCTAGTTTGGACAAACCTCCTTCCTGGGACTGTGGAAGGGGACGCCCCTGGCTCTGCGGCGGGCTCTGCCCCGAGCCCCCAGGGGGTGTCGCTGTTTCCTTTCAAGATGATGCGACCCAATTCGGAGGATTGAATCCAGTCCTGCCCGGGTGTAGAGTTAACCCGTGCCACGCTCCCTCCGTTACCTCTCTGCCGCGGGAATCGCGGCAGTTCTGATCTTCTGCGGAACTTCCGCCCGAGCTGCCGTGCTCGGCAGTGGAGTAGTTGAAGATGACGATGCCGCCGACGGTGACTTTTCCTCCTTTCCCGTTTGGATTCGAATTACTCCATACCCCATCGACTATTACGCTCAGACCACGATTTTCGACCAGCAGGTAAGCGCCGCTGACGTTGGTGATACCTACGTGATCGATAACTCTTCGCCGGAGTTCGGCGACATAGTCGCTTACCTGACGAATGGGAACAACGACGTCCTGGTTACGAACCCGAGTTACACCAATGACGTGTCCAGGGAGGCAGACGTCTTCTTCGGGGGCGGAGGTCCGGACTTCAAGGGTTCGCATATAACGAGCATCAACGTGTCGGTTCTGTCCGCCGTTTTTGTTCCGATTTATGTGGGCGCACCGGAAGGAACGAGTTTGACGACTACCGCCCAATTCTTTATGGAACTGACCGTCAACGGAGACCCGGCCGACCCGGCCCCGGCTCCGGAACCCGCCACCGTCAACCTGATTGCCTGTCCGATAGCGATAGCAGGTATTGTGGCTTGTATCCGCCGGCGTCGAAGAGGGTCGTTGCACGGTAGGGCGCCTCGCTCCTGACAAGCGCCGTTCGCTGATTTTCCTGAGTGCTCTGCCCTCTTGTTGTACGTGGTCCTCGACGCCGGCAAGTAACCCCGCGCACGAGAATTGGCTGACCTACCCTCGACCCGGCGCTTCGCTCCGCTGGGTCATGGCCAGAACTCCGGGGTTCCCCGAAACCCACGCGGAAGGCAGAAGCGCGCTCGTGACCGGGTTGGGGCGAGGAATCGGCCTGGCCATCGCCACCAAGTTGGCGGGCTGGGGCGCGTCGGCGATGATTTCGGATATTGATGAGGCTGCCGCGCGGGAGGCCGCCGGCTGCCTGGGCTCCCCGGCCAGGTTTGTGGCCGGGGACCTGACCTTGGCGGAGTTTCCGCAAACGCTGGTGGACGCCACGGTGGGGGCGTTCGGCTCCCTGGACATCATTGTCAACAACGCGGGCTACACGTGGGACAGCGTGATCCAGAAGACCACGGACGAGCAGTTTCAGGCGATGCTGGACATCCACATCGTGGCCCCATTCCGGGTGCTCCGGGCCGCCTCAGGCTGGCTGAGGGAGGCCGCCGGGTGATGCGCAAGGTGGTCAACATCAGATCCTCGACCCAATTCGGAGGATTGAATCCAGTCCTGCCCGGGTGTAGAATTCACCCGTGTCACGTGCACCCCGTTACCTCTCTGCCGCGGGAATCGCGGCAGTTCTGATCTTCTGCGGAGCTTCCGCCCGAGCTGCCGTGCTCGGCAGTGGAGTAGTTCAAGATAACGATGCCGCCGACGGTGACTGGTCCTCCTTTCCCGTCGATATCGGAATTGCTCCATACCCCGTCAACTATTACGCTCAGATCGCGATTTTCGACCAGGATGTAAGCGCCGCTGACGTTGGTGACACCTTCGTGATCGATAGCTCTTCGCCGGAGTTCAGCGACATAGTCGCTTACCTGACGAATGGGAACAACGACGCCCTGGTTACGAACCCGATTGGCGCCGTCCCCCATGGCGTGTCCAGGGAGGCAGACGTCTTCTTCGGAGGCGGAGGTCCGGACTTCAAGGGTTCGCATATAACGAGCATCAGCGTGTCGGTTCTGTCCGCCGATTTTGTTCCGATTCAGGTGGGGGCACCGGGCGGAACGAGTACGACGACTACCGCCCAATTCGAAATGGAACTGACCGTCAACGGAGACCCGGCCGGCCCGACCCCGGCTCCGGAACCCGCCACCGTCAACCTGATTGCCTGTCCGATAGCGATAGCAGGTATTGTGGCTTGTATCCGCCGGCGTCGAAGAGCGTCGTTGCACGGTAGGGCGCCTCGCTCCTGACAAGCGCCGTTCGCTGATCTACCTGAGTGCTCTGCCCTCTTGTTGTACGTGGTCCTCGACGCCGGCAAGTAACCCCGTGCACGAGAATGGGCTGACCTACCCTCGACGCGGCGCTTCGCTCCGCTGAGTCATGGCCAGAACTCATCCCGGAGGTGACGCGGCCCTCCGCCAGGGCTTCGCATGTGCTAAAAGCTGGTTATGCCATTCACGCTCGAAGGCAGAAGCGCGCTCGTGACCGGGTCGGGGCGAGGAATCGGCCTGGCCATCGCCAGCGAGTTGGCGGGCTGGGGCGCGTCGGTGATGATTTCGGATATTGATGAGGCTGCCGCGCGGGAGGCCGCCGGCTCCCTGGGCTCCTCGGCCAGGTTTGTGGCCGGGGACCTGACCTCGGCGGAGTTTCCGCAAGCGCTGGTGGACGCCACGCTGGCGGCGTTCGGTTCCCTGGACATCATTGTCAACAACGCGGGCTACACGTGGGACAACGTGATCCAGAAGACCACGGACGAGCAGTTTCAGGCGATGCTGGAGATCCACATCGTGGCCCCATTCCGGGTGCTCCGGGCCGCCTCAGGCTGGCTGAGGGAGGCCGCGAAACGCGAGGCGGCGGAGGGCCGCCGGGTGATGCGCAAAGTGGTCAATATCACTTCCATCAGCGGGATTGACGGCAACCCGGGCCAGGCCGGCTACGCGTCCGGGAAGGCGGGGGTGGTGGGGCTGACCAAAACCATGGCCAAGGAATGGGGACGGTACAACGTGAACGTGAACGCGGTCGGCTTCGGGTTGATTGAAACGCGGCTGATCCAGCCGCTGACGGGCGAAGCGGCCAGCATTGAGATGAAGGGGCGGCAGATCCCGGTGGGAGTGCAGCCCAGCGTGCTGGAGGCGGCCCGCGCCATGAACCCCCTGCGCCGCCTGGGCACGCCCGAGGAGGCCGCCCGCGCTGTGCTGTTTTTCTGCTCGCCGCTGTCGGACTACGTCACGGGCGAGGTGCTGGTATGCAGTGGGGGAATGCACTTTTGACCGATGGCCGGTCAGCCTTAGTCGGGGATTCTGAGAAACTCAGGCAGGCAGTCCCGAAGCGATGGCACACAAGCGTCGGGCAGTTGGGCGTTGGGTCGCGTCCAGGAAAACAGGGTTGCCGCCGCCCGCTGGATCGCCTTAGGATCGACGCGCGGATCGTGACGATAATCCGCGACCTCGTCGACTCGTTGCGAATCCAGGCAGAGGACCCACGTCTCTACGTTTCTCTTCGGTATCAGATTGAGGATCGGCTCTTCGCGTGCTCGGGGTGGTTCGTCGGCGTCTCGAAGTGCACGCTCGAGTTGCTGCCGTCGGTGATCGGTCGATCCGGTGTCGGCGTCGATCATGGCGATGAGGCAGGCTTTTGTACTCCGGGCCCGAATGGCCCGAACTTGCAAGCCATACTGCTCACGGACGAATTGCTCCCCCGAACCTCTGGCCGCCAGCGGCTTCTCGACGCGGATGTTCCGGTTCTCCTGGCCGATCCTACGCAAATAGCGCCTAAGCAGGTTCTCCTGACGAACGTCTTCCACCAGAAGCACGACGTTGGCGATTCTCTCACTCACTTGAGGACCAGCCTCGTGCAATTTGCTCGGACGGCGCTAGCGACTGTCCCGGTTCGGGCACATACTTCCTGACACGCACGGGCCCGGGGCCAGGGCCGGGTCTTTCGAACGTCAAACCTATTTCTGGTGCCAGGTAGTCGATCAGCTCAGGATGATGCGAGATGAGGATGACCTGCCCGCCGCGGTCATCGATGCGATCGCGTAATTCCATGAGCCATGGCTGTACTTCCGGTAACGCGATGTAGTTCTCAGGCTCATCAATGAAAAGAGAGGCGCCATCTTCCACAAGAAAATCCAGCACGGCATACAGACAAATAAGCACCCGCTGCCCGTCGGAGAGCTCTTCGAACGCGACCCCGATTGGGGCAGGCGGGTCGCCGGCCATGGTGCCGAAACGCGCCTGCAGTATTCGGAGAGTGTTGCCAGTGAAGCGGAGATCCAGAGACTCCAAATCCGGGATGATCTGCCGCAGGTGGCTCTTAAGCTGGGAATCGGCGTCCCCACGTTCCTGCTTCATGTACCGGTACCAGGAGGCGAAGTTGGACATGTCCGGCGCAGGCTCCGGGTCTTCGCTCTCGGTGCGGCTGGACATGGCGTACGGATTCAGCCGCAAGCAGTGCAGTTTCTTGATCCAGCCGAGGAACTTCGTCAGTTTCTTGTTATCGGATCTCGGCTGAATTGTGGCTAACGCGGATCTGAACTGGTCGAAGGGATACGTGAACTTGTGTTCGAACTCATCGTTGAACAGACTCACGTTGCCATCGACAAACTCAAACAACGGCCGTTCATCGCAGAGGACGACCTCGCGCTTAATCTTCGAAAGTGCGCCCCAGGCGTCGAGTTCCAACCGGAAGCGGAAGCTCGTGTCCAGCTCCACCTGCAGCTCAAATGTCTGGCGCGTGCGATCTACCCAGAAGGTTCGGCTTCGCTCGGGGAACAGGGCATCAGGCGGGGCCTGGCTGGTTATAAAGCGCTTCAACGCCCTTAGCACCTCCAGCAACGTCGACTTGCCCGTGCCGTTCAAACCGAGCAAGAGCTGTTGGGGCCCGAGTTCAAGCTCGAAGTTGACCAGACAGCGGAAATTATCGATGTAGACGTGCTTGAGCATGTCATCTCAATTCTAGCTTCACGGCTTATCCCGCGCGATGGCCCCCAGAGCGGCCTTCGTCGCGCGCAGATAGTCCCCCGGCGACAGCAGCATCTGCGTCCCGCGCACCCCGGCGGACACCGCAATCACGTCGAACAGCTCGATGGTTTCGTCCGCCCACACCGGGTATTCGCGCTTGCACCCGAGCACCGTCACCCCGCCACGAATGTACCCGGTCAGGTTCTGCACCTCGCGCAGCGGCGCCATTTCCACGTGCCGGTCGCCGGTCAACCGCGCCAGCGCCTTGCCGTCCAACTCCTGATTGGCGGGGATCACGGCCAGATACACACCGCCGCGGTCGCCCCGCACCACCAGCGTCTTGAACACCTGCTCGGGCGGCAGTCCCACCTTCCGCGCCACGCTCTCGGCCGAGAGGTCGTTCGGGTCCACCGCATATTCCACGAGCCGGTAGCGAATCCCCATCGAGTCGAGAATGCGTGTAGCATTTGTCTTCATGCGCACCCGTTACTCGCAGGGTAACCTTTTCGAATCCGGGCGGTATTCAATACCGTGAGCAGCGTTACGGACACGGACCTTATGAACGAGGTCGGCCGCGGCCGCACCGCCGCGCTTGCCGAGCTGTTCGAGCGCCATCACCGCCCGCTCTATCGCTTCTTTCTGCGGATGACCGGCGACGGCGGGCTGAGCGAGGACCTTGCCCAGGAGGTGTTTTTCCGGGTGTTGAAGTACAAGGACACGTTCCACCCGGACCGGCCCTTTCTGGCGTGGATGTACCAGATTGCGCGGAACCTGTTGACCGACACCGCGCGGAAAAGGAAATTCGAGGTGCTGCCGGGAGAGTTTGAAGCGGTTTCCCAACACGACGGGGCGGACGAAGAGCTGGCGCGGACCGAGGAGATCTCGCTCCTGCGGCGCGCGCTGGCGTGTCTGCCGCTGGAGAAACGGGAAGTGCTGATCCTGAGCCGCTTCCAGAACCTCAAGTACGAGGAGATTGCGGCGCTGCTGGGGTGCGAGGTGAACACTGTAAAGGTTCGGGTCTACCGCGCCGTACGCGCGCTGGGCCAGACCTACCGGCAGCTTGCGGGAGAGAGGGCTGTATGAACTGCCGTATGAGTTGCGATGACGCGAGGAAGTATTTCGTGGATGTGTGGCGCGGGGCGCGGGACATTCCGGCGGAGTTGCATGAACATCTGGCCGCGTGCGCGGGGTGCCGCCAGGAAGTCGACGACCTGGGCCGCGTGTGGAATCGCCTGGAGGCGCTGCCCGAAGCGGAGCCGAGTCCCCGATTGCGCCAGGAGTTCTACACCCGGCTTTCGAATTATCGCGAAGGGCGCCGGACGAGTTTCGCGTGGTTGCACGCGCCGGCATTTCAGGCCATCGCGGCGGTGCTGATTCTGGCGGCGGGCGTGGGCATCGGGCGCTTCCCCGGGCGTGGAAACGATGCCACCGTGGCCCACCTGCAGGACGAAGTGACGGACATGAAGCAGATGGTGGCGCTGGCGCTGTTGCGGGAGCAGTCGGCGGGCGAGCGGCTCAAGGGCGTGGACTGGGTGGAGCAGACGCCCGGCGCGGATGAGCAGGTGCTGGACGCGCTGATCGCCACCGCCAACCACGACCCCAACGTGAACGTGCGCGTGGCCGCCATTGAGGCGCTGGGGCGGTTTGCGGGCACTCCATCGGTACGCACGGCGCTGCCGAATTCGCTCAGCCGGCAGGATTCGCCGCTGGCGCAGATCGCCGTTCTCGACGAGATCGTGGAACTTCGCGAGCGCAGCGCGGCGCCGGTGATACAGAGCCTGATCACGCAGACGAATGTGAACCCGGAAGTGAAGCAACACGCGCAGTGGGCGCTGCGGCAACTCGAATAGGGAAGAAGGAACTGCAATGAACAGAATTGTCCTGATAGTGGCCATGCTGGGCGTGCTGCCCGCGTTAGCCGCCGAGCAGAAGGAAACCACTGAGAAGGTGTTTCACGGCGCCGGCGGCGGCCGGCTCACCATCGAGAACGTGAACGGGCCGATCAGTGTGACCGCGGCCCCTGGAGCCGATGTCCGCGTCACCGTCGTGGAGACCATCGAAGCCCGAACGGCGGACGAGGTGGCGCGGGCGCAACGCGAGGTCACGCTGGAGTCCGGCCAGGAAGGCGCCGACGTACGGATGCACGTGAGATTCCCTTGTGAGCACGGTTGTTGCGGCGGTTGCTGGGACGACCGGCATTACACGGTCCGCTACGAGTTTCGCGTGCAGGCCCCGGCGGGCATGGCCCTGAAGCTGTCCACCGTGAACGATGGCGATGTCACGGTTCACGGCGCGTTCGGCGACTTTGTGGTGAACAACGTCAACGGCAGTATCGAAATGTCGGACATCGCGGGATCGGGCGAGGCGCACACGGTGAACGGGAAGGTCAGGGTGGATTTCGCGAAGAACCCGACCGGGCCCACCTCCTTCAAATCGATCAACGGCGAGCTGCGGGTTTCCTTCCAGCCGGGTCTGTCGGCCGATATTCACTTGAAGACCTTCAACGGCGAAGCGTGGACGGATTTCGACAGCACCACGCTGCCGTCGCAGGGCGGCCGCTGGACCGGAAAGCGTTACTCGCGGGACCGCTCCACGGCCATTCGCATCGGCAACGGAGGAGCGGCAATCAGTTTCGACGCCCTCAACGGCAATATCTACATACTTAATCGTGGGAAGAAGTCATGAAAGTCTCAGCATTCGTCATCGCCGCCGCGCTGGCTGGTATTGCCTTCGCGCAGGACGGCATCCGGATTCCGTTCAGCGATCCATCACGGCCCGGCCGCGTGGTCGTGCATACGCTCAACGGGAACATTGTGGTGAAGGCCGGCCCGGCCGGAGCGGTCACCGTGGAGACCAAGGATATGCGCCGTCACAAGGAGCGCTCCGACGGGCTGCATCGCATCCCCCTGGAGCACGGCCTGCAGGCGGAAGAATCCGAGAACACCGTCACCGTTTCCTCGAACCCGCCCGGAGACAGCGACCTGTTTGTTACGGTGCCGGCCGCGAACGCGACGTTGAAGGTGAACTCCGTGTCGGGTGACATCACCATCGACGGCGTGGGCGGCGATATCGAAGTGGACGCCACCAACGGAAAGGCCACCCTCATCAACATCTCCGGCTCGGCGGTGGCGCATTCGCTGAACGGCGGCGTCACCGCGCAGTTTGTGCGGGTGGCGCCAGACAAGGCCATGTCTTTCAACTCGCTGAACGGCGACATCAACGTCACTCTGCCGCCCGACACGCGCGCCCGTCTGAAGATGAAGACCGACAACGGCGAGCTGTACACCGACTTCGACGTACGGCTGGAGGCCAGCGCTCCCAGGATAACCGAGGAAACCGATAAACACGGTCGTCACCGCATCAAGCAGGACCACACCACCTACGGCACCATCAACGGCGGCGGCCCGGAGATGGAGTTCACCAGCTTCAACGGCAACATCTACATCCGCAAAGCGAAGTGACGTGGGAGTTGCCCGCTTCCCCCTTCCCTGTTCGGGCGCCTCCCTACTGATACAGCCGCCGATTCCTTCGCAGGTACGCGGGAACATCCAGGTCGTTCGCTGAAAGGACCGGTTCCTCGGCGGGCATCTGCGGCGCCGGCGCGGGCGGAGGGGCCGGCTCGGGTTCGGCAACCGCTTCCATCACCGGCTCGGGCTCGGGTTCGGCAACGAAGGGGAACGACGAGAACTCCGGCGCAGGTGGTGGCGGGGGAGGTTCCGGAGCGGTCTCGACGATAACGGCGGCCGGCGCGGGCCGGGCGATCTTGGGCAGGTTGTCGCGCTGGAAGCCGGTGGCGATCACGGTGATCTTCACCTCGTCCTCCATCTTCTCGTCCAGCACCACGCCGAAGTTGATCTGCACGTCTTCGTTGGTGGTGGCGCCGCGGATCAGCGAGCAGGCTTCGTTGACGTCGTGCAGGCTGAGGCGGCTGGACGCGGTGATGTTGATGAGCACGCCGCGCGCGCCCTTGACGCCTCCTTCCTCCAGCAGCGGACTGCTGATGGCCTGGCGCGCGGCCTCCACCGGCGCGCGTTCCCCGCGGCAGGTGGCCGTGCCCATCATGGCGTAGCCCATCCCCAGCATGATGGCGCGAATATCGGAAAAATCGCGGTTAATCAGGCCGGGCGTGGTGATAATATCCGAAATCCCCTGCACGGCCTGGCGCAGCACGTCGTCGGCCAGCTTGAACGCCTCGAAGAAGCTGGTGCCCTTGGGAACCAGATCCAGCAGGCGGTCGTTGGGGATGGAGAGGACGGTATCCACGGTGGAGGCCAGTTCCGCCAGACCCTTTTCAGCCTGCTTCATGCGCCGCGGCCCTTCGAAGGCAAACGGACGCGTCACCACGGCCACGGTCAGCGCGCCCATCTCACGGGCCAGCGACGCCACCACCGGCGCGGCCCCGGTGCCAGTCCCGCCGCCCAGACCCGCAGTGACGAACACCATATCGGCCCCTTCCAGAATCTCGACGATGCGTTCGGTGTCCTCCAGCGCGGCCTGCCGGCCGATGCTCGGATCGGCCCCGGCGCCAAGGCGGTTGGTGATTTTGGAGCCGATGGCCAGCTTGTTGGGGACCAGCGAGGCGTTGAGCGCCTGCGCATCGGTGTTGAGGATGTGGAACTCGACGCCGGAGAGTCCCTCGCTGATCATGCGAGCCACCGCGTTGGAGCCGCCGCCGCCCACGCCGATCACTTTGATCTTCGTGCCCGTCGGAATGTCGTCCTGAATTGCGAATTTCAGCCCTTCCATCACTGATCCTCCTGTGGGGCAGCCAATCCTGGCTGCAACCGCCTTTCAGGCGGCTGCTCTTCATCCACTCATCGCAGCACCAGGCCGATGAGGCCCGGCGCTTTTCGTTTCCACTCGCGCTTCAGCTTCAGACGCGCGGAGTACATGCACAGTCCGGCCGCCACGGTCCAGGCGGCGTTGTTGGTCTCGTCCGGCCAGTTCTCCATTCCGATGGCCAGCCCCAGCCGCGCGGGAACGTTCAGAACGCGTTCCGCCATGTCGCACATTCCGGGCAGCAGCGCGCCCCCGCCGGTGAGCACCACGCCCTCCAGCAGATTCTGCTCCATGGCCACGGAGGCGAGCGCTTCCCGCAGAAAGTAAAAGAGCTCCTCGGCGCGCGCTTCCAGAACTTCATTAAGCAGCCGGCGGGGCGCTTCGCGCGGATCTCGTCCCTCGGCCGAAGGCACCTCGATCAGGCTGTTGTCGGCGGTGAGGCCGAGGATCGCGCAGCCGTACTCGCGCTTGATCCTCTCGGCATCTTCGTAGGACACCTTCAGCACCCAGGCGACGTCGCGCGTGAAGTGGTCGCCGGAAACCGGAAGGCTCCTGGCCAGCACCAGCGACTCGCCCTCGTAGACCACGAGATCGGTGGAGTCGCGGCCGATGTCCACCAGGGCCACTCCGCGCGTGCGGTGCTCGGCGAGGATGGCGGCATAGGCGGCGGCCAGGGGCTCGTAGGCGGTCTCTTCCACCGCGTAATGGGCCTGATGCACGGCGTTGACCAGCGCGGTGTGCTCGTGTTTCCATGCGGTGATGACGTGAACGTTCGCCTCCAGCCGCGTGCACGTGGCCCCGTTTGGATTCTGGCAGCCGGCGCGGCCGTCCACGGTGAAATCCTGCGGGCAGATCTGCAGCAGGCAGCGGTCGTCGTCGAGCCGGACGTTGGCGGCGCGGTCGAGAGCGTAGGTCATCTGCTCGCGGGTCACCGGCCGAGGATGGCTGAACTCGTAGAGGCCGGTATTGTCGAACCCTTCGACGCCGGCGCCCCCCACGCCCACCACCATGCCCTCCACGGATACGCCGGCCTTCTTCTCGGCCTCACGCACGGCGGCACTAATTGAACCGGTGAGCGCCGCGGGGTCGGAGAGACGGTCCCGGCTCCAGCCCGCCGAATCCACCGCTCCATGGCCCAGGTAGCGCAATCGCCCGTCCTCCACCACGCCAATGACGCAACGCGTGTAGCGGCCACCCGCATCCAGACCGGCGACGTAGAGCGGCTTGTCGGCCAT
This sequence comes from Bryobacteraceae bacterium, assembly GCA_049520275.1. Taxonomy (GTDB): domain Bacteria; phylum Acidobacteriota; class Terriglobia; order Bryobacterales; family Bryobacteraceae; genus CAWACP01. The sequence goes on from JBEKPY010000040.1 coordinate 51,953, forward strand.
TACTGGCGGCCTCCACCGGGGGTTTCGGCCACGGCTATGATCTGGTCGTCGATGCGCAGGTCCAGTTCCGCCACCGCCGGGAGCCGGCGGCGGATGTTTGGAAACTGATCGACGAACGTGCGCATGCGGCTGGCGAAATTGCGGTCGCCCAAGTCGAGCAGCACGGTCTGATTCTCCATTCGCTCGCGGACCCTCAGGTTGTCGAGATCGCCAACATCGATTTCGGATACGCCGGACGCGAGCGCTCCCAGTTCGCCGGTCAGCCGCTGCATGCGGTGCACGCGCGCCAGGCGCTCGGCGACCGGAGCGCCGGGGTTCACGCCGGAGATCACCGGTAGATCGAACCGAGCCTTGCCGGGCGGTTCCAGAACTACGCCATCGGCGTCGATGAGGGCGTACCGCGACATCGGCCCGGCGGGGACCTGCAGGAACGCGACCGGCTGGCGCTCCTCCACGTGCACGGCCAGCTCATTGGGCCATATGCGCGTGAGCGAGGCGTCGCGCACCCAGCTTACGCGGAGCAAAGCGCTGCGCCGTTCGGCCAGAGGCAGCAGGAAGAGGCTGCGGTTGAAATCGGTCCGGAAGACCCGCAGGATCTCCGCGCGCGAAGCCCATTTCACGCCGGAAAGGTGCACATTCGCGCTCTCCTGGCCGTACTCCGCCGGACCGGGAAGAGCAAACCGCGGATCTTCGATCAGAAACCTCTCCACACGCTGGGCGCCGTAGATGGCGCCGGCCAGCAGACCGGTCGCCGCGATGCCCAGCAGTCCGTAGCGGACCACGCGCAGGACCGCCCTCCCGCGTTGCCGCTTGTTGGAGCCACTGGCAGAGGCCATATCACTCGCCTCCCTTGAGCCGTTCCAGCAGACGATCTCCCGCCTGCCACACATTCCCCGCGCCCAGCGTCAGAACCAGATCGCCCGGCTGCACCGCTTTGCGCACCGCATCCACCGCTTTGTCGATGGTACCCGAATACTCCACCGAGCGGTGACCGAACTGGCGAATGCGCTCCCCCAGCGCTTCCGACGAGACGCCTTCGATGGGCTTCTCGGAGGCGGCGTAGATATCCAGAAGGAAGACCGCGTCGGCCTGGTGAAACGAGCGCGCGAAATCGTCCATGAGATGCTGCGTGCGGGTGAAGCGGTGCGGCTGGAAGATTACCAGCACGCGCGGGTAGTCGCACAGGCGGGCGGCCGCGAGGGTAGCGCGAATCTCCGTGGGGTGGTGGCCGTAGTCGTCCACCACGGTGACGCCGCCGGCCGCGCCGCGCCGCTGGAAGCGCCGGTCCACGCCGCTGTACGCGTCGAGCGCCTGCCGCGCTTTCTCGACATCGACACCCAGTTCGAGGCCGATGGCCAGCGCCGCCGTGGCGTTCAGAACGTTGTGGAATCCGGGGACGTTCAGGTGAAATTCGCCCAGATCGCCCTCGGGACCGCGCACCGAAAACCGGCTGGATAGATGCCCCACGGCGTGGCTGTGCACCTGCAATTGCGCCTGCGGGCTCTGCCCATACGTGATGGTGCGCCGGTTGATTTGCGGCAGAATCTGCTGCACGTTCTCGTCGTCGAGGCAAAGGATGGCCGCGCCGTAGAACGGAACCTTGTTGACGAACTCGAGGAACGCCGCGCGGATGGCTTCGATGTCCGGGTAATGGTCCAGATGCTCGCGGTCGATGTTGGTGACCACCGCCAGGATAGGCGCCAGCTTGAGGAAGGAGCCGTCGCTCTCGTCGGACTCCACCACCAGCAGATC
>JBEKPY010000041.1:0-76745 GCA_049520275.1 Bryobacteraceae bacterium
CGAGCAGTTTCAACCACTGTTCCTGATAGAGCGTCACGGGAAACCTGCCGAGGCCGTAGACGCTGACCGCCCCCTTCTCGCTGACCTTCAAGCTGAAATCACCCGGCTTCCTGCTCTGCTGACTCTTGAGCGCTTCCAGTTGCGCTTTCAATTCTTCGTAGGTCGGTTCTGCCATAGTCGTTACCCATTCTACTTCTGGCTCTTGTCCCGAACGAGCTTGCTGGCTACCGAACTACCGAAACCCCCCAGGACCGTTTCGGGGCCACCGCGGCCACAACGATGGATCGCGATGCTGATTGAATGGCGTAAGTCCAGAGAGTCTGTTCGGGGTCCAGGCCGGGTGACGGGCGGTTCGCAATGACCATGAATCCGCTTGCTGGCATCAACCGAGTCTCGAGTGCAATTCAACAGGCGGCCGAACTGAAGGGAGTCCAATCGCTGCTCCGGTTTGTTCATTGACCTGGCGAGCCAGCCGCGCATAAAATGGGTCCGGAGGAAGCAGGTGAAGGCCATACTGTTGATTCTTCTTGCAGTCCTACTGGTTGCCCCAGCTCAGGCGCAGCGCCGCGCCTATGATCACCCGAGGGTGACCGGCTATGCCGTCGACAATTGCCTCTACTTCGGCGAGGCGTGCGGCAAACCCGCAGCGGATGCCTTCTGTGACCGTAAAGGCTATCGCGAATCGGAGAGCTACCGGGTCGCTCCCGCACGCCCAACAATGGTTCTGGGGGAAGACCGCGTCTGCGATGCGGACTTTTGCGTCGGTCTTCTTGATGTGGTCTGCGTCGGCACCTCGAATCCGGCCGATTTCGAGCGCCTGGAATCCGAGATACCCCTCGAACTCAATACCGATCGCACGGGGGCTGACTACCACAACTTCGCCCTAAAAGAGCCACGTCCGGAGCTTTGCCGGCGGGCCTGCGCCCGCGATTCGAGTTGCCGGGCCTTCACCTATACCAAGCCAGGAACGACAGGGCGCGGAGATACGCCCTGGTGCTACTTGAAGGATGGCGTGCCGGACGCGACACGGCAGGACTGCTGCGTCTCGGGCGTGAAGAAGCACTGAATGGCCTGGGAGCGGCTGGAGTGGCGCTGACGGGGGACGTGATTTCGCACGAAACTGCGCCGCGAGGCGAAGTGCGGGTCAATTCGGCAACTCTCTCTCGCCAGCCCGGCTCTGCTCAGCGATCCTCGCCCTCAGGTCTGGTTTGAGCGCCTACTCCATCGGCAATTCGCCGCTGCTCTGAAGCCACGCCTCCAGCCGGCTGAAGCCACGCAATGTGCAGCCTGCCACGGATCATCCTCCAGGGATGACCGGCCAGGTCAACGCATTCGCCGGGAAGTACAAGCTGACCCATATCCGGCCGCCGGTCCCCCTTTACTGCGTTTGAACCTGGGCGCAAGGCGTCCCTCGGATGCGCTGTTTGGCGGCATTTGCTGCCGCGCCCGTGACCTCGATCGAATCGTAATCCTGCCCCGTTTCGTTACGCCACGCGGTCATGGACATGCTCTCACCGCCCAGCACGAAAAGCTGGTCGTCCGCAGAGTAAGACCACATGTTCCAGTCCGAGGCGAGGCTGTTCACAAACCATGACCACGATGGCGACACCACCCACGCCTGGCTCTGGTTCTGGCTGACCAGCAGGTCGCCGCGGATCGTCCACCGTTCGATTTGCACATCGAACGTACCGCCGGTCTCAAAGTTCGTTACTTCGCGGTCCGTGGCGCCCGTGATCAACACCTGTCCGCCAGCGTTGCCGCGAATGAGGTTCCCGGCGATCACCACATCCGACGTGTTCGAGCCGGCGATCCCCGCACCGGAGTTGTCGCTCGAACAGGTGTTCATCACCTGCAGCGGTCCCTCGCTGGCCTCGAGGAAGACTCCGTCGCCATTGTTGCCGCCTAGTCGCGCGCCATCCAGGGTTACGTTGACATTATCGAAGTCGAGCCAGAATCCGCGCGCCTGGTTGTTGAGAGATGTATAGTCGCGGATGATCCCGTTATGGATCGACCCGAATTTGCCGCCGGCCACGGCCCAGCCCGTGAAGCCGCCCGCGGCGCCTCGCCAGTTGTTGGAGGAAGTCTCGTTCGCGTTTGCAAGCACCCTGAGGAGCTGGTACGCTCCCATGCCCGAGCCGCCGTTGTTCAACGCTTTCGATTGCTGCAGCGTAACGTCGGAGGACACGAGGACATCCAGTCCATCCCAGTTGTTCAGAGTGAAGAGACAATTGTCCACCAGCACGCCGGCCGAGTCCGTCACCTCGACCGCGGCATTCGGCAGCGGAGTGTTGGCGTGCTGAAACGTCAATCCGCGAAGCACCACGTTATTGCGGCCCTGGATTTGGAGGACAGGCGAGCGCACGGCAACCTCCACCTGACTTGCCGCAAGGTCGACGCCGGCGGCCGGCTCGACGGTGATCGTAGCGGCATCCTCGGACACGTAGAACGTGCCCGCGCCGAGTTGCGCGGACGAGAGCACCTGCACCAGCGGCGAACCGTTCACGAAAACCATCTCGCGGCGGCGGACGATGGGTTGCAGTACCACGTTCCCCTGCCAGCCGGGCGGGTATGGAGCCAGGCCCCATTGGTACGGCCATGCATGTGTCCACAGATTGCCGCTGCCCTGCCGCTGCCACCCCGTCCAGACGTCCGATCCGGAGACGATCGCGTGCCCGGGATTGACCGCTTCAATGACGAGCGGCGCGATTATTCCGCTGTCCCGCGCAGGCATCTGCAGGGCCTCCCGGTAGACGCCATCATGCACCAGAACCATGGCGCCGCTGCCGTTGGCCGTAGCATTGTCCGCATAACGAATGGCGGCAGCGAGAGTTTGGAAGGGAAGCGCGGGAGTTCCCGGGTTTTTGTCCGATGCGTCAGGATTGCTCGGGTCGACATTTATAGTCACAGCGACCAGATTCTCGGGAACCGCGGCAACGGTAAACGACGTGTCCACGAACGCCGTGGCGCCGGTGCCCGCGCTCGAGGGCTGGGTACAGGCGGAGGTGATGAGGAGGACCAACACCAGGCAGAATGGAGGGCACGCTTTAGCCCCAATACTGTTCAGTTTGCGTGGCAGGGACACGCGGCGCAAAGCCGCGTTCCTTCGGTACTGGGCAAAAACGCGGCTTGCGCCGCGTGTCCGAATTGGCGAACGAGGCCCAAAGTGAACAGTATTGGCTTTAGCCCTCTGCCGCTTACTTTCCCAGACAAGCGCCGGCACGAGTGCCGGCGCGGCAGACACGAGTGTCCGCGCCACAATGCCGATTTGACGGTTCGTGTCACCCGCCGCGGCGCAGGCGCTCCCGCCTGCCGCATCGAAGCTCGTCTCGATGCATGGGGTGTGAGATATCAGTCTCAACATGGCTGAATTGTCCCTGCGTTCGTCACGTAAGCCGCTCCGGGCCGATTCGCAACCGCGTTGAGTACGTGTTCGAGCATGTTCCACAGCCCTTTTGCTTCCACCTCCCAGGAGTGACCCCAGATATGCACCACGCCGCCCCGCCGCCCCGCATGTTCCACGGCGCGTGCGGCGAGCCGAGCCGGTTCCGCTTCAGCGCCGAAGCGCCCGGCCCAGCTCAGCAGTCCCGCAATGTTGCCTTCCACAACGGCATGCCGCGCCAGCACCGCGCGCGCGTGCGGGTACAACTGCAGCGTAACCGGCATGGACAGTGGATCGAACCGCCCGTCCACCCGAAACGCCAGCGTTGTCCGGGCCAGCGTGAACCCGGCCCGGCGTGCCAGGATGTCGTGCCCGCGCCGGAACTTCCCTTCCGGAAAGCAGAACGAGGTAACCGGCTCACCCAGCATTTGCTCCAGCTCTTCGCGCCCTTCCTTCATTTCCTGGTAGGCCATGCCGTCGCTGAGTTGTGAGAGGCGCGGATGCGTTACCGTGTGCGCGCCGACTTCCATGCCCATAGCGCGGATCTCGCGGATCTCGGAAACGGACATTCGAGGCACGGCCTCATAGCGGGTGGGGACATAAAACGTCCCCGCCATACCGCGCGAGGCGAGCTTCTCCGCCACGCGCAGGTCGAGCGGATGCCCGTCGTCCCAGCTTGTCGTGATGCGGACCCCGTGAAGCTCGCTAGCCATAACGCGCTCGCACAAGATTCCTCAGCCGCTGCCGCAGACCCACGCGTTCGAGCAGGTCGCCGGCGATATTCCAAACGGTGTTCAAGGCGGCATGCGCCAGAACGAGGGCCGCGTTGCGCATGCCGCGGCGGAAGTAGTAGATCTCCGCGCAACGCGCGTAGCCAGTGGAAACCCTCTCCTTATAGTCGTGGTCGCCGACGCCGAAGTCGAAGCGCCGAAACTCGCCGGTCTCGAACAGAAGTTGCAGTGTCAGCAGCAGCAACACTGTGCCGGGGCTGTCCCCGCGGCATGTGGGATCATAGCCGATTCGCTCGTAGGTAATGATGTCTCCGCGAACCGGACAGTGCTCATAGGCGATGGGCCTTCCCTCCGAGAACAGGATGTAACCACGCACCCGGCCGTCGCGAGCGGCTTCCTTCAGGCTCTCGAGAAACTCGGGCGCGGCCGGCAGTCCGGAGTCGAAGATACCCTCCTGATACGTCTTGCGCGACACCTCGCGAGCAAGCCGGTAAAACTCGGCCATCTCCTGCTCGCGCCGGTATTCGCGCCAATCGATGCGGCCTCCTCTCGCGGCTGCGAACCTTCTCACAGCGTTCCGCAGGTGATGCCGACGCCGCCTTCCGAGGCGCGCCTGGTAGTCGTCGAAGCTGCCTTCGATATCGACGTGGAACCGGCGGAACTGCATTCGGCAGTAGCGGATGTAATCGCGCCGGAAGGCGACGCGCGCGATTTTGCCAGTCACCGGGTGAGAACCGGACAACAGCGCCCTGACCGCGGGTGCATGCCGCTCGAACACCGGCGCGGGATCGTCGGGATCGGTCGGCAGGCTCTCCCACGGACCTTCATAAACGGCGGCCCGGAACCGGACGGGAAACAGGAGCAGCCCTCCGAACCCGAACTTCAGACGCACTTCACGTTCCGCCCATTCCAGTCTTGCAGAGGTCGCGTTCATGCGGTCTGCTCCGCGGTGGAGCGCCCGTCGGCGGGCGGCGGATACCTGAGTATGCGCAGCAACTGCAGCGCCAGGAGCAGAAGAAAAAGCGGATTCAGGAGCACGTAGCGCTTCCACAGGCGCCGTGGTTCCATGCACAGACGGAACAGCCATTCAAGTCCGGCGCCCTGCATCCACGCTGGCGCCTGCCGGACCGTGCCCGCATGAAAATCGAACGCGGCGCCCACGCCGAACATCACCACGCCGGCAAGACTCCCCCGGTGGTCGTACATCCAGCGCTCCTGCTTGGGAACTCCAATACCCACGAAGACGATGTCGGCTCCGGAAGCTGCGATGTCGCATACGCACGCGGCATCTTCTTCGGGCGTCGGCGCACGGAACGGCGGCGAGTGCATGCCAGCGACATGCAACGCAGGGAATCTCTTCTTCAACGCATCACGGAGCACGGGCAGCGTCTCCTCCCTGCCCCCGTAAAGATAAAGACGATGGCCGAGGCGAGTTGCCTGGCCGCACAGGGCCAGCATCAGATCGGGTCCGTACACGCGGCGCTGGCCGGCAGCGCCCAGCGAGCGCAACGCCCACACCAGGGGCATGCCGTCCGGAGTTGCCGCATCGGCTGTGTTCAGCGCCTTCGCGTATGCGCGGTCGGACCAGGCCGTCATTACGGAATGCACGTTGAGAATCACGGCATAGCGGGCCTGCGGATGACGGCCTTTCTCCTCGATCCACGTTCGGCACAGGCGCAGCATGCCGCCGTAGCTGGTGGCGCTTACGAGCGTGCCGAGAACGCTGAGCTGCGGGCCGGAACAGTTGTGACGTTCAGGAGTGATGACCATACCGCACCAGATTCCGTAGCTTCTTCTTCCAGCGGCCGACGCCCGGAAACCCCGCAACCGTCGCATGGAGAAGGTCCAGCGCGGTGTGGCCCAGGATTAGCAGTACGTTGCGAAACGTCCAGCGGAAATAGTAGATGTCGGCGCACCAGGCGTGCGCTGTCGCGAACGTCTGCTTGTACTCGAACTCGCCGCGGTTCATGTCCAGCACCCGGAACTCGCCCATGCGGAACAGGCGCCGGATGCTCAGCAGCAAAAGAACAGTTCCGGGCGAGAGATGCCGAAACGCGGGATCGTAGCCCTTGCGGACGCCCTCGATCATGGTCCCGTGCGCCACACAATACTGGTAGGCGACCGGCCGGCCGGCCAGGAACAAAACGTGGCCGCGGACGACGCCATCGGCGGCCATGTGCCTCAACTGGCCCACGAACGTGTCGCCGCTGGGCATGCCCGCGTCCGACATCCTCTCCTGATAGCTCTTCGCGGAGACCTCACGCGCCAGCCGGTGGAACTCCGGCATCTCTTCGGGATCGCGGTACTCGCGCCAGTGGATGTCTCCTCCGCTGCGCTCGGCGAACACGCGCAGCTTCCGCCGCAACTCGCTCCTGCGCTTTGGTGAGAAGCGCAGCATGTACTCGTCGAAACTGCCGTCGAGACCGATGAAAAACCGGCGGCACTGACTGGCCGAGTATCGGATATAAGAGCGCCGCAACGCGATGCGGGAGATCCTGCCCTCCACAGGATGCGAATTGACGAGGATTCCTCGCACTACCGGCGGACAATCGCCCAGTGCCGGCAGCGGCTCGTCGGGATCCGGCGGCAATGCGTCCCACGCCCCCTCGTACTGTACGGCGCGAAATCGTGCGGACCAGAGCAGCAGACTTCCGAAGCCGAACTTCATCCGCACGTCGCGAACGCGCCAACGTCGATCGGCCGCGAACGGCCGGCCGGCAGCGAGTGTTTCAACGCTCGCGGGCATCACCATGCCGCCTCCGCTTTAGCTCCGCATGGCGTCACCCGCGGGATCTCTCTTCGCGCCCGGTCCATGGCCGTCTCGTAGATGCGCAGCAGCGCGTCGAGGTTTTTTCGCGGAGTATATTTCCCGGCCCAGACTTCCCGTGCCTCAGCACCCATCCGGTCCACCATCCGGCCGCTGGCGAAGCAGCTCTCAATGGTATGCGCGAGCTCCGCCGCGTCTCCGGGGGCCACCCGAAAACCGTTCCTGCCGTTGCATACGAGTTCCCTCTGTCCGCCAACGTTCGTCACAATCGCCGGCCTGCCGGCGGCGAACGCTTCGATAACGCTGATGCCAAAGGTCTCGGGAGCGATGGAGGGCAGGACGAGCAGTCGCGCACGGGCCATGAGCGCGCGGATTTCCGGCGGCTGTTGTGTTCCGGTGAACTGAACCGGGCCGGAGCCGTTGCGCATCGATGCAGCCAGGTCCTCGAGATAGGAGCGCTGGGGACCATCGCCCGCAATCACCAGGCGCCATTCCGGTTGCGCGGCCATGGCCCATGCTCGCAACAGGACGTCGACGCCCTTCTCGCGGGACAGCCTTCCGGCGAAGAGCACGGTTTGCGATTCCGACGGCCGGATGCGCGTCTCGCCGGCCGCGGCGGAGAAGTTCGGTTTCACATGGATGCGGTCCGCCGGCAGCCCGCCGGCAATGAATCGCTCCCGCGCATATTCGCTCGGCGCGATGAACGCGTGCACACACTTCCGCCACACGCCGCGGCGGCGGCCCCGCGAAATCATGCGCGCCAACGCGGCGGAGGCAATTGCGGAATCGCGATAGCAGCGCCGCGCCACGCCACGCCATGGCGCCCGGCCCACGCAATCGTGGCACTGCGCGCCATCGCGCATCAGCGAACCGTTCAAACAGAGCAGCCGGAAATTGTGCAGCGTCTGCGTTACCGCCGCGCCGGTTGCGCACGCGGCCTCATGAATGGACGGCGTAAGCCTCATCCAGAAGTTGTGCACGTGCACGACATCCGGCCGGAAACGTGCGCACAGCTCGCGGACGGCTTCCGCCGATGAGCGGGACCACGCCGCATTCGCCAGGAGCCGCGCGCTCCCTATGATCCGGAATGGCCCCTCAACCTCGTTGCTGACCACGTGCTCCAGAGCCTCGATGCCGGCGCCGCGCAGCAGGGCCAGCTCCGCGCGGACAGCCGTGTCCTCGCCCCCGCTGAGCCGATAGCTGTTATGCACAATCAGTATGCGCATGCCACAACTCCCGTCCTGACGCGCGGTCCGTTCAGGGTGGCCCCCACGCCCGCGCCCATGAGACAAAACACGATCACCGTGGGCGGGTCCACCGGGCCCAGAATCCCGATCTCGAAACAGCCGGCGATTGCCTGAAATGCCAGAGCGCACGTCGCCAGCACCGCCGTTCGGTCCACCGCGGACTGGCGCACAACCGGGATGGCCAGCCAGAGCATCGCCCAGAGAAACAACGCCAGGCCGATTGCGCCGGTGCCGGTGAGGACGTGCAGGAAGACGTTGTGCGCCGTCTGCACCTGCTCCTTCCCCCACACCACCACCATGCCCGTGGGGGACATGCTGTAGTAGCCGTGACCGAAAACCGGCGCGTCCGCAACCGAGGCAAGGGCTACCGCCCACATCTCATCGCGCCCGCTGCCGTGCGCCACGGCCTCGCGGGTCTGGCCGCGCAGGACGTACTCCTCGGCCGCGGCAGGAAGCTTCGCGAGAGCAGGCACGTAAGGAGCCAGCGCAAGTCCGCCGCCGCACCCCAGCAGAACAATCAGCGCAAGCGTTCGCCTGCTGTACTTCCAGAGAAAGACGGAGAGGACGATGAACGTCGTGAGCAACGCATTCCGGCTTCGCGAGACGTACAGGGCCGTACCGCAAATCGCCAGACCCGGGATCGTCATCCTTCGTGCCCAGTTCCAGTTCCACAGGATGCGCGCGCAACTCAGAATCATGATTCCGAGACCGCCAATGGCGCCCAGCGAGTTCGGGTGGAGATAGTTATTGGGCCGTTCTCCGGAAAAGACCAGCCGCGCATCGAGCGTCATTACCAAAACGCATGCGCCGGCAGCCGCCAGAAAAAGGCCGCATGCAAACTTCCTGATATCGGCGTCCGTGCTCACCACCACGGCGACGCACGTGGCCAGCGCGGTAAGCATCATCAACTCCACCGCGTGGCCGAGCGAAACGACCTTCAACGGAGACCACAGAACGGTGGTCAGAGCCCAGCCCGCGAACACACCGAGCGGGAGCAGCCCCCCCAGCGCGGCGGTCATCCGCGGGTGGAAGTTAAGACGCAGCACGAGCAGCACGATGGTGAGAAAAGAGAGCGAGCGGAGCAGCACTTTGCTGGCGGCCAGCGCGTCCATGGACGAGAGGGTGTACGGTCCGGAACGCCCCGGCGCCGTGAAACAAGTGAACGCGAGCGCGACGCTGGCAAACAGCAGCGGCCACAGCTCGGCTGCGACGCGCCCCGCGGGAAGCTCCGGCCCCGATATGCGAATCGCCGCGCGCATCACCCGGACCTCCGCGCCGGCCCTCCGGCGCCTGCCGCCACTGCGTGGCGGCTCTCCCGCCCCAGCACTTCCTGATAGATGGCCGCGAGTTGCTCGCCTTTGCGATCCCACCACAGCTCTTCGCGCACGCGCCGCCGTGCCGCCTCGCCCATGCGCAGGCGCAACTCGGGATTGGATGCGAGCGCGTGTATGGCCAGCGCAAGATCGTCCATAGCCTGCCGGGGCGAATTCGCAGCCACCGCGAATCCGCATTCGGGCGTCACCTGCAGGGCGGGGCCTCCGGTATCGAGGCAGACGACTGGCCGTCCGGCGGCGAGCGCCTCGGTGCAGACGCAGCCTCCCGAGTCGTGCAGACTCGGGTGTACCAGCACATCGCATTCAGCCAGGTTTCGCAGAACGTCCGCGCGCGGCATGCCCCCGAGAAACCGCACACTGTTGCCGAGGCCGAGGCCGCGAGCCACGCTGGCCAGCCGCGCGCGCTCCGGACCATCGCCGATAATCCACAGTTCGGCATCCGGAACAGCGGCGCGCAGCCTGGCGAGTGAACGGATAGCCAGCTCGAAGCCCTTCCAATACAGAAGCAGGCCCACCGCGGCCATGCGGAACGGGCCGGTGCGGCGAACAGGCATCGCGCCAAGCGCGGCAATCTCGCCGGCGGGCAGCCCCATCGCGCTCATCGGGCGCACATCGCGGACGCCGAGGGCGCGGAGGCGCTCCGCACTCTGTGCCGTGGTGGCCAGAGCGACGGCGGCTCGCCGCGCCGTACGGCGAACGAACGGATCGCCGCTGCCGGCCATCTGCACCGCGTCTCGCAGGAGCTCGCGTGCCCGGCCACTGAACGGGTAGAGCGTTCGGAATCCCTCGGGCGTTCTTTCGCCGCCGCCTACCGGACCCCAGATAAACGGTACAGACAGATCGGCGATGAAACTCGGCATCCAGAACGCACCGAAAGTGACGTGGTGCGCCAAGTGGAAACCGATCTCCTGGTGCAGCTTCCGAGCGAGGCGCGCGGCCGCTATCTGCCACAGGTAGTAGTAGGCGTACAGGCCACGGCGTCCACGCTTCCAGAACCGCGCCCACAACGGCAGCTCCAGCCAGACGAAACGCAGGCGGGGTATTGACTCGCCGTCCAACTCCAGGTCGATCGCCGTGCGATTGTTCGCGCGCGTGATCACCCACGTGTCGCAAAACCTGGCAATCTGGCGGACCATGTTCCAGCCGATGCCCGGCTCCGAGCCGCGCCCCGGCTCGCAGGCGTAGGCTGAAACCAGCACTCTGGGCCGGCCGCCGTCCAGTTCGCCGTGGGCGGCGCTCATGGCTCCGCCTCCAGTCGATTCACCCCGAGCAGCAGAATAGTGGAGAGCACGCGCTGCCATGCACGCTCAATGGGACGCGACGCCGGCCCATGCAACAGCGCATTTCGCGTGAGCGCCTGGGCCGCGTATCCAATGAGGAGAGGAAGGAACACTCGCTCATGGCATCCTGCCCGGTTCATGTACTGGGAGACGGTTGGACGCGCGGCGCCGGTGAGTTTTGCAAACACTGCCGCGCCGGTTGCATGGTCCAGCTCCACCATGACGGACACCAGAAAATGGAACAGGTCCGTTGCCGGCAGCCCGGCGCCGGCAAGCTCCCAGTCGTAAACGAGCAGTTCGCCGTTCACCTGGCGGATGTTCCACGGCGCGAAATCGCCGTGCACGAATACGGATGAGACGTCTTGCAACAGCGGCCCGGCGACTGATACGGCGCGGCCGAGCAGGTGCGCGTAATAAGGGAGGCCAGCCGCACGCAGCTTCGTCACGCAGGCACTCATGTCTGCGGCGCCGGAACCCGTCCCTGAGCGAGCCGGTACGGCCGCGAGTTCGGCCAGAAACTGCAGGTGGCGCACATCGGGTTCGCGGCCGCTGCGCCTCATCGGGCCGGATGCATCCTGCACCAGGACAAACGAATCACCCAGCCGCCCCGCATATAGAACCCGCGGCGTCAACGCCGGCCGGAAACGGCACTGCGCCAGACTGCGGAGCGCGTTGGCTTCGTTCTCAATCGCCGCGTCCGTCTCCTCGTTCGCGCCAAGTTTCGCCCAGGCAACGACGCGACAGTCCTCGTCCATTACCTGCAGCACCGTCTTGCGCAAAGGCCCCGGCGTTCCGGGCGAAATGCAAACGGAGGCGGCCGGGCAGCCAGTAACGCGACGCAGATGTTCTTCCACTTCGCCGACAGGAAGAGGGACCCGCCCGTGACGCAGCCACGGCCGCAAAATCCCGAGCCGCAGCCCGGACCTCAGTGCCGTGCGCGCCGCGCGAGCCACCATGCGCTGGGGGTTGTATGCGTCCAGCGCGGCCGCCGCCAGCCGGCCGGATGTCGCAGGCGTGAGGACGCGCGGGTCCACTGTAGACGGAAGGCACACGAACCTCCGCTCGTCGCCACCACCGGCCCGCTCGAACACATCCCTCAACCAGAGAACGGCATCGCCCTCGCGAATCGTGGCAGGACCGGCAGGCGCGGCCAGCGTGTCCAGCACCACCTGGTGGACGCGGGCGGCAATCTCCTCGGGGGGGCCGTCCACACGCACCGCGGCAGTCACCGCGCCACGCGTCGCCAGACGGCGCCACTCCGCCTGCTGCTCCGCCATTTCATGCGCCTCCAGTTCCTGCTTGCGAGCCAGGATGCGCTGCGGATCATCCTCCAGAAGGACCAGTGCCGCCGGTTTTTTTGTAATCCGCCAAAGGAATCGCGTGCCCAGCTTTGATCGCAACGCGAAGCGAACCGGGTCCACCTGCATGTCCAGCGCGCAACGGTCGTAAAGAAACAGTACGGCCTTGCGATGGTGGGACCACTCCTCCCACTGGGCCCCCAGCAGATAATCGGTGAGATAGTACGCAACGCGCAGGAGGTGAAAACGGCCCGAATAGCGCCTTGGTTTCTGCGACGCCGGCCTGGGCGCGCGCGCTCCGCCGATATCGCCGAGGTTAGGAAGCAGCGCCGGACGCCACTGTCGCACCTCGATCTCCAGCCAGGGCAATTCCCGCCGCAGGCGTTCCCGAACCAGCCGGATGACCGTTGATTTTCCCACGCCATCCGGTCCCACCAGCGCGACGCGGGTTATCTGCGGCCGGTCCGTGAGCTCCCACCGGGCCGCCGCGTCCTGCCGCGGAGAGGCCGCCTCATCGCTGCAGGCGCTATAACTCCTGGTCATGCCAGCACCGGTTGTTGCGCGAGCGGCGAAAACTCCGCGCTGCCATGCAGAATTCTGTGCCGCCGGATGAGAAAGGACTGAAGCGCGGTGATAACCGTCGCGGCATCCGCGTTCTCATCGATGGCCACGTCGTACTCGCCAGCCGTGGAGAACTCAATGAGCAGGCCGCCCTGCTCGAGCACGTCCCGCTCGCGCCGGGAGAATCCGCCGCCTGCGCTCCGCTCGCGCCACTCATCGATTGCGTTCACGCACACAAGCTCGCTCAGCGCGGCGCGAAGCAGCACGCCGGCCCGCGTCCCACTGGCGCGCACGCGTAAGACGGCGCCACACGGCCGCGTCTCAAAACGCATGCGTTCGTCACGACGGCGCGCGAGAATGTAACGCACCGTTTCCGCCGGCCGGCGAACGATCGCACCGAGCAGAAAATGAACTCTTGCCAGCGCCATCCATCGGCGGAAAGGGACGCCATCTCCATTGCGCAGCGCTTCGAGGGCCCGCAGCGCCAGCGGCGACAAACACGCCGCAACCGACGCCCGCAGTTCCGGCCCATGCGCTGTCGCGTACTCCAGCAGACGCCGGCGATACCTCTCGCGCTTGGCGCCGTTGCGTTTCGACCGGAACAGCGCCTCAACCTGCAGCAGCCGGTACATGTTCTCCTTCGCAGGAGCGATGTGTGCCAGCCGGCGCTCCGGAATACGCTGGCGGCCCTCCAGCATCTCCGCTTCTTTCAGCACCGGCAGTCCCCAAAGCAGGTACGCATGGAAAACGTCCACCTGCAGGAATTCGAAAGGCTCCAGCCGGTAAAACCGGAACACTTCGATTCGATGGTGCTCCACCCTGGACTGCACGTAATGGTCGCACTCGGTCAGAGCGTCCCAGCTTTGGCGCCTGGCAACTTCGAGCAGCGCCTCGCGGACCCTCGGAACATCGGCGCGGCGGACCACCAGGTCCAGGTCGGTATTCTTCGTCTCCGCGACGCTCAGATCAGGCAGGTTTTCGTAGTTGCGAATCACCGCCCATTCGACGCGCGCGCGATCGAGCTCGCTGAAAATGTCGCTTACCGTGTTCATCCGAGCCTCTGCGTCATCAGCCGCGGCAGCGTGTACTCCGGCTGCAGCAGGGCGGCCAGCGCCATACCCATGAGTGAGCGAACGCGCCGCGAACAAAGATGATCCTGCGCGGACTGCCGGTACAGGCGTTTCGCATGCATCTTCCGCCAGCGGTTCAGGCGCAGCCACCACGGCGCCGCGCGGCGGCCTGCCAGAAACTCTTCCCATGAGGGTTCGGGTCCACCGGCGCGCCGCGCGATCGTGCAGTCGCGCGCCCACAATTGCTTTAATCGAGCATGCTCGTACTGATGCGAGCTCACCGATGAGCCGTGAACGCGATATTCGATCAGCGGCTCGGGCAGCACCAGGATGACGCGTTCGTCGCTGATGCGACACCACAGGTCCACATCGTTTGCCGGGTCGAACTGGCCGCGGTAGCCGCCCAGCGATTCGAGCAGATCGCGGCGGATGAAGGCGCCCGGATGAAGGATCGCGATAGGAAGGTTGTTGTTCCGAAAGTGCCGGAACTCCTTCCGCGTGGTGAGGAACACCACGGTCCTGCCTACCCGCTTTCCGTTCGGGTCGATGTACCACGCTACACAACTCGTCGCCGGGACGTCGGGATTCTCGCGGACGAATTCCAGTTGCCGCTCGAGCCGCCCGGGCATGGCCACATCGTCGGCGTCCATGCGCGCCACCCACTCGCCGCGGCAGACGGCCAGCCCGCGATTCAGCCCGCCGCTGTGGCCCAGGTCGCGCTCGTTCCGCAGGAGCACTATGCGCGGGTCGCGCCTCGCTACACTCTCGATGTAATCCGCGCTGCCGTCCTGGCTGGCGTTATCGACGACAACGAGTTCGAAATCGGTAAAGGTCTGCGCGAGTATGCTCTCCACCGCCTGGCCCAGATGCGGATGGCCATTCTTCACCGACATCAGCACGGAAATGTCTGGAACGCCGTTCATCGCGCCGCCGCGGCCGCCCCCTTTCCCTGGGTGATTCTCCGCCGCTCCCAGGCGCGGATCTGCCCGGTGGTGATCTCCCAGGCGTCGGCTCCGTCGTGCACTGCCCTGTACCATTCCACGGTGCGCTGCACGGCCTCGTGAAAATGCCACTGCGGCTTCCATGCCAGATGCGTGCGCGCCCTGGTGCAATCGAGATACAGGTTCGCGAATTCGTGTTCCCCGCCCGCGGCGGCGCCGTTGACGGCAACTCCTTCGCCCCATGAGGCAATCGCCTGGTCCACCAACTCGCGTACCGTGCGGTGCATCTCAGGGTCGGGTCCGAAGTTCCACGCACCCCGGCAATCCGGGCCACGCCCGGAAGCCAGCGTGGCGGCGAGTTCGAGATAGCCGGCCAGCGGCTCCATGACGTGTTGCCAGGGCCGGACAGAGTGCGGATTCCGCACCACGATGGGCTCACCCGCGCGCAGAGCGCGAATGCAATCGGGCACGATGCGATGTTGGGACCAGTCTCCTCCGCCGATAACGTTCCCCGCGCGCGCGGTGGCGGCAAATGGTCCCGCCGTGGCGAAGTACGATTCCTGATAGGACGCGAACACCAGCTCCGCGCAGGCCTTCGAAGCGCTGTACGGGTCCGGGCCGCCCAGGGCGTCGCTCTCGCGATAGCCTGTGCGACGCTCATCATTGCGGTAGCACTTGTCCGAGGTGATGAAAACGAGCGCACGAACCGAGTCGCAATGCCGTACCGCCTCGAGAAGGTTCACTCCACCGCCGATATTCGTGTCAAAGGTCAGCTTCGGCTCGGCATAAGAAAGCTTCACCAGCGGCTGGGCGGCGAGATGAAAGACGAACTCCGGCCGAACGGCGGCGACGGCGCCCGCGATTGCCGCCTCGTCGCGCAGATCTCCCTCAATGTGGCGCATGCGCCCGGCCAGCCGAAGCGCGCAGAAGTGGTCTTCGGCGTGCGCCGGCGGCAGCGCGAAACCGGACACGTCCGCTCCCAGCAGGTGCAGCCACGTGGCCAGCCACGACCCTTTGAAGCCGGTGTGGCCGGTGATCAGAACACGCCGGCCGGCGAAGATACCCGCGAAATCCATGCTCATGAGTTCTCTTTCCGGTGCACTCGCGGCGCTCGCATTGTCCGGCTGTGGGCCGAAACCCACGGCCGCAGTGACCACGGGCGCCCGGCTGCGCCGCGAGTACGGACATCCGTCCTCATGGCCAGACCTTCCAGGGCGCTTCGCCGCTTGCCCAGAGCGCATCCAGACGCTGTTTGTCGCGAACGGTGTCCATGCACTGCCAGAATCCCGCGTGCCGGAAGGCCATCAGTTCTCCATCCCGGGCCAGCCGCTCCAGGGGCTCCGCTTCCAGCACCGTGTCGTCACCGTCGAGGTAGTCGAGAATCTCCGGCTCGAACACGAAAAACCCGCCGTTGATCCATCCTTCAGATGTTTGCGCCTTCTCCTTGAACTCGGTCACCCGATCGCCGGAAAAGGCCATGGTCCCGAAGCGGGCCGGAGGCCGCACCGCGGTGACCGTCGCCAGCCGGCCATGGCTGCGGTGGAATTCGTACAGCTCGGAGATCCTGATGTCGGCCACGCCGTCGCCGTAGGTCGCCATGAATGTGCCCTGGTCGCGAATCGAATCCGCCAGCCGGCTCAGGCGGCCGCCGGTCATCGTGTGAGCGCCTGTGTCGATCATGCGGACTTCCCAGTCGATGCGATTCGGCCGGATGTAGTCCACGGTTCCGGTGCAGAGGTTCACGGAAATGTCGCTCTGGATCGCCCGGAGCCGCAGAAAATAGTCCTTCACCACATCGCCCTTGTAGCCGAGCGCCAGCATAAATCGCTTCAGGCCGTAGTGCGCATACATTTGCATGATGTGCCAGAGAATCGGATAGCCGCCGATCTCCACCATCGGCTTCGGACGCAGCGTGGTTTCCTCAGACAGGCGAGTGCCCAGACCGCCGGCCAGGATTACGACATTCATGCCGCAACGCTCCTTTCCCGTTCCGCCGCAGCCGCGCCCGGCAAGCCGGACCGCCGCCAGTAGAACCACAAGGCCGAGATCAACGCGGCCGACGAGAGATGAATGCCGAGCAGCGCCCCCGTTACGCCCCACAAAGCGGTTAGCGGAATGCCGGCCACGGCGGCGGCGGCAGCGGAACCGATGTAGGCCCGGAACACGCAATCGGGCCGTTCCATCGCTCGCAACGCATTGCCAAGTACCGCGCTGATGCACGTGCCGGCAGGCAAAAGGGCCGCCAGCAGGAACGGCAAACCGCTGTATTCGGCATATCTTCCCCCGTAGAACACGGAGAACGCCTGTCCGCGCAACCCCCATAGGGCGAGCATGTAGACCAGACTTCCGCCGCTAAACACCGCGAGATAGAACCGAATGGTGTTGCCCATCCGCTTCTTCCCGCCGCTTTGCCGGTCGCGCACCAGCGCGGGCAGAAGCAGCAAATTCAGTGCGGCGATGGACTGCAACACCGGCATGGCGAAGTTCGTCAGCGCGCGCAAAGCCGCCGCGCCGCCCAAGCCGAGCCAGACGGGAAGAATCGCGTAGTAGATCTGGCCGGGGAACCAACTGACGGCCGCCGACGCCACCGCCCAACGGCCATATCGCCAGTGCTCGCGGATCGCCTCGCGCAGTCCGGGACCGGGCATGCCGGCGTCAGCGCTCCGCCAGAAGATCCACAACAGCGCCAGGCTGGTAAACAGACTGGCGGCTCCCATGCCAGCCAGCGTGCTGGCGGCGGAGAGAGCGCCGGTCACTTTGAGCAACGCCACGCTGCCCGTAAGAGCCACGAAGTACAGCGCGCTGCCGATTACGCTGCGCCGCGGATCGGCGACCACATAGAAAATGCGGCGTACCAGCCAATACAGCAGGATCAGCCCGCCGCCCACCGCCAGACCCAGCAGCGCGAATCCCGCTTCGCGCGAATAGACGCGCGCCACGAAGAGCGCCACCGCGGCGAGGACCACGGCCACGGGGACGACGGTGAGCGCGTGCATCCGCAGCAGGGTGCGCACATATCCGGCCAGTCCGCGTTCGTATCGTCCGGCGCCGTAAACCACCATCGGCTCGACCAGCAGCGCCATGTACGCGGCCAGCACGAGCAGGAAGATCGAGTACGCGAGCGAATACGCGCCGTAGCCTTCCGCCGTCAGCCAGCGCGCCAGCAGAATGTTGGCGGCGAAGTTGGCGCCGGAGAAGAAGGCCTGATCGGCGATGGTGAAGAATGCTTTGGCCGCAAACTGCCGAACGCGGGCGCCCGCGGGGATCCCCGGCGCGGCGCACACCAGCGGCTGCGGCATGACGCATACTTCGGTGGCGCGAACTTCAGACATGCTGCGCAACGCTCCGCTGGGCCGCAACCGCGCGGACGCTGTCAATCAGGTAATCGATGCCGGCCTCAGTCAGCCGCGGATGAATCGGCAGGCTGACGTATCTATGGAACGCCTCCTCGGCAACGGGGCACTCGCCCGGGCCGTGCCCGAGGTGGCGGTACGCGGTAGTGAGATGAATGGGCATGTAGTGCTGCCACACGCGCACGCCGCGACCGGTGTACATGTCCCACATGAACTCTTCTTTCGACCCGGGGAAATCGCATTCCACCTGCACGCAGTAAATGTGGAATGCGTGCTCGTTCCCGGGGGCGGTCCACGGCAGCGTCAAACCCGCGATGCCGCCGAGCCCGCGCGAATAGCGCTCCGCAATCTCACGCCGGCGCGCGTTCATGAGGTCGAGTTTGCCGAGTTGCGCCAGCCCGACCGCCGCCTGAACGTCGGTCATGCGCTGGTTCGGCGCGACCCCGTCGAAATCGAAATACCAGTACTCGAGGCCCATGGGGCGCACGCTCTCGTCCACGGACAGGTACTTGCCGCGAGGGCCATATGCGCGCGCCGCGTGGGAGCGCAGCGAGAAAACTGCGTCATACAGCGTGGTGTTGCTGGTGGTGACCATGCCGCCCTCGCCGAGCGTGCTCATATTCTTCTGGCGATGGAAGCTGAAGACGCCCATGTCGCCGAGGGAACCGGCCTTTCGGCCGCGGCAGGATGCGCCCGGCGCATGCGCGCAATCTTCGACCACGACGATGCCGCGGGACCGTGCGATGTCCATTAACGCATCCATGTCGCAGCACTGACCGAACAGATGAACCGGTATGATGGCGCGCGTCCGGCTGGTCACCTTGCTGGCAACCGAGGCTGGGTCGATGTTGAGCGTGCGCCGGTCCACGTCGGCAAAAACCACCGTTGCACCGAAGGCGGCGGCGGCGTTCGCCGTGGAGACCCAGCTCAGCGGCGTGGTGATCACTTCATCTCCCGGGCCGATTCCAAGGGCCTGCATGGCGAGGTAGAGTCCCGCGGTCGCGGAGGTCACGGCGACGCCATGCTCCACGCCGCAGTAACCGGCGAAGGCCCGCTCAAACTCCGCCACTCGCGGCCCGCAGGAAACGGCTCCGGCGCGGAACGCGTCCACGAGAGCCTGCTCTTCCTCGGTCCCGTACACCGAGCCCTGGGAGTATTCGAGATCGTAGAGAATTTTCGGCGATGTCATCAGTAAGCACCCCGTCCGGTCATGACCACGAGCGGCGTCTCCAGCAGAATCCGCAGGTCCAGCGTGAGCGACCAGTCGCGTATGTAGGCCACATCGAGATCGATCATCTTTTCAAAGGGCACGTCGCTGCGGCCGCGAATCTGCCACAGCCCGGTGATTCCCGGCAGCACTCGCGAGCGTTGCTCGCTCCAGGCCGCGAACTGGCGGCTCTGCCCGTCCGCTTCGAGATCCTCCGCCGGCAGCGGCCTGGGGCCGACCAGGCTCATGTCGCCGCGCAGCACGTTGATCAGTTGGGGCAGTTCGTCCAGGCTGTAGCATCGAAGGAACCGGCCCAGCGGCGTAATGCGCGGATCGTTCCGCAGCTTGAAAAGATGACCGCCCTTCTCGTTGACGCGCCGCAACTGGTGGCGCGAAACCCCGCCGACGTACATCGAGCGGAACTTCAGGAACCGGAAGTACCGGCCGCCCCGTCCAACGCGGCTCGCCTTGTAGAGCATCGGCCCCGGCGACGTCGCCTTCACCAGAGCCGCGATCGCCAGCATGAGCGGGCCGAGGAGCACCAGCAACAAAGAGGCGGAAATCACGTCGAAAATGCGCTTGACCATCTCCTGGCGGCGCGTGAACGTTATCGGCGTCAGTTCCAGAAGAGGTATTCCGAAGCGCCGGGAGAACTCCAGTCTCACCGCGCCGCCCGGCGCATCGACGGTACGGCTCAGGACAACTCCCATACGCCGGGTCACCGCGCCGCAGCGCTCGATCTCTTCCTCCGTCGCACAGCCGTTGACGATGATGATGCGGTCAAGTTGTTTCTGGTTGATCAGCTCGGCCAGGCTTCCACTGGCGCCGAGCACGGGCAGTTGCGTGGACTGGGCGGCACTCAGGGCGCCGGCCGAGGCGCGGGAGCCCCCCGAAGCTCCCGCGGCCGCAGCCGCGGCGACGGCCTGCTCCGGCAAAATCAGTCCGGCAACGGCAAATCCGAGTCCGGAGCGGCGCATGCGCTCAATCGCCTCGCGCGCCGGTCCGCCGGTACCCAGAATGGCGATCCGTTCGGGAGAAGGCCAACGATCGTCGATGAACCGAATTGTGAAGACCGCGAGATATCGCGCCAGCAGGAGGAACGCGAGGTTCAGGGGAACGGACAACAGCACGAATGACCGCGACATCGGGGCCCCGAAGCCGCGCGAGAAGAAGACGACAACGATGTTCAGCATGCTCGCCAGCAACGCGGATTCGAAAAGACGAATGAACTCCTCGCCGACGCGCACGTGACGCCGCGGACGGTAGGCCAGCATCCACACGCCGATAGCCACCCACAGCAGCAGAACGACGGAGACCGGAGGCGCCGAGGCGTATAGATCGGTGCGCGTGAATTGATGCGCGGTGAACGGGTTCAGCAGCAGGCGAAGCCAGGCCGTGCCATACCATGCCGCAACCAGCGCGAGCGCGTCCAGGGCGAACTCGATGAAATCGTTGGTGTGTCTGCGTCGCAACAAGCCGGGTATCCTCGCTCGCCAGAATTTCGATCAGCCGGTGTGCCCGAATTTCTCCTCGGATGTGTAGCGGCCCGATGCGTAGGCGCTGCCGTAGCCGTACGGAGCGTGCCGCGGATTCCAGTCGTTCAACACCGCGCCGAGCACGGCAATGCCATCCTCCTGGAACCGGCGCAGCGTGGCGGCCGCCACCTCGCGCGAGGTGCGGCCAGAACGCAGAACCAGGATCACTCCATCGGTCAGGCCGCCGAGTATGCGCGCGTCCGCAAGCTCGAGGGCCGGCGGCGTGTCGATGAGCGCGGCGTGGAATTCCAGGCGCGCGCGCATGACCAGATCCGCAAGGCGGTCGTGAAAACGCATGCTGGCCACATTGGCCGCTCCGTGACCGCCGGGCAGGACGTAGAGGCCCTCTACCGCGGTCTCGCGAAACAACTCCTCGAAAGCGTAGTCCTCAATGGGCCGATCCTCCCCCAGCACGTCGGCGAGCCCGCGATCGTTCTCCAGACCGAAGATCCTGTGCACCTGCGGGCGGCGGAGATCTCCATCGATCAACAGCACGCGCCGGTTCGTGTTCGCCAGCGCGACGCCAAGATTGACCGTCAGAGTGGTTTTGCCTTCGTGCGCCGACGGGCTGGATACTCCGAACACGCGCAACCGCTTCCCCCGCTTGCCGGCAAACCACAGCGAAGCGAGCGTCGAACGGAAGGATTCGGCCAGCAGCGAGCCGAACTCACCCCAGTCGGCCACGCCGACAGGCTCGCGCTGGAACCACTGCCAGGCTTCCCCGCCGCGGGCGTTCTCTTTGCGCAGGGTGATCAGGCGCTTGTGCGGCAGCAACCTTCGTTCGAGCTTGCGCGACGGAATCGCTCCCAGCTCGACGACGTTCAGATGCAGAGCGGCATCGCCGGGCATTCGGATGGTGTGATCGGTCTGATCCTTGATGAGAACGAAGGCCGCCGACAGAAACAGACCGGCGAACAATCCCGCGGCGGTGTTGAACAGCGGCGCCGGCTTCACCGGACTCGCCGGAGGACGCGCCTGGCTGATCACCCGTATGTTGCTGGCGCGAATTGCCGATACAATGCCGGCTTCCTTCACCTTCTGCAGCATCGTCTCGTAGAGCGTGCGATTGCTGTCGAGTTCGCGCTTGAGCGTTTCGTAGTGGACCGCTTTGGCGGCCTGATCGGAAACCAGCTTCGCCTGCTCTTCGTAGTTGGCGCGGACCAGGTTCTCACGAACCCGGGCCTCGTCGTACTCATTCCGAATGCGGCCGAGAACGACGGTCCGCTGCTGGCGGGCGATGCTCTCCATCTCGGCCATCTGCGCACGCACGGTTTTCAACTTGAAGTAAGCGGGCGTGAAGGTGGCGCTGAGTTCGGCGTCCTCCCTCTTCAATTCATTGACCTTGTTCCGCGCGTCGCGCAGTCCGGCGTCGTCGATGACTTCGGGAAGCGAGTCTGGCGGCGCTGCGGCGGCTATCTCGTACCGCGATTGCTTCAGCGCGCGGTCGGCCTGCACTCGCGAAAGCTCTTCCTGCACCTGGCGCAGTTTGTCGCCGGCCGCCGTCGAGCCGTCGTTGTTGTTGAGAATCAGGCCGGCAGTCGCCGCGTAGTTCTGAAGAGCCGCGGCGGAGGCCTCGAGGTTCCGTTTGAGTTCCGCCATCGGCCCCGCCAGCCACTCGGCGGTCTTCTGGGCGGCGTTCCAGCGCGCATCCAGGTTCTGATCGATCAGCTCGTTGGCGAGCGCGTTGGCGAACTCGGCGGCGAACTCGGGGTTCACCGAATCGTACTGGATCTCGACCAGGTGGCTCTGCGGCGTGGCGTTTACCGTCAGATTGGCGCGGAGCCGGCCGAGGGTTTCGTCGCGGGTGAGCGCGGCTGGCCTGGCGCTTCTGCCCGGAAACATGTGCGCCTTCCATTCCCCGAAGCGCGTCGGCGAAGCAAGCACTTCGGGCCGGTACGGCACCCTCAGCCGCGCGGCCGTACGTTCGAGGGCCGCGTCGTCCTGCAGGATGCGCGCCTGAGTTTCGACGTAGGTATCGGCGGAGTTTCCGCCGGCGGCTGAGGGGTCCAGCTCGCCGACGTTCATGAAATTCTCGTTGGGAGCCTGGACCTCGATGGTGGTCCGCGCCCGGTAGATCGGTTTCAGCGGAATGGTGCTCACATAGCCGAGCAACGCCGCTGCAAGCGCCGCGCCAAGAATGAGACGAACGTTGCGTCGAAAGATGCTGACGTAATCGAGCAGCCCGCCCGAGTGCGGCTGCGCCAGAACCGGCGGCGCGGCGAGGGGCACTGGCGCCATCGGCACATGCACCGGCGCGATCTCCACTGGCGCCCTGGGCGGTATCAGACCCACATCGCGATTCTTGTTAATCACTGGCTCGACAACCCCCTCTGCTTCCTCTGCTGTGCGCTCACCGCCACACCGCGATACCGGTGCCCACCTGAATGGCGGCTTCAACCGCCCGGAGGCCGGCTTTTTTCGACGCGCTGCCCGGAATGAACAGAATGTCTTCGGCCCGCAAGCTGCTGTCGCTGCTTTGGCCGTTGAGGATCCTGCGCACGTTCAGGCTGATTTCCTGCCGGTTCGCCTCGCCCTCTACCGGCCGCAGGATCCTGGAGTTTTGCGGTGCCGCCATGGTGGTCAGCCCTCCGGCAAGGGACAGCGCCTCGAGAACCGAGTAGTTCTGGCGTTCGCTGAGCACGTACCCGCCGGGCTTGTTCACCTCGCCAATCACGTAGACCATGCGGGCGCGCGGAACGGTGATGACATCGTTCGGCCGCACGATAATGTTGAGCTCCGGCCTCCGTGCTTCCATGAGCTGTTGAAGATCGATGGAGGCCATACGGAACCGCCCGGTGGCATCCGTGGTCTCTCCGGGCAGCCCGGTGGGTCCCTGTTCGGCGTGGCGCGTAATGTTGACGGTGCTGCCACTGTCGGGCCGCAACCCGCCGGCGAGCGAAAGCACTTCGATCAGCGTCTTATGTCCCTGCAACTGATGAACGCCTGGCGTGGTGACAGCGCCGAGGATCGATACCGGCTGGCTGCGCGACTCGTCCACCGTCACGATGATTTCCGGGTCTTTGACAATCGCGCTGAATGCCCTTACCAGCTCGCCGCGCAGAGTGTGCACCGTTTCGCCCGCCGCCTTCACACGGCCGATCCAGGGCAGCTCGATATAGCCGTTAAGATCCACCTGGACAGGCTTGTCGGCGAGTTCCGGCGCCTGCGCCACGCGTATGCCGATCTGGTCGCCGGGGCCCAGGACATAACCGGAGTCGCCGGCGACCGGGGTGGCTGGATTTCCCGCAGCCATGGGCGGAACAGATGAGCTGCTGTTGCTCTCGGGAACGCCGCTTTGTCCCGCTGCATTGGCCAGCAGGGTCGAGAGTAGGACCACGACTAACGCCCCTGTCGGATTCAGAGCTCCTGCACGAACAAGTTCAGCCCTTCCGCCGTCCAGGGGTTTAGCAGACATGCGACAATTCGCCGTGAGTGGCGATAGTTGGGTCCGGGATTCAGAACGAGGAGTACTAATACTACTACGGTAGGAATCTCTAACCATCACGACAGCCCTCGCAGATTGTGTTGAGATCGTAACAAGCCTGAGACGTGTTGGCAAGGAAAAAACCCAAGGCTGGTACCAGCAAAGTGGTTACCCGCATTTGCGGGTATCAGATAAGTAAGATGGATTATGTTCGGATCGCTACCGCCGCGAAGAATTACGGCGATGGGATCGCCGACTGTGCCACTTCACACCGCCGGGCTCCTGGCGGACCGGATTGCAGCGGGGACCGTAGGGTGGCCGCTCGGAGAGGTCCGATGACCGGGCCTCCGGCCGCGCGGCGGGTGTATGAAAAGGCGCCGCCGATCATGGGAGGCCACCCGCACCGGTTCCACGACACGCTGGCGGTGGAACTGCTTCTGGACGGCATGCCAATTGAGCGTGTCCATCCTGCTGGGGCACTCGTCCGTGAAGATCGCACTACGCCCCGTGGGTACAGGCACGTCAGAATCAACTCGAATCGGACCTGGTGCGCGCATGGCGCGACGACCCCGTTGCGCAGGCGGAGATGCTTCGCGCCGACACCGCTTCCCAGGGCGGCCGCAGCCCGCAAATGGCGGCGACATATCCGCGACACGAAAAGGGCATGGCCCCTAACTAAATGAAAATACGTTGCTTACATTGGTGAGCCGGGCGGGACTCGAACTCAACAGCCCCGCTGGAAACTCACAACTTATTGATTCTAAGAAATCGGAGAAACGCCAGAGTTGCCCATTCAGCCGAACTGAGGTACACGGCGGGTACACGGAAGTCGCGGCGAGTGCAGAGCCTCCGACTGGCCCCATCGAGCGCTCACGGCTCTCAGACAGGGTAAAGGCGGGCATCGAACGCGCGAGGATACATGGAACAAGAAGCGGGAAGCCCATCGGCCGCCCGCGCGCCTTGCTCCGCCGAGACGAGGTTGCTGAGCTTCGCAGGAACGGCCTCTCTTGGCGTCAGATCGCATCCAAGGTGGGCGTGGGCGTCGGAACGGTACGCCGAGCCGCCGTGGCCGTCTCGAACGCCGTGTAGGCCTGCCAAAACCCCCTACCGGAGTTCCACATGAGCGACGATCAACGCACAGGCAATCCTGGCGAGCCTGAACGTGTCCCAGGGACAGGAGCTCTCGTGCCGGGCCGCGAGTCTACCAGCAACGGCACTATGCTTGGAGATCAGGCAGATGTCACGTCCGCGGACGTTTCGCAGTTGCGGCGCCGGGCCGCTGACGCCATTTGCACAATACTCGCTGGCCACGAACAGCGGCTTGATCGAAAGGCGAGACTCGGCATCGTTGCGGCAATTCGCCGCCTCGTACTCCCACAAGGAAGACCCGGGAGAAGACCGCGGGCGTCGATCACGTCCGCATGCAAAGACTTCAGTGCGGGCGTTCGCGGCATTGCGCTTTACCGGAAGCACATTCCAGGATTCGACCGTATGAACCGGTGGCGTAGGCGCGGGGAGAGCCGCAGACTGATGGAGGCGATCCGCTCACGCCAGCGGCGCGCGAGGAAACGTTCTGGCACGGTCTAATCGCCCTACCATTTTGTCCGCCCGACGTTCGCCGGCTTTGTCGGCCCAAACAAAAGGCCAGTGGGATAAGACCGCGCCATTCTGAGTCACTCTCCAAGTGTGAAGACGAAGGTTCGAACTCTCGCGCAAGCGGAGACAGCACGCCGCCGTGCCATCGTCGGTTTGCATAACCTCGGCAAGGACGAGGACGCAGACCGCATCGAAGGCATGAGTACCCAGGAATACGCCGCAGAGCGAGGGATTGAAATCATTCGGAATCCGCAACGCCGTTCCGAGAGGAGAATCCCCGTGGCCACATCAACACCCAGCAAGGCCGATTTGCAAGACCAGATCAGTCGCGCCATTGACGCCCTGAATGACGCCTACTCGCCGGAGGCCAGCCGCGGCGACCTCGCGCAGGCAGTCGGCGACGCGTTGGACATCCTCAATGAGGGTGACGACAGCGATGACGACGACGACGACAACGACGGCAACGGCGACGACGACGAGGACTGACTTTGGCCCAGCGGTGTAGCGCCGCCTTGCGCAAGCGAGCGGATCAAGTCACCGACCGAGCGCTACGCTACCGGGCCAATGCATGCCCGCCGCCGGGCGCGCGTATTTGCTGTTTGTGTGGTTCGCAGCGCAGGGTCGAAGTGGGCCACGTGGACGGGCATGAGGAGAACGGCGCCCCGCAGAACCTCATTTGGACGTGCCGCGCCTGCAATGTCCGATGCGCCAACGTTCTCCGGCGGGCAGGGCTGGGGAGGCTGACGCGACAGCGCAACCCAAGCGCTCCTTACCAGGCGAGAAACGCGGGCGCGTCAACGCTGGGAGCGTGGATGAATGCAGTCACATCACTGCGCGGCGAGGGTGGCACCACGGGCGTGCCCGAAGCCATCGCGCTCATTCAGGCCACCCCGCCCGAGAGGCGGAGCGAATTCGCCCGGCAGGTCTGGAACACGCGCCGAAACCGCTACGGACCCACAGGAAGGAAGGACTCGCCACCATTCTGACGATCAACTAGACCGGTCGGCTACTGTGGATGCCCTTCAAGGAGTTGCATGAGCTGCCAGGGCCTCGGCTGCACTCTGATAGGCCTTCAATACAAAAGCCGGTTGTTACCGGGCAACATCCGTCATCGCCCTCGAATTCCGCCCCGGAAGGTTGTGTAAGGCGAGATGCAGCGCAGTCCCGTGTTACCGGCAGGATTGCGCCCGCTCTCCTCATCGTGGAGTCTCGGCGGTGTTCGAATTGATCTGCCTGGCGAAATGGAAGTAGGACACCCATCGATCAATGGACAATTTCCGGAGCTGCTCAGTACTCACGTGTTTTCGGGACTTTAGCTCTTGTTTCTCCCAGCTTTTCACGCGGTCATGCACATCTGCGTAAGCCCACTGCGCTTTGCCCCCGCGCGTTTGTGGTACGTCCGCCTTGTTGAGCGCGTCAGCAATCCGTTTGCCTCGGGACTTAACGCCGGCCTCAGCCAGTGCATGGTAGGCAGCGAAAACCCTTTCTGACACGTCGTTATCGACCCGATGAGAGCGGTGCCCCTGCATGTTGAGTTGAGGGCCAATGAGGACGGGCGACTTAAAAGGATTGTAGGCGTCCATCGGCAACTCGTGAGACTTGACGAATTTCAGAGCTTGTTCCGTCCGCGTGTCCCCTCGCCAGCGTGGGCAGAAGTACCTTCTGCGATGCTTCTCCAGAAAACAAAGTGCCACTTCCTTGGTACTCGGCTTAAACTCGCCACACGACAAGATCCTGTCGAAGATCTCCCAAGCGAATCTGTCCAGCATCAGACGCACTTTTCTGTCCTCGTCGGCTTCCTTCGAAACCTCGCCGGGCGGGTGTCTCGGCACGCCGTGCAGCGAGAGGAGCAAGAGAAAGCGCGCTACGGCGGCATCCTTGAGTTTCAAGGGTGACGGCTTGTAAGCGACATTTTCAAACAGATGACTTAAGAAGTCCTCAACCTCTTCAGCGCTGAGCTTCCTCCGCGGCGGCGCGTTGTGCGAACAGGGCAAGGCGTCGCCCTGGGGTTGACGGCGGTTTGAAGTGGTCTTCAAACCCTATCTTCCCACGGGGCATCACAATTATGATTCCTAGAAAGGGAAGAAATGCTGCTCGCGATGAAGATGGCTATCCTTCAAAGGCGCGTTGGCCAGACCCGTATGGCCGTCGATCTCGGATGGGACCCCGCGAGGCTCTCGCGCATCATTCATGAAACCCGCGTCCCGACGGTCGATGAGAGGCGGGCAATTGCTCGTTATCTCGGAGTTCGCGAGTCACAAGTATTCCCAGCGAACATCGGCGGTGGACGGCGGTCTGGTCGTGGCCCGAAGAGCGGTGAAGCCGCACCGAGCGCGCGTCGATATCGGCCGGGAGTTGGCGAAGAATGACGGCCCCCGTGCCAATCGGCGGCGATTGCTTGAGGAGGTCGGAAAAACGCTCCTCGCGAAGCCATCGTCGAACTCGATTGGACGGGGCTCAGGTTCAGCATACAAACAAGCACTCCGGCGGAGCCGAAGAAAGGAGGAGCCAGAGCAACGCGGGAAGAACAGCCTAAGGAGGCTGCGTTCTGCGAGAACGCAACCTCCGATGAGGTAAGCACAAAACCGGGAGACCTACACCATCCCTGAGTTTACCTCTGGCAACTTCTCAAGGTCAAAAGTCTATGGGTCCGCGCGGCATGCGGTCGAATTCAAATCCGGGCAGGCGGGTTGACCACTCCCGTTCCGGTGGCGGAGTAGACCTAGATGGCCAGTAACAGCCGGCCGAAAACCGGAGGCCGGACCCTCCAGAGCAAAGCACTCGCATGAGCGGCGTAGCCGTCGCCTTCTCCGCCCTCAAAGTGGTGGAGGAGGGAGCGGTCTGGAGAGGGAGGGGGAAACCCTCCCTCTCCAGTGTGACTTTGGTCTGAACGCTCGTCTGGCAGATCACGACGATGTCCGAAGCCATAGGGGGCATGGGGCCGGAGGCCCCATCTGGTTTTAACTACACTAAGCACAACTGCAACGGCCGTCCGAAGCGGCCGAAAGGCCGACATTGCGGCACGCTCACGCTCATCACTTCGCGCGAGGATGGATTCGCGCATCATCGGTTTCGGTGCAAGGCTTACTCCTGCGGCCGGTGTGGGCCGAAAAAGATCCGTATGGTGCGCAGAGCAATCGTGCGCCGCGCGATCGAGAGGAAGCTTCAGCGTTTCCTTACGCTGACGCTCGATCCGAAGAAGATGCAGTCGGGTTGGGGAGTGAAGGAGAAGATCACATTTCTCCACCAGACGTGGCGCAAGATGCGAGTGTCCCTGCGCCGCTTATTGGGAAAATCACTCGCTTTCATCGCTGTCGTCGAGTTGCAGGGAAACGGAAACCCGCATCTTCACGTCCTTGTTGGACGTTTCTTGCCGAAACAATGGATCACGGACGCCTGGCAGGCAGTTGGTGGGGGTTGGGCCACGCGGATCGAGTATGCGGATGTGCACCGTGTGGCTGCCTACCTGTCGAAGTACCTCACTGACGACTCTTTGAGCGAGTTTCCGCCCGGCACGCGTCGCTTTTCGACTTCGAGAGGGCTCGCGCTTTTTGAGCGGCCTGACGCGCAGGGCGCCGCCTCCGTGCTGGTGAGGTGGCCCATTGAATACTGTTGGGCGCGCGCGAGCGGTATAACGGCGGAGCAGTACAAGACCGAGCAGGATGGCGCACGTAGCCTGGTCACATTTGTCGCTGCGCAAGTGGACGGTGCCATCACTGCCCGGTTGCACGGATCAAACGGTGTCAGGTTGTGGATTGAAGTTGGGCCTCGGAAGTCAGCTAGGCCTGGGACTCTCAGTTGGGGTGTCTGAAGGCATGCGAAGCATCACCAGGAAGGAAGAAGAGCAACGCTGGATGCGTGACCGCCACGCGTCCACGCCGTTGGCGCCGTCCGAGAGCCTCTTTGACGAGCGCCATTACAGCGTCAAGGAAGTGGCCGCAATGTGGAACTTCAGCCCGGATGCCGTAAGGCGCATCTTCCAGAACGAACTCGGCGTGCTGGTCCTCGGTGATCAGAGCAGCCCACACAGGCGGCGCTACACGACGTTCGGTGTCGAGATGCGGCAGTCCCTCAAGACGAAGGACTGGACCAAGGCGCAGCAAATCGCCCGAGACTGGGAGGCGGAAGGAAGCCAGCCCACCAAAACCGAGCAACCGATCACGGTGGAGGAGGCCTGCGAGCGGTTTGCCGCGGACGCGGAAGCGCGCAGCCTGGCGCCGGCAACCAGGAAGAAGTACAGCGTCCTGTTTCGGCAACTGCAGGGGTTCTTCGCATCGCGTGGAATGCTGTTCCTCAAGGAGTTCGATCTGACCGAAGCGCGGGCGTTTCGGCAGTCGTGGCAGGACTCCGGCATCTCGGCCCTGAAGAAACTCGAACGGCTTCGGGCGTTTCTACGATTCGCCCAGGAAACTGGGTGGATCACGGAGAATCCCGCAAAGAAAATGGGCAACCCGAAGGTGTCCAACCCACCAACTTTGCCCTTCGATCAGCAACAGATGACTGATGTGCTGGCTGCTTGCCAGCACTACCCGGACAACTACGGCAACACGGGCGCAATCGACGCCATCCGATTGCGGTGTCTGGTCCTGTTCCTGCGCTATTCGGGAATGCGTATCGGCGATGCCGTTACATGTGCCGTCGACCGGCTCTGCGGTGACCGGGTGTTCCTATATACGCAGAAAACGGGCGTGCCGGTGAACGTGAAACTGCCGCCGTTTGTCGTGGAAGCGTTGAACTCGATGCCACCAGTCACTGAACGCTATTTCTTCTGGACTGGGCAGGGCGCGGTTGACACGGTCGCGGGGAACTGGCGCCGCAGCTTGCGGAAGCTGTTCATGCTCGCCGGCATCAGAGACGGCCACCCGCATCGATTCCGCGATACGTTCGCGGTCGAACTCCTCAAGGTGGGCACACCTCTTGATCGGGTTTCCGTACTCCTTGGGCACAGCAGCATTCGCGTCACCGAGCGTCACTATTCCCCATGGATTCGCGACCGGCAGGAGCAACTCGAGGCGGACCTTGAGCGGAGCTGGGCCGCAGACCGGGTAGTGCTTGCGGAGACAAAGGGGGCGTCGGCACTCCTCGAACCGATGCTCGCCGTAAACTGACGCTCGATGAGTGAAAGCCGGGGCGCGCCACGCTGTCGTCGGCGCGGAGAGGGACATTGGCACTTTCGTTAGTATTATATATATACATGAAGTGGCGGGCTTGGTGGGCGGATTCGCTGCGGCGCTGAGGTGGTCTGAATGAGCGCTATGGCGCCCGTGCCAGGCCCATGGTGCCGAAGTCGCCCCGCAGCGATGTGACGGCTTTTATCTGCGCTCCCAATGTGTCGTCGCAACCGCGCTCTTTACCAGGTAAAGAGCCGCCGGTGCGGAAGAGCAATCGCGCGGCGCGCGAATCGAGAAGAAGCTTCAGCGTTTCCTGGGGGTGCCGGCACGCCTCCAACCGATGCTCGCCGTAAACTGACGCTCGATGACAGCGTGGCGCGCCCCGGCTTTCACTCATCGTTCTTCCGGGCCGAACTTCGCGGGGAGCGCTCGCTCTTGCGGTCAGAACGGCTCTTGATTGCCGCCGCCGCAGAGGTCTACGGCGTGCTGCAGTGCTTTCGCCACGCGATCCGCCATCGCTTCGTCGTAGAAGTTGAAGGTCATGTCGCCGCCGAATGGGGAGCCTGCCCTGGACTTGACCACAACGAGAAACACGGCAGGATCAACCTTCGCGCTTACTTCGGGGTGGCCGGCTTTGGCGTTAGCCTGTTCTATCAACTGGTCCCACTGCGCGAGAGTGATCTCGTCGACCAGCTTCAAAAAGACCCCCCAATCCTTCTCTACAATAATCCCTTTCCCATTGTCGAATCGAAAGTGGAAGGTGATAGAGCAACTTTCGGCGCCTGCGGATACCGCAGATACGTCGCTCAGTTCCATGCTCCGCTTGTTGAGCCTATCAGCCCCGGTCACGTTGTCATGGGCGTACACGGCGTAATTCACCTTGCCGGGCAGCTTGTCCTGAATGAACTTCATGGTGTCCTTCAGGGTGGCCGCATCGCCTCGCAGCGGGGGCGGCGGCGGAACCTGCGCAATCGCCCATCCCATCGATGCCAATGGAGCTACCGCGCCGGGGAAAAGACCGTACAGCGTTCTCATGATCTGAAGGGCTCCTGACTGCCTCATGTGGTGCGGCGTCTCACCGCCAGAATGACACCCAGTGTCGTAGCAATCCCGAGCAACACGCAAACGTCCGTGGTACCACCTGTCCCT
This sequence comes from Bryobacteraceae bacterium, assembly GCA_049520275.1. Lineage (GTDB taxonomy): Bacteria > Acidobacteriota > Terriglobia > Bryobacterales > Bryobacteraceae > CAWACP01. The sequence continues at coordinate 31,984 of JBEKPY010000041.1, forward strand.
GGTCTGGCGTTGCTTGCGGCTGCCGCCGCATTGTCAATCGCCTGTTGTGCGGCTGCGCCCTGAATCTGCCCCGCTTGCACATCAGGATTATAGGTCGTCATAGCCGAAACACCAGCCGCGGGCACTCTGGCCGCAGCGCCCCGCACCGGGGGCCGCGGCTGAACGTCCTGCGCTATAGCCCATCCCATTAATGCCAATGCGATCACCGTAGTAGTCAGTGTCTTCATTTCCAGCTCCCGGACAGCGCCTTAGGTCTCGCTACTGAGGATGCTCCGCGAGGTATTGCTTGAGATGCTTGGCAATCGCTTCTGCACTGCTTTGAAAAGCCGTTGCCGAGGCCTTGCGGACGTTGTAGGCCCAAGCCACCTCGTGTGTGCGAGCGTTTACCAACTGAACGGTCGCCGTTTGGGTCCCTTGTATCCCCGCACAGTAGGCGAAAAGGCAACGCGCGACTTTCGAACCGGTACTCTCCTCTTTGGCCAGAACCGCGCTGGTGAGCAAGAACTCGGCTTGGTTCTGATCCTGCGTCACAACCGCGGGGACATGCTTCTTGATGATCGCGGCTGAAATATAGGACTCGAATCCGTCCTGAGGAGCGACAAAGATTCTCGGCGGGGCTCCAAGCTGACCACTCGCTGGAGTCGGCGCACGCTCGGTGGGTTCGGTGGTGATCGACGTGGTGGGCGAGGATGATCCAAGCTGTCCACTGGCTGGGATCGACACTGCGCATGCCACGATGAGGCCGAACAGCGAGAATCTACTTGCGGTTCTTAACCCTGAAAGTTGCACTGGAATTGACCTCCTTGTTTCCGGACGACCAACCCGGCCCGACTTGGCCCAACGCGATGGAAACTCCTGGCCCCTTGATTGGCCCCCCAAACAGAAGTTCGGCGGGTCTGCCTAGGTCTCCAATAGGGGGAAGACCGAAGTGTGGCTACGGAAGCGGCCCGAGGGGGCCGGGCCGAAGTGTCCGCCTACTACAAGGCGCGAGTCCCGCATCTGAAACAGCGGCGAGCGGCGGAGTGGCGCGGGCCGTGTCCGATCCATCACGGCAAGGATGATAACTTCGCTGTCGAGCCAACGACCGGGCGGTGGTTTTGTCACTCCACTTGCGGATGCGGCGGGGACATTCTCGGACTCGAAGAGGCCCTAATCGGCGGGGACTTCCCGACGCGGAAAGCTGAAATCTTCCGGCTGGTCGTCCGGCCCTCGTCAGGGCGACTATGGAACCTGCGGAACTTCCATGTGGCGAATCGACTGGCAGTCCGGGTACAGCGCCGGATGCTCTTGCATCGCCAGATCGCACGCGTCCGTTCCGAACTTCTGCAGGTCGACCGCCGCCGATCGTTCGCAGATCGCCATGCTGCGGTATATCGTGCATATCTGCCACTGCCGGAAGTTCCCGAACAGCGACGCCGCCAGCAACGTTCCCAGAATCAGTTTCGTTTTCATTTGCCCACCGTCCTCTTCATTCCGCTCAAAATCCGCGGCCGGACGACCAACCCTGCCCTATTTGGCCCCACACCATGGAACTGCCGGCCCCTTGATTGGCCCCAAACAAGGAGTTCGGCAGATCTGCCGAGGTCTCCAATAGGGGAAAGACAGCAGCATGGCGAAGGAAGCGCCCCGAGGGGGGCCGGGCTCCAAGCCGCTGGAACCCGCCTGAGCCATGTTCCAGTTGCAACGAGGGGTACGCCAGAGGTACACAAGATAAGAGAGGGCTCTAACTTATGGCAAACAAGGGAGTAAACTTGGTGAGCCGGGCGGGACTCGAACCCGCGACCCTCTGCTTAAAAGGCAGATGCTCTAACCACCTGAGCTACCGGCCCCGGGGAAACTGGCGTGAGGAAACTACTCCAGCCAGAATAACACAGGGGGGCCGGATGGCCGCTTTCACCCCTTCACACCCGCAGCCCATTCATTCAACACTCGCTCGTGAGGTCGCTCAGGTTGACAGCGTTCACGGTGCCTGGCTATGGAGTGTGCCGTGATGGCGACAATGGGAGATTCACACTACGGTCCATGACGACGGCGTCGTACGGGTGTTGCTTCCCGAGCCGCAACCGCACGTCCCATGGAATCGACAAGACAGCGGGCAACGCGGGCGGGAAGATTTGCTTCATCGCCGGACGGTCGCCCTGCGGACAACTGGAGGCGGGGGCAAGGGGTGGCACTGCCAACAGCCTCTGCCATTCTAATTGGTCTGATGCACGGTCGCGACCACGATCTGGATGGCCGCGCCCGCCGCGCCGCCCAGCGTCGAGCCCGCGATATTGACACCGGCGCCCGAGCAGGTTGCCGTACCGCTGGCCACATTGGCCGTGGTGGGGGCCGCCGTGCCGCCGTAACCGGCGTTGGATATGGCAAATGTTGCGCCGGTGAGAGTGTTCGCGGCCGTCAACGTTGCAGTGACGGTTGGAGTCGATCCCAGACCGTTATTAAAAGTGTTGAGCGTGCAGGTCTGCCCGACGCCGCCGGTCACCGTGGCCCCGCTTACGTAATTGAGGCTCCTGAGGCCACCATCCGAGGTGGGACTGTACTGAATGGCGGCAACCGCAGTGTGGGCCGACGTGCCGAGATGGACCGGTTCTCCAGTCGTACCTTCCATCAACGTGCTGGTCACCCCCGACATTATGGTGGTATCGGGCGAGCCCATCGTCGTGCCGGCCGCATCGAGCGCATACATTGAAAATCCCAGAGCCTCGGTCATGCCCACCATGCTGGCGCTGGCGCTCTGGCTGTAATTGTTCCATGCCGAGATCGAGGAGCCCCCGCTTGTCGTCAGCCGGAGGGATCTGTTCTGCGCGGTTGCCGGCGACCACTCTCGGAGCTTGTAGCTGAACGTGAGGCCACGGCCCTGCACCATGTAATAGGCTGGTATCGTGTAGGTCGACGTCGTACCATAAGATCCCGGAAACGTCACGATGGATGTGGTCGGATCGGATGTGTTTCCACAACTGCTGAAGGCGACCACCGCGCCCGAACCGCCCGAACCAGTGCTAAAGGTGGTCGGATTGGCTGTGAATTTCGTCCCTCCATTCGTAAAAGTAAGACTCGTTATCGCGCCCCCGGAGGCGTTGATCGTGCCGCTGGCATTGGCGCCCCCGGAGTTGTTTCCGCTGGCAGTCCAGGTGTCACCGTTAACGTAATTACTCATTGCGCCGGTGATTGTCGCCGTGCCCAACACACCCGTTCCAAAGAAAGTCGGATCGGCCGGAACCGCGCACACCGTGTCGTTGGTTGGGATCGCGGTCCAATCCGCTACCGTAATCGGCAGGAAATTCGTTGATGTGACATTACCGTTCACATCCACCGTATAAGGAGCCGTGAGCCCATTGCCTACAAGGCGATTCGTCGTGTTCGGATAGCTGTTGCCGGCGATTTCGACCTGACTCTCTCCTTCGATGTTTGTACCGGTGTCCACGGCATTCGTGAGATTGCGGAAGTTATTGCCATGGATGTGGATGCCGGAACTCAGAACGCCGCCGCCGACGACGCCCATCTTTATGCCCGTACCGCCGTAGCCGAAATCGTTGCCACCGGCATCGACGGCGTCCACCGCCGCACCCGACAGATCCACGCAGACGCCGTTTCCCATGGTGGCGTCTTCTGTCAGATTGCCCTTCAGATTCAGCCCGTCCAGCATGATGTTGCCGGCATTGCCGGACAAAACGGACAATAGTCCGCAATGCTGGCCGGTATTCAGCCCGTTGTCGTACGGTTCGGACTGGTTGCCCACAACCGTCCAGGCCTCGCCAGTGATCTGAATCGGATTCCCGGCAAAACCGCCGAAGAAGTAATTAGCCGGCCCGATGGTGTTTCCATTGGCGTGTATGTAAGAAGCATTTGACGTCAGAATCGCCTGCCTGGCGTTCCACCAGATTATGTCCTCGATGACGCTCTGGTTGGTGTAGTCCATGTAGATGAGCGAGTTCGCCGGGCCCGGCACCGCATAACCCTGAGTGACTGAGGACATGCCCCCGATACTGCCTCCGCTGACGACCACTCCGGTGGTGTTAGCGCTGCTGGTTCCGCTCAGGTCCACCAGATTCCCGTTGTAGCTCAGATTCAAGTAGCGCAGCCCGCAGTCTTCGATCTTCAGTGACCGCGCACTGTTCGCCTGAATCAGGCTTCCCGTTGGCGGAGCATAGACGATGCGCACGCCGGCAAAATCCGCCAGAGAGTTGTTCGCTCCCTCGCACGTCAGCCGGCCATTCCTGGTGTTGGAAAAACTGATGGCGTTGGTCTGGCCTATGTAGTAGTAGCCCAACGGAACCTGTACCGGGAGCCCGGTCGCAACGGCGGCGGCGAACGCGGCCGAATCGTCGCTGCCGTAGATGGCCACCTGCCATGTTTGCCCGGTTGTCGTGGTGCCTGCGGCATTAGCCAGAGTTGCCACGCCGGAGGACACCGATTGAATGGTGGACAACAGCGTGCCGCCCGCGGTTCCGGCCCCCTGCACAGCGATGCTATCACCCGCTTCCGCCGTGGTGAAGCCGGAAGAGCACGTAAGCGTGTACTGTCCAGCGGCGATGGAACAGGCCCCGTCCTGGCTCGCAGTCCCCTGTGCGCCAAACCAGGTGACCGGCACGGGACCACTCAGTCCGCTGAAGCTGACCGATCCACCCGCGCTCACGTCGAAGATCCGCTGCGTCACGGGCGCCGAGGGGTACGGCATCGCGAGCGCGTAACCGTTCGGCTTGATGAGCGCTCCAGTCGCCAGATAGAAGAACATCGGAGCCGTGCAAGTCACATTGGCCGAGAGCGTCCACGATGTCGAGATCAGAAGTGTCGCATTATTTGTTGCCGCCGCCGCACAGGCAGCCGAAAGGCTGCTGTACTCGTGGGCGTCCACAAGCACTGTAGCCCCGATCGCAACGTTCCCCGTTGCCTGACTGCCAGTCGGGGTGGGAACCGACGCCGGAGCCCGCCACTCCGTGCCGTCGTACCACAGCGGGACCTGCACTCCGGCAGCGAACAGGCCCGCAGTGGGACTGGCGTTCTCGTTGGTCCTGAGGTTCTTTGCCCCGCAGCCGACGTTCACGTTGGGCGATGTGCCGTTGGTGACGTCCGGGGTCCAATTAATGGTCATGCCTGCCGTGCAGGTGGTCGCGAGCGCGGTGGGGCAGGTATAGGCGGTACCCGAGCCGCTGGCGGAGGTGCAATTGACGTTCGCGGCGCTGGCGCCGTCTCCGGCCACCGTTCCGGTCCGGTACGATGCCAGAATGGTGTCGCCAGCGAGCGGCGTCGAGCCAGCCGCAAACGTGATCACGTTGCCCGATACCGTGTAATCCACCCCGGAGTTCAGGAACAGACCGTTCCGCCAGATGGCCACGCTGGAGGCGGGGGCCGGCGTCGCCGACAAAGCGAATTGCGTGTTCGAACCGTCTATGGTCCCTTTGGGTAATTCGGCATCCGCAAACGACGACGCCGAACTGGAGCCGCCGCAACTGCCGGAAGTGCCATCCACGTGGACGCAGTCGGAAGGGTTGCCCGCGGCTGCGTCAATTCCCCCGGTGGAGTTGATGATCGCGGCTCGCGAGTCGGCGAAAGCGGGCCCCATCATTGGCCGCATGGTCAGTTGATTGCTCAGCCCCACGACATCGGTAATCGGAATCGTCGTGTCGTTGACGGTTACCGTCCCGCCGGAGCCGATCACGATGCCGCCGGTCTGTACGATCATGACATCGTGGATGCTCAGCGGGGTGGAGCTTTGCGGCACACTCCACAGCTCCGTCGACTGGTTCTTCCCGGCGCTGTTGATGCGCACCGAATAGGTAACCGCCGTGCTCGCGCCCACCGTCGGCGCAAGCGCGACCTGGAAGTACCCGGAAGGCACCGCAACCGTCAGCGTCTGCGCCGCGATCTCGCTCCCGTCGGCCGCCACAAACGACGGCCACGTGATGATCACCACGCCGTTCAGCAGCGTGCCATCGGCCATGTACAGCGTGTCCTGAATGGTGGTTAGAACGGGCGCCGCACCCAATCGCAGCGCGCAGCACACAAATAGACCAACTCCGGCAAGCAGCCGGCTCAGGCGAAGCATCAGAAACCCTCCTGGACGGCACCAGTGTAATCGGAGGGAGTTCGCGCGCAGGGTTCCGGCTGGAGGCACAGGCAGCCTGCATGCCGTTCGAAACACTAGGATTCAGAGCGTTCAGCGGCCTACGGAAAATGGTTGTGAATGGGGTTCGATTCGTTCCACGCCCACATACGGGCGCAGAGCTTCGGGGATTACCACGCTGCCGTCCTTCTGCTGGTAGTTCTCCACAATGGCCAGCCAGGTCCGGCCCACCGCCAGACCGCTTCCGTTCAGCGTGTGGACGTACTCCGCCTTCCCTTTGCCCGGCTTCATGCGGATGCCGGCCCGCCGCGCCTGGAAAGCCTCGAAATTGGAGCAGGAAGAGATCTCCTTGTACCCGTTCTGACCGGGCAGCCAAACCTCGATATCGTAGGTCTTGGCCGACGAGAATCCCATGTCGCCCGTCGACAGCACCACGGTCCGGAACGGCAATCCCAGCCGCTTGAGAATATCCTCGGCGTCAGCGGTGAGCTTTTCCAGCTCTTCATAACTCTGCTCGGGCCGCGTGAACTTCACCAGTTCCACCTTCTGGAACTGGTGCTGGCGGATGATTCCGCGCACGTCGCGGCCATACGAACCCGCCTCGCTACGGAAACAGGGCGTGTAGGCGGTCAGCTTGATGGGCAGGCGGTCGGCGTCGAGGGTCTCGTCGCGGAACAGGTTGGTGACCGGGACTTCGGCGGTCGGGGCCAGCCAGAAATCCGTTCCCTCGCACTTGAACAGGTCCTCGGCGAATTTGGGCAACTGGCCGGTGCCGTACAGGCTGGCCGAATTGATCAGAAAGGGCGGCAGCACCTCGGTGTAGCCGTGCTCGCGTGTGTGCACGTCGAGCATGAAGTTGATCAGCGCTCGTTCCAGCCGCGCCCCCACGCCCCAGTAGACGGCGAACCGCGCTCCAGTGACCTTTGCCGCCCGCTCCATGTCCAGGATGCCCAGCGCGGGGCCCAGGTCCCAGTGCGCTTTCGGCTCGAAATCGAACGGCGGGGGAGTCCCCCAGCGCCGCACCTCGACATTGTCTTCGGCGCCGGACCCCGCCGGGACCGACTCGTGGGGCGTATTCGGCACCGACGCCAGCATGGTCCGGAACTTGTCGTCGAGCTCGCTGACGCGCTGGTCCAGGCCGGCCATGCGCTCGGCCATGTCGCGCACCCGTTGCTGGGCTTCGCTGGTGTCCACGCCTTCGCGCCTCAGCTTCGCGATTTCCTGGCTGGACGAATTCCGCTGCGCCTTCAGTTGTTCTGCTTCGGTGACCGCCGCGCGGCGCTCGGCATCGAGGGCGCGAAAGGCATCCACGTCCAGCGGATAGCCGCGGTCCGCCAGCCGGCTGGCGATGGCTTCGAGGTTGGCACGAAAGAACGGAAGCTCGTACATGCCTTAGCGCTCATCCTTTCCTGGCCCCGCCGGCCTGCCCCACTCCATGGCCCGACCTACCAAACGCATTTCCAACTCAGGCACTACCGCTCGTCGATGGGCACCCAGACCTGATCCAGCGCCTTGCCGACGTACTCGGCACGAGGCCGGATGAGGCGGTTGTTACGGTACTGCTCGAGGATGTGGGCGGTCCAGCCGGCCATGCGGCTCACCGCGAAAATGGGGGTGAACAGGTCGATGGGAATGCCCAGCGAATAGTACGCGGAGGCCGAATAGAAGTCCACGTTGGCGTTCAACCCTTTCAACTCCTTGACGGTCTCTTCAATGGCCTTGGAGGTCTTGTAGAGCTGCGCGTGGCCGGTACGGTTGCCCAGCTCTTCGGAAAGCACACGCAGGTGGGTGGCGCGGGGGTCCTCGGTGCGATAGACGCGGTGGCCGAAGCCGGGGATTTTCACCTTCAGAGCCAGCCGGTTGCGAATGGTATCCAGAGCCGTGTCCACGTCCTCGGTGGCCAGCAACATGCGGATGACGTCTTCATTCGCCCCGCCGTGCAGCGGCCCCTTCAGCGCGCCAATCGCGGACGTCGCCGCCGAATAGATGTCGGAGAGCGTGGCGGCGGTCACGCGGCCGGCAAACGTGGAAGCGTTCAGCTCGTGATCGGCGTGCAGGGTGAGCGCGACATCGAACGCCCGTTCCATCACCTCGTCCGGCTTCCGTCCGGTCAGCGTGTACAGGAAATTGGCGGCCAGCCCCAGCTCCGGATCGCTCTCGATCACTTCCTTGCCGTTCCGCAGCCGGTCGAAGGTGGTCACGATGGTGGCCGTCTGGGCCATTAGCTTACGCGCCTTCTCCTGATTCGCTTCGGTGGAGTTGTCGCGCGCCTGCGGGTCGTACAAGCCCAGCATGGACACCGCCGTGCGCAGAACGTCCATGGGCGGCGCGCCGGGAACCGTGCCCAGGAACTTAGTGACTTCCTCTGGAATGGGCCGGTGGTGCGCCAGAGCAGCCTTGAGCAGGTCCAACTCGGGTTTCTTCGGCAGCCGCCCGTTCCACAGGAGCCAGATCACCTCCTCGAAAGTGGCGTTGTCGGCCAGTACGTGGATGTTAAACCCTTGGTAACTCAGGTAGCCGAGTTCTCCGTCGATGTAACAAATCTCGGATTCGGCGGCGACTACGCCTTCAAGACCTGCTCCACTGATGGGCATCTGAGTTTTCCTCTCCTGTTCTGGCGCTCACGCGCTGCTATCTACTTATTCTACAGAATTCAAAGGGCTCAGGCGATTTCCCCGCGCCCGCTCGAGGCGGACGTAGACCACTCGCAAGGTGGCAATCACGGGCACCGAGAAGAACATGCCCGCGATGCCGGCGATCTGCTGGCCCGCCAGTACGCCAAACAGCACCAGCAGCGGATTCAACTTCACGCCGGCGCCCATGAACCACGGCGAGATTACATAATCCTGAAAGAAGCGGTTCAGCACCCAGAAGAGCACAAACCACCATACGTGCGCGTAGCCGCTGAAGCCGGCCACGAAAACGGTAAGAAGTCCGGCGCAGAACGGCCCAATCACCGGAATCAATTCGAAAACGCCCGCCAGACCCGCCAGCAGGACCGCGTACGGCGCTCCGGTGATTGCCAGGAATATGGAATAGGCGGCGAACGTGCACAGCGAAAGAATTACCAGGGCGCGAATATACCGGCCGAGCAGAATACTGATGTCGTCCAGGATGTCCTGCACAACCAACCGGCTGTCCCCGTCGGCGATCGCCGCCACCAGGTTCGCGACGATGGCCCGTCCGTCTTTCAGAAAAAAGAACGAGAGAATAGGAATAACGACGACATATAAGATGTATCTCGCGCCCGAAAACACCTGCATCCCCGCAGCCCTCAGGTAGGGCAGAAGATTGCTGCCGCCGTTCCCAATAGCCCCCTGCAACCAGCCGGCGATGGCCTCGCGCTCCGGTTTGAGCCAGACGGGCAGAGGAACTTCCGATGTCCACGACTGGTTGTGCACCAGAGCCGGCATCCGCTCCGCGAGATTGGAGGCTTCGGCGGCGATCCGGGAGCCGACCGTTATGCCGAGCCCCGCCAGCACGCAGATCAGAATCAGGTAGACCACGGCCAGGGACAGCGTCCGCGACAGGCGCGACCGGGTGAACCGTTCGACGGAGTCCACCAGAGGCGTTAGCATGTAAGCGAGAAACAGGGCCACCGCAAAGACCATCAGGGTTTCGCGAATGAGGTACGCGATGGCCACCAGCAGCGCGGCCAGAACAACCGTACAGACAACCGTCCACGCTGCACGGGCGGCCTTCAGGTCGATCCCGAGCATGACCTCAGAATAGCTTGAAACAGGATGCGGCCGGGGTGTGCCCACTTGCCAGAAGGCAGTGGGGAACTGTATTGTGCGTGTAGGGGAAGATCCCGGTTGGCACAAGTGCGTATTGTCGTCGCGGATGACCACGAGATCGTGAGGCGCGGCCTGAAGTCCCTGCTGGAGGCGCAACCGGGATGGATCGTGGTGGCCGAGGCGGCAAGCGGGCGCGAGGCCTGCGAGCGGGTGCGGGAGTTGCAGCCGAACGTCGCCGTACTCGACGTCGGCATGCCCGAAATGAACGGCCTGGAGGCCACCCGCAGCATTGCCCGGACCAGCCCGCAGACGCAGGTGTTGATCCTGACCATGCACGAGACTGAGCAGATGGTGCGCGATGTGCTGGACGCCGGCGCGCGCGGCTATGTGCTGAAAAGCGACGCCGGCCGCGACCTGGTTTCCGCCGTCGAAGCTCTTCTGCAGCATCGGACATTCTTTTCCCCGCGGATCTCCGACATGCTGTTGTCGGCGTATTTGCAGGGGGCGGAACGGCCGTTCACCAGCGGGACGCAGCGCAGCCGCCTGACCGCGCGAGAGCGGGAGATCGTCCAGTTGCTCGCCGAAGGCAAAAGCAACAAGGAGGTGGCGGCGGCCCTCAACATCAGCGTAAAGACCGCCGAAACGCACCGCACCAACATCATGAACAAGCTCGACCTGCACTCCATCGGCGCGCTGGTCCGCTACGCCGTTCGCAACAACATCGTGGAGCCGTAGTGATAAACTGAATGTTTGCCCTGCCCCCCGGGCGCGTAGCTCAGTTGGTTAGAGCGCCTGCTTCACACGCACTGACCGACTGCGCGTACCCGGCATTCAGCGGGGATGGTTTGGGATGTAGAATCAACCAGGTTCGGGCGCATAGCTCAGTTGGTTAGAGCGCCGCTCTCACACAGCGGAGGTCGGTGGTTCGAGTCCACCTGCGCCCACCACTTCAATTGAACCAAGGCCGGTCTGCACAACCACGGCCGACAACGGCACTCAAGGTCTCCGGCTTCAAGCCGCGATCGGACATACGCAAGGTCGGACGCGCCCTGAGTGACCGTCTCCCCCGAAATATTACGGATACACACGTACGACGCAATGCCGTTTAATCGACTTGTACATCCCAATAAGCCGCGGAGCAACCCGGAAGCAGCGCGGTTCTGAAGCGGGTGCTTTCGGAGGAGGAAGCTATATGAACTCGAGAATGACGATTGGCGTGAAATTCACACTCGCCGCTGCGCTGTTGCTGGTTCTGATGATAGTGCTGGGCGTTGGATCCTTCATTTCGATCGCGTCCCTTGGGAAGTCCGTCGATGTGATCGTCACCGATCCACTTCCCGGCGTGTATCTCATGTCCCAGGTGGATTCCCTGATTTTTCAATTCCGCGGCGACACCTGGAAGCACATCGCCTGTACGGATTCCGATCGCAAGCAGGCGGCTGAACGCAATCAACAAAAGCTCAAAGCGCAGATCGAGGAGAATCTGCGCGCGTACGCGAAGACCAGCGTCAGCGCAGAGGATCAGGCGTTACTGGCCGAGATCCAGCCCTTATATCAGCGCTACGTGAACGCAGTGGAGGGCGAAGTTCTTACCCTTAGCCGCGACGGCAAATCCGTCGAGGCCGCGGCAAAATACCTCGACGTGGCCGACCCTGTTCACCAGTCCCTGAAGAAAGCGGTTCTGGCGCTGGTGGACCTCAACAGGAGGAACGGCGAGGCCGACTCAGCCGAAGCCCAGCAAAATGCGGCCAGAGGACGAAAGCTGATCGTTACGATTCTGCTTCTTGCCCTGATCTCCGGCACGGCACTCGTGTTCTTCATCGTGCGCAGTCTGAATCGCGCGCTGCATGCTACAGCCGACTCGCTGGCCGATGGGGCCGGGCAATTGGCCGCCGCCGCCGGACAGGTCGCCTCCGGCAGCCAGACCCTCTCGCAGGGTGCGTCTGAACAGGCTGCCGCGCTGGAGCAGACATCTGCTTCGGCCGAAGAGATCAACTCCATGGCCCTGAAGAATGCAGAGAACTCTCACGCAGCCGCGGCGCTCGTCTCGGGCCTCCAGGGCGCCTTTACCGAGGCCAGTCAGTCCCTGCATGAGATGGTGGCGGCGATGAAGGAGATCAACGCGTCAAGCGAGAAGGTCTCGAAAATCATCAAAGTCATCGACGAGATCGCCCTTCAAACGAATATCCTGGCGCTCAATGCTGCGGTCGAGGCGGCGCGCGCCGGAGAGGCCGGCACAGGATTTGCCGTCGTGGCCGACGAAGTCCGCGGCCTCGCCCAGCGTTGCGCTCAAGCGGCTAAGGACACCACTCAGCTCATTGAAGAGTCGATTACACGATCTGGCGATGGCAAGCAGAAGGCCGATCGCGCATCAGAGAGCATTAGCGTCATCCTCGAAAACTCCGGCAGAATCGGGACCCTCGTGGAAGAAGTCAACCTCGGCAGCCAGGAACAGGCCAGGGGGATTCAACAAATCGCGAAAGCAATCAACCAGATGGAGCAGGTCACGCAGTCCGCCGCGGCAAACGCCGAGGAAAGCTCGGCTGCCTCGCAGGAACTGCACGCTCAATCGGAAACCCTCCTTGCCGTGGTCAGCCAGCTCAGAGTGCTGGTTGGGGGGGCGCAGCCCACTCGGGCCGGCGCACGACGCATCGCCTCACGTCGTTTCAGCGAGACCACCGGCGGATGAGTCTTGTGCCGCCCTTCCGGGGCGCACTCAGAAACAAACCATCCGGCTGGTGTCGGTCAGGCCGGGGTCAGAGGGTCCGTGCCACTGCTTCCTGGCGCGCGCTACGGGCGAAGTGCCCCCGCCAGTTGACTATGACCCCGGCCCCTCCGTCGAATTCGACTCCGGGATCTCCACCGTAACCCTGGTGCCTTCCCCCGGCTTGCTCAGAACCTCCACCCGCCCCTTCTGCAGCCGCGCCCGCTCCCGCATGCTAATCAGACCCAATCCCGCGGCCACCTCGGCTTTCCCAAGGTCCATGCCTTCACCCTTGTCCGAAACTACAAGACGCAGCAGGCCCGGAGCCTTGCTCAGTCCCAGCGAAGCTTCCCCGACCCGCGCGTGCCTGGCGACATTCTTCAGGGCTTCCTGAGCGATGCGATACAGACACAGCGCGGCCGAGGGCGATGTGCCGTCAAACGTTCCACTGATTGCCAGCGAGACCTGAATGCCTGCCGAAGCCGTGAACTCGGCGCAGTAAGCGCGAAGCGCCGGCGCAAGCCCCAGATGCTTCAGGACGGCCGGATGCAACTCGTGCGAGATCCGCCGTGTGCTTTCCGCAAGCTGCGCGAGTCTCTGCTGCATCCGTTCGGCCTGCGATCGCGCGGCATTGTCGTCTTCGGGGATCCCCCGCTTGAGATTGCTCATGGCAATGCTGACTGCCGCAATCTGCTGGCTCAGGTCGTCGTGCAGTTCGCGGGCAACCCGGCTCCGTTCTTCCTCCTGAGCACGAATCAGCCGCTCGCTCAGCGCCTGAATCTGCTTCTCGGTGCGCGTGCGTTCTTCCAGTTCGAGGGCCAGCTCCGCGTTCGCAGCCCGCAGCCGGTGCTCGGCGGCATTCCGTTCGGTGATGTCCATGAGAGCGCCGGCGTATCCGAGGAAATCGCCTTTGGCCGAGAACCGCGGCACTCCCTGATTCACCATCCACCGGTACTCGCCATCGCACCGCCGCACGCGGAACTCGTCGCTGTATTCGCGCCGGCCGGAGAAACACTCGAGGTAATTCCTCCGGGCGCGCTCCGCATCATCGGGGTGCAGATGCTCGGTCCAGACTCTTTCGAGGGTTTCACCCGAAGTGCCCAGGAATTGCGCCAAAGACCTGTTGATGAAAGTGTTCTCGTCTTTCGTCGCTGAAGAAATCCAGAGATACGCCGGCGTGTCATTGGCCACCCGGCGGAACCAGTCTTCCTTCTCCCGGTGCGCTCGCAGTTGTTTATTCCTCCACAACAGGCCCACACCGGCCGCGTTGCTTAACGCAATCAGACCGATGATAAAGATCAATTCCCAAGTCAGCCGCCGCAATGGCGCGTACACTTCCTCCTGATCGATCTTGGTCACCAGAATCCACTGGCTGTCGGGGATGGGCCGAAGGACTGTCATCACCGGAACTTGCCGGTAATCCAGGCCCTTGATCAGAGACCCCGGCGCTGCGTGCAAGGCAATCCCTAGGTCAGACATCGGCCTTCGCCGGATGAGTGCGCTGCCGCGGGCCTTCCGAAGGTCGCTGATGTACAGCAGGTCGCGAGCCTCCACGCGAACAAGGTAGGTCTCGCCGGTGCGGCTTGCGGTCGGCCAGGATTCGAGATAGGGATACACGAACCGTGCCGCATCGATTTCCAGAATGAGCGCGCCTTGTCCAGGGATCGGAACCGCCAGGGCCATGAGGGCACGGCCGGAACCGGGATCCCGATACAATTCCGAGAGCGCGACCTTTCCGCCCTTCGCCGTGACAAGTCCGGCCTTCCACGGACCGGGTGAGACCCGGCCCGCGCCGCTCCACTCGAACCGAACGTTGCCATCACGATCGACCAGCGCAGCAGCGGTGTAGAGAAACGACTGCGCCATGTTCTGGATCACGTCCCGAAGGTTGTTGCGGTCCGAGGTGTTGATCGACTTGCGCGACATCATGCGCCGCGCGATCTGCATGATCGGTTCGGACGCGAGGACATGGCCGTCGCCAATGCGCTCCTGGCGCCAGTTGATGATCTGATAGGCCTTAGTCTTCGAGATTGCGGCAAGCTCCTCGGCAGTCGCCGCTTCGATTACGTTGCGTTGTCGAAGGTAGTACCACAGGACGGCTACAATTGTCGCCAGGCTAGCCGCTGCGATCAGAGTCATGAGCAGGCGGCCATGCCCTGTCTCGGATGTTCCGCTGGCCCACAAACTACGCTTCATCGCCGGTGAGTTTGAGGCGGATTGCGTACTGGATCATGGCGGCAGTGGTGTTCACTCCCAAAACCTGCATGATCTCGTATTTGTGGGATTCGGCAGTCCGTGGAGAGATGCCGAGAATGTTTGCGACTTCCTTCATCGTCCGGCCCTCGGCAATCAATTGCAGAACCTCGCGTTGCCGCGGCGTGAGGGGTGTGTCGTCGTCCGACCGCCGTCCGGCTTCCAGCAGCAGCGTGATGACGTCCTTGCCGAGTTGCGCTGCCGTGCATGGCCGCCCTTCGGATACCGAGGTGATCGCAGCGATCAGTTCCTCGCCGGGCGAGATCTTGAGCATGTAGCCGGAAGCGCCCGCTCGAAACGCCTCTACTGCCATCTGCGTGTCCCGGTGCATGGTGAGCACCAGAATCTTCACCATCGGGCGAAGGGCCCGGATCTGACGGATCGCCTCGATCCCGTTGAGCATGGGCATGGAAATGTCGGTCACGACGACGTCGGGATTGAGTGTTCGTACCGCTTCAAGGAGCGCGCGCCCGTCATGGACGATTCCGACCAGCTCGAAGTGCGATTCCAGCAGAGAGCGCAGGCCCTCGGCCACGACCGTGTGATCGTCGGCGAGCAGAACCGTGGTCTTCGGCATGTGCCACCCCCTTTGGGCACCTGCGTGCGAGGTTCGCTTAGCCCGTCACCGTGATACCGCGTGAGAAGTAATTCTCACCCTCGGCGACTCGCCGCACTGCGAGGTTCAGCTCCTCGCCTGCGTCCACTTTAAGAACATACCCTTTTATGCCAGCATCGATCGCCGCTTTGATCAGTTGCGAATCATTATACATGGTGAGCAGAATGACGGACTGGCAGCTCCCGGAGCGGAGGATCCTCCGTCCGGCATCGATGCCGTTCAATCCGGGCATGTTGAAATCGGAAATCACGATATCCGGATGGAGCTCCGAAGCGGTCTCCACCAGGAACTCTCCGTTCCCCACAGAGCGCAGAACATCATACTCGGGCTGAAGCAGGCTCACGATCTGCTCAACCACCTCTGGACAGTCATCCGCCACCACCAACCGGAGTCGTTTCGCGCGATTGGGTGGTTTGATGTCGGCGAGGGGAAGGTCCGGCCTTATACCCATAGCTCGATTAGAACGCGTCTGGGGACCGCATTCCATCCGAAAAACTACTGGCTTGACGGACAGCCCGTATTCTCCGCACCGTCCTATCCGAAAAACTTCGAATACTGCGGGTTTGTCCGAGACTCCACAATGAGATTGCTCTGGATACTCCGACAGCGCTTGCACTGCGTGCGCGGAGCCAGGTTCAGAGTTTGCGCCGGCATAGGAGGACGTTGCCGGCAAGGAGTGACATGCGCGAACACGAACATCCCACGGTACTCGTTGTCAAGGACGACCCGCAGGTCCGTGCGGTCCTTGCAAGCATCCTGCAAAGCGCCGGCTATAGTGTGCTGCAGGCCGCGCATGGCAAGGCAGCACTCAGCATGCTGAACCTTCATCAGGTACAGGTTGCCGTCACCGATCTGGCCATGCCGGAGATGGACGGACTGGAGCTGATCAGGTTGCTTCACCTGATGCACCCCGGAGTTAGGACTATTGCCTACTCGGGAATGTTTGGCGAAGACATGCTTGAAATGGCGGTGCGCCTCGGTGCGAGCGCGGCGCTAACGAAGCCGTTCTCGCCCCGGTGCCTGCTGGCGACTGTTGAAGCTCTACTGCAAGACGGACAGACGCCCAATAGAGCCGCCAACCCCGGGCAAGGGTCGGGCGCGAATTCGGGGGACGGCGCAATGGCGGAAACAGAGCCACGTCCGGAGGTTGTCGGAAACGAACATCCCACGGTACTCGTTGTCGAGGACGACCCGCAGGTCCGTGCGGTCCTTGCATTCATCCTGCAGAGCGCCGGCTATGGAGTGCTGGAGGCCGCGCATGGCAAGGTAGCCCTCAGCATGCTGAACCTTTGTCAGGTACAGGTTGTCGTCAGCGATCTGGCCATGCCGGAGATGGATGGACTGGAGCTGATCAGGTTGCTTCACCGGATGCACCCCGGAGTTAGGATCATCGCCTACTCGGGGGTGTTTGGCGAAGACATGCTTAACACTGCGGTGCGCTTCGGTGCGAGCGCGGCGCTAACGAAGCCGTTCTCGCCCCGGTGCCTGCTGGCGACTGTTGAAGCTCTGCTGCAAGACGGACAGGCGCCCAGCAGAGCCGCCAACACCGGGCAAGGGTCGTGAGCGAATTCAGGGAAAACAGGGCAACCGCATAGGCGGTAGCCTGCTGCTACTGGCGTTGCTGCCATTAACAGCGGCAAAGGTTCCCTAAACTAACGCTGCCTATTAGGGCACGGGTTAAAGGGCGGAATCCACGAAAAGTCTGGGATTGTGCGACAACGCTTGCCTTATGCCTGCCAATCAAATCAAGTACTTAGCTATCTTCATCCTGCTTCACACGCAGGAGGTCACAGGTTCGAGTCCTGTCGCGCCCACCATTACTCCCTTTAGAATCAACGCCGGCCCTCCCGGAATCCAGGGCCGCTTCGCCCCTGGCCGCTGCTCCAGTCCCTTAGCCAGAGACTGCTGGAACCGAGGCTCGACCGCTGTAGCCAGCATTAGCGCCTTCTGGTAATAAGGGAGCGCTTCCTGCGGACGGCCACTCGCGTCCAGCGCTCTGCCCAGCGTGGCGTTGACGCTTGCCGAATCGGGCGCCAGGGCCTCGGCTTCCTGCGATTCTGCGAGGGTTTCGGGAACCTTCTTCTGCGCCAGCAGCACGCCCGCTTTTTGCCCATGGCTCAGAGCGGCGGCGAGGGGATGTCGAAGTGCCCATCGTAGATGAAGACGCCGTAGTCGACGACGGCCGCGGGCTTGAGCTGGTTGAACTGTTGGTATGGATTCAACGGGCCGGGGCCGAACTCAAAGCCGGACAGGATGCCGGCGCTCATGAGGACCGGGCCATCGATCGCCGGCGGCACATCGTGTGGAGCATCGAAATAAAGCGAATCGGCCGTGATCAGCGGCTTGCAGGGAATACCGTAATAGCCGTAGTCCGCAACACCCTCACCGAAGTAGGCAAACCAGCAGTTGTTGATGCCGTGCGCGTCCAGGTAGCGCTTCACGGGCTTCAGTTGCTGACCCCAATCGGAGCTGGAGTCGCTGAGCAGATCGTGGGCGTGAGAAGGGCCTCCAGCCGCCTCGTTCGCATAAGATACGTAGGCCGGAAAGGCGTGCACCACCGAAACAACCTGAAACAACAGGAGCACGACGACCGCGTAGCGCCAGCGAAGATCCCTCCGGACCAGCTTCCAGGCTGCTCCGGCAATCAAGACGGAGAGGAAGATGTAAATGGGAATGACGTGCCGAACACCGCGCGAATCGGCGAAGTCGAGCCGCTCTAAGAGGTTGCCGCCGCAGATTCGCAGACTATAGTCGTTCCCTTCCACCACTGAGGGAATGGACAGGCCGACTCCGCGCGGCCGGCATCACGACTTCCGCCACAGGCCGCCGTCTCAGATCACTTCCACGCGCCCAGCAGCCGCCGCACCAGAATCAGTTGCCCCAGATGGTGGGAATTGTGATCGGCGGTCAGCAGCACTTCCCTCAGCAACGTCTGTCCGTGGCCATGCGGAAATGGGGCAACAAGGTCGCGCGAGGGATCGAGCACCAGCTTTCGCAACTCCTCCCGATCCGCCTGAAAACGGCTCACGCTCTCGTCCCATGCTTTCGGGTTCGGCGGCGCAGGGGAAGCCGGCCAATAGCCGGAGGGCCAGTCCGGCGAGACGTGTTTCGGATCGCGGCTGAATTCCAGCATGTCCCATTGGGCGATGCGCATGTGTTCCAGCAACTCCCACGCGCTGTACGGCAATCCCGGCGGGCGCGCGCCGCGCAGCTCCACCGGAAAATCGGCCACCACGGCCTCGAACGTCTGATGCGCCTCGCCCCAGGCGAGCACATCGGCGATCTGCTTGCGAAGCTTGTCGGTTTCGTTCATAACTGTTCTATACCATGCGCAGCGTACTCCTTCTTCTCCTGTTGCCCTCGGCCTTCGCCGCCGCGCCGCCCCTGCAGACCGCTTCTCTCGGCGACCTGAAACTCGAAAGCGGCGAGGTGCTGCGAAACTGCCGGATCGGCTACCGCACGTTCGGATCTCTGAACGCCGCCAAATCGAATGCGGTCCTGTTCCCCACGTGGTTCTCCGGACGCAGTGACGATCTGGCGCAGTTCATGGCCGCCGATGGCCTGGTGAATCCCGCGCGCTACTTCGCGATCGCGGTGGACGCGCTCGGCGACGGCGTTTCCTCGTCTCCCTCCAACAGCGCCGAACAGCCGCGCATGCGCTTCCCGAAATTCACCATTCGCGACATGGTGACCGCCGAATACCGTCTGGTGAAGGAGGTCCTCGGCATTCCTCGTCTGCACGCGGTGATGGGCATCTCCATGGGCGGGATGCAGACCTTTCAATGGGTCCTCTCGTACCCGGATTTCGTGGAACGGGCCGTGCCCATCGTGGGGTCGCCCCGGCTGACTTCGACGGACCTCCTGCTGTGGACCGCCGAGGCCGACGCCATCACCGAAAGCGCCGGCTGGAACGGTGGCAACTACCAGAACATGCCTTCGCTCCGCTCGGTGGGCGAGATGCACGCGTTCGCCCTCACCACGCCGGCCTATCGCGCCCGGTCCACGCCGGCAGACGACTTCCCGGCGTTCCTGAAAGGGATCGACGACGCGCCACTGGGCCGCACGGACGCCGGCGACTGGCTGCGGCAACTGCAGGCGATGATGTCGCTGGACGTGTCGAAGCCGTTCGGGGAGTCGCTGGCACGGGCCGCGCGCACGGTGAAAGCGAAGGTGCTCATCGTGGTGGCGAAGCAGGATCACATGGTGAACCCGCTGTCGGCGCTCGAGTTCGCCGCCGCCATCGGCGCGCCCATCATCCAACTGGAGAGCGACTGCGGCCACCTCTCGCCCGGCTGCGAGAAGGACACTCTCTATCCGCGCGTGCGCGCCTTTCTCGACCAGTAGAAATAGAACGGCGTTCCCGCGGCCATCAGCCCCAGTCCCGCGAAGGCCTGCAGCGGGCCGGTCCACAGGGTGTTGAGAAGCAGCCACGCGGTCACCACCAGAAACAGCGCGGGCACCACCGGATAGCCCCATGTGCGATAGGGCCGCGGGGCATCGGGAAGGCGTCGGCGAAACACGAAGACCGACGCGATGGCCAGCGCGTACAGCACCCACGACGCGAAGATGACGTAGTCGGTGAGCAGATCGTAGGAGCCGGACAGCGCCAGCACGCTGGCCCACACGCCCTGGGCGATGAGCGCATTCCGCGGCACGCGCGATGTCGGCGTGATGGCGGCCAGCCGGCGGAAGAAGAGCCCATCCTCGGCCATGGCGAACGGCACCCGCGAATTGGCCAGCACCGAAGCGTGCAGCGCGCCCACCGACGACGCCAGCAGCGCGACGGCGATCAGCCCTACCGCAGCGCTTCCCACAAAGCGCCGCGCGGCTTCCGTGGCCACCGACGAAGTAAGCGGCACGCTGGCGATCTGCGCCGGGGTCAGCACGTAGAAGTACGCGACGTTTACGAACAGATAGAGCGCGCCCACCACCAGCATGGCGCCGATAAAGGCCAGCGGGATGGTCCGCTGGGGATTGCGCACCTCGCCGGAGAGCGGGGTCAGGTTGTCCCAGCCGTCGTAAGCCCACAGCGCGCCCAGCATGGCCGCGCCGAAGCCGGCCAGACCGCCTCGCGCCGCCACGGAGACGCCTTCGCACGTTCCCGCCGCCGCATGCATGGCCAGGTGTCCCCAGTTGCCGTAAGCCAGCGTCATGGCCCCGATTCCGATCAGCGCCAGCAGCGCCAGCTTGATCGCCGTCAGCACCGAGGCCGCGGTTCCGCTCACCGAGACGCTGGCGCAGTTCACGGCGGTGATCGCGGCGATCCATCCCAGCGCCACCAGTTGCAGCAGGCCGAACGGAATGGCGTAGCCGAACACTGGAACGTTGAAAAACGTACGGCTCAGCGCGCCGCCGGTGACGATATTCAGGAAGATGGCCGAGCCCGTGGCGAGTGCGGCCTGCGATCCGGTGCGCGCGACGAAGAAGATGGTCCAGCCGTAAAGGAAGCCCCACGGCCGCCCGTAGGCGTTGCGCAGGAACACGTATTCGCCCCCGGCGTGCGGCATCATGGCCGCCAGCTCGGCGAACGTGAGCGCCCCGGCCAGCGAAAGCAAGCCGGCCACCACCCACACCGCCAGCACCAGCCAGGGGCTGTCCACGTTGCAGGTCATCACCCGGGTCTTGAGGAAAATGCCCGTGCCAATCATGTTGGCGATGTTGATGGAGGTGGCGGCGGTCAGGGACAGGCCGCGCACCAACGTCCGCCGGGGCTCTGCGGTATTCATGAGTTCACCCGCGTTCGCCGGGCGAAACCGATGTGGGGCAGGCTCTCAGCCCAATGGCACTTAACTTTTGAGCCTGTCTGGCAAGTGGTTGATTCTCTGAGTTTGTGGGGCGGGCAATCCTGCCCGCAGCCGGCTTTCAAGCCGGCTTGGCATTGGGCTCTCAGCCTGCGGCGGACTCTCGGTCCGCTTCCGGCCTAATGGCGTGAGACGACGCCGCAGCGCATGGCGCTGCTCCACGTAGCCGCGGAGCCGCAACCAGACGGAAAGAGGGGACGGGGCTGAGAGCCCCGCGCAGGCCGGGGGCCTGCCCCACTTCGAATCGTCGCGGGTCGCGAAGATTCCCGCGCTCATGCCGGCTCCCGCTCCCTCATCACGAACGATGCGCCCAGGCCCACCGCAAACGTCGCCACCGTTCCGATGGGCACCCACCAGGTGAACGCGATGCTGGTTTCCGCGCTGACATACAGCATGAGCAGCAGGCCGAAAGCCATGGCCACCATGGCCGCGTTCTGCCCGACGCGCCGCGTCAGCAACCCAAGGAAGAACACGCCCAGCAGGCTTCCGTAGAGGACGGAGGCGATGGAGAGGCCCGCCTCCAGCACCGAACCCCAGTGGCGCGCCAGCAGACCAATCGCAAACAGAACCGCGCCCCACAGCACAGTGGCCCATTGCGCCAGCCGCAGGAAGTGCGCTTCGCTCATGCTGGCGCGCCCGGCGAGCGGCCGGTAGAAGTCGATGATCGAAGTGGAGGCCAGTGCGTTCAGGGCCGCGCTCAGATTGGACATGCCGGCCGCCAGAATGGCCGCGATCACCAGCCCGGCCACCCCCGGCGGCAGATTGTTCCAGACGAACGCCGGATAGATGGTGTCGGCCGGCTTCGGAGCGGCCAGGCGCCCGTCCGCGTAGTGCACGAACAGCGTGGCGCCAATCAGCAGAAACAGCGCGAACTGGAAAAAGATCACCAGCCAGCTCGAGAACAGCGCTTTTCGCGCGTCACGCTCGCTGCGCGCGGCGAGATACCGCTGCACCATGAGCTGTTCCGTCCCGTGGCTGGCGGTGGTCAGAAAGCAGCCACCCGCGATCCCCGCCCAGAAACTGTAGTTACGGGCGAAGAACGCCGCGGTGAAGGCGAACCGGAAATCGAAAACCTGCAGTTTCCCCGCCGCGCCGGCCACCGCGGCCACATGCGCCCAGCCGCCCGGAATCCGCCCCAGAATGATCGCGAAGCTCAGCACCGCGCCGCCCACGTACAGGACCATCTGCACCACGTCGGTCCAGATCACCGCGCTCATGCCGCCTTCAAACGTGTAGAACAGGGTGAGCGCGACAATCAGCAGGATGGAGCCGGCCTCGGCCCAGCCGGCCACGCCGAACTTCCGGTACAGCGGCGCGAGGACCACGCCAATCACGATGGACAACGCGAAGGCACGCACGCCCTCCGCCAGCGCCCGCAGTATCAGAAACGTGCCCGCCGTGAACCGCCGCATGCGCTCGCCGAACCGCAGGCGCATCAGCTCATAGGCGGTGAACATCTCGCCGCGAAAGTAGTGCGGCAGGAACAGCGCCGAGATCACTATGCGGGCCAGCAGATACCCCAACACCACCTGCAGGAATCCGAAATTGCCGCCGAACGAAAGAGCCGGCGTCCCGATCACCGTAAGCGTGCTGGTCTCGGCCGAAACGATGGAGAAGGAGATGGCCCACCACGGGGCCGTCCGGCCGCCGAGAAAATAATCGCGCAGGCTGCGCTGGGAATGGCGGAATCGCGCCCCGAACCAGGTGATGCCGGCCAGATAGACGAGTATGACGGCAAGGTCCGCGAGATGGGGGGGCGTCACACGACGCGATAATAACATACGGCAGTCATGAACCGTCTTCTCCCGCCCGGCCTCCTTCTGCTGGCTCCGGTCCTGTTGGCGCAGGCGCCCGCGGATGCCCCGCCCGACCCGGCCGTGCAGGACCGTCTGCTGGAATCGATGGAGCAGTATGGAGCGCAGTATGTGTCCGGTCTTCCCAACTTTCTCTGCGTTCAGGTGACGCGTCAGCTTGAAGCCGGTCTGCACTCGAATCGCTGGCGCAAGGGGGACACGCTGACCTTCCGTCTCGGTTTTCACGACGGCCAGGAGAAACGCACCCTCGAGCTGGTCAACGGAAAGCCCGCCGACCCGATGAAGCGGCAATGGCACACGCCGCTGACCACCGAGGGAGAGTTCGGCATTCTGCTCAGCCGGGTGGTGGATCCCTCCAGCGACGCGTCGTTCACGTGGAGCCGCTGGGAGACCCTGCGCGGGAAGCGCCTGGCCGTTTTCGACTACACGGTGGACAAGCAACACTCCACCCTGACGATGCAACTCAGCGACCTGGCAAAAGGCGTGCTCGCCTACCGCGGTTCCGTGTACATCGACCCGGAGACGGGCGCGGTCTGGCGCATCACCGATACCGCGGATTCCGATATTCCGCCGCAACTGCGCATGCGCGAGATCTCCACCGTTATCGACTATGCGGAGACGCCCATCGGCGGCAAGACGTACCTGCTGCCTTCAACGGCCACCGTCTCGGTGGTCACCGACCTCGCGCAGGTTCGCAACGAGCTGGAGTTTCAGAGTTATCGCAAATTCGAGGCGGAATCGGTGATCAAGTTCGGAGACGGCCACGAATGAACGCGAATAAACACGAATGCCGAGTAAACCGCCACTCGCTCACTGAATCACATTAAATCACACGACAGCGGCGCGCTCTGTTGCGGAGCCTCCACGTTTTTGATAACGCGGGATCGTCACAGTTGGACCAAGTGTTCGCATTCTATTGTCCGCCGCCATACATGTTCAGCATCGTCAGGGATTTATCTTCTACGACAAGCCCCATTGTGATGTCAAACAAATGTAGCATAAGGGCTTGCGCGATATCCGCATCATTCTAAGCAGTTACAAAATGGTGGACACTATTGAGAGTAGCGTAAACTGTGTCTCCTTGAGGATAGGCCCCGATGAAGGCCGTTGTCTCGCCGAATGAGCCCGTGTTCCTAGTCAGCATTTTAAGTAACTGATCAGCAGCGGCAGTCGGCGGAACATCAAAGGCAAAACGACCAAAGACATGCCTGATCTCGATGCGGAACATCTCATTGTCGCGGGTTGCTTCATATTTCAAGAACGTCTTGTGACCAAATTCTGACAGGGCCGTCTCAAGTCGGAAGGAATCGTCCGGCATCTCGCGGAAACTCCTGATACCAAAAGCTCCTTCTGATCGAATCATCTGTTTCAACACACTCCTAACTGTGTCTTTCATTTGGTCTTCCTCCTCCGGGATAGTGGGTGGCCCTGGATCCGTGTATTCCGCAATCTTATGTCCGCATGTGTCCGCATATAGTGCAAAAGGCAGCATCTGGCACGAGCGCCTTGCCGCAACTGACGCAAAACGTGGCCTTCACTAAACCGTCTCCCTCCTGTGGAGCCCCGACCCCTCGCCCCTAACCCGCGTGATTATTCAGCCACGACAACGCAATGTCGAGCGCTTCCTGGATGTCGTACGCCTTGCCAGCGTACCTGTCCGTGCCCCAATAGACGTAGACCTCATGGGAGATCGGATGCCAAGTGACTTTGTACTCGTGGTTCTGGTAGCGAACGTAGCCGTGCCGGTAGTCGGACATGATCGTATTTCAGCCTCACGATTGGACGGAGACGCGCATTGTTGAGCCGAACGGCTGCATTAGCGGCGGAAGTGATCGCCATGCGCAACTCCTCAGGTGGTGGTTTTGAAAAACAGTGCCATTGTACACCCGGCGACAGCGCGGCGGAAGCCTCGTTGTCAAGTCCGCACTTCGACACAATTGCCGCGGCCTTCGGCGCAGGATTCCCGGCGCGCTGGCGGGCGCTCGCGGCAGATCGTGGAGCGGTCCAGCGCCTTGACAGCGTGGCGGTTCACGCGCCGGTTCTTCTATTCGTGTTTATTCGTTTTCATTCGTGGCCATTACGCGGCGATGCGCACGCCGGTGGAGATATTCCCGTCCGGGGTGACGAAGAACTCCTGCAGGAAACCGCCCTTGTCGAATTCGGCGGCGGCGTCCGCCAGAGCGGGCGTCTCCAGACGCATGTGATCTTCCGCTTCGATGCGGCTCAGTGCGGCGCCGCAAATCATGTTGGCGGTTTCGCACATCACCTGGGCGACTTCCGCTTCCGGGACGTCGCCTTCGTCCACGCCGAGAAACGCGGAAGCCAGCACCGCGGCGGCGTGGGGGTCGATGCCGATGAGGAACTCGCCGCGCACTCCGCCATCGAAGCGGACCAGCACGCCCATCATGCCCCGCTGTTGCTCCGGCGACAGGGGCAGGCAGGTCTCCACCTCGGCGAAAAACATGGTCTCCAGCACGCTGCTGGCGGCGGCCGCCACCGCGGCGGCGAACTCCGCCTCGTTGGGGTTTAGTTGGGCCATCATACGCTGCACTCCAGCACCTTTTCCAGAGCTTCCCGGAGGGCTTCCGGGGAAAACGGCTTGGCGATGTAGCCCTGCGCGCCAAGACCGATCATGCGCAGGATTCGCGGTCTGGTGGAGTCGGTGGAGACCACCACCGCCGGGATGTCGCGCAGCTCCCTGTCTTCCGACAGCCTGCGCATGAGCTCCTCGCCGTCCATGCGCGGCATATTGATGTCGGTGAGGATCACGTCGACTTTTTCCCGTTGCAGGCGTTCCAGCGCCTCGGCGCCATCGCCCGCCTCGATACACTCGTCGAGGTCGAAGCCGGACATTACCATCACCCGGCGAATGAACGCGCGCATGGCCGGCGAATCATCGACCAGCAGAACTCGGTACGCCATTGGCGGCCTCCTTTCTCGTTTGTGCGTGCAGCGGAAGCTCCGTCTCCATGCCGTTGCCCTCTCGCACCCGCAATTTGCCGTTTTCGGCGGTGAGGCGGACCGTTCGGGAAACCTCGCCTCCCACCGCTTCCGAGGCGATCAGGATGCCGTATTTCCACAGCATTTTCCGGGCGGCCTGATAGTTGCGCTTGCCGATGTTGAACACACCCTGTGGATCCAGCACCTGGGCCCCTCCGGCCAGCCGCACCACCAGCCGGCGCCGGTCCGCGCCCTTCTCGCAGGCCACCTTGAACAGGCGCTCGATTCCGGTGTCGCCGAACATCCACGGATTCGCCTCCGCTTTCTGCGCGTCCATGTTCGATTCGGGAAGCATGAAGTGCAGCAGACCGGCGATGCGCCGCAGCGGGTCCCACACCGAAACGGCGATGCACGATCCCAGCGCGTAGGTCACCAGTTCGGCATCCGGCTCTGTGCTCACCTGGCAATCCGAGATGCCGATCACGAGGGTCTTCATCGTTTCTGCCTCCGCCGGTACACCGCCGGGCAAACGTATTCGAGCGGGTGTTCGATGCCGCTCAGGCTTTCCGAGTGGCCCACGAACAGATACCCGTTCGGGTGCAGGCAGCCGGCCAGCCGGCTCACCAGGTCCTGCTGCGTCCCGCGGTCGAAGTAGATCATGACGTTCCGGCAGAAGATGACGTCGAAGCTGCGCCCGTGCCGGAACGGCTCGATCAGGTTCATGCGCCGGAACTCGATCAGGGAGGCGATCTCCGGCCGCACCTGCTGCCAGCCTTCGCGCTCGCCGCGCATTCTCAGCAGATAGCCCTTCTTCCACGCATCCGGCAGGCCCGCCAGACGGTCCGGCGCGAAGCACCCCCGGCGCGCGTGATCGAGCGCCTTCGTGGAGATGTCGGTGGCCAGAACGAACGGAGGCGTGTGCGGCGCCGGCGTCCGCGAGAGCGCGTTCAGCGCCGTGAATACGATCGAATACGGCTCCTCGCCGGTGGAGCAGGCGGCGCTCCAGATCGACGGCAGGCGCCCGGCCGCGCCGCGAACGATGTCCGTCAGCAGATCGAAGTGCGCCTGCTCGCGCAGAAACGCGGTGTGGTTGGTGGCCAGAGCGTCAATCAGCTCCACCAGCGCCTGGCCGCTGGCATCGGCGGTAACGTGCCGATGGTACTCGGCAAAAGAGGCGAACCCGCCCTGCCGGATCTTCTTGCCCAGGCGGGCCGCCACCAGTTGCTGCTTCCCGTCGCGCAGGTCCAGACCGAAGCGCGCGTGCGCCAGCTCCCGAATCTGCTGAAACTCCTTTTCGGTCAGGGCGCAGTTCCCCGCCGCGGGGATCGCGAAATCAACCGTGGGCTTTGTCGCCGCGGGTTTCGCCACAAAGCGCCTCCAGGTCGAGAATCAGTCCCACCCGCCCGTCGCCGAGGATGGCGCCGCCGGCAACGCCTTCGATGCCCTGCAGCATCTCGCTCATCCCCTTGATCACCACTTCCTGCTTGCCCACCAGCCCGTCCACCATCAGGCAGAATTTCCGCCCCGCGCCCTCGGAGACGATCAGCAGGCAGCGCGTCGGGTCCTCGCTGGTTGGTTTGACCCCGAAGCGCCGGTACAGCCGGATCATCGGGAGCAGCTTCCCGCGGACCAGCGCCATCTCGGCGCGGCCCTGCACCGTCGAGATCATGTCCGGCGTGGGCCGCACCATCTCCCGCACCGCGAATATGGGCACGATGTAGCGTTCGGCGCCCACGGTCACCACCAGTCCGTCGATGATGGCCAGAGTGAGCGGAACCTTCAGCAGAAACGTCGTCCCGGCGCCGGCGGTCGAGCGAATGTCGATGCGGCCGCGCAGCTTGTGAATCTGCCGGCGCACCACGTCCATGCCCACGCCGCGTCCGGAAACGTCGGTGACCTGCTCGGCGGTGGAGAAGCCCGGCTGGAAGATCAGATGAAACAACTCGTGCTCGCTGAGTTGCGCCCCGGGCTCCACCAAATGCCGCTCGGCGGCCTTTTTCAGGATCTTGTCCTTGTTGAGCCCGCGGCCGTCGTCGCCCACCTCGATGACGATGTGCCCGGCCTGGTGCGAGGCCCGCAGAATCACTCGCGCCACCGGCGGTTTCCCCGCGGCTTCCCGCTCGGCGGGCGTCTCCACGCCGTGGTCCATGGAGTTGCGTACCATGTGCATCAGCGGATCGGCCAGTTCCTCGACGATGTTGCGGTCCAGTTCGGTGTCCTCGCCGGAGGTTTCCAGCTCCACTCGCTTCCCGTTTTTGCGCGACAGATCGCGCACCAGCCGGCTCATCTTCTGAAAAAGCTGGCCTACCGGCACCATGCGCATGGACATCGCCGTGCGCTGCACCTCGTCGGTGATGCGCGCCAGTTGCGAAAGATTCCGCACCAGCCGTGGCCGCGACTCCCCGGCAAGGTCCGGATCGTGACGCACCAGCGACTGGGCGATCACCATTTCCCCGACCATGTCCACCAGGTAGTCCAGCTTGCCCGTGTCCACCTTGATGGCGCGCGCTTCCCGCCCGGGCATCTCCGCGCTCTTCGGCGCGAGGGCCGGCTCTTCGGTAGCCGCCGCTGGTGCGGGTGAAGGAGCCGCCCGGCGCGCGGTCTCGGAAACCGCCGCCGTCGGCACGACCTGGGCAACCGCCGCTGGCGCGGTCGGAAGGACCGTCGCTGGCGCGGCCGGCGGGGGCCCAGCCGGTGGATCGTCCGTTTTCACCTCAATCTCGAGGACTGCGGGAACGGGCCCGGCCCCGGCGGCGATCTCCGCCACAGCCTCCGGAGTCCCGTCAGCCGCCGAAACCGCCTCGGAGAGCCTTGCCAGACCGCTGCCGTGGGCCACGGTCTCCGGCTTCCCGGCGCCGCACTGAGGCGCGCCCGGTGCGGTCAGCGCGCGGATGGAAGCCAGCAGCCGGGCGTTGTCCGGCGCCGCCACCACCGCCCCCTGGCGCGTCGTCCCTTCCCGCAGAATCGAATCGAGCTGGTCCAGCCAGAGAATCAGGTAGTCCTTGCTGTCCAGCATCCGGTCGATCACGCCGGAGTCGATGGACAGTTTCCCGTTCCGCGCCAGATCCAGCACGGTTTCCACCTCGTGCGCGACCTCCTGCACCGCTCCGAGTTCCAGAAACCCGGCCAGTCCCTTGATCGTGTGAAACGCCCGGAAGCTCGCATGGATCGCTTCGGAGTTGCCGGCGTCCTGTTCGAGCTTCAGCACGTTCTGCTCGATGCCGTTCAGGTGCTCGCGGGACTCCAGTATGAAGTCGCCGAGCAACTCCGGATCTTCGGCGATGCTCAGGGGCAGGGGCTTCGTTCCGGACATTGTGCGCTCCGCATCCCGGCTCATGGTCCCTCCGCTCAGATCTGCACCGAGTGCGGCAGCGCAAAACCTGGCCGGAAGACGGCCGCATTCTCCTGCGCCTCGGCCAGACAGATCTGCACGTTGACGGACCCGCCATCGCAGGGGAACGGCACCGATACCCATTCCCGGCTGCCCACGCGGCGCGTCTCGAAGTTTCGTCCGTAGACCACCGTGGGCGTGCTCAGGGCCATGGTCCCCAGCGTCTCCTCCAGCTTCGTCTTGATGTTGCCGATCACCATGTTGGCCACTTCGGCCACTGCATCGAGCACTTCGTCGTTGATGGACGGGCATTCAGTCATCAGCATCTGCGAGGCAAGGTGGCAGGCGATCTCCGCCGAACAGGACAGGCTGCCGGTTCCCACCCAGGCGCCGGCCAGGCCAAGCAGGGCGAGCACTCCCGAATTGGTGCCCGCGCTATCGTCCATGAACGGTTCTCCCGCGGCGACGTCGATTCCCAGCATCATGGAGAAGACCTCGCGCGTCGATGAGGTGATGGCCGCAACCAATTCCGCGTTTGTCATTGTGAATCCTTCCGGCAGATTGCCCGGCCCTCCGCCATTCCCTTACCCGCGCGCCAGCAGAGAACCGAACCCGGCGATTTCCTGAGCGCTGACTACCCGGTCGATGTCCAGCAGGATCTTCACTTTCCCCTTCACCTTGGCCATCCCGAGAATGAACGGCGTGGTCAGTTGCGCGCCGAAATCCGGCGTGTTCTCGATGTCCGATCCGGCCAGATTCAGGACCTCGGAAACCGTGTCCACCACCAGCCCCACCTGAATGATGCTGATCTCTCCGCGCACCTGCACCACGATGATGCACGTCCGCTGCGTGTACTCGATCGCTTCCAGACCGAACTTCAGGCGCAAATCCACCACGGGGATTACCTTGCCGCGCAGGTTGATCACGCCTTTCAGGTAGTCGGGCGTCTGGGGCACCGAGGTAATCTCCTGTACGCCCATGATTTCACGTACTTTATCGACGCGGACGCCAAACTCCTCGGGTCCCAGCCGGAAGGTCAGATACTTCCCGGCGCGTTCATCGGTAGCCACTTGCGCGGCGGTCTTTTCCATGGCGGCTGTCTGCATACGAATTCCCCTCCCACTGTTGTGTGAGCCAGGCCTGAGTGGCTCTGGATTTCGTATCGGCAGGCAGCGACAAACCTTGTGGATTTTTCGGGCGCAGGCAGGAGGGGGAATAAATGGAGCAGCCGGAGGTACAAGGAGTAGGGGAAGCTGTCAGTGGCTGCACGGGACGCGAATTACCCTTACCCCCCGTGCCCCGCTTAGTCCCTTTATTCCCTTTGCTTCAGATCGCGGCGGGAAGCGGCAGGCAGGCCTTGGCCAGCGTTCGCTCCAGCAGGTCGCAGGCTTCGGCCTCGCTCAGACTCCGCGAGATGGAGAGCTCGGTGAGCAGCATGTGCCGGGCCCGGTCCAGCATCTTTTTCTCCCGGAACGACAGCGGCTTCCGTGTCTGCTGGATCACCAGGCTCTTGAACACTTCGGCAATCTCCGGCAGACTGCCATGGTTCATCTTTTCCGAGTTCTCTTTGAAGCGATCCTTCCAGTCGGCGTTCCGCGGGCAGCTACCCTCGGAAAGATAGATCAGCACGCGAGCGATCTCGCCGTTTCTGGTCACCTTTCTCAGCCCCAGCTCCCCTACATGCGAGAACGGCACCATCACCGTCAGACTGCTGCAGTTGAGCCGGACCAGGTAGAAGCGCTCGCACCGTCCCTCGAACGCCCTTGAGCTGACATTCTCGATTGTCCCCACCCCGTGATTGGGGTACACGACCTTCTCGCCAGGTTGGAAGTTCATAGGCGCAGTAATACACCTGCCTGAAGTTGCAGTCGGAATTAAGTTACCCGGAAACTGAATCTTAAGGCGGCTTTAATGTTTTGTCAATATCAACAAAGCACTTGCGGCTCGACCCGAAAACCCGAGCACCTTGGAGGCCGTTCCCGAACTGGGCGAAAACACCCAACTTCCACCTGAGGGACGTGTATAAACACCCACGCATTTTTAGCGCCAGATCGCAGCTAACGGAATGTCAGTGACTTAGAAGCACAGAGGTTGCCTGGCGGTGGATGTCCCCTCACCGGAGCAGTTCCAAATCAACCGCCGCCCAGGCTGCCTTTTGCGGGAGGAAAAAAGCAGCTCATGGCCTGAGGGGACGGCCTCGAAAAGCCAGGGACGTGGGGCGGCAGCCGCGCCTCCCGGATCTTTTCATCCGGTTCGGGGCCGCCTCGGCCATGTCCAACACGCGGCAAAGCCGAATTAATGCGGCGCCAGGCGAGGACACGGCAGTCGCCGCGCTGCCCATCAGCGGCCGGACGCCGGGTAGGTCTTCGAATAGTTGTTCCGTGTATTGGTGACGCTGAAGGACCCGTCTTCGGAAGCGGCCAGCCGCAGAGCCTTTCCCTGGCAAACCTCGTCCACATTAGCGACGAAGGGATCCGGAGCGTTATGGTCCGTGCCGCCTTCCATCGCATAGTGGAGCTGCCAGATGTCTTCGAGGCCGGGCGCGTTCCTCACCGTCTGCCAGGCTTCCGGACTGCCACCCTTGCGTGCGCCATTGTCCATAATGGCTACCCGCGGGTGCAACGCATCCACGATGGCCGGAGAATTCGACAGGTTCGCGCCGTGGTGGGTCACCAGATACACATCCACGGTTCCCAGCTTGTTGGCCGGACAGGCCAGCTCCAGCTCCTTGTTCCATGTGAGGTCCCCGAGGTCGACAAACCGGAAGGAGCCGTAACGGAGCAGGAAGCCCACCGACCGTGCGTTCTCGGTGGTATCGACCTCGCGCTTAGCGTTGCTGGCGCAGAGCGGGTTATCCTGGCCCCCGCCGGTCAGCGGTTCGCCAATGACGGCGCCATCGGCCGATACGATGGTCACATCCACGCCCTTGAGCGGGATGTGATCGCCGGGCTTCATCACCAAATGCTGGGCTTTCGAGATTCGCTGGTAATCTGCGAAGTCCTCGCGGGTGACCTTGGAGTCCTCGCGAAGCGGTCCGTGGTCCAGCCAGGCGCCCACCGGGAGCCGGTCGGCGAGCTGCGGGGCGCCACCCACGTGATCGCGGTGGTAGTGGGTGATCAGAACGTAGTCGATCTTCTTGATGTGGGCCTTCTTCGCCTCCTGCACGATGCGATCGGCGTCGCGGCCGTTGAAGCCCCTCCAGCCGGTGTCGACCAGCAGGGACTGGCCGGCCGGCGTCACAATCAGCGTCGCCTGCCCGCCTTCCACGTCCACGAAAAAGATATCCAGGGCCTTCGCCGCGTGGACGATGCCGGCAACCGAAAACGCCAGCAGGAAGAGGAGCGTGCGCTGCATCGCCTCCGAATGTATCACAATGGTGCAATAATGCCGGAACAGCCTCCATCTCGTTTGCGTACATGTAGCTGGGCAGGTTAGAGCGATGCCATTTTGCACCAGTTGCGGGAACACGGTCCAGCCCCTGGACGTGTACTGCGCCCGCTGCGGCGGCAGGCAGCCCAAGGCGCCGGTGGCGGATCCGCTGGCCGGCATCAGTCCGCGCACCGCTTCGCTGCTCTGCTACATCCCCGTACTGGGGTGGATCGCGGCCATTGTGGTACTGGCCTCGTCGCGCTTCCGGCGGGACACCGCCGTACGCTTCAATGCCTTCCAGGGGTTGTATCTGTTCGTGGCGTGGCTGATCGTGGACCAGACGCTCGGCTGGTTCTTCTCGATGCCGTTCCCCGGCGCGCACTTTCACGTCCACAACCTGGTGCCCGACCTGCTCAAGATCGCCATTTTCGGCGCGTGGATCTTCATGATCGTGAAGGTGGCCCACGACGAGCGCTACAAGCTGCCCATCGTCGGCGATCTGGCGGAGAAGTCGCTGTCGGAGCAGCGCTGATAAGACACGGCGGCGTTTTTGTTTGCGCAGGCCGGCCATGTCCTTCGCCGCACCTTGGCGCTCCCAACCGATGACCCGCTCGATGGGCTCTGGAGTGCGGTTGCGGGGCACGTGACCGGATGCTGAGAGCCCGAACCGCTTGCTGACAGCCGCGCGCCCCGGTGCGAATGCTATCCTGAGTACCGGCACCATCTCCAAGACAAAAATCATGAAGCTACCGCTCTTTTGTTCCGTCCTGCTGCCGCTTGCCCTGTTGGCGCAGAACCCGGCGCCGTCCGCGAAACCGGCGCCTCCCGCTCCGGTTGCCGCGCCTCCGGCCACCATTCCACCCGATGTTGTGGTCCTTGTCGTGGGCGACATGAGGTTCACTCGCGAACAGTTCGAGTTGCTGATTCAAAAAGGCATGGTTGCGCAGATGTCGCAATCCGACCGGCGCAAAATGGCCCGGGGCATCGCCGACGTCATTACCCTCGCCGCCGAGGCCCGCCGCATGGCGCTCGATCAGACGCCGTATGCAAAGCTGAATCTCGACCTCGTGGCCGATCAGTGGCTGGCCAACGAGGTGGTCAACAAAGAGGTTCGCGATAAGCCCCTGGACGATGCCGCCATCAAGGCCTACTACGACAAGAATCTGATGCAGTACGACCAGATCACCGCCCGGCACATTCTGGTTCGCGTCAAAACCGCGCGCGGCCTGCCCCTCCGCGCGGGTCAGAAGGATCTGACCGATGAAGAGGCCCTGGCCAAGGCCAGGGACCTCAAGAAGAAGCTCGACGCCGGCGCCGACTTCGTGGCCCTGGCCAAAGCCGAGTCGGACGAACCGGGGGCCGACAAGAGCGGCGGGCTTCTGCCCGTCTTCACGCGAGGCCAGATGGTGCCCGAGTTTGAAAAGGCCGCGTATGCCGCCGAGGTGGGCAAAGTCACCGATCCGGTAAAGACAATCTTCGGCTATCACCTCATCCTGGTCACCGACCACAAGCCCAAACCCTACGACCAGGCCAAAGTGGATATCGAGCACAAGCTGAAGCAGGAAATCGAGCGCCAGTACATTGACGGGCTGAGGACGAGGACTCAGGTCACCATCGACGAGGGCTACTTCGGCAAGCCCCCGGCGCCTCCGGCGCCTCCTCCGACGCTCGGGAAATAGGCGCGGCATGTCCGGCCGAATGCCGATCGCACTCACCGTTGCGGGTTCCGACCCGAGCGGCGGCGCCGGCATTCAGGCCGACCTCAAGACCTTTCATCAGTTCGGCGTTTACGGGGAAGCGGTGATCGCCACCGTTACCGTGCAGAACAGCGCGCGCGTCGAACTGGTGGAATCCCTTTCGCCCGAACTGGTGACCCGGCAGATCCGCGCCGTGCTGGACGACATTCCCCCGGACGCCGTCAAGACCGGAGCGCTGGGGTCGCCGGAGATCGTCCGCGCGGTAGCGGAACTGGCGCGGCAGTTCACCTTCCCGCTGGTGGTGGACACGGTAATGGCCAGCACGCACGGCGCCTTGCTTCTTGCGGAAGCTGCGCGCCGGGCTCTGTACGACGAATTGCTGCCGTGGGCCACGCTGGTGACCCCAAACCTGGAGGAGGCGGCGGCTCTCAGCGGCCTTGAAGTGAGCGGCGTGGAGGGCATGCGGCGCGCTGCCGGGCGGATCGCCGCCGCCGGAGCGAAGGCCGTGCTGGTGAAGGGCGGCCACCTGAGCGGGGACCCGATCGACGTTCTCTTCTGCGGCGGCCAGTGGTTCGAGTTCGCCGCCACGCGCGTGAACACCCGCCATACCCACGGAACGGGCTGCGCGTATTCGGCCGCCATCACGGCCGGACTCGCGCTTGGCTGGGAACTGCCGGAGGCGGTCCGCCGCGCCCGGCTGTGGATCACCGAAGCCATCCGCACCAACCCGGGCCTCGGATCGGGCGCCGGTCCCATCAATCATTTCGCGGCAGTTGCCCCTTGAGCCGCTCCAGATGGCGCACTCCCCGGATTTCATTCAGCGCCCACACCAAAGCGAGAACCGCCGTGATCAGCGCGAGCGCCAGCACCGCGATGATCGGCGTCGAATCCGATCTCCCGAGCCGGATCGTCGAGATCCGGCTCGTCAGGGTCAGAGGAAGCGAGCCGCGCCAGCGCGCCCCGAATCAGGCAGTTCTGTCTTGCGGCGTCACCTCACAACCGAATTGATACAGGAATAAGATAACAATGTGCTTCGATTCGTCTCATTGTCCCTGATTATGCTTTGCCGGCCCTGTCTCGCGGCCGACGCGAGGCTGGATGCACTGCGCTCGTCCCTGATCGCGATGCGTGGGAAGGCACCCGATGCAGGCGGGTCTAGGGGAGCGACCCCGCAGTTGACGGTGGTCAAGCACCAGTTGCGCGACTGGGTGGAATCGCGCCTTGCTGCATTGAAGCCACGCGGCAATGAGGGGGTGCTGCAACGGAAGCTGAACGTAGAGCTTCGCGCGGCGGGGTTGATCTGCGGAGGAGCCCATGAGCCATGTCTGTCCGACACAGGAATGGGGTTTCTTGAGAATCTGACTTTCCGTCAAACCGGTGGCTTTCTCATCCTGCAAACCGGGGTCAGCATTGAGTGCGGGTCCGACGAATCGGCCTATGTGTACACCTGGTCGAGCGAGGGCTGGAAACGCGTCTGGCAAACCGAGCAGAACACTTACACAGAAAAAGACTACAAACCGCAGACGATCGACGGGGTTCATGTCTCGCCCTTCAGTCAGACAAACGACTATGTCGTGCTTACTCTGGGAACGGAATGGTGGTGCATGTCCGGCTGGCATAGGGTCTACTATCGGGTATTTCGACTAGGTCCAGATGCAGAAGCCCTGACGCTGGTAGACGGCGAAGAGTTCGCCTATGTTGCGGGGCACGACCCGCCGATCCAGGGGAGCGTTACGACCGATGACGTCCTCGTGGAATTCGCGGTCAGCAGCATCGACGCCGCCGTGCACAGCCGCGAGGCGATCCGGCATTTCACGATAGACCACGACGAAGTCGAACGCGTCGACCCCTTCGCGCTCTCCCCACGCGATTTCGTCGACGAATGGCTGACCCACGATTGGAGAGAAGCTGCCTTCTGGTCGGAAGACGACCAACGCCGTTCAATGGCCGATTGGCACAAGAAGCTGCACAAGGAGTTCGTCGCTGGCCAGTTCATTTACCCGACTATGCACTGCACGGACAAGCCGGATTTGTGGGAGGTGGGCGTCGATCTCAGCGACCCGCCCACGCCATGGGACCAGAAACCAAAGGGCACGTACTTCCTGGTGCGCTGGCCGCCGCCCTATCACTTCAGCATGGTGCAGGTGAACGACAAGCCCACAGCAGGATGCAGCGAAGAAGACCGGAGGTTAGACGACGAACGCCACACCCTGTTCCCGGTCCAGGAGTGGCGCTGAGGTCAGTACTTCGCCACCGTCGGGTCCACCCGATCGCTCCACGCCAGAATCCCACCCTTCATGTTCCGCACCTTCCTGAACCCCGCCTGACGCAAAAACTCCACCGCTTTGGCGCTGCGCCCGCCCATCTTGCAGTGCGCCACAATCTCGCTCGCCGAATCCAGTTCGGCCATCCGCTTCGGCAAATCGCCCAGCGGGATCAGCACGGACCCTGGAATCCGGCAGATCTGGTATTCGTGCGGCTCGCGCACGTCCAGCAGCACGAACGGGTCGTGCCGGTCGAACTTCGCCTTCACTTCAACCGGGTCGATATCGCTGGTATCCACTGGTGTCTCTTTTGGCGCCACGCCGCAGAACTGCTGATAGTCGATGAGCTTCGTCACCGTGGGACGATCGCCGCACACCGGGCACTCCGGATTCCGCCGCAGCTTCAGCTCGCGGAAGCGCATCCCCAGGGCATCATACAACAACAGGCGCCCCACCAAAGGCTCGCCGATGCCCAGAATCAGCTTCACCGCCTCGGTGGCCTGAATCAAACCGATGGTGCCCGGCAGAATCCCCAGCACGCCGCCCTCGGCGCAACTCGGCACCAGACCCGGCGGCGGCGGTTCGGGATACAGGCAGCGGTAGCACGGCCCGCCCTCGTACGCGAACACCGTGGCCTGGCCCTCGAAGCGGAAGATCGAGCCGTACACGTTCGGCTTCCCCAACAGCACACAGGCGTCGTTCACGAGATACCGCGTGGGAAAGTTGTCGGTGCCGTCAATCACCAGATCGTAGTCCTTCAGGATGTCCAGCGCGTTCTCGCTGGTGAGCGCCGCGTCGAACTTGTTGATCGCGACATTCGGGTTGATCTCGCGCATCGAATCCGCGGCGGAATCCAGCTTCTTGCGCCCCACGTCGCTGGTGCCGTGGATCACCTGGCGCTGCAGGTTGGTGAAGTCCACCACGTCGAAATCGACGATGCCGATGCGGCCCACCCCGGCGGCGGCCAGATACAGGCCCAGCGGCGCGCCCAGCCCGCCCGCGCCCACCAGCAGCACCTTCGCCTGCTTCAACTTGAGCTGGCCCTCCATCCCGACTTCGGGAATGATCAGGTGCCGGCTGTAGCGCAGAATCTCGTCCTTATCGAGCCCGGCCGCGGCCACCGGTTCGGCCACCCCCGCACTGCCGCCGGCGATGCTCGGGACGATCGAAACCGTGTCGCCATCCCGCAGCCGCGTGGCATCCTTTTCGAGGTAGCGAATGTCCTCGTCGTTGACGTAGACGTTCACGAAGCTGCGCAGCCGCCCCTCGTCGGTGTAGAGATGCCGGCGCAGTTCCGCATACTTCGACGTGAGCGCGCCAAGCACTTCGCCGACCGTCCCGCCGGTCAGCTCGATGGCGTTCTGCTTATCCGCGTACTGCCGCAGCGGCGTGGGAATCAGAATCCTGGGCATAGATGAGTTCTTCCTTTTCGGCCACGGTCTGGTCCACGTCGGGCAGAAAGCTGGCGGCGTGATGGAACCGCCCCTTCTGCACGGAAAGGACCACGAACGAATACCACGGGCACGAGTTCTTCAGG
Source organism: Bryobacteraceae bacterium (assembly GCA_049520275.1). Lineage (GTDB taxonomy): Bacteria > Acidobacteriota > Terriglobia > Bryobacterales > Bryobacteraceae > CAWACP01. The sequence goes on from JBEKPY010000041.1 coordinate 70,111, forward strand.
TCGGTTTGAGAAAAGTAGGCGTCGCAATCCGGGTGCGAGTGGAAAATGCCAATCAGGTCGAGCCCCCGCGCGCGCGCCTCGCGGTCGGCCGCCAGCAAGTCTTCCGGGTTCAGCTCGTAGCGGTCTTCCTGGGACCCCTGGTACGAGTTGCGCATGGGCACGGCCAGCCACACGGTCTTCACGCCGCCGTCGCCGATTTCGCCCACCATCGCGCCGCAGCACTCGTCGGGGTAGGTTCTTTCAGCGTGCGCCACCATGGCGTCCCACGCCTCGGGTTCGATTCTAATCATTCCAGAATGGCTCGCTCAGATACTTGTCGGCATTGTCGCAAAGCATGGTGACAATCACCGCCTCTTCGCCGCGCTCCGCCACCCGCTTCGCCACCGCGCGCGCCGCCACCAGGTTCGCGCCCGACGAAATCCCCACCAGAATGCCCTCGTCGCGCGCCATGCGCCGCACCATGGCGTAGGCGTCCTCGGTCTCCACCCAGACGTTGTCGTCGGCGAGCTGGGGATCGTAGATGGCCGGCACGATGGCCGTGGGCATGTGCTTCAACCCTTCCAGCCCGTGGAAGCCCGAAGACGGCTGCGCCGAAATGCATTGCACGCCAGCGACGTCCCGCTTGAGCCGGCGCGACACGCCCATGAAGGTGCCGCTGGTGCCCATCGACGTCACGAAATGCGTGATCCGGCCGCGGGTCTGCTCGATGATCTCCACGCCGGTAGTCTCGAAGTGGGCCTTCCAGTTGGCCGGGTTGCTGTACTGGTCCGGGTAAAAATAGATGTCCGGGTCGGCTTCGTAGATCGCGCGGCATTTCCGGATCGCGCCGTCGGAGCCCTCGGCCGGATCGGTGAAGATCATCTCCGCGCCATACGCCCGCAGCATCCGCTTGCGTTCCTCGGAGGCGTTCTGCGGCAGGCACAATCGAACCCGGTACCCGCGCGCCGCCGCGATCATGGCATAAGCGATGCCGGTGTTGCCGCTGGTGGCGTCCAGGATGATGCGGTTCGGCCTGAGCCGCCCGCTGCGCTCGCCATCAAGGATCATGTTGAGCGCGGCGCGGTCCTTCACCGATCCGCCGGGGTTGAAGTACTCCGCCTTACCGAAGAGCTCCACACCCGGCAGGTCCGCGGCAATGCGGTCCAGCCGCAACAGCGGCGTGCCGCCGATCTGATCCAGCAGAGAGGTTGCGCTGGGGGTGATCGGCGACAGAACCGGGGCAAAAGACATAACGACCTCTATATTTTACGCAAAACACCGCAATGCCTGTCAACAAAGGGGTGATCCGCGGATCTCTTACTACGTTGGATGCTGCGGGTACGACCGGGGTCGCGGGGAAAGGGTAGATCGGGCTTCTACCGCACCACGGCCCGCCGGCCGGCAAGCTCCAGCACGGCGCCGGGGCGTGCGTGCTCGCTGCGCACATAGGCGAGCGCAACCACCTGGCCAAGCGCGGGCGAGTATGCCGCCGACGTGATTTCGGCCGCGTCGCGTCCCTCGGCCTGCAACTTCGTGCCGGGCGCTGGCACATCCGCGCCCTCAATCCGCACCGGCATCAGCAGGCGATGGATCTGCGCCCGCGAGCGCACGCGCTCCACAATCTCCTGTCCCAGGTAGCAGCCCTTCTGAAAATGGATGGCGCGAAGCTGGTTCGTCTCCTGTGCCAGATAGCGTTCGCCGATGTCCTCTCCGTAGCGTGGCCGGCCCATCTCCAGGCGCACCGCGTGAAAGTCGCTGTCGCCGGCGGCGATGGCCCCGGCGGCTTTCAGATGACCAACCACATCCTCGCGCTCGCCCACGGGCGCCACCACCAGCCAGCCCGGCAGCCCGGCATAACTGACGTTGGCCACCAGACGCTCGCCCCATAACTCGCTGGCGAATTCGTCACCGGGCGCGGGCGCGCCCGCTTTGCGCAACGCCTCGGCGGCGCGCGGGCCCTCCACGGCGATGGCCACGGTGCCGGCCGCGATGTCCTCCACCGTCACGTCGTCGGCGATGATGAAGTGGTCCAGGTGCTCGCGAACCTTGTCCGCGGTTTCCGGCTCGGTATCGAGCAGAAAATGATCGGGCCGGCAAAAGAGGTTGACGTCGGCCAGCACCCGGCCCTGCGCCGACAGGAAGAACGCGTAGCAACCCTGGCCGGGCTGAAGCTGCTCCACGTGATTGGTGGTCATGGCGTGCAGAAGGCGCGCGCGGTCCTCGCCCGTCACGCGGATGCGGCCGCGTGCGGACACGTCCCGCCATGCCGCCGCCTCGCGTAGCGCCGCGTACCCGATCACGGCAACCTCACCGCGGGGTTCGTGGAAATGTAACGCAGCCAGCCCGAGATCAGCACGATGGCCACGCCGGAAATCAGGATGCCGGTAGCCCGGCGGTTGCGCTTCGCCTCATCGCCGCCCGACGCGGCATACAACAGCGAAGCGGCCAGAACGTGCAGGACCAGCAGAAGCTTGATCCCCATCCACATGTGATAGCCGGGCGGGTTTGCGCCTTTGGTCATGTAGTTATAAAGACCCGAGCCGAGAATGGTGAACACCACGGTGATCAGAATCGGGCGAAACCGGGCCGCGGCTTCATCGCCCAGGGCGCGCCGCCCGGTTCCGGGCAGTGCGGCGAGAGCGGGAGCCAGCACCAGGCGCGCATAGACGAAGCCACCCAGCAGGGTGATCACCGAGATCACATGAGTCCAGCGCATCAGCAGCGCGAGCACGGTGCGAACGGCAGGGTCCATGTTTTCGAGTATAGCGGTCAGCCCACGCGGCTCGTCGCCACGTTCCCGGCGGCGCAGCCACCGGGCCAGCGGCCTCTAACCGTAACTTACAGTGACTGGCCTGATCCGGGCGGGGCCGCGGTCAGGATGCCTTCTGCCGTCGTTCCAGCTCGAAAACGCGCTGTTCGATGAGTTGCAGCCGCTCGTTTAGGTCGTTGGAGCGGCCGGTGAGCGAGCGCATCTTTATGTCGTTGGTGCTGGCCACTTCCAGAACTCGGAAAGCAGCGTTGTCTCCACTTTCTCAATGGCCGCCTTCAGTTCCTCCTTCAGGTTCTGCATGTCCCGTCCAACGGCGGCCTTCAGGTTTGTCTCAAGATCCTGGAGATCCTGTTTGGGGGGGACTCGTCGGCCATGACATCAAGTGTCGGCCGCTCGGCTTCGGTTCGTTTGTCACCGCCATTGTAGAGGTCTTATGCTCCAGTCTGCAGTTGACTTGGAGTCCTGAGAGGGAATGGAATACATACTGCTCGGAGCATTGATCAACGGACTGTTGCGGGTGTACGCGTACATGTTCCACGTCTGCGGGTTGTCTGGGTGCGCTCCTACGTTCGCCGGATCCGCGCTACTGAACCGGCCCTGCGGCGAGCCTCAAGTACCGAGCGTCGAAAAAGTCGCCGCCCGCCTCGGCATCCCGTAGTTTGCCGGGTGCCGCAGGAACACGGCCGACGCCGCGTTTGGAGATGGCCGTTTCGGCCACCGAACCGGATGAAAAGATCGAGGAGGCGCGGTGTCGCCGCACGTCCCTGGCTTTTCGAGGAGTCCAGTCAGCGATCGTCCGCAACGTCCACTTTCATTTGCCGTTGACCGGCGCGGCGTGCGCGTGCGCCTGAATGTACCGCGCCCGGTATGCCGACAGCGCCTCCTCCAGCACGGCGGCCGCGTGCCCCTCGTTGCGGATCGCCAGGCCCTCGATCGAGGCGACCACCAGCAGATCGCGGGTGGTGGAGCTGATGAGAACCTGATCGGCTTTCTCGAGATCGGCGGGAGTGAGCGGACGCTCCGCGGTGGTAAGCCCGGGCGCCCTGATCTCGGTCAGCAGCAGGGCCCTGGTCACGCCCGGCAGGCATCCGGAGCTGAGCGGGGGAGTGCACACGGTGCCGCCAAACACGGCGAAGATGTTGGCGGAGGTGCACTCGGCGATGTCGCCGCGCTCGTTCAGCAACACGTATTCGTCCAGGCCGCGCTCGCGCGCCTGCTCGTACCAGACCAGGTTCTGCGCCCACGAGAGCATCTTGGTGGAGGAGAATTCGGATTGGGAGTAACGCGCCGCGGGTTTCACGCCCAGCCGCACGGCGCCCGGCCAGGCGGCGAGGTCGGAGGTGAAGGCGATCAGGTCGAAATCGCGCTCCACACCGGGGCCCTGCCACAGGCCGCCGCGGTTGCGCACTACGACCACGCGCATGGTGGCGTCGCGGGCGGAGTTCGCTTCCACCAGCCGCAACAGCCGGCTGTGCATCCATTCGGGATCGGCCGGGAAAGGAACCCGCAGCCGTTTGGCATCGCGCCGCATGCGGTCCCAATGCCGCTCGAAGGCGAACAGGACGCCCTCGGCGACGCGGATCGTGCTGAAGACCCCCCATCCGGCGAGCAGACCGACCTGACCGGCCGCGAGATCTCTGGTGCTCGCGTCCAGAATCTGGTCGTGGTGAAGCAGGAAGCGATGCATAACCTCCTATCTTAATGCGCCGGCCACCGCCCTCGGGTGCGCACCATCAGGTCTATGAACCCGGCACCCGGTCCCGCCGTCACCGTTGTGGGAGCGGGGATCATCGGGGCGTCGAACTCGAAGACGAAACCGGACTGGCCATCGATTTCGCCATCGGCGGGGCGGGCACGGATCAGAACACGCGGTCGCTGCGAGCGGCAAAGGCTGCCGGGATCCCCGGATCGTCTTCCGGGTTCCACTGAACGATACGCGTTTGATCACCGGCTCCACGCCTTTGACGCTTTGCAGATAGCGGCCGCGCCTGGGCTGAGAAGCGAGGGTGTGGTCATCATGACCGCCGCCTGCGGCGTCCCGGACCTTTAGTGGCCGCGCCAGTTGGAGAAGGGCCTGGTGCGTCCGGCGGCGGCCTCGCGGATCAGTTCGGGCACGCGTTTGCAGCGCCGCATGAGCTGGCCCAGGAGCTGCCGCAAGGCCGGGTGGTCATCGGCCACCCACTCGGGCGGCATCCGTTTCAGGGCGTCGTCGATCACCTCTTCGGGGAAGTTGACAATGCGGTCGAGCCACGGCTGGAAGTCGTCGCAGGAGCGGACCCGGCCGTACACGGAGGGCCGGAAATACAGGCCGCGCAGGGGGGAATCCTCGAAGGTCCAGTGGGGGCCGTCGAAGACATATCCGTGATCCACCATCTGCGCCAGGAAGCCGACGCGAAGCGCCGCGTCACCGGCGAGCTCGGAGGTGGGCGGACGCAGCCGGGCGCGGAAGAAGATGGCCTGGCGCGCGTCGGCATTGCCCACCCACTTGTCGAACGCGAAAATGCCCGGGAACTCGGCCGCGTTGGCCACCTTGGCGAGCAGCACGTCGGGCAAAAAGTCGTACACGGCGATACGCGACGGATCGCCCGGAAACTGCGAGCCGAAGTGCCATCCGGGTTCCGGCCGCACCCTGCGCGACCCCAGTTGCATGCAGACGTCCGGCGTGGCCTCCAGAAACTCCGGGCTCAGGTTCACGATGGCCGCTTCCGGCGCGGCGATTTGCAGGTGCCTCAGAAATACCGAACTGATCCACTCGTTGACCAGCACCCGGCGATGCTGGGGATTGTTGCGGAACTTGACGACATAAAAACCGCCGTCCGCGCATTCGAACAGATGCGCCTGCGCGCCGCCACGCATTTTTCGGATCAGGCGGGTGGCGTCGACGGGCATGCCGGTTCAGACTCATTCTCTCATCCGCGCGATAGACTGGATGCAGGCCCGATCCACGCGGGCAACCGGAGAGGAGAAGAGCAATGGCGGAAGACAACGCAAACGGCCGTACCGAGCCTCGGTCTCAGGACGAAGTGGCGCTGGAGCTGATGAAATTCATCGCCGTGACCACGGGATATGGGAAAGGAACCGGGGCCGCGGGGTTCGGGGGCAAGGCAACGCGAACCGCGGAAGAATACGCCGACTCTCTTCTGCAACTGTTCGAACGCTGTCGCGAGGTTGTGAAAAAAGGCTGAAGGGAACGGGGCGGGCATGAGCACCCGCCCCGGCGGAAATCTCAGCGGCGGCCCTTCTTCTTTTTTGCGGCGGCCTTTTTCTTTGCCGGCGCTTTCTTCGCGGCCTTCTTCGCCGCCTTCTTTACGGCCTTTTTCGGCACAGCCTTTTTGGCGGCCTTCTTCGGCGCGGCCTTCTTTGCCGCCTTTTTGACGGCTTTCTTCGCCGCTTTCCTGGCGGCCTTTTTCGGAGCGGCTGGCTCCGGAGCCGGAGCTGGCGGTGGCGGAGCGGCCTTCTTCGCGCTGGGGCGAGAAGCCTTCTTCGCCGGCTTACGCTTCGGCGCCGCCGGCGGGGCCGATTCCGCCGCGACCGTTTCCACCGAAGCGACAACCACCTCTACTTCGTCGTCTTCATCTTTCCCGTACGCGCCAACTTCCGATGCCAGGTCTACGTGTTCTTTGTCGTAGTCGAAATCGTCGAGTTCAGTGTCATCGGCGCACGAATAGCGTTCAAACATTCCCCCCGCCTCCTGTATGGGCATAGAACTACCCACCCAGAATAACTCGTTTTCTCACGAAGGCAAGAGCAATCTGGGTGCTCGACAGCGATTCCGCATCCGTAACAGTTGGGTGCGGACAAGCGGCGGTAACGAAAGGGATTCCGAGGCGTGGGGCGATCAGGGCAACTTCGGATGGCCATTGGGAGGCCCGGCGGGGTCGCGACG
>JBEKPY010000042.1:0-51900 GCA_049520275.1 Bryobacteraceae bacterium
GACAACGTGACCCTGGAAGTGGAGCTGATCACGCCGGTGGCCATGGACAAGGGGCTGCGGTTTGCCATCCGCGAGGGCGGCCGCACGGTGGGCGCCGGCACGGTTACGGAGATTGTGGAATAGCCGAAGAGAATCGGGGGCCGGGTCCTTTCAGGGAAAGGGCGCCGGCTCCCGGAGTGCAAAACGATGAGCTTACGAGAACGCATCCGCATCCGCCTGAAGGCCTACGACCACCGCATTCTGGACCAGTCGACCACGGAGATCGTGCACACGGCGAAGAGGACCGGCGCGCAGATCGCGGGACCGATCCCGCTTCCCACGGTGAAGAACCGCTACACCGTTCTGCGCTCGCCGCACGTGGACAAAAAGAGCCGCGAGCAGTTCGAAATCCGCACGCACAAGCGGCTGCTGGACATCCTCGAGCCGACCCAGGACACCGTGGATGCGCTGATGAAGCTGGATCTGCCGGCCGGCGTCGATGTGGAGATCAAGGCGTTTGGAAAAGGGCGCTGACATTAGTTGAGCCCCCCGCGAGGGAGTGGTTGAAGAGGTCGCGAGGGAGCGGTTGAAGAGGTTTCAAGAAGATGAGCCCAGGGATTCTTGGCAAGAAGATCGGTATGACGCAGGTGTTCCGCGCGGACGGGCAGGTGGTCCCGGTAACCCTGCTCAAGACGGGCCCGTGCGTGGTGGTGCAAAGGAAGACGCCGGCTACCGACGGCTACGACGCCGTGCAGCTTGGTCTGGTGGAGTTCGCCAAAGCGAAACACACCACGAAACCGCAGGCGGGCCACCTGAAGAAGGCCAATGCCGAGGGGGTGCGGTTTCTGCGCGAGTTCCGGCTGGGGGAAGGCGACGGCGACCTGAAGAGCGGCGACCGGGTGCTGGCGGACGAGTTCAAGCCGGCCGACAAGGTGGACGTGATCGGCATCAGCAAGGGCCGCGGGTTCGCGTCGCTGATGAAGCGCCACAACTTCCACGGCGGCCCGAAATCGCACGGTTCCATGTTCCACCGCGCTCCGGGTTCCATTGGCGCGTCCAGCTTTCCCAGCCGCGTGTTCCCGGGGACGCGCATGGCCGGTCACATGGGCACGCAGCGGGTGACCATCCGCAACCTCGAGGTAGTGCAGGTGGATGCCGAGGACAACGTGCTGATGGTGAAGGGCGCGGTGCCCGGTCCCAACGGCGGCTACGTGCTGGTTCGCAGGGCGAAGAGGTAAGGGGCGATGCCGAACGTTGACGTTATCGACTTGAACAATGAGAAGGTCGGCGAAATCGAACTGGCCGACGAGGTGTTCGCCGCCGAAGTAAACGACGCGCTGATCTACGAAGCGGTGCGGAACTATCAGGCCGGCCAGCGCCGCGGCACCGCCTCGACGAAGACGCGGCACGAGGTTTCCGGCTCCGGCAGGAAGCTGTGGCGGCAAAAGGGCACCGGCCGAGCGCGCGTGGGCTCCATCCGCTCGCCGCTGTGGCGTCACGGGGGCACCACGCACGGGCCGCAGCCGCGCGATTACAGCTACAAGCTGCCGCGCAAGATGCAGCTCGGAGCATTGCGCTCCGCGCTTTCCGGAAAGTTGCGCGACGGCGAACTGCGGGTGGTGCAGGCGTTCGCTCTTGCCGACCACAAGGCGAAGAGCGTGCGCGCCGCGCTGGACAAGCTGGAAGTGACCCGCAAGGTGCTGCTGGTGGACGGCGAGAACCGCAACCTCGAGCTCGGTTCGCGGAATCTGGAAGGCGTCAAGCTGGTCCCCGCGCGGGAAGTTACCGTGTACGACCTGCTGGCGCACCAGCAGGTGCTGCTGTCGGAAGCGGCGGCGCGCAAGCTGAGTGAGTCGCTGGCGGGCGGGAAGACGCCGCCGAGTCCGCCGGACGGCGAAACCCTGCAGGATGCGGAGGCCTGACATGGATATTTACCAGGTACTCAAGAAGCCCATCGTCACCGAGAAGGCCGTGGAGAAGAAGGACGGCGAGCGAACGCTGTGCTTCGAGGTGGCCCCGGCGGCCAGCAAGACGGAGATCCGGGCCGCGGTGGAGATGCTGTTCAAGGTGAAGGTGGAAGAGGTGAGGACGTCGATGGTGGCCGGCAAGCTGCGCCGCCGCGGGCGTTTCTCGGGCTACCGTTCGGATTGGAAGAAGGCCTACGTGCGCCTCAAGGCCGGCACGAAAATGCCCGAATACGCGGAGATCTAGCCGATGCCGATCAAGAAATATCAACCCGTAACCCCGTCGCGGCGATTCACCACGGTGGTGACCCGCGAGGACATCACGAAGCAGACGCCGGAGAAATCGCTCACCGTCGGCAAGAAGCGCAGCGGCGGCCGGAACAACCTCGGCGAGATCACCATCTGGTGGCGCGGCGGGGGGCACAAGAAGTCGTACCGCGAGGTCGATTTCAAGCGCGACAAGGTGGGCGTGCCGGCGAAGGTGGCGGCCATCGAGTACGATCCCAACCGTTCGGCGCGCATCGCGCTGCTGAACTACGCCGACGGCGAAAAGCGCTACATCATCGCTCCCTCGGGGCTCACCGTGGGGCGCACGGTGGTGAGCGGGCCGGAGGCGGACATTCTGGTGGGCAACGCGCTTCCGCTGAAGAACATTCCCGCGGGCACGGTGGTGCACAACATCGAGCTGCGGCCGGGCAAAGGCGGGCAGATGGCGCGCTCGGCCGGAACGCAGGCGCAACTGGTTTCGCGGGAAGGCGGCGTGGCGCTGCTGAAGCTGCCCTCGGGCGAGACCCGGCGCGTGGCGGTGGAGTGCATGGCCACGATTGGCCAGGTGGGCAACCTGGATCACGAGAACGAATCGCACGGCAAGGCGGGCAAGTCGCGCTGGCTGGGAAAGAAGCCGCATAACCGCGGCGTGGTGATGAACCCGGTGGACCACCCGCACGGCGGCGGCGAGGGCAAGACCTCCGGCGGGCGGCATCCGGTGACGCCGTGGGGCCAGCCGACGCGCGGGTTCAAGACGCGCAACAACAAGCGGACCGACAAGTTCATCGTGTCCCGCCGGAACGTGAAGAAGTGAGTGGGACACAGTGGCGGCCTGAGAGGCCGCCGCAGGCTGAGAGCCTGCCCCACAAGGCAAGCGAGAGATCAAGGGATTAGCGCATGAGCAGATCGCTGAAAAAAGGGCCGTTCTCCGACGATCATCTGGTGATCAAGATCGCCGCGCTGAACGCGAGCAACGACAAGAAAGTGGTGCGGACGTGGTCCCGGCGGTCCACCATCCGGCCGGAATTCGTGGGTCACACCGTGGCCGTGCACAACGGCAAGAAGTTCATCCCGGTGTACATCACCGAGAACATGGTGGGGCACAAGCTGGGCGAGTTCTCGCCCACGCGCACGTTCAAGGGGCACGCGGCCAAGTCGACGGAGAAATCCGCCAAGCCGGCTTAGAGGACGCATATGCAAGCGAAAGCGGAAGCCAGATACATACGGACGTCGGCGCAAAAGGCGCGCCTGGTGATCGACCTGATTCGCGGCCGCAGGGCCGGCGACGCCATCAACATTCTGCGCGCCACCAACAAGCGCATGGCGCCCGCCGTGGAAAAGGTACTGCGCTCGGCCATCGCCAACGCCGAGAACCGCCACAACGACGTGGACGTGGACCGGCTCTTCGTGGTGGAGGCCTACGTCAACGAGGGTCCGCGCATGAAGCGCGTCCGTCCGGCGCCCATGGGCCGCGCCTATCGGATTCAGCGGCGTCTGGCGCACATTGTGGTGAAGGTGGGCGACCGGGTCATCGATAACGCCGGCGAGGGTGAGGAATAGGCATGGGTCAGAAGGTTCATCCGTACGGGTTTCGCATTGGCGTTACCAAGACGTGGCGTTCGCGCTGGTTCGCCAAGGCGGATTACGCGAAGCTGCTGCACGAAGATCTGGAGTTGCGGGCGTCGCTGCTGGAGCGTTTGAAGGCCGCCGGCGTCAGCTCGGTGGAAGTGGACCGGCCCGGCAACAAACTGCGGGTCACCATCCGCACGTCGCGGCCCGGCATCATCATCGGGCGCAAGGGCGCGGAAATCGAGAAGCTCAAGCAGGAGCTGGCGCGCAGCACCAAGCGCGAAGTGTTCATCGACATTCAGGAAGTGCACAAGCCGGAGCTGGACGCGCAGCTTGTGTCGGAGTCCATCGCGCTGCAACTGGAAAAGCGCGTGGCTTTCCGGCGGGCCATGCGCAAGGCGGTGGATTCGGCGTTGCGCTTCGGCTGCAAGGGAATCAAGGTTCGCGTATCGGGCCGTCTGAACGGCGCGGAAATCGCGCGCAGCGAGTGGTATCTGCAGGGGCAGCTTCCGCTGCACACGCTGCGGGCGGACATCGATTACGGTTTCGCGCAGGCCTACACCACCTACGGCGTGATCGGCATCAAGACGTGGGTGTATAAGGGCGAGATTCTGGAAGGGGCCAAGCGCGCCGGGCTGCGCAGCGAACCGGAGCCGCGCAGGCGCGACCGGCGCGAGCGCAGTGACCGTCCGGAACGCGGCGGCGAGCGTCGCGCACCGGTGGCCCAGGCTCCGCCGCCCATACAGGCTCCGAGCGAGGGAGCGCCCGTCATCCCGATACCCACTATTCAGGCGCCTGTTATGCAGGCGCCGCCGGCGGATCTTCCGCAGCCGGTCCGCGTGGCGCCGCCGATTCTTCCGCCCATGCAACCGCCCTCGCAGCCAGCCTGGAAGCAGGAGCTGAAGGAGAGCGCCGCGGAAACACCTGCGGCCGAAACGGGTTCGAAACCGGAGAACAGCAATCAGTAGTTGGTGGAGATTAAGCCATGTTGATGCCCAAGAAGGTGAAGTTCAGGAAACAGCAGCGCGGCCGCATGGCCGGCAAGGCGTGGCGGGGGTCCTCGCTCGCTTTCGGCGACTACGGGCTGAAATGCATGCGCTGCGGCTGGATCACCGACCGGCAGATTGAAGCGGCCCGCATCGCCATGACGCGCTTCATCAAGCGCGGCGGCAAAGTGTGGATCCGCCTGTTTCCGGACAAGCCGATCACCAAGAAGCCGGCCGAAACCCGCATGGGCAAGGGCAAGGGCGCGCCGGAACAGTGGGTGTGCGTGGTCCGTCCGGGCAAGATCATGTTCGAGATGGAAGGCGTGCCGAGGAACATCGCCGAGGAGGCCATGCGTCTGGCCGCCCAGAAGCTGCCGCTGCCAACGAAGCTGGTGGTGCGCGACGAGGCCGGCGCGTAACAGGAGAGACGGATATGGCGAAGAAGGTGGACAAGGTCCGGGACCTCGACAACGGAGAGCTGGCGAATCGCGATAAGGAAGCGCGCGAGCAGATATTCCGGCTGAAGTTCCAACTGGCGATGGGCCAGACCGACGGCATCAAGAAGTACCGCGAGTTGAGGAAAGAGCGGGCGCGCGTGATGACGGTGGTGCGCGAGCGCGAGCTGCATCCCGAGACCGCTCCGGCGCCGTCGCCGAAGAAGAGGGGGAAGTAAGCCATGGCCGAGCAGCAGGAAAACGGCGTACGCGGCCGCGGCAACGAGAAGGTGGGTTTGGTGGTCTCCAACAAGATGCAGAAGACCATCGTGGTGGAAGTGACCCGCCGCGTTCCGCACCCGCTGTATAAGCGCGTCGTCACCAGGCGGAAAAAGTTTTACGCGCACGACGAGCAGCAGACCGCGCAGATGGGCGACACGGTGCGCATCGTGGAGTGCCGGCCGATGAGCCGCCTCAAACGGTGGGTGCTGGGCGACATAATCCGGCGCGCGGTGCAGGTAGCCATCGAGCCTTCGGCCATCGGCCTCGATACGCCGGCCGTGGTGCTGCCGGCCGCGCCCAGGAGGAAGCCGTCATGATTGGGATGCGAACGATTCTCGAGGTGGCCGACAACAGCGGCGCCCGCAAGCTTTCGTGCATTCTGCCGCGCGGCGGCGACAAGGGTCTGCACGCCGGCCTGGGCGACATCGTGACCGCCGCGGTGAAGGAAGCGGCCCCCGATTCCGCCATCAAGAAGGGCAAAGTGGTGCGTTGCGTGATCGTGCGCATGCGCAAGGAAACCCGGCGCAAGGACGGCACCTACATACGCTTCGATTCGAACGCGGCGGTGCTGGTGACCGAGCTGGGCGAGCCAGTGGGAACGCGCGTGTTCGGTCCGGTGGCGCGCGAGCTGAGGGAGAAGCGTTTCATGAAGATCGTATCGCTGGCGCCGGAGGTGATCTGAAGTGGCAAAGAAGAAGAAGGCCGACCCGCCCGCGAAGATCCGCATTCGCAAGAACGACTCGGTGAAGGTGATCTCCGGCCGCGACAAGGGCAAGACCGGCCGCGTGATTTCGGTGGACCGCGGCACTGGGCGGATCATCGTGGAGGGGGTCATGCTGGCCAAGCATCACACCCGGCCAAACCCCTCCCGGCAGATCAAGGGCGGCATCGCCGAGCGCGAGGGCGGCATTCACGTGTCCAACGTGATGGTGCTGGCCTCCGACAACAAGACCACGCGGCTCGGTGTCCGTGTGGAGGGTAGCGGGCCCTCGGCGCGGCGGGTACGCATCGCGCGGCGGACGGGGGAGCCGCTGGAGGGCAGGAAGTAAGCGCAGGACGGAGCGTAAGTCGTGAAGAAGACCAAGGGAAAAGATCCGGAAGCAGCGCAGGCAAAGCAGGAAGCGCCGGCGCCTCAGGCGGCTCCAAAAGGGAGCAGGGGCGAAGCCAGACTGAAAACGCACTACAAAACGAAAGTGGTACCCGCCCTGACTAAGGAGTTCGGGTACAAGAACGTGATGGCCGTGCCCAGGCTGGAGAAGGTCGCTATCAACATCGGCCTCGGCGAAGCTACCCAGAACGGGAAGCTGATGGACGGCGCCGTGAACGAGCTGACGCAGATTGCCGGCCAGAAGCCGGTGGTAACGAAAGCCCGGAAATCGATCGCGCAATTCAAGCTGAGGGAGGGTATGTCCATCGGCTGCATGGTGACGCTGCGCGGCGACCGCATGTACGAATTTCTGGATCGTCTGATGAACGTGGCGCTGCCGCGCGTGCGCGACTTTCGCGGGGTCTCCCAGAAGTCGTTCGACGGGCGCGGCAACTATACGCTGGGGATTCGCGATCAGTTGATTTTTCCCGAGATCGACTACAACAAGGTGGAAAAGGTGAAGGGGATGAACATTTCCATCACCACCACGGCGAAAAGCGATCAGGAAGGGCTGGCGCTGTTGCGGCAAATGGGAATGCCGTTCCGCCAGCAGTAAACGACAGGGGAATTGAATGGCAACCACCGCGAAAATCGCGAAGGATCTCAAGCTGGCCAAGGCCAGAGCGAACCATGTGCAGAAGCTGGCCATCCGCCACCGCAACCGCTGTCTTCGTTGCGGCCGTCCGCGCGGGTTCATGCGGAAGTTTCAACTGTGCCGGATCTGTTTCCGGAACCTCGCCCTGGCCGGCGAGATTCCGGGCGTGACCAAGGCGAGCTGGTAACGAGGTAGAGAGGGACATGCCGACATCCGATCCCATAGCCGATATGCTGACGCGCATCCGCAACGCGGTGGCCTCGCGCCACCCCAAGGTGGACGTGCCCGCCTCGAAGCTGAAGCAGGAGATTGCGCGCATCCTCAAGGACGAGGGCTACATCGCCAATTTCAAGCTGGCCGAAGACGGCACGCAACGCTCCATCCGCATTTACCTGAAGTACACGCCCGGCAACGTTCCGGTGATCTCGCACATCGAGCGCGTTTCGCGCCCCGGCTGCCGCGTGTACGTGGGAAGCAGGGAAGTACCGCGCGTGCTCGGCGGCCTGGGGATCAACATTCTCACCACGCCGAAGGGCGTCATGACCGGGGGCTCCGCGAAGAAGGAGAACATCGGCGGGGAGGTTCTCTGCCAGGTCTGGTAAAGGGCCGGCGAGGAGTTTGAACTATGTCGAGAGTTGGAAAAAAGCCGATCCCGGTGCCCACAGGCGTGAAGGTGACCATCGGCGCCGAATTGCTGGTGGAAGGGCCGAAGGGCAAACTCACGGTCCCGGTTCCGGCGGGCATTCGCGTTCACCAGAACGGCGGAACGCTGGATCTCACGCGCGACGGCGATCAGTACGCCGCGCTGCACGGTTTGACGCGCGCGCTGGCCGCCAATGCCGTACAGGGGGTATCCGGCGGATTCACGCGCGAGCTGGATATCGTGGGCGTCGGCTACCGCGCCGACGTGAAGGGCAACATCGTCAGTTTCACGCTGGGGTACTCACACCCCATCGAGGTGTTCCTGCCGAAGGGCGTCGAGGCGAGGATCGATAAACAGACGCACCTGGTGCTCACCGGCTACGACCGGCAGGCGCTCGGGCAGGTGGCCGCCAACATGCGCGCGCTGCGTCCGCCCGATCCGTACAAGAACAAGGGCGTCCGCTACACCGGCGAGGCGTTGCGCAAGAAGGTAGGCAAGACCGGAGCAGGAGCCAAGTAATGGCGCAGACCAATCGAAACGACGTTCGCATTCGCATTCACAAACGCATTCGCCAGCGTCTCAGCGGCACGGCGGAGCGGCCGCGGCTGGCGGTGTTCCGCAGCGTGAAGCACATCTACGTGCAGTTGATCGACGATCGCAAAGGCCGGACGCTGGTGTCGGCCTCCACCAACGAGAAGAATGCGGCGGCCAAGAGCGGCGGCAATATCGCGGGAGCGAAGGAAATCGGCAAGCTCATCGCCGAGCGCGCCAGGGCCGAGGGCATTACCAGCGTGGTGTTCGACCGCGGCGGCTATCTGTATCACGGCCGCGTGAAGGCGCTGGCCGAAGCGGCCCGCGCGGGCGGACTGGAGTTTTGACAAAAATGGCAGCGACTACGGCAAAGCGCATTGACGCCAATACCCTGAACCTGAAGGAACAGGTGGTGTCCATCAACCGCGTCACCAAGGTGGTGAAGGGCGGCAAGAATCTCAGCTTCTCGGCGCTCGTCGTCGTGGGCGATCCCGGGGCGAAGATCGTGGGCTTCGGCACGGGCAAGGCCAAGGAAGTGCCCGCGGCCATCAAGAAGGGCATCGAAGCGGCGAAGAAGAATCTGCGGAAGGTGCACGTGTTCTCGACGACCATCCTGCACCCGGTTCTCGGGCAGTTCGGCAGCGGCATGGTGCTGCTCAAGCCGGCGCCGGAAGGAACGGGGGTAATCGCGGGGGGTCCGGTCCGCGCGGTCATTCAGGCGGTGGGGATTCCCAACGTGCTCACCAAGTCGATCGGTTCGCACAATCCGCACAACGTGGTGAAGGCCACCATCGCCGCGCTGGAGCAGTTGCGCGACAAGAACGAAGTGGCCGAGCTGCGCGGCATCGACCCGGCTCGGTTGCGCGGCTGAAGCCGCCGGCAGACGGAGGATGAATCGCATGGCCGAAGCAAAGATCAAAATCCAACTGGTGGGCAGCCCCATCTGCACGCCGGAAAAGCATAAGGTGATCGTGCGCTCGCTGGGGCTCCGCAAGATGAATCAGGTGGTGGAGCGCCCGGACACGCCGGGATTCCGCGGGATGGTGGCGAAAATCCCCTATCTGCTGCGCGTGGTGGAGGAGGCGAAATGAATCTCAGTGGCTTGAAACCGCCGGCCGGACAGAAGCACAAGAAGCAGAGGGTCGGCCAGGGCATGGGCTCGGGACGCGGCAAGTATTCGGGACGCGGCGCCAAGGGAGCCCGCTCCATCTCCGGCTACAGCATGATGCGCGGCTTCGAGGGCGGCCAGATGCCGCTGCACCGCCGTCTTCCCAAACGCGGCTTCACCAACATTTTTCGCAAGGAGTACGCCATCGTCAACGTGGGCCGTCTGGAGCAGCTTGAAGGGGACACGTTCGATCCGGGGCGCCTGCTGGAGCTTGGCGTCATCCGCAAGCTGGGCGACGGTCTGAAGATCCTGGGCGGAGGCGACCTGAAGCGGCCCATCAAGGTCGCCGCGCACCTGTTTTCGAAATCGGCCGAGGAGAAGATCGGCAAGGCGGGCGGCGCCGTCACGGTGATCGGAGCGGAGTAGCGGGGGTATCAGCCATGAAGTTTCTTGAGGCCTTTGCCAACGTTTTTCGGATTCCCGACCTGCGCAAGCGGGTGGCGTTCACGCTGGCCATGCTGGCCGTGTACCGGCTGGGCGGGCACATTCCGACGCCGGGCATCGACGCGAATCGATTGTCGGAGTTCTTCGCGCGCAACTCGGGCACCCTGTTCGGGTTCGTCGACCTGTTCAGCGGCGGCATGTTCCGGAGGCTGACCATTTTCGCGCTGGGCATCATGCCCTACATCACCGCCTCCATCATTCTGCAATTGCTGGCGGTGGTGGTCCCCACCCTCGAAAAGCTGCAGAAGGAAGGCGAGCTGGGGCGGCGGAAGATCACCCAGTGGACCCGCTACCTCACGGTGATCCTGGGGTTGATACAATCGTCCACCATCGCCATTGCCCTGCAGAAATCGGGCGATTTCGTCATTCATCCGGGCATCGGCTTTATTCTGATGACCATTCTGAGCCTCACCTCGGGCACGGCGTTCATCATGTGGCTGGGCGAGCAGATTACCGAGCGCGGCATCGGCAACGGCATGTCGCTGATCATTTTCACGGGCATCGTGGTCGGTCTGCCGCGGGCCATGCAGGAGATTTACACCAACGTTTTTGTGACCCGGCAGTGGCCTCCGCTGCAGTTGATCCTTATTCTGGCGGTGATGATCGCCGTGGTGGGGTTCATCGTGCTGGTGGAGCGCGGCGAGCGGCGCATCCCGGTGCAGTACGCCAAGCGCGTGGTGGGCCGCAAGATGATGGGCGGGCAGTCCACGCACCTGCCGCTGAAGGTGAACGCCGGCGGAGTGATTCCGGTGATTTTCGCGTCCTCGCTGCTGGCGTTCCCGCAGACGTTCCTGCAGTTCCCGTTCGTGAAATCCAACCCGTTCCTGAGCGGGCTGCTGGGTTCGATGGGCGGGGCTTCCCCGCTGTATTATCTGCTTTTCGTGATTCTCATCATATTCTTCTGCTTCTTCTACGTGTCCATCATTTTCAACCCGAACGAAGCGGCGGATAACATGCGCAAGTACGGCGGGTTTATTCCGGGAATCCGGCCCGGACGCAATACCGCCGAGTACATGAACAAGATTCTGACCCGGATCACCGTGGTGGGCGGTTTGTATCTGTCGGTTCTGTCGCTGATTCCGCAGATCATGATCGCGGGGATCAAGCTGCAGCGCCTGCCGCTGATGGGAAACTGGATCGACCAGTACTTCCCCCGCTGGCTGCTGGACGGCTTGGGCGTGAATTTTTACTTTGGCGGCACTTCGCTGCTGATCGTGGTCGGCGTGGCCATGGATACCATCAACCAGATCGAGGCGCAGTTGATTATGCGCCACTACGAGGGCTTCACGCCGCGGGCCGGACGGATCCGCGGACGCCGGAGTTCGGGCGCGTAGGCGTGGATGTGGGATGTGGGGCAGGTTTGCAACCTGCGCGCCGATTTCCAATGGGCGCCGGGCGCGGGTTACAAACCCGCGCGCAGGATGCAATCCTGCCCCACAGGTAGAGGATTTGAGGCCGATTCGGCAATGGTTTACAATGAAAGGAGCCCTGCGTGCTTCCGCCTGTCGAATGCGGTCGTGAGAAAGACCGTGTGTGACTCTCAGTCTGTTACGGATGTTGCCGGGCGCTGACCGGGCGCGCATGATTGTCCGCAAGAGCCCGTTGGAACTCGAGAAGATGCGCCGCAGCGGCCTGCTGGTGTACCAGATTCTGAAGGATCTGGAGGCCATGGTGCGCGAGGGCGTGACCACGCAGGAGCTGGAAGCGGCGGCGGAGAGAATGGTGCGCGACGCCGGGGCGAAACCGGCGTTCAAAGGCTACTACGTGCCGTCGGCGGGGGCGAGGTTTCCGTTCGTCCTGTGTACGTCGGTGAACGACGAGATTGTGCATGGCATGCCTTCGTCGAAGCGAAGGTTGAAGCGGGGCGACATCGTCTCCATCGATACGGGCGTGCAGTTGGACGGCTACTACGGCGATTCGGCCATTACCGTCCCGGTGGGCGAGGTCAGCGAGAATACGGTGCGCCTGCTGCAGGTTACGCGAGAGTCGCTGGAGCGGGCCATCGGCATGGCGCGGGAAGGCGCGCGGTTGCTGGAGGTGTCGGGAATCGTGCAAAAACACGTCGAGGAGAACGGCTTCTCGATCGTGCGCGAGTTTGTGGGCCACGGAATCGGAACCAGCCTCCACGAGGAGCCGCAGATTCCGAATTTCGTGGACCGGCGGAGTCCCAATCCGCGCCTGAAGGAGGGCATGGTGCTGGCCATTGAGCCCATGGTCAACTCGGGGCGGCCGGAGAGCCGGGTGAAGGCGGATAAATTTACGGCGGTGACGAAGGACGGGTCGTATTCGGCCCACTTTGAACACTGCGTGGCGGTAACGGCGAATGGACCGTGGGTTCTGACAAGACCTTGACCGTCGAGGGCGAAGTGGTGGAGTTGCTTCCGAGCGCGGTGGTCCGCGTGAAGCTGGCCAACCAGGATGTGGTGCTGGCGCACGCGGCCGATGCCTCGAAGCTGAATTTTGTGAGGGTGAGGCCGGGGGACCGCGTGCAGGTGGAGATTTCGCCGCATGATCGGACCCGCGGACGAATTACGAAACTTTTGAAGTGAAGGCGACCAGATGAAAGTTCGGGCTTCCGTCAAGAAGATGTGCGACAAATGCAAGATTATCCACCGGTACGGTGTCGTCCGCGTGACCTGTGTGAATCCCAAGCACAAGCAGCGGCAGGGATAAGGAAGAGATTATATGGCGCGTATTGCTGGCGTTGATCTGCCAAACAAGAAGCGGGCCGCGATCGGCCTGACCTATATTTACGGTATCGGGCGCACTCGGGCGCTGTCGCTGTTGTACCGGGCCTCGGTGGATCCGGAGAAGAAGGTCGCCGACCTGGCCGAGGACGAGGTCAACCGGCTGCGTACGCTCATCGAGAACGAGGGAGCCATCGAAGGCGACCTGCGCAAGGAACTCTCGCTGAACGTCAAGCGCCTGATCGAGATGGGCTCCTACCGCGGGCTGCGCCATCGCCGCGGCCTGCCGGTGCGCGGGCAGCGTACGCACACCAACGCGCGCACCCGCAAGGGACCGCGCCGCGGAACGGTGGCCAACAAGAAGAAGGCGACGTCGAAGACGTAAGGGGAACCCGGCGAAATGGCGAAAGCTCCACAGAAGACGGCTGGCAAGAAGAAGACTTTCAAGAAGCGCGAGAAGAAGAGCATCCCGGTGGGGATCGTGCACGTGCAGGCGTCGTTCAACAACACCATCATCACGTTTACGGATCAGACCGGGAACGTGGTGGCATGGTCGAGTTCCGGATCGCTGGGGTTCCGTGGTTCGCGCAAAGGCACGCCGTTCGCCGCCCAGCAGGCGTCGCTGACGGCCGCCAACAAAGCGAAGGAAGTGGGCATGCGCGTGGTGGAGGTCCGGGTGGCCGGGCCGGGCGCCGGGCGCGAATCCGCAGTGCGTGCGCTCTCCACGGCGGGCATCGATGTGCGTGGCATCCGGGACGTGACTCCCATCCCGCACAACGGCTGCCGGCCGCCCAAGCGCCGCCGCGTGTAATGGATTTGGGTGTGGGGGCAGGTTTACAACCTGCGCGCCGGTTTCTAATCGGCGCTGTGCGCGGGTTAAAAACCCGCCGCAGGATACAATCCTGCCCCACAGCCTGGATGCTGTAAGCAGGACGAAGGCGCCTGGCGCCGTAAACTGCACCTTATCGTCAGGAGAAGGTAACTGAATGGCTCGTTATAACGGCCCGGTCTGCCGGCTTTGCCGCAGAGAGGGCATGAAGCTTTTCCTCAAGGGCGAACGCTGCCACACGGAGAAGTGCGCCATCGAGAAGCGCAACTTCGCCCCCGGGCAGCACGGCAAGGACCGCCGGCCCAAAATCGTCGGATACGGCCTGCAGCTTCGCGAGAAGCAGAAGGCCCGCCGCTACTACGGCATTCTGGAAGGCCAGTTCCGGAATTTGTTCGAAAAGGCCGCGCGGACCAAAGGCGTCACCGGCGACAACATGCTCAACCTGCTGGAGCGCCGGCTCGATAACGTCATTTACCGCATGGGACTCGGCACCAGCCGCCCGCAGGCGCGTCAGATTGTCCGCCATGGACACATCCAGGTGAACGGGCGCAAGGTGAACATCCCTTCTTTCGTGGTGAAGGTGGGGGACCTGGTGGAAGTACGCGAGAAGAGCCGCGAAAACCCCACCATCCTGAGCGCCCGCGACGCCACCGCGCACGCCCCGTCGCCGAACTGGATCGAAGTGGACCGCGAGACTTTGAAGGGGCGCGTGCTGACCATGCCGCGCCGCGACGAGCTGGTGCAGATCCAGCTCAATGAGCAGCTCATCGTGGAGTTGTACTCCAAGTGATGAGCTGTATTCCAGGTAATTTCACGAACGAAAACCGGTGGAGTACGGGAATCAGGTATGTTTAAGGGTTTTCAGAAGCCGAAAAGACTGGTAGCAAACACCGAATCGCTCACCGAGCGTTACGGCATGTTCACGGCGCAGCCGTTCGAGCGCGGATTCGGATCCACCATCGGGACGGGCCTGCGCCGGGTTCTGCTCAGCTCCATCGAGGGCGCGGCCATCACCGCCGTGCGCATCGAGGGCAGCAATGGCCTGGTGGCGCACGAGTTCAGCCCCATCCCGGGCGTGGCCGAGGACGCCACCGACATCATCCTCAACCTCAAGCAGGTTCCGTTCAAGATGAGCGGCGAAGGGACGCGCACCGCGCGCCTCACCATCGACCAGAACGGCGAAGTGCTGAGCGGCCAGATCGAAACCGACCACGACGTGGAGGTGCTGGACCGCAACATGCACGTGGCTACCATTGGCGAGGGCGGCCGTCTGCACATCGAGATGCGCCTGAAAAGCGGACGCGGATACGTGGCCGCGGACCGCAACTACGACGAGGATCTGCCGCTCGGCTACATCCCCATCGACTCGGTCCACTCGCCCGTGCGCAAGGTGAACTTCTCGGTGGAAGCGGCCCGTCTGGGCCAGATGACCGATTACGACAAGCTCACGCTGGAAGTCTGGACCAACGGCGCCATCTCGCCGCAGGATTCGGTGGGCCAGGCGGCCAAACTCCTCAAGGATCATATGGCCATCTTCATCAACTTTGAAGAGCTGCCGGAGACCTCCGAGGAACCGGCCGAGCGCGCCATGAGCCAGATGAACGAAGTGCTGAACCGCTCGGTGGAAGAACTGGAGCTCAGCGTTCGTTCCTACAACTGCCTGAAGAACGCCAACATTCAGAGCATCGGCGATCTGGTGCAGAAGACCGAAGCGGAAATGTTGCGCACCAAGAATTTCGGGCGTAAATCGCTCAACGAGATCAAGGAAATCCTCGGCAATCTCGGGCTCGGCTTTGGCATGAAGTTCGACGCGCAGGGGCGTTTGGTGGCGCCCGCCGGCGGCTCCGCTCCGCCACTCCCGCCCGGGATGGATGAGATCGAGGATTTCGACGAGGTGATGGAGTAACGAATGAGACACAAGAAGGCGGGATACAAGCTGGGGCGCGACAGGAGCCACCGCGACGCGTTGTTGCGCAACCTTGTCACCAGCGTGATCGAGCGCGAGCGCGTGGTCACCACCATCACCAAGGCCAAGGCCGCCAAACCGTTGGTGGACCGCATGATCACGCTGGCGCGCGAAGACAGCCTGCATGCCCGCCGTCAGGCGGCCCAGTTCCTGATGACGCCCGACGCCGTCAAGAAGCTGTTCGACAAGCTGGGCACGCGGTTCGGCCAGCGCAACGGCGGCTACACGCGGGTGGTGCGGATCGGATTCCGCAAGGGCGACGGCGCGGAAGAAGCCATGCTGGAGCTGGTGGGCTCCGAACTGGTGAAGCGCGCCGCGGAACGCGCGAAACGCCGCGAAGAACGCCTGAAGGCCATCCAGCAGGGCAAAGAGGAAGGCGAAGAAGAAAAGTAAACACCGCCGCCGCCGGCCCAGGCGGGCTGGCGGCCAATCCCGCAGCATCGACGGCGTAGTGGCAGCGGCCGGAAACGGTGGCTGTTGCTACGCCGTTTGAGTCTGGTAAGAGCCCATGAGAAACCGCGCCAGCCTTACGGGGGAATACATGGCGTTATTCCGCGCCATCGAATCAGCCCGGCCCGCGCGTTCACGGTTGTTCCGGGATCCGTTCGCGGCGCTGTTCCTACACCGATGGCGCAAGCGGATCTGGTGGATTGCTCGGTGCGCTGCAGGGCGCTGGCTGGTGGAGCGGGTCTTCGATCGACGGTCGCCAGGCGCGAGAGCGGCGGGCATCGCCCGCACGAAGTGGATCGATGAGGAGGTCACGCGAGCACTGGAAACGTGCACGCAGCTCGTTTTGCTCGGGGCAGGCTTCGATATGCGCGCATTTCGTCTGCCAGCCGCACAACTGGTGAACAACTTCGAGCTTGACCACCCCGAGACCTCGCTCGCCAAACAAGCGGCGCTGCGGAAGGGAATCGGATCGCTTCCGAAGCAGGTCCAATTCATCGGTATCGACTTCAACACACAGTCTCTGGCAGATGTTCTGAGCCGGGCCGGTTTTGACCAGACGCGGCCCACCTGTTTTGTCTGGGAAGGCGTCACCAACTATTTATCGCCGGAGGCCGTGGATGGAGTGCTCCGGCAGATTGCGCAAGCCGCTGGCGGCAGCATCCTGCTGTTCACGTACGTCCATCGCGGAGCTCTCGACGCGCCAGGGCAATTCTTCGGGGCGGAGAAGCTGCTGTCCAGACTCCGGTCCTACGGGGAGCCGTGGACCTTCGGGTTTTACCCAGAGGAGCTCGAACCGTATCTTGCCGCAAGAAACCTGCGGCTGCTGCGAGATCTGAGCGCTGCAGAGGTGTGGCAACGTGCAGGCCGGCCGGGTTCCGAAGTGCGTGGATACGAGTTCTATCGTCTCGCTTCGGTGCGCGTGCAGGGGTGAGGGTCAGTGCCGCCACGAGCGCGAATCGGGACCTGGGCCGATCCTGTCGGCGGGCGATCCTGTCGGCGGGCGATCCCGTCGGCGGGCGATACCGTCGGCGGGCGATACCGTCGGCGGGCGATACTGTAGATTACGCCAGACCCTTCTCAGCCAGCCGGCCCCATCCTCGACGTGGGGTGCGGCATCAACAAGTTCCCGGGCGCCATCGGCGTCGATCGCAATCCGGCCAGCCGCGCCGACGTTCTTGCCGACCTCGACCGCTTCCCTTACCCGTTCCGCGACGGCTCCTTCGGCCAGGTCCGGGCCATCCATGTCATTGAGCACGTTCAGGATGTGATCCGCACCATGGAGGAGTTCCACCGCCTGGTGCGGCCCGGCGGGCGGGTGTTCGTGTCCACGCCGCATTACACCGATTTCAGCTCGTTCTGCGACCCCACCCACCGCTGGCACCTGAACAGCTTCTCATTTCGCTACTTTGGCGAGAAACACGGCGGATTCGGCTACTACTCGGCCGTGCGATTCCGGGAGATTTCGATCCGCGTCCGCCTACTTGCTTTCTGGCGCTGGCTCGGTTTCGAGTTCCTGGTGAACCGGTCGCGCCGGTTCCGGCGCTTCTGGGAGTACTACCTGTGCTACGTGGTCCGCGGCAAGGTCATGGACTTCGAATTTGAAGTCCTAAAGTGATTGCCTGAGACGCCGATATTTATTACAGTAGACGGGATAAGCACACCGGAGCGGCAAGTCATGCTCGGCCTGTTGTATGAATTCGCTGACGGTCTCCGCCATCAGGCGCGCAGGCGCCGGTGGCCCGCCGATCAGGCCCTCGGCAGGCGCGGCGAGGACATCGCCCACCGTTTTCTTCAGCGCGCCGGCATCATCGTGGTCGCCCGCAACTACCGGCTTGCCTCCGGGGCCGGTGAGATCGATCTGGTCGGCTGGGATCAGGACACGCTGGTGTTCGCCGAGGTCAAGTCGCGCACCACGGACGACTTCGGCGCGCCGGATCGCGCCATTGATCGCGAGAAACGTCAGCGGATGCTCCGCGCCGCCCGCGACTTCGCCCGCCATGCGGAAGTCCCCTGGGAGAAGGTGCGGTTCGACGTTGTGAGCGTGGTGTTCAGCACCCCGCCGGCAGTCACGCACGCGCGCGACATCATGAAACCGTAACGTGGGGTAGCGCCATGCGCTGCCGGGCGGGCAGGGGTTCTCAGCCCCCTACTCCGGAATGCGTGCGGCGAAGGCCACGGCCAGGGCCAGCGCATCCTGCCCATCGGGCACATTGGCATAACCGGCCACGCGTCGCCCCTTGCGAAACATGCAGATGTTGCCGAGATACTGGTCCTTCACCCGAAAGGCCTGGTCTGCCACCGCGGCCGGCGCCGCTCCCTCGAATCGCGCCCTCAGTTGGTCGAGCGTGGTCCTGGCCGCCTCCGCCGACGCTTCGGTCACCACAAACGCCTTCGCATCGCCGTACTGGCCGACGTAGCCGCGTTTCAGCAGGCGAATGCCGAGGACACTCTCCGGCGCCAGGCGGGCGGTCCCGCCAACCAGTCCCTCCGGCGGGAACCAGGCGAGCGGCTCGGGCCGGGAGGTACTGCCGGCGATGCCCGACTCGACGGTTTTCGCCATCTCCCGCAGTTCGGCGGTGTGATCGCGATCACTTTCGGCGGCCAGTTCGACGTAGTATTTGTCCTTCGTGAAAATGGCCTTGCGCGGAACGGTCTGGCCGCCCGTGCCGATCGGCTCGATGGGCTTCTGCGCGTCGCGATTCGCCAGGAACATGCCCCAGGCCGATTCGGCATCGGCAAACTCCGAGACGTCGAAGACCAGCGTGTCGCCGGCCCTGGTACAGGTGACGCCGCGCATGCGCACGAAGCCGTAGACGAGGTACCCTTCCGAGTTCCCGTCCATGTACTCGAACAGATTGTCGCCCTCGAACAGGCGGCCCGGGCCGCGCGGCTGCCAGCCCGCGAACAGGCCGCAACCGGGGGTCTGGCCGGCCACGGATATCGCAGCGGCCAGCAACGCCACCGGCAGTCCGAACCGCGCCGTCAACCGAAGCATTCCTGCGCCAGGCTGAGCCGTTCCGCTACGCGAACGCCACGGGGACAGCTCACCGTGCATTCGGGGCATTCGGAGCAACGCACGGATTGCAGGTGCGCCGGAAGCTGGCGGAAGCTCTCCAGTCCCAGAGGGAACTCGCCGTAGTTCGCCGAGTACATGTAGAAGCGCAGCATGTCGGCCACCGGCAGCCCCCGCGCGCACGTGCCGTCGCACTGGCCGCACATGTTGCAGTAATGCGGGCGGAGCAGCTCCAGCCGCGTTTCCAGGGTCTTTTCGTCGGCTGCGCCGAAGGGGGCGGCCATGGCCCGGAGGTTTTCGTCGAGCTGGTCCATGTCGGTGGTGCTGGGGATGGTGGTGTGGACGCGGGTGTTCCGCAGCACCCATTTCAGCGCGGCCAGCGTGCCGCCGTCGCGGTGCAGAATCCCCCTGATCCGGTCGCCGTTGGGATTGGCCCGCAGCGCCCGCTCGCCGCCGGCCATCACCTTCATGGCCACCACGCCGAGCCCCGCGTCCGCCGCCAGATTGATGGAATCGGCGATGGCCGGATCCATGGCGAAGTTGTAGGTGGTGAGCAGCACGTCGAAGTGATCCCTGCGGGCCACGATGGCGGGCACCAGGTCCTTCTGGCCGCCGTGCGTGCTCACGCCGGCGAAACGGATCTTGCCGGCCTTCCTGGCCAGTTGCTGCGCTTCGATCAGCTCGTCTTTGAGATCTTCCGGCTTGCTCTTGCCGTGCAGATACCAGATGTCCACGTGATCGGTGCCGATCTCGCGAAGGCTGGTGTCCAGGTCGGCCAGGGCCTGTTCCTTCGTCGGCGCGCCGCTCTTGGTGGAGAGAAAGACCTTGTTTCGGCGGGTGCGCAACGCCGCGCCCACCATGCGCTCGCAATTCCCGCTCTGGTAGCCGCGGGCGGTGTCGAAGTAGTTGACTCCGAGGTCTGCGGCGCGTTCGATCACCGACGGATCGGACGTGATCATGGTGCCAAAGCCGACGGTGGTCACCTTGAGGCCGGTTTTGCCGAGCACGCGGTAGTCGAGCGTGGGGGCGCCACGCAACGGGGACGCGGCGACGGCAGCCGGTTTCGCGGGAGCCTGCGGCCTGGCGGCAAGCAGGGCGGGCACTCCGATACCCGCCACCAGGAACTTTCTTCGGGAAGAGTCCTCGATCATGAATTGCTCCTCAGAATTGAGATATAAATGAGGTGACTTCAAACTATCACACTACGAAGGAGGCCGCCGTTGACTGACAGGCTTTCCCGGCGGGAACTGTTGCAGGCCGGAGCGGGTGTCCTGACGTTCGCCGCCGCCGCAAGACACGCCCTGGCGCAGGCGCCCGCTCCGTTGCCCGATCCCCTGCTGCCGATCGACGCACGCTCGCTGGTTTCGCTGGCGCATGGAGAGGACCGGCGAGCGAACGCCTACCGTGCGCTCAAGGCAATTGACGCGCGCATCGCGCCCGAGCTGAAGAAAAAGAAGTACGTCCTGATAAAGCCCAATGTTGTTTCTTCCGAGAATCAGCTCGCCAGCACGCACGCCGACACTCTTCGCGGCATTCTCGACTATCTGGGGGAGCGCTCCAAAGGCCCGGTGTACATCGCCGAAGCGTCCGCGGACGACACCATGGCGGGCTTCGAGAATTTCCGTTATCCGCGGCTGCCCGGCGAATACAAATCGCTGCAGGTGAAGCTGCTGGATCTGAACGCCGAGGCGAAGCACCAGATCCTTCCCGTTCTGGATTTCGACCTGCACCTGACGCCGGTGCGCCTGGCCGCGCGCCTGCTCGATCCGGATGCGTTTATCATCTGCTCGGCCATCCTGAAGACGCATAACACGGTGGTGGCGACGCTTTCGGTGAAGAACATGACGCTGGGCGCTCCGCTGCACTTCGCACCAGGCGAAACCTCGCACTGGAACGACAAACGCAAGTACCACGGCGGCATCCGCCAGACCCACTACGACATGTTCCTCACCGCTCAGAAATTGCGGCCCTTCTGGGGCGCCACTCTCATTGACGGCTACGAGGGCATGGAGGGGAACGGACCCGGCGCCGGAACGCCCGTGCCCTCGCGGGTGGCCATCGCGTCTGCCGACTACATTGCCGCCGACCGCGTGGGACTGGAGGCGATGGGCATCGACGCGCGCTGGCCGGGTTATCTGCTGTATTGCTGGCAGGCCGGCCTGGGCCAGTACGATCTCAACCGCATCGACATCGCCGGCGAGAATCTCGCCACGGTGCGGAGGAAATACAAACTGCACAACGACATCGACCGCGAGCTGGAGTGGATGGGGCCTATGCGGGATCTGCCTTCCAGGCTGGGGTAGCGCGTCCCGGGGGCGAGGGCGTCGGGGACGCCATCAGCGCACGTGCGAGGGCGTCGGGCCTGGCTTCGGCAGCCGTGCCGCGGAACGGCGGGCGCGACGCAGATACTCATTCACCTCTTCCAGCGAGCCGAAGAACCCGGCGAACGAATTGCGCAGGCGCGCGGGCAGGCGATGGCTGCCGTGGAAGTCGCGGCGCCGGAACTGATCGGTGACCGCCACCACTGCGGCCCCCATCGGGCGGTACTCATGGGTGCCCTGGGCCCACGCCAGGCGCTCTTCGCCGTCGATCCACAATCCGAACCCCACGTCCCATTTTGTCGCAACCGCTCGCTCACGCTCGCGGTCCGTGGGCGGGGCTGAGAGCCCCGCCTAGGCCACGGGCTCAATGCCACTTGACCTTTCACCGGAGGCGCCGTGCGGGACGTTGTGGGCAGACCCCCGGTCTGCGCGGGTCCCCCGGACCCGCTTTTCGCTGGCGGAATCAGGCATCCGTTGACGGAAACAGGCCGGCCGAGAGCCGGCCGCAGCCCGAGGGGCTGCCCCACTTCGAATCGTCTCGCACCACGCTACCGGCGTGCCGGGAGCAGCGCCAGGAAGTTGTCGTGCGCCACTTTTCGCGCGGTCTCCGGTTTGAGCGCATCCAGCAGCAGATAGTAGCGCTGCAGGGTGGGCTTGTACTGGTCGAAGAAGCCCACGGTATCCGAGCCGATCACAAAGCGGCCGGGATACTCTTCGAGCAGCGTCGCCCATCGGCGGTCCAGAACGCCGCCGGGCGCGATCTCCTGCTCGAAGATGACCCACGACAAGTCGATTGTGAGGTTCGGGTACTGGCCCAGCATGCGGCGCAGGATGCCGGTGTGATTGGCGATGACGATACGGCGGCTGATGCCCGCGTGCGCCCAGATGATTCGCGTGCTCGGATGCGCCCCGACGGCCGACTCGATCTCGCCAAGATAGTCGGGTTGTTCCAGCCAGGCCGGCCCGATGTTGCTGTGGACCAGCACGGGCAGATCGCGCGCCGCAGCCAGGTCCAGCAACCGGCCAAACGCCTTGGAGGTGGCGCGCGGGACGTCGCCGTAGGTGAGCGCGGTAAGGTCGTCATGGCGCAGGAAAACCTCGCCGATGCCCTGCCAGAAGTTCGGGTAGAGCGCCAGCATGCGCTCCACATGATCCACGGCATTGCGGTCCGCGCTGTTGAATCCGCAGATGAAAGGATGCAGGCGGGCCTGCTTTTCCTTAGGCAGGTCCAGCACGGCCCGCGCCACCAGGAAGTCGGTGGCGCTGTACCAGTAAGTGCGCGCGTCGTTGTCCAGGTAGTAAGTGGGGCGCTTCTCGTCGCCCTCGTCCCACTTCTTCACAACGGGCATGCCGATCACCGCCGACTCCACCACCCCGGTATCGTCCATCGCCTTGAAGAAGGCGTCCATGCCGGCGGTCTCCTGGACGAAGTTGAGGAAATGGAGGTGTCCATCGACGATGGGATACCTCGGCGCGGGCTTCGGCTCCTGAGCGACCGCCGCGGCGACGGACAGCAGCAGAAGAGAACCGAAACGCAGGAAGCTTCGTCGTGAGTGCATCGCCGTATTCTCCGCTGGATCGCGTCCGGATGCAAGCCTTCTCTGGAAGGGCACACGGATCGAGTCGCGTGTCCCGTTTCAGCCCACGCGCGCCAGCCGCCGCACGGCCAGACCGGTAAGCAACACCGTCAACGCCGCAAGCACCGCCGCGCCAACCGCTGGAGGCACGCGGTCCGCAAGGCCTGCCGCGCTGAGCGTGAGCTCCCGCAAATAGTACGCCGGCGAGAACAGCGACAGCCATTTCGCCGCGGGCGGCAGCGGGAACCACAGATCCGCGACCAGAAACATGGGCACATACAGAAGATTCACGATGGCCGGCGCGCTTTGGCCGGTGGCCCGCACGCCGACAAACAGCCCGATGGCACAGAACGGCAAGGCCCCCAGGATGTCGACCACGGCTACAGTCAGGTATTGGCCCGCGCTCAGCTTTACGTGTCCGAGCAATGTAGCAGCGACGATCATCGTGGCCATGACAATGGCGGCGAACAACGCCGCCATGAGCAGCTTCCCGAGCAGATACGCCGCCGGCGGCATGGGCCACGCACGCTTGAGCGTGAGCACGCCCTCCTGGCGTTCCATGGCCACCACCATGCCGAATCCGAACATTCCCGGTCCCATTACGCCGAACACGGAAAAGCCCGTGAAGAAATACGCCGCGACTTTCGGGTCCAGCAGCGCCGCTCCGGCGGCCATTACCACAAAAAGATAAATGCCAACCGGGAGCAGGAGAAAAGGCAACGTAAACGCCGGCGTGCGCAGCATACGCACGGATTCGTATCTCGCCTCCCGGAGATACGCGCCCCACAGCCGGCCGGCGGGCATGACAAGGGTACTCATTGTGCGACCTCCTGGGTGAGTTCTGTAAACGCTTCGGCGAGCCCGGCGCGGCGGACTTCCAGTTCCAGCAGATTCTCGTCGCCGGCCAGCAGCCGACGCACCACCGACTCGGCGTTGCTGGCGGTGATATCCAGCCGCTGGTGGCCGCGATTCACGCCGTCCACGTCCGGCCACGCCGCCACCACCTCCGCCGCCAGCGTGGTGCAACAACTGATGCGCTTGCGGACAACCAGCGCGCGCATCTCGCTCACCGTGCCCGAGGCGATCATGCGGCCTTTCCCGAGCACCACGACGCGATCGGCCAGCGCTTCGGCTTCTTCCAGATAGTGGGTGGTCAGCACGATGGAACATCCCTGGCCGACCAGCCGGCGCAGCGTGGTCCACAACATTTCGCGGGCTTCAAGATCGAGCCCCACCGTGGGCTCGTCGAGAAACAGCAACTGCGGGCGGCCGCAAATGGCCATCGCGAATTGCACCTGACGCTTCTGGCCGTTCGACAGCTTCCTGTAAAGACGGTCCGCGAGCGGCGCGGTGTGGGTCGTCTCCAGCACCTCGTGTGGCGCCAGGGGCTGTGGGTAGTAGCTGGCCACCAGGTCGATGTGCTCGCGCACGCGAAGCTCCGAGGCGAGGGTCACGTCCTGCATCATCACGCCCACGCGCCGCCGCGTTTCCACCAGCAGGGGTGACTGGCCAAACAGGCGCACCGCGCCCGAGTCCGGTTGCCGCAAGCCCAGCAGCAGCGAAATGGCCGTGGTTTTTCCAGCGCCGTTGGGCCCCAGCAGGGCCAGCAGTTCCCCCTGCCGCACCTCCAGATCGAGGCCGTCGAGCGCCACGATTTTCCCGAAACGCTTGCTCACGCCGGACAATTCCGCCAAATAATCGTTATTCATTGTTTTTCTCCTCTTAAATCACGCGCGCTACCGCGGGAATGCGCCGGAGTGCGGCCGTCGCTCCCCAGATCAGCGCCACCGTGCCCGCGAATCAGCGTCACCTTGGCCACAGGCGTGCTGATCTGCGCGTGCGTCGCCGAATAAGCCAGCGGCGAGACCACAGCCACCGCCGCGAAAAACGGAACGCCGAGCCGATCCCAGCGGCCGTGCAGGAATCCTCCGGCGTCTTTGCGCGCGAGGCTCTTCCAAACGAACAGGCCCGACAGGAGAAACATCAGCGACATGAAAAAGATGCCGTTGAAGCCCACCAGAGCGCTGAAGCCGGACCAGCGGGCGCCGTCCACCACGGGAAACGCCTGCCACCAGCGGGGAAGGAGCACGAGCGAGGCCGGCGCCAGCACCAGCAGGGTCACGAAAGCCCGCAGGTAGCCGACAGACAGGTTGTACGCACTCGTCGGTTGCGTCATTTGCAAACCTCAGAATCCGGTACTTGAAACAGAACGTCGCGGAGTTTTCGGCGAAAAGCGCCATGCTACCGGTTAATCACGATTGTGGGGCCCCCGACGCCCAGGAACCGCCGCACTTCCTGAGCCACGTCCACCAGAGTGACGATCGCGGCGGCGGCCAGAAAGATCTTCATGCCGACGTTAGTCCACTTCGTGGCCTCCGCCAGGTCCGCCGCCGAAAGAGCGGACGCCGTGAGGGTCAGCCAGGCTCCCGCTTTGATCAGGACGCCGATCACGATGAGGCCGATACCGTCGGCGGCCAGGCGAATGGCCGCACGCAGACGTATCCACGAAGGCCATATCAGCCCGGTCCAGCCCAACGGTATTCCGACCGCGCAATACAGCAGGGTCAGCCAGTAGACGATGCTCCAGACGGGAGCCGGCGTGACGTGGACAATGTCCAGATCGAATCCGGCTCGATACCGCGTGGCTTCCAGACAAACCCCGATGAAGATCACGCTGAATACGAGTTCGGCGATGGCGGTGGCACGCGGAATCGGCCGCGCGGCATCAGGGATGGGCTTCGTTTTCGGCAGGCGGGGAAGCTTGCGGGGGTCCCATTTCAGCAGATCCCTGAGCCCACGCCGTTCTACAATCGCGAAGATCACGGTGATCACACCAACGCCGAAGACGGCCGCCATGGCCAGGTTCCAAAGCGTTTGTATGGAAGCTGCGACAGGGCTGGCCGTCGTCGCTACCAACACCGGACCGACGATTAGCACAAAAACAGGGACCATCACCCACAGGAGCACGACTCGCAGCACCGCCAGGTACGCCGGATACAACACCGGACCAATCAGGCTGCGTTGCGGCATATAGCGTCCGGCCATCAGCATGGGATGACCGCGTTCTTTGAGCAGGGCGGCGAGATCGGCCTCGTCCAGCTTCCGCCCGAGCGCCGATTCGCGCTCTTCGATTTGCGAGCGGATGTCGTCGCCCAGCTCGGCGATGATGTCTTCCTGCTGCGCGCCCGGCAGCCAGTAACGAACCGCGTTCAGGTAACGATCAAGAAGTTCCATAGTCTATGCCCCCTGCACGATCTTGTTGATGGATTCGTTGATGTTTCGCCACTCGTCCAGAAGCTGCCTGAGGATCAGGTCACCGTCGGGCGCCAGGCGGTAGAAACGCTTGTTGCGCTTGTTCTCTTCGCGCCACTCGCTGGCCAGAAGGCCCTGGCTCTCCAGCCGCCGAAGGAGCGGGTAGAGCGTGCCTTCGTCGACGGCCAGCCCGTCGTCAGCCAGCGCCTTGCGTAGCGTGTAGCCGTAATGTTCCACCCGGAGTTGCGCCAGAACGGCTACGATCAGGCAGCCGCGGCGAAGCTCAAGTCGAAGGTTTTCAAACAGTTCGGCGTTCATTGACTGTACTGTGCCTCAACTAGTGTGTCATACATACTATGCAGCATACAGTATAGTATGTCAAGAAAAAAGTTCCTGTGCGGGACGTTGCGGGGTGTTTGACGAACGCGCCGTCGCAGCGGCGTTCTTTGTGAATCCCGTGGCAGCCAGCAACCCGGCGGCCAGTTATCCTGTCAGGCCGGATGCTCCGCCAGCAGCCCCACCGCCGCCGCAAGCACTTCGTCCACGCCGGGCCATCCGCCAGCACAGGAAACAACGCGCACGCGTTCTCCGCGGGGGCTCCACACGCCCGGGTCGGTTGGGCCGAACACGGCTACGACGGGCGTGCCCACGGCGGCGGCCAGGTGAGTAATCCCCGAGTCGTTACCAATGTAGAGACGGGCGCGTGCGAACCACAACGCAAGCTGGTACAAATCGTCGAACCGCGTCGCCTGCGGCAGAGGCTCTTCCGGTCCCGCGCACCAGCGTACCGGGAGGTGGAGGCGTTTCGCCAGAGCCTGAAACCGTTGGAGTGGCCAGTTCTTGCCGACGCCGCCGGAAAACGGATGAATCACCGCGAAGCCGCCATCGGACCGCAGGCACGGAATCCGCGGTACCGCGGCGCCATCGCGGACACCAGCGCCCCCGGCCTGCCGGAGAAAGAAATCCGCCGCGTGAGCGCCACGTTGCTCCCGCGGCAGGGCCTCAAGGAAACGGAACGGCAGACCCAGCCTGGTCACCGCCTCGCGGAAATCCGGACGGTTCGTTCCATACCACGAAACGATGGAATCAAACTGCGTAAGTGCCGCGATCGCCGGCAGCGGAGGTTCGACGCCCGGCAGGCCCACCAGGTCGAGTCCCGTCGAGGACACACTCCGAACTCGATCCGCGAACCGGATCAGCGGCGCCACCGCGGCGGACGTCCAGACTTCCGTGTAATCGGCAACAAGGTACTCCAACGCGGGTAAAGACAGAATACAATCGCCGATGCCACCGGGCCGGATGAGTAATCTCCGCAACATTTCACTTTAGCCCATGCACTGCGGTATGGCGGAAAAAATTTCCACCGGGGCAGTTACCACAATCTCCCAGAGACTCGGCGGACAATGACGTTATTCTCATGCTGCCAGGCACTTACAAACCGCGAGTGGGCTGGCCCTCAAAATGCCCTCAGGTTACACATGACACGAGACGAATACGGAGCAGCGTATCAAAAGGGATATGGACTGACGGTTCGGTTTCTGGTCTCGCGTGGGTTAGCCTGGGAGGCCGCGAACGAAACAGCCCAGGCTGCCTGGGTGAGGGGCTGGGAGCGGCTTGGGCAGTTACGCGACCCCAGGATGCTGCTGACCTGGATGAACAGTATCGCCCTGAACATTCACCGCAGTTACCTCCGGCGCGAGCCGCTGTTGCATGGGCTGCCAGAGATTCCTACGCCGCCGAAGGTGAATCTTGCCGCGATTGATGTCGCGCGAATTCTCGGGTGCTGCAGGAAGAAGGATCGCATCGTCCTGGAGCGTCACTATCTGGAAGGGTTCAAAGTCCGGGAGATCGCGTCCGAGCACGGCTGGACCGAAACGGCGGTACGGATTCGCCTGTTGCGAGCGCGCCGGTACGTGGCAGAACGCCTGGGCAGTACCGCCGCGGTATCGGCCGCCGTAGCCGCGTGACCGGCATTGCCATACCCAGCCGCGCGCGCCCGCAACGTGGCAAAAGGAGAAGATGATGAAGTACCTGCTGTGTCTGTTGGCGTTGGCCCCGGCAGCGTTCGCCGCAGCCAGCCCCGAGGGCAACAATCAGAAGCGCATCCGCGCGGCTGCGGAGGTGTTCGACGAGATCATGACCGCGCCGGACAAGGGCATTCCGCGGAGCCTGCTCAGGAGGGCCGAGTGCATCGGCATTGTGCCGGACCTGAAGAGGGCGGGATTCGTGGTCGGCGCCGAGTACGGCAAGGGTTTGCTGGTGTGCCGCACGGCAACGGGGAGGTGGAGCGGGCCATCGGTGATTCGCATCGAGGGAGGATCCATCGGGTTTCAGATCGGCGCCGGCGAGACCGACCTTGTGTTCCTGGTGATGAACCGCCATGGCCAGGATGAGCTGATGAGCGACCGGTTCACCATCGGAGGTGACGCTTCGGCCATGGGAGGTCCGGTGGGCCGCACCGCCGAAGCGCAGACCGACGCCCTGATGCGGGCCGAGATTCTCTCGTACTCGCGCAGCCACGGCGTGTTCGCCGGAGTATCGCTGGCGGGCGCGACGCTGCGGCCGGACAACGACGACAACTGGAGACTTTACGGGAGAACGGTGGCGCACCGGGCCATTCTCACAGGCGAGGTGCCGCCGCCGCTTGCCGCCCGCCGGTTGTACGCCGCGCTGGATCGCCACGTACACCCACGCGTTGCGCCAAGCTAAGCCGTTCCGAAGGCCTCCGCCCCGGAAGCCCCCGCCGGGACTCGGGTTTTGCGCGACTTCCTCAGAACAAGCCGGCGGCCGAGAACCTCCACAACCTGCGTCGCGTTATCACGTCGCTGCAGGCGGTTGTTGACGCCTGTTCCTCTGGCGCTTTCGAGAACCTGGCTTTCGCGGTTGCCGCCGTTCCTTGGCGCCCAGTAGCGATAAGAGGTATTGTTGAGCGCTCAGATCGTCGCGGATGATATCCCAACTCTTGAACGCTTGCGTGACGTCCTCGATTTGAGTGAGCATCTCAGTTTCGGTAATTTCCTTGGCGAGGTTGTAATCGGCGTCCACTCTCCGCTGCTGGGCTTCGTCGAACGTCGTCGCAACGACTCGAAGATGTTCCGCGATTGTCCGCTCCGGCCCCTCCGGAGGATCTTCTTTGAAATACGCGCTCAATTCAGCGGCCTTGTTGATTGAAGCGGTGCTCATCGGCCCATGGTCGAAGAGACGCCCCAGTTGCGGTCGCAACTCCTTTCGGGTCCAATTCAGGGTAGCCTCCGAAATGAGCAGGTGAAAGAGCGCGTAATAAGCCGTTGACACAGCTCTTCGAATGCGCGCCTGACGCGGTTTCGCCGCGTTCAGAGAGGCGATGTCCTGAGCGAGTTCGAGCAACTCCTCCGCGAACGTCATCAATACGCCAGGGAATGTTGATTGATTCTCGCTTGTTCCGATGCGCTGCGAAAGTTAAAATACGGCAGCACTTCCCACTGCTCCAGGGGCTGCACCTGTTCGATGATCCGCCTTGATGTCTGGTGAGTGACGTTGCGAAGTTGATCGCGCCGGCTTGCTTCATCGGACAGAACGACCAGGAAGAAGACGGCGGGCT
Organism: Bryobacteraceae bacterium; assembly: GCA_049520275.1. Lineage (GTDB taxonomy): Bacteria > Acidobacteriota > Terriglobia > Bryobacterales > Bryobacteraceae > CAWACP01. The sequence continues at coordinate 29,685 of JBEKPY010000042.1, forward strand.
CTCCGTTCCAGTTGGAACCAAGCGTGGGAGTCACGCTGAGAACTTGCTGCCCGAGGTGCTTTGTGGCGCGAGCAACCGCCTCCGCGAATTGAGCCGGCTGTACGAATGCTTTCGGGACGTACACTGCTACATTATCGCGCGCGGTCGCGGCCCTTGGGAAGGTGGACGGTGACGATGATCGATCCGTATGTCCTTGCGGTACAGCAGGTTCTCTTTGGCAAATGCTCTTTCCAGACGCGTAGAGTCCAAATGCAACGCTACGACAACGTGCGCAGGAAGTCTACAGGCCGAACGATGCCGATACCGCGAAAGCTCTTGAGCCGGTTGAGATGGTGGTCGCCGGAAACGATGAGGTCCGCGGCCCCGGCAACGGCGCACTCCAGAATGCGGTCGTCGTCCGGGTCGGCAGCAACCACCTGAAGCCGAATGCCGGGGACAACGATCTCGGCGATCTTCGCCAGGAGCTTCAGCCGATGAACGATGTTGCCCCCATCCCACTCGAACGTCGCGAAGCACGCCGGCAAGTTCAGCCAGGATGGCCGGATGTGAGCAGGATGCAATGGCGCTCCAACGCGTAGCGCCAAATCCTGAAAGGTCCCCGAGGGTGAGTGAAAGCGGAAACGTAGACGTTCGTGTCGAAAACGACCCTAAGCCCTGCGGCCTATGCGGTGTTCATGGATGACACGCTCCGTATCCCTGGGCTTGATGTCCAGGCGTTGCGCCTGCCGGGCGCCGTAGCGGATGAGCCGTTCATCTTCGGCCTGCAGTTCCCCTGGCGCCAGCGGATTCCTCGCCTGTTCCGCCTTAGCAGCCCGTGGTAGAAGTCCAAAACCCGAGAAAAACGGCCCGCATCTTGCTGATTCTGCGTCCCGGTCTTACGACAAAACGACTTCCGCCACAGGCTGTTAGCCTCCTCGATGAGCGTCATCACCCAGCGGTCCCGATCCCGCAGCAAACGATAGCGGCGGTAAACGCGCCACATCTCCCGGAACAGTTCGCTCCTGGTGCGGCGCTCCTGCCGGGCGGTCTGCTCCACTTCCTCCACTAGGGTGGGCGGCACGGAGAAACCAAGAACTCTGGTCGTTCTGCTCATGACCGCCAGCCTCCTGCTCGGTTAACCTTGGTTAAACTTACTGTAACTCGCGGGGACTCTTCGAAAGCCGCTGGAGCGGCTATTTCGGGTGACGGACGATATCCTGCAGGATGTAGGTGTCATCCCGGATGAGAAAGTAGAAACGCCAGTCTTTCGTCACCCGCGCCTGCCAGCGGTCCTTACCGTCATCGTATTTCTTGCCCCGGAGCGACGGGTGCCGGAGAGTCTGGAGCAGGAGAAACGACTGCTTGTCAAAGGCCGCCTGGATTTCTTTCGGTGCTTTGCTGTAGGCCCGTGCGAAATGGGAAGTCCACTGGAGCTTCATTTGGCCGGGCGCTTACTCTTCTGCGCCGCGAGCCTGGCTGCTTCCTTGTGCAGGGCGGCGATGAATTCGCCATGGTCTGAAAACGCTTCGGACACGCGGCCGGCCTTGATGTCAGCCAGCCCTCTGGCGAGCCGGGCGTCGATGATGCGGCGCTGCCGGGGCGTGTACTCGTCATCCGCGTTGGGGAAGCTGGAGCGATCGATGACTATCTTTGGGGTAATGATAATCTTGCCGCGCTGAAAGGCAAAGTTCACCAGATCCCCCTTGGCGAGGCCCGCCTTTCGGCGCACGCTGGTGGGAATGGTGACCTGACCCTTGTGCTGGATCCTGGCTGTGGTGTTCATAAGGAGTGTGTGAAGCCAGGTCGGGAAATCCGGATTCCTGACCCCTGCCGGTAGAATAGCAGACGCAGAGGCTTGCCAACCGGGGCTCCTGCGCCTTTGGAGCACCGTGGAACGGGTTCCCCAAGGTCCTTCAGACGAGCGTACTCTGGACACATATGGCGCGGACAGAGAAGATCGCTCTCATCGGCGCGCTGGGCTATGAACGGCACGCGCCGCCTGACGCCCTTCCCCCAAAAAACCAAAAGCCGCCCCAGCGGTTTCCCACCGGGGCGGCCTTGTCCTCTGGTTGGCGCTGATTCGTCTCAGTCGCCGAATGAGCCGACTTCCTCGCGCACCTCTTCTGTCTTCTTCGCGGGTGCCGCTCCGTTGGCCGGCAGCTTAATCCCGATCTGCACCAGCCCTTCCACCGGCTTCTCGCCGAGCACATGCTCGCGATACAGCTTGGCCATGCGCGCGTCTTCCGCCGCCTGCCGCAGCTTCTCGTCGCGCTGCCGTTTCTTCTCCTCGCGCGCGGTCTTGGCGATGCCCTTCTCGTCCAGGTCGCGCTGCAGGCCGTGGTTCACGTCCTCGGCGCGCAGCACCAGTGAGTGCTCGGCAGCCTGCAACCCAACCTGCTTGCCGCCGGCGAAGATCTCGTGCCGCCCGTGCTCCTCGTACCATTTGGTCAGCGTGGCGGTCATGTGCATCTTCTCGATAATGTTGCGCCAGCCGATGCCCGTGTTGTACGCGCAGAAGGAAATCTCGCCGTCCTGCGTCGCGTACGGAATGATGCACTGCTCGGTGCGGCGGAAATCGTAGTTGAACAGGTCCTGGAACCACATGCCCGCGATGAACAGGAAGTTCCAGCGGTCCGCGCGCCGCTTCTCGATATCGGTGCGCGTGCGGTCGCCCGTCACCTTGCCGTAGCCGCCCGTCTGCGCCTTTTTCGACATGCCGAAGCACTTGTCGAACTTGACGATGAGGTCGCTCAACCGGAAGTGCGTCGGCGCCTGGAACGGATCGTAGTTGCGCAGCAGCGCCAGCGAAACGCCCAGTACGGAGATCTTCCGGCTGCGCGCTCCGTCGTTGATCTTCGCGATGTCCCTGGCCAGCCGGTCGGCATTCAGGAACTTGGTCACCGGTACGGCTTCCTTCGTCTCCTTGTCGCACATGATGGGCATGCCGATGCCGCAATTGGGGTGGCAACCGCAGCTCAACTGGCCCCAGTCCGCCGCCGGCCCGTGCACCAGATCGGCGAAGTCGGAGAACGTGCTCATGAAAGAGATGGGGAACCAGTCGCGAACCGGTTCGCCCAGGCCCACCTGGTTCTTCACGTCGTGCGCCAGATGCGACAGCGTGTAGCGCTGCGCCTGGCGGCGCTCGTCTGTAATGGCCTCGTCGCGGCCGGTGAAGGAAACCGGCTGGAACGACAAGAACGGGATCTTCCTCGGGTTGTCCAGCGCGAACCGGACCACCGCGCCCACCTGCTCGTTGTTCACGCCGTTAACGATGGTGATCACCGGCACGATGTCCACGCCGTTGGACCACAGGTTCTCGATGGCCCGCATCTTCACGTCGAACAGATTGCCCACGGCGCGATGCGAGTTGGCCGCGTTGCCGATCCCGTCAAACTGGAGATAGGCATAGCGCAGGCCCGCTTCCGCAGCCTGGCGGCAGAACTCCGGGCTCCTGGCGAACTCGATGCCGTTGGTAGCCGCCTGCACGCTGTTGTAGCCCACCTTGCGCGCGTAGCGCACGGCGTCCAGAAAGTAGGGAGACAGCGTCGGCTCGCCGCCGGAGAACTGCACCGACATCTGCCGGTGCGGCTTGATCTTCTGGGCGTTGTCCAGCAGCGTCTTGATGTCTTCCCAGCCCAACTCGTGCACGAAGCCCACCTGGTTGGCGTCCATAAAGCACGGGTCGCACATCATGTTGCAGCGGTTGGTCATGTCGATGGTCAGCACCGATCCGCGGCCGTGCGTGATGTTGCTCGATCCGTGCCGGTGCAGACCCTCGTCGTTGTGCGCGCGGATGTCCCGGCCCGGGAACACTTCCTCGAGGTGCCGGAAGAAAGCCGGGTCGATGGACATGACGTCCTCGAAGTGCCCGTGCTTCGGGCAATCCTTCACCATCAGGATCTTGCCGTCCCGCTCGATGATCTGCGCCTTGATCTCGCCCACTTTCTCGTTGCGCAGGACGTCCACCGGAATGTCGCCGTTGAGAATCTTCTCGCGCGCCTCAGGCACGCATTTCGGGCAGAGAGAATCGGTCTCCCGCGGCCACCCCAGTGGCGGCTTGTGTTTTTCCCAGCTCTTCAGGAGCGGCTTGTCCGACCACTTCGGAGTGAAAGATGGGTTGGGTTTGATCTGGTTGAGCTTGTCGAACACGCTCCAGGCGGCGCCGGCGGCAAGGGTGAGTGCTTTTTCTGCGTATTTGATTGGCTTCGGCATATCTCTCTCTAGGACCCTGACAATCTCTTCTGCTTGATTTGAGGCGACAGCGGGGACAGAATCGTCTTCCGCGGCCGAACTGCCATTTCCATGAAGTATATGGCAGCCCTGGAGAGCAGAACTACAGCAAACAGTCAAATGGCGTCTTTTCATCGTCGTATGGGGAATATCGGGGGTCAGCGGAGCGCCCCCGCCTGCCAACGGCCCCCGGCTGCAAACCGCTGTCAGGACTGCGATAATCGAGGGGAGGAAAATCCGCATGAATCGGAATCTGGCAATCCTGGTTCTCGCCGCTGCCCTGCTGCCGTTCGCGGGTTGCAGCGGCCGGCATAGCCCGAGTGAAAAGTTCTACCTGGTTGCTGCCAACACGAAACTCCAGTACTGGCAGACGGCGGCCCTGGGGCTCTCCCGTGCCGCGAAACAGCTTGGGGTCCAGTCGGAGATGGTAGGACCCGAGAATTATGACGTAGCGGCCGAGGTGCAGGCGTTTCGCGATGCGCTGGCTACAAAGCCCTCCGGCATTCTGGTGTCCCCGGCCGATTCGTCGCTTCTCGGCCCGGAGATCGACAAGGCCATTGCCAAGGGCGTCCCCGTAATTACCATGGACTCCGACGCCCCGGCCAGCAAACGCCTCTCCTTCATCGGAACGAACAACTACGCGGCGGGCCAGATCGGGGCGCGCGTGGCCGCGAAGGCCATCGGCGGGAAGGGCAACGTAGTGGTGTTCACCATGCCCGGCCAGCACAATCTCGCCGAACGCCTGAACGGCTACAAGGACGTGTTCGCCGAGTACCCGCAGATTCACATCGCCCAGGTGGTGGACATGAAGGGCGACCCGAGCATCACCTTCGACGCCACCATGCAGATTGTGCAGGCGGGCAAGCTGAAGCCGGACGCCTGGATCTGCCTGGAGGCGACGTCCTGTAAGGAAGTGGCCGACGTGCTCAACCGGAATAACGTGAAGGGCGGAACCATCGTCGCCATGGATACCGATCAGGACACGCTGGACTGGCTGCGCAAGGGAGCCATCGCCGCCACCATCGCGCAGAAGCCGTTCACCATGGCCCTCTACGGCTTGAAGATGCTGGACGACCTGTACCATTACCCGCCGGCAACGCTCGGCCGTGCCTGGGCGCAGGATACATTCTCGCCCGTTCCCGTTTTTGTCGACACGGGCACCACGCTCATCGACCGCGGCAACCTGGACGCGTTCGTGCAAGCGCAGGCCTCGGCGAAATCGCCCCAGTAAACGCCGTCATGAAACAGCCCGCTTTCAGGCGGCGCCCTGACAGATGACCGCCCTCGAAGTCCGCAATCTGGCGGGGCGTTGCGGCTTCGAGCTGGCCGGCGTGGCGGCGGCGGCACCCTCGCCCGATTTTTCCTACTACCGGGCGTGGGCCGATCGCGGTCTGGCCGGTGCCATGCGCTATCTGACGGACCATCGTGAGGAGTCGCGCTCGGACCCGCGCAATCTGCTGGCTGCGGCGCGATCGGTGATCTCGGCAGGCAAGCTCTACAACACGCCCCAGCCGCACTCGGCGGCATTCACCGCCGGCGAGCTCGCCTGGATCTCCCGCTATGCCTGGGGCGACGATTACCACGGCGTTCTCCGCCGCGGGCTGGAGCGGCTTGCCGCGCTGCTCGGCCCGGACCACGAGTACCGCGTCTGCGTCGACACCGCGCCGCTGCTGGAGCGCTCCTGGGCGCGCGCGGCGGGCCTTGGCTGGATTGGAAAGAACACCTGCCTGATCAACCAGGGGATCGGCTCGTGGCTGTTTCTCGGCGAGTTGCTCACGTCTCTTGACATCGAGCCCGGCAGCGCGCCCGATTCCCCGCCCGCGGACCGCTGCGGCACCTGCACGCGCTGTATCGACGCCTGTCCCACCGCCGCCCTAAGGCCCTACGAGCTCGACGCCACGCGCTGCATTTCGTACTTCACCATCGAGCTGCGCGGCCCCATTCCGGACCGGTTCCACACCGCCATCGGCGCCCACGTCTTCGGCTGCGACATCTGCCAGGAGGTGTGCCCGTGGAACCGCCGGGCGCCATTCACCGAAGAACCGGCCTTCGCACCGCGCCACTTCGCGCCGCCGCTGGCGCGCATGGCCGCCCTGGGCGAGGAAGAATTCCGCGACATGTTCCGGGGAACGCCGGTGACCCGCGCCCGCTACGCGGGCTTCCAGCGCAACGTCGCCGTGGCCATGGCGAACGCGCAGACGCCTTCGAAAGCACTCGTCCCGTGAAAACCAGCCCCGTCGTTCTGCCCTGTGGGGCAGGCCGGACCAGGGCGAAGCGGCAGTGGTCTCCCAACCCGCGGATAAGGCCGGCGTTTGTCTTTCGCCCGTGGTCAAGCCTGCGCGGGCTCTCAGCCCCGCCCTCGCGGTCTCGGTCACTGGCCGCTCCCAGTCGTTTTCATCCGGTTCGGTGGCCGCCTCGGCCATGTCCAACACGCGACGCGAGCCGCGCTCCCGCCTGCTACCGCTAAACCGCGGCCATCGCGGCGGGTCCGCGGGCTTATGGCATCTTCGCCGTGTCGTCGAACGCGAGCTCGATCTCCGCGGTCTCGCCTGGTTCGATCCTGACCGGTTCCGGCGTGCCCGCTGTCTTGCCGTACAGGCCCAGTGAAGAACCGGACGGCGGGGGGGACATCCCATCGTACTGTCCCGTTGGGTCGAAGACCGCGGTGACGTACACCGGGGAACTGGCCAGATCCGGGAAGGTCACCGTCCCGGTCTTCGACGCGGCCGCCTGCGAGCCGACGGGCATCGCATTGCCTTGCATGAAGTCCGGTGAATCGAACACGAAGACGACGATTTTGTGTTTCTCGTCCACGGTTCCAGCGCCGGTGTAATCCAGCTTGACCTTCAGCGTCCGCGGGGCGGGGGCCTTCTCCGGTGCTTTCTCCTGCGCGGCCACACATCCGAGAGCTGACAATCCCAATGCGAGATAGAGGTACTTGCGCACTGCGTGTCCTTTCATGAAACTGGGAACGAGATTGGCAGCCGTCTCGTTCCGCTAATCTTCACCTGGTTCGCTGGACGGACGCAAGTGTGAGCGCCGCTTGTCCGCTACCACATCCTGCCCGGGGTCAGCCAGGTGCGGGTTCCGTAGTCGGCCATGGTCAGGGCGATCAGAATCGCCAGAAACAGAAAGCCGGCCACCACGAACAGCCGCGTCAGGTTGTTCTGCTGCTTGACGTGCATGAAGAACAGCACCACCAGCGACATCTTGGTGAAGGCGATCATCATGGCCACCACGATGTTCCAGGGTCCCAGATCGATGAAGGCCACGCCGAGCGTGGTGAACGTGGCGCAGATCAGGACCGCCCAGATCAGGACGTAAGTTCGAACGGGAACGACTTTGTGATTCACCTATTCGCTCCAATCAGGTATAGCAGCGGAAACAGAAAGATCCAGACAATATCGACAAAATGCCAGTACAGTCCGGTGATCTCGACGGGGTTATAGTAGACGGGCCCGAAGCTCACGCGTTCGTTCTTAATCAGGAGCCACGTAAGTAACCCCAGCCCGACGAACATGTGAAGGGCGTGGAAGCCGGTCATGAAAAAGTAGAAGCAGAACAGAATCTGCGCCTGATGGAAAAACTCGGGGTGGTCGGGATACTGAAAGCCCATCCACGGCACCAGGTGTTCCCGCCAGTGTAAGTAGTACTCGCTGAACTTCACTCCGATGAAGGCGACGCCGAAGATCATGGTCAGGATCAGGAAAACCCGGATCAGCTTCCGGTTGCCGATCTGCGCGAAGCGGACCGCCAGCGCCATGGTCAGGCTGGAACAGATCAGCACCGCGGTGTTGATGCCGCCGAGCACCGGTTCCATGTAGTGGCTGGTGCTGGCGAAGGCGCCGGGATACATGGTGCGGTAAATGGTATACGCGCCGAACATTCCGCCGAAAAACATGATCTCGGTGAGCAGGAAGACCCACATGCCCAAGGTCGACGAATCGAGCTGCTGGTCAAGATCGTCGAAGTGGTGCTGGAGAAACGGCGAGTGCCCTTCGATGGTGGTGTCCAGATCAGCCAACTTACACCCCCTCCTCTTTGGCGTAGTTGTAGGCGGGTTCGGTCACGATCGGCGTGCGGTCGAAGTTGAACGTCGGAGGCGGGGAGGCGGTCTCCCACTCCAGCCCTTTCGCGCCCCACGGGTTGTTGCCCGCCTTCTGGCCGTACTTCAACGACCAGAGGAAATAGACGAACGGAATGGCGTAGCCGACGGCCAGAATGGACGCACCCGCCGACGACAGCACGTTGAACGCCTGAAACTCCGGCGCGTAGGCATGGTAGCGGCGCGGCATGCCCTGATAGCCAAGAATGAACTGCGGGCCGAAGGTGAGGTTAAAGCCGACAAAGGTGACCAGCGCGGCGAATCGCGCCCAGGCTTCCGGATACATTCGTCCGGTTATCTTGGGCCACCAGAAATGGAGCCCGCCCAGATAAGCGAATACCATGCCGCCCACCATCACGTAGTGGAAATGCGCCACCACGAAGTAAGTGTCGGTAACATGAACGTTGATAGCCAGAGTGGCCAGCATCAGGCCGGTCAGGCCGCCGATGGTAAACAACCCGATGAAGCCGAAGGCATACAGCATGGGCGTGCTATAGATCACCGAACCGCGGTACATAGTCGCCGTCCAGTTAAACACCTTGATGGCCGAGGGGACCGCGACCAGAAAACTCAGGAAGGAGAACACCATGCTGGCGTACATGGACTGGCCGGTGACAAACATGTGGTGGCCCCACACCAGGAATCCCAGCACCGCGATGGCCAGGCTCGATCCGGCAATGAAGCTGTAGCCGAACGGACGCTTGCGCGAAAAGCAGCCCACCACTTCGCTGATGACGCCCATGCCCGGAAGGATCATGATGTACACCGCCGGGTGCGAGTAGAACCAGAACATGTGCTGGAACAGAATGGGATCGCCGCCGATGGCCGGGTCGAAAATGCCCACGTGAAACAGGCGCTCAAGGCCAACCAGAGCGAGCGTGATGGCCACCACCGGCGTCCCCAGCACCTGAATGAGGCTGGTGGCGTACATGCCCCACACGAAGAGCGGCAGGCGGCCCCACGTCAACCCCGGCGCGCGCATCTTGTGCACGGTCACAATGAAATTCAGGCCGGTGAGGATGGACGAGAAGCCGGCGATGAAGACGCCCACTACCGTCAGCATCACAAATGAATTCGAGTAAGTGCTGCTGTAGGGGGTGTAGAACGTCCAGCCAGTGTCCACGCCGCCCATCACAATGGCGGTGAGTGCGAAGATGCCGCCGAAGATGTACAGATACCAGCTCAACAGGTTGATCTTCGGGAATGCCAGATCGCGCGCGCCCACCATCATGGGTATCAGGAAATTACCCAGAGTGGCCGGAATGGACGGGATCAGGAAGAAGAAGATCATCACGATCCCGTGCATGGTGAACAGCTTGTTGTAAGTGTCGGAGGTAAACAAGTCGCCCTGCGGGGTGGTCAGCTCCAGCCGCATGAGCGAGGCGAAGATGCCGCCCAACCCAAAGAAGAACGTGATGGAAATCAGATACAGCACCGCAATGCGCTTATGGTCGGTGGTGAACAGCCACGATTTCCAACCGGATGTCGCATTCAGATAATTGACGGGCGACTCCACCCGATCTACGGTTTCGGTGCTCATCGTTTCCCTCCCGGCTCCGCGGGCTTCGGCGCCACCGGTTGCGAAGCGTCCTGCGCCTGCGCGTTGGCCTCCGGTCTTGACGGCTGGTTGGTCATGCTGGTTCCGCGCGTGTCCAGCGAGCCCTGCCCGGCGTTGGCGATGGATCCGCCGCGCCCGCCGCCCGCGGTAGGTCCGGTCTGCTCGCTGGTGAACATCCCGCCGCGCGTCTCGGCCAGCGACTTGATGTACTCGGTCAGCTCCAGAATGTCTTCCTCACTTACCTGACCCTGGAAGGTGGGCATGATGTCCTTCTGGAATCCGGCCACGATCTTGGCGTTCGGATCGAGGATGGACTCGCGGATGTAGGCTTCGTCGGCCACCACCGTCCGGCCGTCCGACAGCAGCACGCGCGAGCCGTACATTCCCTTCAAATTGGGGCAGCGGCCCTGCTCGTCGAACAGGTGGCAGGTGCTGCAGCCGAGTTGCTGGAAGATCTTCTGTCCCTGCGACGCCATGGAGCCTTCCCCGCCGCCGCTGGCCAGCCAGTTCTCGAAGTCCTTCTTCTCCATCACCGTCACCCAGCCGATCATGCCGGAGTGTTCCGTGCCGCAATACTCGGCGCAGAACAGGTGATAGCGGCCCGGTTTGGTGGCGGTGAACCACATGTCGTTGTAGCGGCCGGGCACCACGTCGCGCTTCAGCCGGAATGCCGGGACGAAGAAGCTGTGAATGACATCCTCGGAAGCCATGGTCAGTTTCACCGCACGGCCCACCGGGATGTGCAGCTCGTTAATCTCGCGCACGCCGTTGGGATACTGCACCTTCCACATCCACTGTTTGGCCACCACGTAGATATTCATGGCGTCGGCAGGCGGGTTCTGATTGCGGAAGTACAGCGCCGCGCCCCAGAAGAAGAAAGTCACCATCACCAGGAACGGAATCACCGACCACGTGATTTCCAGAACGCGCGAGCCCTCGATCAGCCGCGGAACTTCGGCCTCGGACCGCCGCCGGTAGCGGATGGCGAAGAAGAACACGCTGGCGAAAATCAGCGCCGTCATGACCACGGCGATGGCCACCTCATACCACCACAGCATGTCGTATCCGGTGGCCGAGACTGCCGCCGCATCGGGAAGAAGGTGAAACTCAGGCATGCGGCAGCGGCCTCCAATCCGGTGCGGAGCGGCGTTCGCGGCGGAGCATGGTAATCACAAATCCGCCCAGCAACAACACCGTCGCCGTGCACAACAAGCGGATGATGTTGATGATGACGAATCCGTACTTACCGTTCTTCGGGTCGTAGTGATAGCAGAAGAGCAGAACCTGGTCGTTGAGCGTGCCGATCTTGTTCGCCGACGCCTCCACCAGCGACAGGCGCACATCGCGGCCGGGATAGTAGACTCCGTAAATGTAGCGCGACACCTTGCCGTCGGGCGTGGCGATGAAGATGCCGCTGGCGTGGGCCCAGGCCTTCTGCCGGTCGTCCCAGCGATAGTGAAAACCGACGGCCTCGGTGACCTGGTGGATTTGCGATTCGTCGCCGGTGAGAAAATGCCAGCTCGCGTCCGCGCCCGCGCGGTCGTACTTCGCCAGATAGGTCCGACGCTTAGCCGCAGCCAATTGCGGCGTCTCGCTCGGGTCGAAGCTGATGGTGACAATGTCGAAATCGGCGCCGGGGTTGAGCGAGAGGCGCCGCAGCGTGTTCACCATGCCGGTGAGCACCATATTGCAAAGCATGGGGCACTGGTAGTAGACCAGATTCACGATGACCGGCCGGCCCTGGAAGTAATTGCCCAGGCGCACCGGCGCTCCGGTTTCGTCGCGAAACCTTGCTTCGAGCGGAAGCTGCGAGTTCAGCTTCTGTTCGATGCCCACGCCCTGCAGCATGGCGGGCAATCCGTACTGTTGGGCGGCGGCGGGCAACGCCATCGCCGCCATCAGTGCGGCCGGTGTCGCGCACGCACGGAACCTGCCTGCTTGCCGGAGCGCGCGGCTCAGAAACGCGCCTGACACGCATTTACCTGGAAGTCGTATTTGCATTTCCCGCTATTTCTTCGCCTTTTGTCGGAAATCCCCGCCGGGCCAGAATGTCCATGGCTTTGTCCACCGGGATGCGCACCACGCCCGCCTTCTGGTCCACCCAGCCGTAGTGATTCAGTACGTCGTCCTCGTGCCGGCGCAGAGATTGCAGCTCGTTGGCCGGATGCGGCTGCAACCGCGGTTCCGGCGGTATCCGGTTCGGGTTGGCTATGGCCGAGATGCGCGGCTCCCGCGGCAGCATCTCCTTCTGCATGGCATTGAAGACGCCTATCACGATGAGAAAAACGACGACCGTCCCGGCGATGAGTCCCAGCGTGGAGTACACGATCAGCCGCACGTCGGCATCGCGGTGCTCGTAGCCGGCGCCGCCGTTATGACTCTGCTGTAAGTGCTCGTCCGCCATGGCCTACCCTCGATCGCTCTCCGCCGCCAGCGCCAGCCGAGCGTCGTGCAACGGCAGCAGGGGGCGCTTCCGGAACTGCCAGATGAACGCGGCGATCCAGATTCCACCGATCCCGATGGGCGCCACCACATCGCTCCACTCGAATGCGTACCCGCGCTGGCGCAGGCCCGGCACCACGATCCAGTAGAGGTCCACAAGGCGCACGGCAAAAAGCCAGGCCGCCACCAGATACAGCAGGCGCGGATTCTTCTTCACGAAGCGCATCAGCAGAATGAAGAACGGCACGCCGAAGTGGAACAGAGAAACAAACACGGCAAGCACTCCCCAACCGCCGCTGAAGCGCCGGATGTACCAGGGAATCTCCTGCGGCAGGTTCCCGGACCAGATGATCAGGAACTGCGAGAACGAAAGATACGCCCACAGCATGGTGAACGCCAGCAGTAAGTTGCCGAGGTCCCAGTAATGTTGCGTCTTCACCGCGCCCAGAAACGGCCGCCGCGAAGAGAGTAAGTACAGCAACACCACGGCGAAGGCGAGAGTTTCCAGCACTTGCCCTATCAGGAACATCGCGCCGAACATAGTGGAGAACCACTGCGGCTCCAGCGACATGATCCAATCGACATACGCGAACGTCGCAGTGATCACGAACAGTAACAGGCCCGGCGCGCTGAACCGGCGCATGCGGTCCTGGATGCCAGCGTCGGCGGTGCGGTCCTGCTCGGCCGACAGACGGTTCAGCCGCCACGCCCAGAACGTCCAGACGGCGAAGTAGAACACCGCTCGCCCCACCCAAAACGGAGTGTTCAACCAGGCAATCTTGAGCTGAATATTCTTGTCGTGCGCCACGATCTCGGGACGCGACCAGATGTACAGCTCATGCCATCCGACCAGGCCGACGATCACCGGGAGCAGCAGAATGGCCATCACCGGCAACAGCCGCGAACAAGCTTCCACAATGCGCCGGATGACCACGCCCCAGTTTCCACCGGTGACGTTGTGCATCAGCATGATGCCCAGCGAGCCCACCACCAGCCCGTTCCAGAAGAGGAACGCGAAGAGATACGACTGGAAGAAGGCCGCCGGGTTCAGGCGTAACTGGACTGCGCACAGCAGGAGGCCGAGTACGCCGACGACCAGGGCCACGCGCTGGATTCGGCTGAAGCGCTCGCTCAACGGCGTGGGTTCGGCAGCGGTCATCGTGGATTTGCTCCCTCGGTGGTAACGGTCGAATCGACCGGAAGAGTGCCCGGCGCAGCGCTCGCAGGGCTCTCACCGTACGGCCGGTTGACCTCCGCACCCGACGGCGCATTCGCGTTAAACGGTACAGCAGGCGGGATGACCCCCGAGAACGGGCTGGGCGCTTCGTTCGGGCCGGTTGTCGATTGCGGCGGCGGGTTCGGGCTGCCCGCGTTTGCCGAGGCCACGGCGCCGCCGGCCACCAACTCACTGCGATCCTCCGGCGGAACATCGCTGATGGTGGCCGTCTGGCTGAACTGCAATACGCGGATGTAAGCGATAATGCGCCAGCGGTCATCCGGTATCAGGCGCGAGGCGTAACTGGGCATGGCCCCGAAGCCGTTTGTAATGACGTCGAAGAAATGGCCCACCGGCGCTTTCATGACGCGATCGCTGTAATAGGATGGCGGATTGCGATAACCGCGCTTCACGATCAGGCCGTTGCCATCGCCAAGGCGGCTGTGACACGGGGAGCAGTAAATGTTGAAGCGGTCCCGGCCGCGCTCGAGATCGGCGCGGGCGATTGGGAACGGGAAGTAGTTCACGTCGACGCCATTCATCTTGCCGGTGTAGCGGACCAGATCGGTTCTCAGATACCCACGCGGGACTGTGTCATCCACCATCGGACGGGCGGAGCGGTGGTCGACGAAAAACTTACTCTCGGCCAGCGGCTTGTACTTTGGCTGGTCCTGCATGTCCCGCCGGCAAGCGGCCAGCAGGAGGGTCAGAAGCAGCAGCGGGATGACGGCACGCAAGTTACTTCTCAACTTCGGTCACCTCGATGGGACTCAATTCGTTGAGAAACACCTTCGCGCCCGCGCGGTCGAACTGCGGGTCGTCGGCCTCGATGCACAGGAAGAAGCGGTCGGTGGATGCGCGCGCGAACTTCTCCACGTTGAAAACCGGATGGTAGGGCATGGGCAGCCCGTTCATCGCGAACATTCCAACCACGGCGGAAAGGGCCGCGAGCAGCACCGTGCACTCGAAGGTGATGGGAATCCAAGCCGGCCACGAGTTCAGCGGGCGCCCGCCTACGTTGAACGGATAGGCGATCACGGCGATCCAGTACACCAGGCCAAAGCCGCCGCAGCCGCCCAGAAGACCACCCAGCAGCACCATCGGCGAAACGAAGTTGCGGCGAAAGCCGATGGCCTCCGCCAAACCGTCCACCGGCATGGGTGAGTAAGCGTCCATCCTGCGATACCCCGCCGCAAAGGCGCGTGTCGCGGCATGCAGTAACTGGTCGGAGTCCTCAAACTCCGCCATCACGCCATACAGACCGCGCTGTTCCCAATAAGTCGCCATAACAACCCTTAGTCCCCGGCCGGCGCTGGCTGCGGGCTCGGCTCATGTGCATGGCCGCCGCCCTCATGATGCAAGACCTCGCGCACTTCAAAGATGGAGATGGCCGGCAGGAAGCGCACGAACAGCCACATCATGGTCAGGAAGAACCCGATGGTGCCGATGAACGTGGCCCAGTCCCACCTGGTCGGGTAATACATGCCCCATGACGAAGGTAGGAAATCGCGGTGCAGCGAGGTGATGACAATTACGAAGCGCTCCAGCCACATACCCACGTTCACCACCAGCGACAGCATCCACACCCAGAAGACATTCAGACGAATCTGGCGGAACCACAGTAACTGCGGAATCGCAATGTTGCAAAGGATGAGCATCACGTACGACCAGCCGTACGGGCCGGTCATCCGATTCCAGTACATGAACCGCTCATAGACGTCGCCGCTGTACCAGGCCATGAACGCCTCCATCAGGTAGCCATAGGCTACAATCAGGCCGGTGCCCAGCATCACTTTCGCGCAGGCTTCCACGTGCCGCATGGTGATCAGATCCTCCATGTGGAACCATCGGCGTATGGGGATCATCAGCGTAAGCACCATGGCGAAGCCGGAGTAAATAGCGCCGGCCACGAAGTACGGGGGAAAGATGGTGGTGTGCCAGCCAGGCATGATGCTGATGGCGAAGTCGAAGCTCACCACGGTGTGCACGGAGACCACCAGCGGTGTGGCCAGACCGGCCAGCAGAATGTAAGCCATCTGGTAACGCGACCAGTGCCGCGCCGATCCCCGCCAGCCGAGCGCGAACATTCCGAAAACCACCTGCTGCCACTTAGTCTTCGATTTGTCCCGCATGGTCGCGAGATCCGGCACCAGACCGGTGTACCAGAACAGCAGCGATACCGTGGCGTAAGTGGACACCGCGAACACGTCCCACACCAGCGGACTGCGCGGCTGCGGCCACATCCACATGGAGTTCGGATACGGCAGCAGCCAGTAAAACAACCACGGACGGCCAAGGTGCAGAATGGGGAACATGCCCGCGCACGACACCGCGAAGAGTGTCATCGCTTCCGAGAAGCGGTTGATGGAAGTGCGCCAATCCTGCTTCAACAGGAGCAGGATCGCCGAGATGAGCGTGCCCGCATGCCCGATGCCGATCCACCAGACGAAGTTGACGATGGCGAAACCCCAGGCAACGGGGATGACAATGCCCCAGATCCCGACGCCCTTGACGAACAGCCAGGTCACTGCAATCAGCAGAAGCTGCATCAGGGCGAATGACACCACGAATGCCCGGAACCAGACCTTCGGAGTCTTCTTCAGAGGTTGGAAGATGACGCCGCTGATTTTGTCCGTGACCGTTGCGTAGCTGTGACCCGGACCAATGACCTTGTCCGGACCCGGATCTATGACCGGTGGCAGTGTTACTTCTTCGATCGGGTCGGATTTCACGCTGTCTCGATCTCCGGATTCGGGTTTCTCAGCCGCGCCATGTAAGTGGTCCGGGGCCGTGTATTCAGGTCTTCCAGCAGGCTGTAATCCCGCGTCTGCGCCTTGAGCCTGGCCACCTGGCTGGCCGGGTCGTTGATATCGCCAAACGCAATCGCCTGCGTCGGACAAGCCTGCACGCAGGCGGGAACGATCTCGCCCTCGCGCACGCGCCGGTCCTCGCGCTCCGCCAGGATCTTGGCCGCGTTAATGCGCTGGATGCAGTAAGTACACTTCTCCATCACGCCGCGGCTGCGCACGCTGACGTCGGGGTTCCGCAGACCGTACATGCTCTCCGTGTACCAGTCGGAATAGAGAAGGAAGTTGTAGCGCCGCACCTTATAGGGGCAGTTATTCGAGCAGTAACGGGTGCCCACGCAGCGGTTGTAGATCATCTGGTTCAAGCCTTCGCCGCTGTGCACCGTGGCGCCCACCGGACAAACCTGCTCGCACGGGGCGTTCTCGCACTGCATGCAGGGCACCGGCTGGAAGTACATCTCGGGTTCGTCCATGGTGCGGCCATGGAAGTAGCGGTCCACGCGGATCCAGTGCATCCAGCGGCCCTTGCCTGTTTCCACCTTGCCGACCACGGCGATGTTGTTCTCCGCCTGGCAGGCGATGGTGCAGGTTCCGCAGCCGACGCATGTATTCAGGTCAATGGACATGCCCCACTTATAGCCCTGATACATGTACTTCGGGTACAGAGTAAGTGAGTCGGGAATCGGAGCGCCTTCGCCTTCGTTGGCGAACTGCGGATTCTTCGCGAACTCCGCGAGCGTGGCAATGCGCACGGGCTCGCGCTCCTCCATGGTGGCCTGCCGCTGGGCTACGGCCAGTTCGTACTTGTCGCCGGTATTGCGGACGGTGAGCCCGGAATCGTGCCATGGGCTGCCCGCCGTGCGCAGCTTATAGAAATCGACGCCCACGTCGTTGCCGACGCGTCCCGCCAGGCTCCGGCCATAGCCGAGCGAAACCGTCACCGCGTCGTCGGCATGCCCCGGCTGCACCCAGACGGCGGCTTTCACCGATCGGCCGCGGTACTTCAACTCCACTAAGTCGCCGTTGCTCAGGCCGTACTGCTGCGCCATGCGCGGACTTACCAGAACAGGGTTGTCCCAGGTCATGCGCGTGGTCGGCTTCGGCAGCTCCTGCAGCCAGCCGCTGTTGGCGAATCGGCCGTCGTAGATGGTGGCGTCCGGCCGGAAGACGATCTCCAGGCCCTGCGCGCGCTGCGCCGGCGGGACGGCGGCGGGGGCTTTCGCGGTCACGCTCAGCGCAGGACGCGCCGTGTTCGGCACGGTTCCGTTGTGCAGGCAGGTTTCCCACCACGGCTCGAAGTTGGCGACGCCCGATTGCGCGCGCCAGTAATCTTTCACCAGCGCATGCGCGGTCTTTCCGGAGGGTTCCACCAGGGCCGAGAGCACCTCCACCGACGCCTTTCCGCCATACAGGGGTTCGATGAGCGGCTGCATGATGGTCAGGGTGCCGTCGTAGCCGCGAATGTCGCCCCACGTTTCGAGGAAATGCGCTTCGGGAATGTGCCAGTGGCACAGCATGGAGGTTTCGTCGTTATAGAGGCCAAGGCGGAAGCGCGCCGGCACCTTGTTCAGCGCGCCGCCGAAATCCACGTCCGCGGGCGCGTCGTACACCGGATTACCGCCCAGGATCAGCAGCGTGTCCACCTGGCCGGCCTGCATGTCGGAAACAAGCTGGCGCAGGGACTCGACATGATTCACCGGATTTGTTTCCAGCGGTTCGGTGTAGATCACCGTCGTTCCCACGTTGCCCAGCGCCTGATTCATGGCGTGCGCCAGAGCGTGCACCGCGGGCGTCTGAAACTCGCCGGGCACAATCAGGCAGCGTCCGCGATGCGCCTGCAGATCCCTGGCGATGGCCGGAATGGCTTTGTGCGGATTGGTCCCTGCCGTGGCGCCGGGCGTTCCCAGTGCCGCCGCCAGATTCCACGCGAACCCATCCACCTCGCTCGCGCGCAGGATGAAGCGATGATCGGCCATGCCACCGGTTATCGACGGCGAGGGCTCCATCACGTACAACCGCGGCTGTGTCGCCCGATCCGGCGGCACACCGGTGGCGCGCACCTGCTCGGGATGCTGCTCGGGGCTGTGATCCAGCTCGGTGTGCGTCGACGCCTGATTGCGGAATGGCGCGTCCGGACCGGGTTGATATCCCTCGCGCAGGTTTTCCTTCGGCTGCGCGGTTTTCTGGACGTCGGTGAGAACGCGCCGGCGCGAGGCAAAGTCGCGGGCGTAGCGAACGCTGGCCGTTCCCCACTGCAGGAAATCGGAATCGAGCGACACGATCACGTCCGCGTCCTCGAAACGGTAGACCGGATTCACCGGACGGCCGAAGGCAAGCTGCGCACCTTCACGTGCGTTCGACGGCGAAACCGGTTCGTACTGATGCCATTTCGCGCCCGGCAGCTTGCCCAGCAGCGCTTTCATCTGGTCTTCGAGAGTGGGCGACACCACGCGCTCGGTGAGGATGCGCAGCCCCGCGCCATTCTTAGCCACCGCGCCAGCCCGCGCGGCGATCAGCGCCGCCAGACAGGAAGGCCACGTGGCGATCTCGCCATAATGAGTTACCGACTGCGCGCGGTCCGGGTCCCACAAGCCCAGCACGGCCGCCTGGGCGAAGGTGTTGGTCCCGCCCAGACTGCCTGGATGATCGGGGTTTCCCTCCACTTTGGTGGGCCGGCCCAGGTGGCTCTCCACCAGGACGCCGGCGCCCACGCCGCCCATCGGAAACGCGGTGGCGAAGAACAGCGGCTTGCCGGGAACGAACTCCTCGGGCTCGCGCACGTAAGGGACAATCAGCTCCTTCGGCTGTTTCGTGCAGGCGCTCAGGCCCGCCAGCGCGAAGGATGCGCCCATCAGCTTCATGACAGTGCGCCGGTCCGGAGCCTTCAACCATTCCGGCGACCGGGTGGGGAATTCGTCGTCGATGAAGGACTTGAATTCCTCCGTCTCGGCGAGTTCCTCGAGGCTCTTCCAGTACTCGGGGCCTTTAGCCTTGTCGAGCCGCTCGCGCAGCGCCGCCAGATCGATCCTGGGCGTTCCGATTTTGATGAGTTCCGGTTTCATCGATGGCACGTCCAGCAGTCGTCGAGCTTCTGCACGTGATACTTCTTCACCAGCTCGGGCCCCAGCCGCGACAACTGGTCGTCGGGCGCCTGGTAAGCCATGTTGAACACTTCCTCACGGGGGCGGATGTACTTCTCGGGGTTGCGATGGCACTCCACGCACCAGTTCATGTTGAGCGTGTTGGCCTTCATCATGAGCGGCATCCGGTCCACTCGGCCGTGGCAGGTGGCGCATCCGATGCCCTTCTTCAAATGAATGCTGTGGTTGAAGTAGACGAACTCGGGAAGATCGTGCACGCGCGTCCACGCGATGGACTGGCCCGTACGGAAGC
The DNA here is from genome assembly GCA_049520275.1 of Bryobacteraceae bacterium. Classification (GTDB taxonomy): domain Bacteria; phylum Acidobacteriota; class Terriglobia; order Bryobacterales; family Bryobacteraceae; genus CAWACP01. The sequence continues at coordinate 49,415 of JBEKPY010000042.1, forward strand.
TCTCCCGCAACGGCTCCAGCATGGTGGCGTTCGACCAGATCTGCGAATGGCAGCTCATGCAGATCTCCGTGGCGGGGATGCCCGCGTACGCCGACGTCTCCACAGAGGTATGGCAGTAGCGGCAATCGATGCCGTCGTCGGTGACGTGGTGCTTGTGGCTGAACGGGATGGGCTGATCCTTGGCCACGGCGACGTCGGTGTTGAACGAGCCGCGGTCCAGCGCGTAGGCGGCGGCGATCAGGATGGCCAGCCCGAAGGCGATTATAAAGATGCTGACGCGCGAAATGCTATTGGCACTTCGGTGGAAGACCTGCGGCATCGGATGTGGACGTTCTCCCCTCCAGAGGATTTCGTCAGAGTGTAAAAAATCTTACCACACAGTGGATGCGGAGGTGAATGGGTTGGGTGCAACTTTTGAACGAACTCCTGGTTTTGTTGCAGGTGACGATGTCCGGCCGCGTCAGTCTCTCGCAGGTTTGCTGCCGGCGACCGGATGTTCGAGACCGAGGGTTCCTCGCGGAACTGGCTGGCAACGAGGCCAGCATGCAGGTGCAATACAACTTGCAGAAAACAAACCGCATACTCACCATGGAAAGAGCTTCGCCGCGGGAAACCGCCGAGCAAACAGTGCTGCTGACCAACCCTCAGCGGCGCTCCGTCGATGAGTCGATGCCGAGGCCCGAGCGCGCTATCCCCGCGTTTGCAGCGGCGGCTCGTTCAAGGTACGGCCGGCTCCGGTCACCCTCTGAGACCCGCAAGCACCACTCTACCGAACGGAAGCAGTCTGATCTGGCTCAAAGGGAGGGGTGCGCGACATGGAAGTGGAGATCAGGCGGCCCGGGACTCCCAGTAGTCCTCAAACTCGCCATTCATATGGCAGCAGCGGAGAGCGAGAATCGCGTTGGCGCCGCGGACAGTCCAGAACATCCCGGACTGTTTGAGACGCGCACCGATTACGGTCTTGCAGCCAGCCTCGATAACGCCGGACCCGACAAACAAGTGCTGGTCGCGGAACCTGGGGTAGCGCATCCGTTCGGCGTTCTTGTTGAAATACTCAGCCTGGGTGCGGATTTCCTCAGCCAGATCGGGATCGGCGACCTGGATGGAGCGGAGCGAGCAGACCAGTTCCTCAATCCTGCCCTCGTCGAGGTGGTCCTGTTCGGTGGTGATCCAGCACTCCCGCTCGGCCTTGTCCATGGGGAATAGCTTGCGGGCCAGATCCCACACGTGTTGGCGCGCGTGAAAGAGATCGAAGATCCTTTCGATCTTTCCTTTGCCTTCGTCGATTTCCTCGGGCACGCCGCAGGGCCGATGAAAATTAAGATAAGGATTAAAGTGCTCTTTATAGAAAACCGCGATCGCTTCCGCATGCGGCGCCGCAATGTGCCCGAATCCCATGTGTTTCCGGATCACCGCTCCGTTCTTGCACTCCGCCAGAGCGTTATCGTTGCAATGCCGCGGCCGCGATTTGGTCTGCTCCACCAGCAGCTTGCTCAGCAGATTCGCCACTACCTCATTGATGTACTCGCTGCCGTTATCGGAATGGAAGCCGCGGATGCGAAAGGGGAACTGCTCCAGCATGTCCGCCAGCACCGGCAGCAGCCAGGCCTCGCTGATCTGGGCGGTCGCCCCCACCACCTGCCACTGCGTCACCTCATCGACGGCGTTGACGTGGTACAGCCCCTTGACCCCATCCCGATCGCCCTGGTGGACCGTGTCCACCCGCAGGTATCCCGGCCGGCCTTCCGGTCGCGGCCGCCGCCGCTCCCCGATGGCTACTTTGGTCGGTCGCGTCGTCTGGCAGACCACGCGCCGGTTCCGATAGGTGCGGGTCCGCCGCAATCGATACAGATGGGCCACCGAGATCCGCGCCAGCCGTTCGTATTGCCGGTGCCCGTAGTCGTGAAACTCGCGCTGCAGAACCTTCTGCGTCGCCGGTCCGCTGAGTGTCTCGTGCGCCTCGTCCACGGCCGCCAGCAGCTCGATATCGGCGCGGGTGTAGAGGCTCCCAAAGCGATGCCGACGGTACTGCTTCGGCTTCACTTCGCCCTGCCGCCGATACTGGCCCACCAGGCGGGTCACCTGCGCCCGGCTCAGCCCGGTCATCTTCGCCAGGTACCGGCGGAGTAGTCCTTTGCTCTCCCGCCCCAGTTCGCGATAACCGTGCTGTCGCAGCGTCCCGCTCACACAGCTATAGACCTCCCCGCGGTCGCGGCCTTCGAACTGCACCTCATCGCTGGCTTCCAGAAACGCCCGGATCTGCTCCAGGCTCAGGCATTCTCCACCCTGCATGCTGACGATCAATTCCCAGCATGCGGTCGCTCTTCCCCTTCAGGCTCATCTTGTGTGAGAAACGAACCTTCGCTTCAGGCTCATCTCCTAAGGAAGACTTGCCACGAACCTGTTCATGCCGTCTTGGGCTGAGCCGTCTGTGCAGGCGCGGCGACGAGCGAATAGCCGAGCGCTTTCGCTTGCGCGCGAAGTCT
>JBEKPY010000043.1:0-51800 GCA_049520275.1 Bryobacteraceae bacterium
CAGGCAGCATTCGGGGCTGCTTCCTCGATCAGCACTTTATAGCCGAGCCGGCGCAGGTCTCCGACGAGTTTCCGGGCGCGTTTCCGGATGACCTGAGGGTCCCGGCCGCGGGCTCCCTGTTCCCTGTAGGCAATGCCTTCGTGCAACAGCTTCCAGATGAGGCGGCAGAGGCGATGGGCGATGGCCCAAATGGCCTTTTTGACGCCCAGACCTTGTGAGGCAGGCCGGACCAGGGGCGAAGCGGCAGTGGTCTCCTAGTCTGTGACGCTTTCGAAAGTCCTTTATTTTCAACATCAGCCGGGCCCAGAAAGCTGCAGCTCGAACAGATCGCTGGTCGGTTGGAGCCAGTGTCGCAGACCCGTTCATTCCGGCCCCGCCGGTGGCCTTGCTTATCCGCGGGGTAACGCCAGCGTTTTTCTTTCGCCCGTGGTCAAGCCTGCACGGCTCTCAGCCCCAGCGGCCGTTTTCATCCGGTTCGGTGGCCGAAACGGCCATGTCCAACACGTGGCGCGAAGCCACGTACTCGCCTGGCACCGCAAGAACGCGGCTTTCGCGGTGCCCGGCATCGGTCCGGGCGTGAGTCATAATTGACGCGTGGGGATGCGTTTCTGCGCACTGGCCCTGTGCCTGAGCGCTGCCGTCTTCGCCGAAGGGCCGGTGGCGGTCAGCGACCTCGTCGGAATGGTCACCTCCGCGCTCGCGGCAGATCGCGACGATGAGAGGATCGCCCACACGCTGGAGCCGATTCGTCTCGGCGAGCGCCTCTCGGAGGCGACCATCGGGATGCTGGGGCAAATGGGCGCGGGCCCCGCCACGGTTCGCCAGCTTCGCGTGCTCGCTGCGAAATCCCGCGCACTTCCACCCCCGTCCGAGGAACCAATCGGCATCACCCCCGAACCGTCCGCCAGCGAGCGGGAGGCGATGGTGGACTCCATGAGGCGGCACGCCTCCGGCTATCTGGCGAATCTGCCGGATTTCATTTGCACGCGTGAGGCCCGGCAGTTCCGCACCAAAGGAGTCACTGGGCGTCTGTCCCCGGCAAAAAGCGGGCGCTCCACGCAGATGATCCCTGAGGTGGACACGCGGTGGCGCGCCGTCGGTTCGTACACCGCCGAGGCGACGTACGCCGGAGGAATGGACCACTACAAACTGAAGCTCGTGGATAACAAGCCCACCACGAAGTCCTTCGATGAGCTCCGGCAAAAGGTATCCTGGGGCGAGTTCGCCGGCGCCTTGAAGGAGGTCTTCGCGACCCGTCCGGACTTCGACTGGGACCGCTGGGAAGTGACGGAGGGAAAGCGGTCAGCCGTTTTCACGTACTATGTCGATCCCGCAAATTCCGGTTACTGGCTCTGTTGCCCGGCTTTCACCACCGCGCATCGCGGGTTCGTCTACGCCGATCCGCGCAGCGGCGCGGTTCGGCGGATCATCATCTATGCGACCGGCCTGACGAACAACTCGCCAGTCAGTGCCGCCGCGCACGTGGTGGGCTACGGAGAGGTGAAGATCGGCGACAACCTTTATCTGCTGCCCCGAAGCTCGGTGGCCTACAGCCGCACCGGCGCGGTCGAATCGCGGGAAGAGATTGACTATCGCGACTACCGCAAGTTTGGCGCCGACGCCACCGTGGCGTTCCCTGCCGCGGACCAGCCCCAGCCATAGCGGTACGGATGGCCGTAATCTTCCTGCGCGTTTCTGACGATGAGACAACTGATGGCACCATGGTCGGACGATTTCTCGGAGTGCAGCCTGGAGGAGGTCCTCCGATCACAGGCCGAGAACCGGGCGTGGGGTAAAGAACTTCGCCGTAGAACCAACGCCCTGGTGAACGACCGGCTGGCCAAAAGCATAAGCCAGGACGATTATGTCAGTGGCCGCAGGCTCGTCCACGAAGACGGCGCCGAGTACCGGCGCCGGGCAGCCATCCTCGATTCGCTGATCATCCGCCGTTCGGCTTACTCGCAGCCTCGCGAGAGCTGAGTGCGGGGCGGGCAATCCTGCCCAATGCCACTTAACTTTTCCACTAAACTAACTATAAATAACTAACGGAGACTTATACAGAATTCGTGGGGCAGCCCCTCGGGTGCGGCCGGCCCTCGGCCGGCCTGTTCCCGTGAACAGATGCCTGATGCTGCCAACGAAGAGCGGTTCCGGGGGACCAGACCGGGTCGCAGACCGGCGGTCTGCCCCACAACGTGCCGGACCGCGCCTCCGGCGAAAAGTTAAGTGGCATTGAGCGTGGCGCCCGCGCCACGCCGCAACAAGACCGGCATGATTATTCCCTGAAAGGCCCTGAGGTTTGTTTGTTGGCGACCTCGCGCGGCGCCGGGAGAGTGCGCGCCGGCAGCCGGAATCGCCCGCTCAGCGGAGTTTCTGCTCCACGCCGCGCGCCAGTTCCATGAGCGCCCGCTCCGTCTGCGGCGCGTCCCGATAAGCGACAAGGCGCACGAAGCACGCGCCTTTGCGGAAGGTCATGGTCTGCCCGTACAACCGGCCGGAGTCGCCCAGCGCGATGCCGCGGCTGCCGGAGGAAGACTCCGATTCCATGATCCGGCGGGCCCCGTCGGAGCCGCTCATGACATGAACGTCCAGGGTGGCGTCGATCTCGCCGCGATAACGGTAATCCGCCGTGAGCGTCCGGCGCACGCCCGCGTGGACATACCGGTCGGCATCGCCATCCACATACTGCCACAGGTTCTCGGCCTCGAACGCCCGCGTGGCCCTGGTCTGCGTCCATCCGGCGACCTCGCCGGATTCGGGAAGCGCAATGCTCGCCCGTTTCTGACGGCTGAGGACAAGCTGGTTGTTCATCGAGCGGCTCTCGCCGATGCTGCTGACGTACACGGCGGGGCGGCCCCGCACCGGACACGCAAACTCGCAGGCGCCGCAGCCGACACAGCGTTCGGGATCCACCCAGGGCTGCCGAACCTGTTGCGTCGCACCGGCGCCGTCAACCACCTCCGTCGGCAGCAGATAGATCGCTTTGGGAGACGTGGGGCACCACTCCTCGCAGACGATGCACTCGGTGGCCATGGACCAGGGAAGGCAGCGGCCGCGATCGTAAAACGCAGTGCCCAGCCGGATGGGCTTCGCATCGGCGGCCAGCCAGGCTTTCTCCGGTTCCGTGAAGGCCCGGATGGCGCCCGTGGGACAAACCTGGCCGCAGAGAGTGCACGTCGGCTCGCAGTATCCGATCCGCGGAACGAGCACGGGCGTCCACAAGCCCTCCAAGCCCGCTTCCTGCCACGCCGGGTGCAGCGCGTTGTTGGGGCAGACCTTCATGCACTCGCCGCAGCGGATGCAGCGGGCCAGGAAGTCCGGCTCATTGAGCGAACCGGGAGGACGAATGAGCCGGGCGTTATCGTCCACACCCAGCCCGGTGCCGCTCCGGAGAAGCGGGATTGCGGCCACGCCCGCCGCCAAACCGGTCAGCGCCTGCCGCCGTCCCAGATTCACTCCTTCCACCGTATCGACCGCAGGCGGGAAGAGGCGGAACCGCAGTCCGCCTTCGGGGCAATCTTCGATGCAGTTCATGCACAGATGGCATTCGGCTTTGCGCCACCGCGCGCCGGGAATGGGGTCGTCCCCGCCCTGGCAGTGCAACAGGCAACGGTTGCAATCGCGGCAATCGCGGTTGCCCTTCTCCAGCCCGAGTACGGACCAGCGGGAGCACACGCCCAGCAGCGCGCCCAACGGGCACAGTGCGCGGCACCAGAATCGGGAGATGCGCAGGTTCAGCGCCAGAACGGTGACGAACAGCAGACCGAGAAAAAACGCCTGGCGAAAGTGCGGCTGCCGGAAACTCAGCACAATCTGGCCGAACACCAGATGCAGTCCAGCGCCGGCAAGCCGCAGCCCATGGACCGGACTGGAACCCAGCGGAGCCAGGATCGAGTTGATGGCATAGTTAATCGCAGGCAGAATTGAAAGCCCCAGCGAGCGCACTGTGAGCGAGATGGGGTCCATGATTCCGCCGATGGCGCCGCCAAACGCCGCCGCTGCCAGGAGCGCAATCAGAAGGTAGTACTTGGACGTCTGCCACGGCCGATAGCGATTGGAGTCGATCCGCGGGCGGCCGCGTTTCCAGCCGGAGCGGATGCTGCCGACGAAGTGATGCAGAGTTCCCAGCGGACAGATCCAGCCGCAGAAGAAACGGCCGAGAAAGAAGGTGGGAATGAGCACGGCCAGACTCCACAGGAGTCCCCGGTAGAGGGCGTGCGTGGCCAGAGCATTGGAGAGAGCAACGAAGGGGTCCGCTTCGAGAAAGAGCCGAATCGGCCAGGGCAGCGCGTTATCGCCGCGCCCCGTGGATGCCGCGTCGCGGAGCTCCGTGCGGACCAGAAGGAAGAGGAACAACAGCAGAAAAACGACCTGCGACAGGAGACGAAGCCTGACCAGCCGCGTCCGCTTCGGGGCAGGCGGGCCGCTGGCATCGGGTTGCGGTGGGTTCCGCATCGCCATGCGCTTTCAGCCCGAGTATATATCGACGGGGCCGCGTTCGTGGACCTAAACTGAAGTCGGGACGTACTCCGGCATGACCACGCTGGCAGAACAACTGGCCCGGTACACGCGGGAATCCGAGCTGTGCGAGCGTCTCGATGGCCATCGCGTGCGTTGCCTGGCGTGTGCGCACCGCTGCCCCATTCCGGCAGGATTCGCTGGCGTGTGCAAAGTCCGCTTCAACCGCGGCGGGAAACTGTACGCGCCGTACGGCTACGTCAACGCCATCCAGTGCGACCCCATCGAGAAGAAGCCGTTTTTCCACGTTCGCCCCGGCAGCAAGGCGCTCAGCTTCGGGATGCTGGGATGCGACCTGCACTGCGGCTACTGCCAGAACTGGCTGACTTCGCAGGCTCTGCGCGATTCTCGCTCGCCCATCGATTTCATTCCCATTGAGCCGAAAAAGATCGTCGACTCGGCAATTCTGGCCGGCGCCGACGCGGTAGTCAGTACCTACAACGAGCCTTTGATTACGGCCGAGTGGGCCGCGGAGGTGTTTCGCCGGGCTCACCAGGCGGGTCTGCTGACCGGCTTCGTCTCCAACGGGAACGCTACCCCGGAGGTGCTGCGGTACCTTCGCCCGTGGGTGGACCTTTACAAGGCGGATCTGAAGAGCTTCAGCGACCGGCGTTACCACGAGCTGGGGGGCCGTCTCGGCCCAATTCTGGAGGCCATCGCACGAATCCACGACATGGGCTTCTGGCTGGAGATCGTGACCCTCGTTGTACCCGGCCTCAACGATTCCGACGCGGAACTGGAGTCCATCGCGCGTTTCATCGCCAGCATCTCGCCGGACATTCCGTGGCATGTAACCGCCTTCCGCCGGGAGTACAACATGATGTCAGGCCGCGACACGCCGGCGGCCACGCTGCTGCGCGCGTTCGAGATTGGCCGCAACGCGGGCCTGCACTTCGTGTATGCGGGTAACCTCCCCGGAGCAGTCGGCGCGTGCGAGGATACGCTTTGCCCCGAGTGCCACACTCCGGTGATCCGGCGGCGTGGCTTCCGCATAGTGGAATCGCGCGTCGGTGAGACGGGCGTGTGCCCCGATTGCGCTGCGAGCATCCCGGGCGTATGGTCTCGTCCGGCGCGTGCCGCCGGCTGAGCGTGGGCGCTCCACTCACGCGGACTGGCCGCGCTCCACGATCCTCTTTCCGGATTCGCGCCAATCAGGCCATGGCGCAGACATGCCCATGGCCCGGGTGTAGGCGATTAGCGAACATCGGCGGGGACGAACAGGTGGCGGGGAGTGGCACGCATCACCCGCAATACATCCGGGTTGCGGATACCGCGGTTCTCAATCTGGTCCGAGACCATGTGTTTGCGTTGTACGGCAACGGCGTCGCCGGCCGCCAGGCAGGTTGTCGTCGTGAGGGCTGGAATCGCGAAAAACGCGAGCCGTAAGAACCGGGGAAAGGAGTTATGCCGGATACTATTCACATACAGTGACAGCTTCGGTACCTGCACGGGCTGGACGCTTCACGCCCTCTACCCTCTACGAGACGCTGATCCCCGCCACCGGCTCGCGCTCGGACACAATCACCACCTGCATGTCTCTCGCGAGCCCGACGATTCGCTGAATCAGGTCGCGGCCAAACAAGGAACGCCAGTCCCGCTCGCGCGGACGCGCCAGGAAGATCTGGGTGATCTCATTCCGCCGCGCGAAATCCACCAACGCCGCGGGCACGTCCTCGCCCACCAGAATGCGTGTCTCGATGTGCAGGTTGCGGGCGAAGTTGAGATGGCGCTCAATGGCCTCACGAGCGTTATCCGGCAGCCCGCTCAGGCCGCCGGAGGATTGCACGGTGACGGCGAAACACTCCGCGTCCAGGAAGTCGCCCACGCGCTTGGCGCGGCGAATCAGCATGGCCGTTTCGGGATCGGCGTTCACCAGCACAAGAATCCGGTGGTGCGGGCCCGGCTGGCCGGAAGCGCCAGTTCCCGCTATCCCGTGGCCGGCCCACCCGGCCGCGTCGGCCATGCCGCGGTGCTCCACCTCGTGAGCGGTCTGGCGAAGCGCCATTTCCCGCAGGGCCGCCAGCGTGGATTCGCGAAAGAAATTCTGCAGCGCGCGCTCGGCCTTCTCCCGCCCATACACCACGCCGCGTTCCAGACGATTCAGCAGCGCTCGCGGGGTCACGTCCACCATCACCACCTGGTCGGCCTGCTGCACCACCCAGTCCGGTATGGTCTCGCGCACGCGGATGCCGGTGATCTGCCACACCTGGTCGTTGAGACTCTCAAGGTGCTGAATGTTCATGGTGGTCAGCACGTCGATGCCGGCGTCCAGCAGCCGCTGCACGTCTTCCCAGCGTTTCAGGCGCTCGGAGCCAGGGACGTTGGTATGCGGAAACTCGTCCACCACGCACACGGCGGGACGACGCGCCAGGATGGCGTCCGTGTCGATTTCCTCGAAGCAGCAACCGCGATAGTCCACCTTCCGCCGGGGAATGAACTCCAGCCCCTCCGCACGGGCGATGGTGTCCTTCCGGCCGTGCGGCTCGAAGTAGCCCACCACCACGTCCACGCCCTGCGCCCTGAGCTGCTGCGCTTCCTCGAGCATTTGATACGTCTTGCCGACTCCGGCCGCGTATCCCATGAAGATCTTCAGCTTCCCGGTGCGTTGCTCCGCCATGGCCTATTGAGGAAATACTCGCACATCCATTCCTCTCGACCGGTGAATGAGCTTGTCCACCGGGTTCCCCAGCAGGCGCGACCACAGTCCCGAGCGCTGGCTGTGTCCGATGAACAGTTGGGTGATGCCGCGGCCGCGCGCAAACTCCAGGATGGCGGTCACGGGGTCCTCGCCGTGCAGAATCTCGATGGTGGCGCCGGCCGAGCGCGCCATGGCCAGTTTGTCGTCGAGGGCGGCCTGATCCACCGTCGAAATATGCGGCTGGTGGACGTAGGCGCCGATCAACTCCCCATGGAATTTCTCGGCGATGCTGCGGGCCGTTTCGATCATCTCGCGCACATTCGCCCGCGGCGTGATGCACACCAGAACGCGCTCGTTCGTGCCGAAGTGCTGCTCGATGCCGTGGCGCTGGAGATACTCGGTCAACTGGTGATCCACCACGTCGGCGGCCAGCACCAGCGCCATTTCCCGCAAACGGGAGAGCCGCTGCTCGCGCTTCACGGCGTTCATCTGCTGCTCCGGCGAGCGGTCCACGGGCTCTTCCGGGGGAGCGTCCACGATCTCGATTTCGGCGGCGCTCTGGATGAAGCTCATGGGCACCGTCGGGGTGACCCGCTTGCCGGTGACCGATTCGATCATCTGGCGCAGCTCGGCGACGTACTGGATGTTGATGGAGGTGATCACCGAAATGCCCGTGCGCAGCATCTCGTCGACGTCCTGCCAGCGGGTGGGATTCCGAAAGCGCTCCGGGTTGTCGTAGGCCAGTCCGTCGATCACGCACACGCCGGGATGCCGCGCGAGGACCGCGTTCAGATCGATGGCCGTATCCTCCCCAACGGCGCGCAGCGGGATCACCTCCAGATGCGCCAACAACTCGGCCACTTCCGGGGACATCGCCGGCTGCACGGCGGCTACCACCACGTCCTGCCCGCGCTCGCGCCGCCGGCGCGCTTCGTCGAACATGCGGAACGATTTGCCGACGCCCGAAGCGTAGCCCAGAAAGATCTTGAGCCGCCCTTGCAGGACGAAGTCTTCCTCACCCTGGACTTCCAGCAGCAACTCGTCGGGCGTTCTTCGGCGTAACTCACGCACTGTGCCGGGCCTCAACGCTCAGTATAAGTGCATGCCGCGCCAGCCGCGTTATTGCGGCATCAGGCGAGGACGCGGCTGCCGCCGCCTGTCCAGTCGGCATAAGGTCTACCTGCGCGGGAACTGGCGATCGAGGGCCAGATTCAGCTTCAGCACGTTCACGCGCGGCTCGCCGAGCACGCTGAGGTCCGGCGGCTCGGTCAGGCTGGCGACCAGCGCGTTGATGCGCTCGAGCGAAACGCCGCGAGCTTTAGCCACGCGCGGCGCCTGAGCCAGCGCCGAATCGGGGCTGAGGTGCGGATCGAGGCCGCTGGCCGACGCGGTGAGCAGGTCGGCGGGAATGGCCCCGTGGTAATCCGGATTGTCCTTGCGGAATTGCTCCACCGAGGCCTGCACGCGGTCGATCAGCTTCTTGTTGGTGGGTCCGTAGTTCGATCCGCCGGAAGCGGTGGGATCGTACCCGTTGCCGGCTGCCGATGGGCGCGGCTGGAAGTACTCCGGCTTCGTAAAGCCCTGTGCGAGCAGTTCCGATCCCACATCGTTTCCGTTCAACGCGATCAGGCTGCCGTTGGCCTGATGCGGAAACACGAGCTGGCAGATGCCGGTGATGGCCAGCGGGTAGACCAGACCGCACAGAAGGGTAAAGAAAACGGTGATGCGAAGTCCGGGGAGAAGTTGTTGCCACATAGTTGAACGCTCCTATGCCAGATGGAACAAGGCCAGCAGTTGATCGATGGCCCAGATGCCTGGGAACGGCACGATGATGCCGCCCACGCCGTAAATGAGCAGATTGCGCCGCAGCAGGGTGGCCGCGTCCACGGGGCGGTACTTCACCCCCCGCAGCGCCAGCGGAACCAGCGCGATGATGATCAGGGCGTTGAAGATGACCGCCGCCAGCACCGCGCTCTGCGGCGTGTGCAGGCCCATGATGTTCAGCTTGGCGAGCGGTGGGTAGGTGACCATGAACATCGCCGGGATGATGGCGAAATACTTGGCCACGTCGTTGGCGATGGAGAACGTAGTCAGCGCGCCGCGGGTGATCAGCAACTGCTTGCCGATGGCCACCACTTCAATGAGCTTGGTGGGGTTGCTGTCGAGGTCCACCATGTTGCCGGCTTCCTTCGCCGCCATGGTGCCGGTGTTCATGGCCAGCCCGACGTCGGCCTGAGCCAGCGCGGGAGCGTCGTTGGTGCCGTCGCCGGTCATGGCCACCAGCCGGCCGTTGCCCTGTTCCTTGCGGATGTATTCGAGCTTGTCTTTGGGCGTGGCCTGCGCCAGAAAATCGTCGACGCCGGCTTCGGCCGCGATGGCCGCCGCTGTCAGCGGGTTGTCGCCGGTGATCATGATGCTGCGAATGCCCATGCGGCGGAGCTGCGCGATGCGCTCCTTCATGCCGCCCTTGACGATGTCCTTCAGGTGGATGATGCCCAGCAGCCGCTTTCCGTCGCAGACGGCGAGCGGCGTGCCGCCGTTGCGTGAGATGCGATCGCTCATCTCCTGGAAGTACGGCGGGGCCTCGCCGCCGCGCTCCACCACGAAGCGGCAGATGGCCTCGGTGGCGCCCTTGCGCAACTGGCGTCCCTGGAAATCGACGCCGCTCATGCGGGTGTAGGCGGAAAAGGGAATAAATGTGGCTTCATTTTCTGGAATATGACGGCCGCGCAGGCCGTACTTCTCCTTGGCCAGCACCACCACTGAGCGGCCTTCCGGCGTTTCGTCGGCCAGACTGGAAAGCTGCGCGGCGTCGGCCAGCTCTTCGGCGGCGACGCCGTTGATGGTCAGGAATTCCACCGCCTGGCGATTGCCCAGGGTGATGGTGCCGGTCTTATCCAACAGCAGCGAGTTTACGTCGCCCGCCGCCTCCACGGCCTTGCCGCTCATGGCCAGCACGTTATGTTGCATCACCCGGTCCATGCCGGCGATGCCGATGGCGGACAACAGGCCGCCGATGGTGGTGGGAATCAGACACACCAGCAGCGAGACCAGAACAGCCACGCTGGGAACCGCGCCGGCGCCCATCTGCGCGACGCTGAACACGGCGTACGGCTGTAGCGTGACCACGGCCAGCAGGAAGATCAGCGTCAGACCGGCGATGAGGATGTTGAGCGCGATTTCGTTGGGCGTCTTCTGCCGTTCCGCGCCCTCCACCAGAGCGATCATGCGATCGAGGAAGGTCTCGCCGGGGTTCGAGGTGATGCGCACGCGGATATGGTCGGAGAGTACCTTCGTGCCGCCGGTCACCGCGCTGCGGTCGCCGCCGGATTCGCGGATGACCGGCGCGCTCTCTCCGGTGATTACCGATTCGTCCACGGTGGCGATGCCGTCGATCACCTCGCCGTCTCCGGGAATCAGGTCGCCGGCGTCGCAGAGCACGATGTCGCCGGAGCGTAGCGCGGAGGCCGGAACCTGCTCCACCTTGTCGTTCGAGCCGACTTTCTTCGCCAGCGAATCCGTCTTGGTCTTACGCAGACTGTCGGCCTGCGCTTTGCCGCGCGCTTCCGCCATGGCTTCGGCGAAATTAGCGAACAACACGGTGAACCAGAGCCAGATGGCGATCTGAATGCCAAACCCGAGGCCCGGCGCGCCGCTGAAGATATCGCGCACGACGAACACCGTGGTGAGCGCCGCGCCCACTTCCACGACGAACATCACCGGGTTCTTCATCAGGGTGACCGGATTCAGCTTTCCAAAGCACGCCCGGACAGCCCGGCCCACAATGTCGCGATCGAACAGCGGACGCGACCGTGACAGCTTCCGGGGAAGCAGCGAAGTGGGATCGTCCTGCGGAGCGTTCGGTGCTGGTGGTGGCGCTGTAGTGACTGTAGACATGATTACCTCCCCAGCGGCAGCAGAACGGTGGAGAAGAGCTTGCCGCTGTGCATCAGGAAATGCTCCACAATGGGTCCCAGCGAAACCGCCGGGAAATACGTAAGTGCGGCCACGATGATCACCGTCCCCACCAGCAGGCCCACGAAAAGCGGCCCGTGCGTGGGGAACGTTCCACTGGTCACCGGAACCTTCTTTTTGGCCGCCAGACTGCCCGCCGCCGCCAGAATGGGGATGAGGAACAGGAAGCGGCCGATGAGCATGGCCAGGCCCAGCGTGAGATCGTAATACGGCGTGTTAACGGTGATGCCGGCAAAGGCGCTGCCGTTGTTCCCGGTGGCGCTGTCGTACGCATACAGGATCTCGCTGAACCCATGGGGGCCGTTGTTGTTCATGTTGGCGATGGCCGGGCCCGGCGGGTTCCAGTAGCCTTTGGCCGGCAACTGGATCACCGAGCTCAGGGCGCTGAATACCAGGATACAGGCGGAGGTGGCGATGACGGCCAGCATGGCCATCTTCACCTCTTTCTGCTCCAGTTTCTTACCGAGATACTCGGGCGTGCGGCCCACCATCAGGCCGGCGATGAACACGGCCACGATGCAGTAAATCAGAATTCCGTACAGGCCCGCGCCCACGCCGCCGAAGATGACCACGTCGGTCATCATGTTGACCATGGGCACAAGGCCGGCGATCGGGGTGAAGCTGTCGTGCCAGGAGTTGACCGCGCCGCAACTAGTGTCGGTGGTGACGGTGGCCCACAGGGTGGAGTTGACATTTCCGAACCGGACTTCCTTGCCCTCCATGTTGCCGCCGGGCTGGCCGGAGGTGGCGGCAGTCTGCAGGCCGAGCTTCGCCAGCATCGGATTGCCGGCCTGTTCAAAGCCATAGCAGACAAACACGCCCATGAGGAACATGACCGTGAAGGCGGCGAAAATGGCCCAACCCTGGCGCGTATCGCCGACCATCTTCCCAAAGGTGTAAGTCAGCGCCGCCGGAATCACCAGCAACAGAAACATCTCCACGAAGTTAGTCAGCGGCGTTGGATTCTCGAAGGGGTGCGCCGAGTTCGCGTTGAAGAAGCCGCCACCGTTGGTGCCCAGTTCCTTGATGGCTTCCTGCGATGCCACCGGCCCCTGCGCGATAGTCTGTTTGGCGCCTTCGATGGTGGTAACGGTAGTGTAGGGCTTCAGATTCTGAATGACTCCCTGCGAGCACAGGAAGAGCGCCGCGACGATGGAGATGGGAAGCAGGACGTACAAAGTGCCGCGGGTTAGATCCACCCAGAAATTGCCGATGGTCTTCGCCTCTTTCCGGGCGAATCCGCGCACCACGGCGATAGCAATGGCCAGCCCCGCCGCGGCCGAGACGAAGTTCTGAACGGTGAGGCCGGCCATCTGCACCAGGTAACTCATGGTGGACTCACCGCTGTAGCCCTGCCAGTTAGTGTTCGTCAGGAAGCTTACCGCGGTGTTGAACGCGCCGTCCGGCGGAACCACGGGCGTCCCGAAATTCTGAGGGTTAAACGGCAGATACGCCTGCACGCGCTGCAGCACGTACAGGATCACAAATCCGAAGATACTGAAGGCCAGCACGGAAGCCGTGTATTGCGTCCAGCGCTGTTCCACGTCTTCGCGCACGCCGGCCGCTTTGTAAGTGAGCACTTCCAGCCATCGCAGAACGGGATGCAGGAACGTCCGCTTTCCTTCGAAAACGCGCGCTATGTAGGCTCCCAGCGGCTTGGTGCACAGCAGGATCACGCCGAAGAACAAGGCGATCTGCAGAATTCCAGCAGCGGTCATCGATTTCTTCTCCTAAGCGACCCGGTTAGAACTTCTCCGGCTTGAGCAGAGCGTACAGCAGATAGACGAACAGACCAAGCGAGGTAATGCCCGCGATGATGTAATCCATTCGATCCCCCTAGAGCTTGTCGCAGGCCCTGGTAAACGGCCAGCAGATCAGCAGAAACACGACACCTACAGCGATGTAAAACAAGTCGAGCATGTGGTTACTCCATCTCCGTGAACACAACTTCGTGGCCGGCGCGGCGCAGCTTCCGGGCCAGACGCTCTTCCTGGGTTGGCCACCATCTTCTCCGCCCGCCCAGAACGATTAACGAGTGAGGTTCCAGCACCGCCGCCAGAGTCTCCATCTGGTCGCGGCAAAGATACAGGCGGACGGTGGTCTCTACAGGGGTCGTCGCGGCGATTACACGAAATCGCCGCTCGCTGAAGTCCAGCAGCACGGGTGGACTGGTGAGCGGTAGAGGGTATGGTACCACTTGCGGGACCACCAGAGTGATGTGGGCGCTCAGCCGGGTGGCCAGAGCGCCGGCTCTGCGAAGCGCGTGGACGGTGGTCTCGACGGACGTGAAAACCACTACGACACCCAGGCGGGCGCCTCCCTCAACTCCGGACGGCCTGTCGGGGCGCGCCTCGGCGGGGGTCAGCATTCTCTCAAAGGCCAGTGCCATATTTTTCCGCGCCTCCATCTCGGATCGCTCCATTTGAGCGTAGGCGGAAAGCCCTGAAGAAGTAATGGAAAAGGCGTGAAAATTTTATTAAGGGGCTGCGGGCGGCCGCGACGGACCGCAGATGCCGCCGGCTACTTCTTCGGTCCGAAGAACCCGACCAGAGCTATCGTTACGGTTTGCTGGTTCCTGCTGGAATTCGGGATGGCGCCGGCCTCGAAGAACGGCTCATCGGACCAGTCGCTGCGGTACTCCAGCCGCGAAAGAACACCCTCAGTCCACTTGTACTCGCCGGTCAGCGTGAATTCCCTGATGTGTTGCGGCATTCCGGTGGTGAAGCCGTCGTGGTCGTTGTAGTATTCCACGCGCGGCGTGAAAGCGATCTTGCTGGTGGCCTGGATGTGCAGCGCTCCGGCGATGCCCCACCACTCCATCGCGCCCGGACCGATGTTCTTATCCCGCCCGTAGTCGTAGTTGATATAGGCATTCGCCTTGCCGGGAGGCGTCAGGTTCAGCACGCTATCGTACAGGCTCCGGAAGCCCTTGTTGGTATTGGCGTGCTCGGGGCCGACGTAGTACGTATTGGCCCAGTTCCACCTGGCATACGTGACGGTGCCGGTGAAGCCCAGGGTTTTGCCGCTGTTGTTGTCCTCGATGTTGTTCCACCCGTTCACCACCTGGACGCCGCCGGTGAAGCGCTTGCCGACGGGGAATGAGGTGCGCAGGCCGAAATGGTAGAACGGGGTCGCGCACGCGAACAGCAGCGAACGCGAGTAGTTCCAGGTGTTGTTCGATTCCATCACCTCCGCGCCGGCGGAAGTCACAAACTCGCCGAAATCGATCTCCAGGCCTTTCGCCTTCTTCGGCTTGAAGCTGACGTACGCCTGCTCGAGATACTCGAAGATCCGCGGCTCGGGTTCATTGGCGTGGTACAGGGTGAAGGCTTTGCCGAAGCCGAAGTCCAACTGGAAGCCGATTGGATCGGGTGCGTGCGATAAGCTCAGTTTGGCCATGCTGAGGGTGAACTGCTCCGCCTGCACGTCGAGATCGTAGAGCTGGTTGGTGCGTGTGGAAGGGCTGTTCAGGTTCTGACTGTAGTAAAGGTCAATGAGCCCGCTGAACTCGATGGGACCGATCGACCAGGCGGGAGCGGGTGCCGGTGCTGGAGTGGGTGCCGGTGCTGGAGTTGCGGCAGGCGCCTGTCCGCTGCCGGCGGCTGCAGGCGGGGCCGCCTGGCCGTAAGCCGTACTGGATGCGCCCAGCAGAACCAGCAAACACACGCACGCGCTGGCCACCCCGGAATACACCGCTATTGTTGCTCCATAAGCTAAGGATACCCGATAACTCATTAAATACTCATAAAAAAATCAGGATTCTGTTGAGTTGGGCGGGGGCGAATCGGAAGCCTGTCCCACCGCGGCGTTGAAGCGATACCCAACCCAGGGCTCGGTGGTGATGTACTCGGGCCGCTCGGGGTTCGACTCCATCTTCTTGCGCAGGCTGCGGATGAATACGCGAAGGTAGTCCACCTGATCGCCGTAGTCGGGCCCCCACACCGCCTGAAGCAGTTGCCGGTGCGACACTGCTTCATTAGGGTGCTGCGTAAGGTAGCGCAGCAGCTCCAGCTCCTTCGGCGTCAAATGCGCAGTGACGCCGCGGTTGCCGACCGTGCGCGCCGTAAAGTCGATTACCAGACGCCCAAGCTCCAGTCGCGCGGGCGACGATTGCGGCGGAACCGGCACCCGCCGCAGCGCCGCGCGGATGCGCGCCAGCAGTTCCGGCGTGCTGAACGGCTTGGTGACGAAATCGTCCGCGCCGGCGTCGAGCGCTTTGACTTTGTCCTCTTCCGAGTCGCGCACCGTGAGCATGATGATGGCGATCAGAGTGTCCGCGCGCAACAGGCGGCAGGCCGCCAGCCCGCCCATGCCCGGCATGTTCATGTCCAGCAGCACCAGATCAGGTCGGAATCCGCGCACTTTCTCGAGCGCCTCTTCGCCGGACCGGGCGTCGTCCACTTCATAGCCGGAGCCGGTCAGGGTGGTGCGCAGGATACGGCGGATCTGCGGCTCGTCGTCGACAACCAGGATGCGGCCCGCGCTCACGGGGTTTCTCCCTCCCCCCGCGCCGGCAGGGTCAGCCGGAACGTGGTCTCGCCGGGACGGCTGGTCACGGTCAGATCTCCGCCGTGCGCGCGCGCGATGCTCCAGGCGATGCTCAACCCCAGCCCGGAGCCGGGAACCTGATCCTTCACCGCCTGGCTTCTGTAAAACCGCTCAAAAATGCGCCCTTGTTCGGCGATTGGTATCCCCTGACCGCGATCGGTAATCTCCACCGCGTTCATGTCGTCGCCATTGTGGACATAAACTCTCACCGGCGTTTTCGGCGGCGAGTACTTGATGGCGTTATCCAGCAACTGCCGGATGGCCAGACGCACCAGCCTGCGGTCGAGCGCGCTGGCGGCCGCGTCCGGGTCCGCAAAGATCTCGACCAACCGATCCTCTATCTCGGTTTGCATCGATGTTACTACTTCCCGGACGATCTCATCCACTCGCGCGGTCTCGAGGTGAACGGCGATGTGCGCCGTGTCGAGGCGGGCCATCTCCACGGCATCGTCAATCAGATGCTGCAGACGATCCGCTTCCTCACCGGCGATCCGGAGTAACTCCGTCTTACTCTCGGGAAGCTCTGCCGGACTGGCCAAAAGCGACGTGGTGACCGCGCGGATGGACGTGAGCGGCGTCTTGAACTCGTGTGCCATGGCGTCAATGAGGGTGGTGCGAAGCTGCTCGCTCTGGCGGGCGGCTT
Organism: Bryobacteraceae bacterium; assembly: GCA_049520275.1. Lineage (GTDB taxonomy): Bacteria > Acidobacteriota > Terriglobia > Bryobacterales > Bryobacteraceae > CAWACP01. The sequence goes on from JBEKPY010000043.1 coordinate 16,323, forward strand.
CGATCTGATGGGCGAGATCCTGCGCGCGCGCCCGCTCCAGCCCGATGGCCACCAGATTGGCGACGCCCTGCAGAGCCGCGTCGGCCATCGCGGCGCCCTGCAACGCGAGGCTGGCGATCGGCTCGGAGCCGAGCCGGACCGCGGTGATCACCCGCTGCCGCCGCTCGTCGGAAAACGAGGTGCCATGAAGAGCCGCCTCCCGGAGTTGTTCGTCCATGCCATCGAAATCGGCCGGGCCCTGGCGATGGAACTCGTCCGTTCTGCGGTCGTACAGTACGATGGCGCTCAATTCGAAGATCTCCGCCAGCTTGCGGGCGAGTTGGCGGGGGAACGGTTCCGCGCCATCGAAGAGCAGAATGGCGCGGCTGAAAGTGTACAGCCGTTCCACGTCCTGTTGATGCTCGATGGCTTCCTGCGCGCGGCGCTTCGCCTCGGCGGAGAGGCGGCTGGCGATCAGAGCGGTTACCAGAAAGCTGAACAGCGCGATCCAGTTTTGGGGATCGGCGATGGTCAGTTTGCCGATCGGCGGCAGGAAGAAGAAATTGAAGGCCAGAGTCGCGGCCACCGAGGCCAGCAACGCCTCCGGGAAACCCCAGGTGCTGGCGATCACCAGCACAAGCAGGAGATAACCCAGGCCGACCGCTGTCGCGTTCACCGGAACCAGGCGGAAGGCCACGAAGGTGACCGCGGCGACGCCCGCCAGCGACAGCAGCAATCGAATCGCGCGCTGGAGCAGTGGTTTCATCGGGGCGCGCTGGCGCAGGGCGGGCAATGCCGGCTGGAATTGAGGCCGCCCCTCGATCTACGGCCGGCCCCCGGCCAATCCGCTCCTGTGAACATATGCCTGATTCCGCCAGCGAACCCCGGGTCCGCGGGACCCGCGCAGACCGGGAGCCCGCCCCCCGACGTGCCGCACGGCGCCTCCGGTGAAAAGTCACGTGCCATTGGGCTGCTGAAAGCCCGCCCCACGGCATCCGTCTTGTCCATGTTTTTCCTGGACACTCTACTACAGCTTCAAGCTTCGCAGGTATTCGCGAAATTGTCCGCCCAAATCGGGCCGATTCAGGGCGAACTCCACCGTCGCCTTCAGAAATCCCAGCTTATCGCCGGCATCGTAGCGCTTGCCCTCGAATTTGTAGCCGTAAATGGGCCGGTTTCGCAGCAGGTGCTTGAGAGCGTCGGTAAGCTGGATTTCGCCGCCGCTGCCTGGGTCGATCGATTCAATGGAGTCGAAGATCTCCGGCGTCAGCACGTAACGCCCAATGATGGCCAGGTTGGAGGGCGCTTCGGACGGCTTCGGCTTCTCCACCAGGTTGCGGACGCGGAACAGCCGGTCGCGGCTGCCGTTGTGGCCGACGGGCTCGGCATCCACCGCGCCGTAGGAGGAGATGGCGTCTCCTTCCACCTCCATCAACGCCACCACGGAGGCGCCGTAGAACTCGTAGACGTCCAGTAACTGACGAATGCAGGGTATCTCCGATTCGATGACGTCGTCGGAAAGGATGACGGCGAACGGCTCGGGCCCCACCATCTCCCTGGCGCGGAGTACCGCGTGCCCCAGCCCCATGGCTTCCCGCTGCCGGATATAGGCGACGTTAATCATGTCGGAGACGCCGCGCACGATGGCCAGCAGCTCCTTCTTCCCTTTCGACTCCAAGGCGTGCTCGAGCTCGAAGCTCACGTCGAAGTGGTCCTCGATGGAACTCTTGCCCCGGCCGGTGATAATGAGGATGTTCTGAATGCCGGAGTGCAGGGCCTCCTCCACGCCGTACTGGATCAGCGGCTTGTCCACCAGCGGCAACATCTCCTTGGGTTGCGCTTTCGTCGCCGGCAGGAACCTTGTGCCAAGACCCGCCGCCGGGAAGACCGCTTTTCTGACCTTGGGGATCATCGACCTTATTGTAGCGGGCGGGTGCTGGGGACGCCGGGCTTCGCCGAGGTGCAATACGAGAAACGAGAAAAAGCACCAGGCGCCGCGTGTCCCGCCGCGCTCCGCGCCGTTGTACAATTCACCAGTGCAACTTCGAATCGGCTGTCTGCTGCTGCTGCTGTCGCTCGCGGCGTATTCACAGGACCAGATCGTGCCGGCGGGCGCGAAAGTCGAGCAGGTGGCCACCGGCTTCAATAAGTGGACCGAGGGCCCGGTGTGGATTCCCGCCGGCTATCTCCTGTTCGCCGAGATCCCAGGCAACAGCATTCTCAAGTGGACGCCGGGCAGCGGCGCGAGCGTCTTTCTGCATCCGAGCGGTTACGAGGGAACCGATCCGTATCCGGGTCCGGAACCCGGTTCGAACGGCATGACACTGGATGCGAAAGGCCGCCTCACTGTCGCCGGACACGCGCGGCGCAACGTCTGGCGCCTGGAGGCGATGGACCCGCGGGCGCGCATCACCGTGCTTGCCGATACGTATGAAGGCAAGCGCCTGAGCAGCCCCAACGATCTTGTGTACAAGTCGGACGGTTCGCTCTACTTCACCGACCCTCCCTACGGTCTGCCCACGCAGGGCGACAACGACCCCGCGAAGGAGCTGCAGATCAATGGGGTTTATCGCATTCCCGGCGCGCTTTCGCAGGCGCCGGGCGCGCCGCACGCGCGCGAGAAGCTGCAGCTCCTGGTGAGCGATCTGCCGCGTCCGAACGGCATCGCCTTTTCGCCCGATGAGAAGTGGTTGTACGTTAACAACACCGCGCCGAAGAAGCTGTGGATGCGCTACCGAGTGAAAGCGGACGGATCGCTGGCGGACGCCACGGTCTTTTACGATGCCACGTCCGACAATGCTCCCGGCGCGCCCGACGGCATGAAAGTGGACAAGAGCGGCAACGTCTACAGCGCCGGCCCAGGCGGCGTGTGGATCTTCTCTTCGAAGGGCGAGCACCTGGGGACCATCCGCGTGCCGGAGGTGGTGGGCAATCTGGCGTGGGGCGACGCGGACGGCAAGTCGCTTTACATCGCGGCCAGCACCAGCGTGTACCGCATCCGTCTGAAGATCGCCGGGGCGGGGCGGTGATGGCAGCTTGTACCGTGGTGATACATTGGAAGTACGGAGGCGCGCATGGTCAAGAAGCTCACCCGGCATGAACAGCCTGGCGTTGGTGATTGACCGCCCGATCCTGGACCTGCTCAGGATCGATCCCGAAACGCCGCTCGATGTCAGTACCGATGGGCGGCAACTGATCGTCGCGCCGGCAAAACCTTCGGCTCGGCGGAAGAAGTTCGAGGCCGCCCAGGAATTGACCCACAAGCGGTATGGGAAAGCGTTCCGGAAACTGGCGGAGTGACCCTCCTTCATGGAACCGGTGTTTCTGTCTCTGGATGAGGTCCTGGAGATCCACGAGCAACAGATCGAGCGATACGGTGGGACTTCGAGACGCGGCCGGACTTGAATCGGCCGTAGCCACGCCCCAGGCGACCTTTGGCGGCGAATTCCTGCACACCTCCATTCCGGCGATGGCGGCGTCGTACCTTTTTCATCTCTGCCAGAACCATGCGTTCATCGACGGCAACAAGCGAGTGGGCGCCAACGCGGCGATCACATTCCTGCTGATGAACGACTGGGAGCCAAAGTTCAGCGAGGAAGAGCTTGTCGATCTGGTTCTGTCCGTTGCCTCAGGAGAGCTGGGCAAGCCCCGGCTGATCGAGATCTTCGAGTCCCGTTGCAGTCCTCTCGAAAACGCCTGAATCGGTCACTGACCCGCCGGTTCCGTCTCCCGCAGGAACTCCGCCAGCTTGTCCTTCCACAGCACTGCCACGGTGTGCGAGCCGTGGCCGCGGGTTTCCGGCGTGTACGGATACAGAATGAACCGCGCCGAGGGGACCTGCTTCAGCAGCTCGTCGGTGATCTTCAGCTCCGGCGGGTTAATAGTGTCGTCGCTGAAATTGATGTGCAGAATCGGCGTGCGGATCTTCGCCAGCCCCGGCGCCGGGTCGTAGTCCCATGAGGCATCCACCGCGTACGCCGTATCGTTGGCGTCCTGCAGCGGCCCGCCGGTGATTTTCGCGAAGTTCTCCAGCCCCTTTTCCCGCGTCGGGCTCGTTTTCTGCCAGGTCAGTGGATTGCCGCCCATAAAGGCCAGCAGCGCGGCGGCGGTTCGGGCGGACGGCGGGTTCCGGGTGTAATTGCCGCCCTGCCAGGCTGGGTCGTCACGGATCGCGTGGATGATGGTCAGGCGCCACAGCAGGTTGCGGCCGGTGATCTCGATCGGCTGGCAGGCCAGCGGCATGGCGGCGTCGACGAAGTCCGCGTGCCGTTCCACCCAGACGTAGCTGTGCATGCAGCCCATGGACGTTCCGATGATCAACCGCAGGCGGTTCACACCCAGATGCTCGCGCAACATCCGGTACTGCGCCTCCACCATGTCGGTGTACCCATAGCGCGGGAACTGCGCGCGCAGGCCGTCGCTGGGCTTGCTGGATTGGCCGTGGCCGATGCCATCGGGCAGGATCACGTAGTACTTCGCAACGTCGAGCGGCTGGCCGGATTCGAACAGCTCGCCGGCGAAGATGTCCCGCAGGAACGTCGTCCCGGCGCCGGTGGTCCCATGCAGGATGAGCACGGCGTTACGCACCGTTCCCGAGGCATCGCGCCGCGGCGCGCCCAGCGTGCGGTAGTGGATCTTCAGGTCGGGCATGGTTTCGCCGGTCTGGAAGCGAAAATCGCGGAGGTCGGCGTCGCCCTCGGTCACGGGCCAGGTCTTTTGCGCGGCCGCGGAGAGGGCAAGCAAGGCAAGGGCGAGAGCAAGGCGAGCGATCATAAGGTACAGTATCCTTCACGCACATGCCACACACATCACGCATCCTGCAGTTCGCCATTCTGTACGCCGCCGCCTGCCTTGCCGCCGGACCCTGCCTGGCGCAGTTTTCCGCGGCGGCCGGTGAGCCGTTTCCCGTGGATTCCGAATGGGCCGAACAGGCACATTTCCGCGGCTACACCACGGAGGGCACGCGCAGCGAGCGCGCGTGGGAAGAGAAGTTCCGCGCTCTCCCCAGCCCCGAGAACATGCGCGAGTACATGCGGCGCCTCTCCGCGTACCCGCACCATATAGGCTCGCCCTACGACAAGGACAACGCCGAGTGGATCCTGGCGCAGTTCCGCGCCTGGGGTCTGGACGCGCACATCGAGACATTCCGCGTGCTGTTTCCGACGCCGAAGCAGCGCGTGCTGGAACTCGTCGCTCCCGGCCACTACGTGGCGAAGCTGGCCGAGCCCGCGGTCCCCGAAGACCCCACGTCCAACCAGACCGCGCAGCAGTTGCCCCCCTACAACGCCTATTCGGTGGACGGCGATGTCACCGGCCCGCTGGTCTACGTGAACTACGGCGTGCCCGCCGACTACGAAGAGCTGGAGCGCCACGGCATCGCGGTAAAGGGGGCCATCGTGATCGCGCGCTACGGCGGCGCGTGGCGCGGCATTAAGCCGAAGGTGGCCGCCGAACACGGGGCCATCGGCTGCATCATTTACTCCGATCCCAAAGACGACGGCTACGCGCAGGGCGACGTCTTCCCCGCGGGCGCCTGGCGTCCGCCGTTCGGCGCACAGCGCGGCAGCGTGATGGACATGCCCATATACCCCGGCGATCCGCTCACGCCCGGCGTCGGCGCAACGGAGAACGCAAAGCGGCTGCCCATCTCCGAGGCAGCCACCCTGACAAAGATCCCCGTGCTCCCCATCTCCTATGGCGATGCGCAGCCCCTGCTCTCCGAGTTGCAGGGGCCGGTGGCGCCGGAGGCCTGGCGCGGCAGCCTGCCGCTGACGTATCACATGGGCCCCGGCCCGGCGAAGGTGCACCTCGCGCTCCAGTTCAACTGGGACATGGTGGACATTCGCGACGTGATCGCGACCATTCCCGGCGCCGAAGACAAAGACGAGTGGATCATCCGCGGCAATCATTACGACGCCTGGGTGAACGGCGCAGAGGACCCCATCTCCGGCCAGATTGCGCTGCTGGAAGAGGCGAGGGCAATGGGCGAGCTTCGCCGGCAGGGCTGGCAGCCGCGCCGCACCATCGTTTTCACCGCGTGGGACGGCGAGGAGGAGGGCCTGCTCGGCTCCACCGAGTGGGCGGAGGAACACGCCGACGAACTGAAACAGCACGCCGCCGTGTACATCAACTCCGATGGCAACGAGCGCGGCTTTCTAGGCGTTTCCGGTTCGCACACGCTGGAGCGCTTCATGAACGCCATCGCGCGGGACGTCCCGGACCCCGAGACGAACCTGTCCGTCCGGGAGCGTCAGAAGCTGCACCGGATCTGGGAAGCGAAGCCGGAGGAACGCAAGGAACTGCGCACGCGCGCCGACTTGCGCATCGGCGCGCTTGGCTCCGGCAGCGATTACACCGCTTTCCTCGATCACCTGGGAGTGGCATCGCTCAACCTCGGCTTCGGCGGCGAGGACGGCGGCGGCGTCTATCACTCCGCCTATGACGATTTCTATTGGTACACTCACTTCTCCGACACCACCTTTGTCTACGGCCGCGCACTGGCCGAAACCGCGGGCACGGCGATCCTCCGCCTGGCCGACGCGGACGTGCTGCCATTTCAGTTCGGGGACTTCGCCGACACCATCCGCAAGTACACCGACGAAGTGAAGGCGCTGTGGAAGGAAAAGCACGACGAGATTGAAGAGCGCAACCGCCAGATCGACGAAGGCGTGTTCGCGGCCATCGCCGATCCGAAGAAGGTGCTGGCGCCGCCGAAACGCGAGGCTATCCCGCCCTACCTGAACTTCGCGCCGCTGGATACGGCCGCCGACACGCTGGCTCGTAGCGCCGGGGCTTTCGAGAAAGCGCTGAGGGATTCGGTGAAGCCGCCGGCGCGCGAGCTGAACCAGAAGCTGCTGGAAAGCGAGCGGCTGCTGACCGACGCCGCCGGTCTGCCGCGCCGCCCCTGGTTCCAGCACCAGATCTACGCGCCCGGTTTCTACACAGGATACGGCGTGAAGACCCTGCCCGGTGTGCGCGAGGCCATCGAACAGAAACAGTGGGACGAGGCCGGCCGGGAGATCGAGCGGGTGGCCAGGGTGTTGCGCAACGAGGCCGCGCTGCTGGATGCCATGACCGCGCTGCTGAGCCGCTGAGTCCGGGGCAGGTGAACGCTCAGGGCGCCGGATAGACGGTCAGCTCCGGCATGGGGAAATCGCGGATGTTGTTCGTCACCAGAACCAGCTTGTGGGCCGCCGCTACCGCAGCGATGGTAGCGTCGGGCAGCGCCAGCGTCCGGCCCTGCTGACGCCAGGAGCTTTGCAGATTACCCGCGAGTCTGGCTGTTTCCCATGTAACTTCATAGAACCTGAGACTGCGCAGGAGCCGTTCGGTTTTTTCTTCCTCGCCGGGCCGCACTCCGGCGTACACTTCCGTGACGTTGATCGAGCAGCAGGCCAGTTCGGATCCTTCGCGGATGAGCTGCGTGACCATTTCCGCGCGACCGCGCTTGCCATTGAGAACATCGATGAGAATGCCGGAGTCGAGAAGGTAAATGGCCATCAATCGGCTCCGCGCTGTTGCTGCAATCGCTGCAGCCGCGCCTCCGACTGTTGACGCATCTCGCGTATCCAGGCCTCGGACCCACCCGCCAGCTCGGGGTGCAACTCATCTCTCCAGCATCCAGCGGCCTCCTCGACGGCCTTCAACTGGTCGCGGCGGCGAATTTCTCGCTCCAGCAACTCGACGACAAATGCGGTCCGCTGCCGCTGGCCGGCAATTCTATCGATCTCCGCGGCGATGCGGGAAGGAATGGGGATCAGTGTCCTCGCCGTCCTCATAATGTCTGCACCTCCAGTCTACCAATATGGTAACCGCATGCTAAACCATAGGTGTTAAGGGCTGGCGCTTGCGCGAAAAGCGGAGGATCTGGGGCGGCAGCCGTGCACTGGGCTGGCGCCGCAGGAACGCGGGTCTCACCGTGTGCCCATTGCGGGAATGCGCATGGCAATTCCGGCTGCTCACTTCCGCGCCGCGCAGGTGCTGAAAACGAAAAATGCCGCTGGAAAGCGCTAGAATGACGGGATGCGGCAGTCTCATCTCCTCGTCGTCGGGAGCCTGTGCGGTCTGGTCGCAGGTGCGGCCGCCGCCCAGGAAGTGCGTCCCCCCGACTCCGGCCTGACCATCAAAGCCACGGTGAGCGAGGTGCTTCTCGACCTCGTCGTGCGCGACAAGCATGGCAAGCTGGTGAAGAACCTGAAGCCGGGCGATGTCGAGATCTACGAAGACGGCGTCCGCCAGCCGATTCGCGGTTTCCGGCTGGTATCCAACGCCGAAGCGGCGCCGCCTCAGGAGGCTCCGGCATCCGGGGCGAAGGCGGAACCCGCGGCGGTCCACAAGGTGAGCTCGGCATCGGGGCCTTTGCACACGCTGCACCTGATCTGCATTGTCTTCCAGAATCTGGATCTGAACACGAAGAAATACGCGGTGGAAGCCGTGCAGGAGTTCCTGAAGGAGGATTTGCCACAAGGCACCTGGGTGGCAATCTTCAATCTGGATTCGAGCCTGACGGTGCTGCAGAACTTCACGGCGAATCGCGATGAGTTGCTGCGGGCGGCGCGGAGCGCGTCCAGCGGCACTAATCTGAGCTTCATCGGAGTTGCCCAGGCCATTCTCAGCGCCACCCCCAACGTGGTGACCGTCACGGTGAGCGGAACTCCGGGGCCTGGGGGGTCGGTCAGCGCAACGGAGGATTTGAAAGGGGGCGATCTCAATCTCTACGCCATCAACGACGCCAGCGTGTCCATGGATGTTGGGCAGAGCCTGCAGCGCGGCGAGCTGGTGCAACAGCGGCGCGTATTCGGCGAGATTGAGGGGATGCGCCAGACCGACCAGATCCTCATGATGATCGACCAGCTCGGGAAGCTGCCCGGCCGCAAGACCGTGCTCCTGATGAGCCCCGGACTGATGACCACCGGCGATCCGGAGCGTTTCGAATCCATCCTGAACAAGGCCAATCGAGCCGACGTCACCGTTTACGCGGTCGATGTGAATGGCCTTACCCAGAACGCCAACACGCAGGCCAGCACCGCCGCCACCCGGCGCGTCGCCCAGCTCAGCCAAATGCAGCACAACCGCCAGGCCGGCGGGGCGGACAGCATGATGGAGCTGATGCGGCAGGACGACTACCTGCACAATGCCGTGCGCACCTCGGACACGCAGGCGAGCCTCCGCGCCCTTTCGGAAGGCACCGGCGGTTTCCTCATCGGGAACACGAACGACCTCCGAAAACCGTTCCGTAATGTGCTGGAGGACATGGACACGCACTACGAGGTGGTGTACAACCCGGTTTCCGCCAAATACGACGGGCATTTCCGGAAGATCACGTACAAACTGGCGCGCGCCGACGTTACCGTAGAGAGCCGCGCCGGGTACTTTGCCATGCCCCTTCTCGGCGCTTCGCCGTCGCTGGCGGCCTTCGAAGTGGCCGGGCTGATGGCGCTGGACGCGAAACCACGGCCGCATGCCTTCGATTTCCGCTCGGCCGCTCTTCGGTTTCGCCCGGAAGGCGCGGCCTCGCAGTATGGCGTCGCCTTCGAGATGCCGGCCGCAAATCTGACCGCCACCCCCGAGCCGGAGCTGAAGAAGCTCCGGTTGCACGCCTCGCTGCTCGCCCTGGTGAAGGACGGCGGCGGGCAGATTGTCGACAAGTTCAGTCAAGACTCTACCTGGGAGATCGCCGACGACAAGCTGGCCGCGGCGCAGGCGCAATCGATCACCTGGACTCATCCGTTCGACCTTTCCCCCGGACACTACACGGTGGAGACCGCCGTGCTGGATCGCGAGGGGAACCGGGCCGGCACGAACGTGCTGGAGCTCGACAATCCCGAACACAAGGGAATTGGCCTGAGCAGCGTCATGCTGGTGCAGCAGGTGGAGCCGGTTACAGGCCAGGCGGATGCGGCCGACCCGTTCGAATTCGCCACCAACAGGGTGGTCCCGGAACTCGCTCCCGCACTGAATCCGGCCAGTCTGCCTTATGTGTACTTCGTTGTCTATCCGGATAAGGCCAGGGCGGAGAAGCCGCAGATTGAAGTGCAGTTTCTTGTGGACGGCGTGGTGCTGGCGAGGCAGACGTCCGATCTTCCGCCCGCGGACGCTTCCGGGGCGATCCCCATGGTGGTGGGAGCCGTCCGGAAACCGGGGCAGTGCGAGCTGAAGATCGCCGCGCTGCAGGGGGCCGAATCCACCGAACAGAGCGTAAAGTACACGGTAACCGCAAAGTAGATGTCCGGGCGGGCGGACCGGGAGCCTGCCCTGGTCCACTATCTGTGCATCGCCCAATGCCTTGCGTGCTAAAGGAGTGATTAAAAAAGGCCGATATTTGAAAAGGGAATTTGGTTTCCACGGCGACGTCGGCCGAGAACAGCCATGAACTGGCGGCAATTGAGAACGGTTGCTCTTTTATATGCGCTGATCCTGTGCGCCACGAGCGCCAGCCTTGCTCTCGACCGTGATCGCAGCATCGATCAATACGGCCACAACACCTGGACATCGCAGAATGGCCTGCCTGGAGAGAGCGTCTACCAGATCCTGCAGAGCCGCGACGGCTATCTGTGGCTGCGAACCTCGGCCGGGCTGGTGCGGTTCGATGGAGTGCGCTTCGTGCTGGTGGAGCCGGTGGTTGGCGGACGAGTGGTCCACGAGCCGATCAAGGCCATCTGCCGCGGCGCCGGCGGCGATTTACTGGTGCGCACTCTCTCCAGGACGCTGATCTACAAAGACGGGGTCTTCGCCGACTACCGGCCGCCTGCGGCTCTTCCGGATGGAGATATTCGGGTGTTGTTCGAGTCGAGCGGGCATGAGCTGTTCATCGGGTCCGACAACTTCATCTACAAGATCGGGGACCAAGGTCCCCAACTGCTGCGGGAGAACACGAGCTGGATCTCCGGCTTTCTCGAGGACGAGAGAGGCACGGTGTGGATCGCCGGGTTGTTCGCGATGTACACGTATCGCGACGGAGTGCTGTCGACAGTCGGCTCGGATACAAAAAAGCAGCCCATGGCGCTCGCGCTGGCCGAGGACGCGGCACAGCGCATGTGGATTGGAACGGCGAGCGGGCTGCGCCGGCTGGATGGCGGCGTGGTGGCGACGACGCCGCTCACGCGGCAGATTCAGGCCGAGGTGGGATCCGTGCTGAGCGACCGTCAGGGGAATCTCTGGGCAGGCACGGCCACCGCCGGCATCTATCGGATTACCGGCAACCAGGTGTCCTCGTTCCATGCTCCGGACGGTCTGACCGGCGACAGGGTCCTGTCCCTGTATGAAGATCGTGAGGGCAGCCTGTGGGTGGGAACGACCAGTGGTCTGGACCGTTTCCGGGACACCAGCCTGACCACCCTTTCGGCCAGCGATAATCTCCCTTCCGACAGGGCGGAGAATATCATAGAAGCCCGGGATGGAACCGTGTATGTGTTCTGCGCGGCCGGTGGAATGGCGCGCATTCGCAATGGCGTGGTCACGGCGTTCACAAAGAAGGACGGCCTGCCGAGCGCGTACTCGAACGGACTGGTCGAGAGCAGGGACGGCAGCATCTGGCTCGGCACAGGCGCCGGACTGACGCGTTTCAGGGATGGGAAGTTCACGCTATATCCGGTGGCGAGGATATCCGGACGCTTTATTTCCGCCCTCAATGAAGACGAAGAAGGCCTGATCGTCACCACGGACGAATCCCTCGCGCTACGCTTGCGCAATGGAGACGCCGTGCCGCTGACCATTCGCGGACGGAGCACGCCGCTCTCCACGCCGGGCATTTACACGTTCACGATTTACCGGGATCCAGCCGGGACGTTGTGGTTCGGCACCGCCCGGGGACTGTTCCGGTTCACGCCGGGCGAGCCACCGGAAAGCGCCTGGCAGAAGCAGATCGCCTTTCCCGTCACCACGATTTTCGACGATGGAAAGGGTAGTCTCTGGCTGGGCGGCAGGGTGCCCGGCCTGACCCGGTTCCGCATCAAAGACGGGCGCGTCACCCGCTACACCGAGAACGCTGGGCTGTTTGACGACTACCCCACCACCATCCTCGCCGACGATGCGGGGAACCTCTGGATCAGCGCCGCGAACGGCATTTACCGGGTGCCCCGGCAGGATCTGGACGACTTTGCGGACGGACGAATCTCTGCCGTTCGGGCCACCAGGTACGGTAGTGCCGACGGGATGAAGGCCAGCGAGGCCTCGGCGCCGGCGGCACAGCCTGCCGGATGCCGCACGCGGGACGGACGTCTGTGGTTCTGCACGCAAAAGGGCGTGGTGATTGTCGACCCGAAGCACCTCCTCGAGAACCGCCTGGTTCCTCCCCTGGTACTGGAGGAGGTTGTCGCCGACGGGCGGACGATCGTTCCGCACGAGGGCTTTTCTGTTGCGGCCGGTGCGGACAGGATCGAGTTCCACTACACCGGGTTGAGCCTGCTGGTTCCCGCCCGGGACCAGTTCCGGTACAAACTTGAAGGTTACGATCACGATTGGGTGGATGCGGGTTCCAGCCGCGTGGCGTACTACACGAAGCTTCCTCCGGGCAGATACCGTTTTCAGGTCAGCGGTTCGAACAACGACGGCGTCTGGAACCGGGAAGGCGCTTCGGTAAGCTTCGAATTGCTGCCGCATTTTTATCAGACCTGGTGGTTCTACGGCATCTGTGCCGGCGTCTTCGTTCTGGTTGCGGTTGCCGGACAGAAACTATACACGCGCCGGCTGCGCGCGCGCGCCCGGGAACTGGGACGCCTTGTAGAGGAACAAACCGGGGAACTGCGCAAGGCCAAGGAGGCCGCCGAGTCCGCGAACCGGTCCAAAAGCGAATTCGTGGCTAACATGAGCCACGAGATCCGCACGCCGATGAACGGCATTCTGGGGACCACCGATCTCGCTCTGGAGTCCGAACCGAGCCCCGAACAAAGGGAATACCTCCGCATGATCAAAGCGTCGGCGGACTCGCTGCTGACCATTATCGACGACATTCTCGACTTCTCCAAAATCGAAGCGGGGCGGCTCGAGGTGGATCCGGTGGTGTTTAACCTGCCAGAAAGTCTCGGCGACGCCGCGCGGACGCTCGCGTTACGCGCCCACGAGAAGGGACTGGAACTTACCTGCGAGGTGCGGCCGGATGTGCCGCCCATGGTGATCGGCGATCCAATGCGACTCAGGCAGATCGTCGTGAATCTGCTCGGCAACGCCGTAAAGTTCACGCGCTCCGGTGAAGTGGCCCTGACGGCCGATGTTGAGGCCATGGAAGGCGATCACGCGATCCTGCACTTCCGTGTTCGCGACACCGGCGTGGGGATTGCGCCCGACAAGCAGAAGGCAATCTTCGAAGCCTTTACGCAGGCCGATTCCTCCATTACGCGGCTGTTTGGCGGTACTGGTCTTGGGCTCACCATTGCCTCCCGCCTGGTGGGCATGCTGGGAGGAAGGATCTGGGTGGATAGCGAGCCTGGCCGCGGCAGTTGTTTCCACTTCACGGCCCGGTTTGGGGTTGCCGCGCAGCCGGCCAGGACTACTCCGGCGGTGGCGGACCGTGTGGGCCATCCAGGCGCCGCTTGCACCGAGCCGCGCAGCCGGAAACTCAACATCCTGGTTGCCGAGGACAACGCGACCAATCAGCAACTTCTTCGCCGCATTCTGGAGAAGCGCGGTCACGTGGCGGTGGTGGCCGCGGACGGGCGGGAGGCGCTGGCGGCCCTCGCCGGGCGGGACTTCGACCTTGTGCTGATGGACGTGCAGATGCCCGACATGGATGGCTTCCAGGCAACCGCCGCGATCCGGGAACGGGAACGGACAACCGGGCGGCGCCAGAAGATCATCGCGCTGACCGCGCACGCCATGAAGGGCGACGAGGAACGCTGCCTCGCCGCCGGAATGGACGGCTATCTTTCCAAGCCGATCCAGCTCCGCAATCTGGCCGACGTTCTGGAAGAGACCGAAGCCGAGTGCGGCATTCCTCGCGAGGTCGGCTGAGGCGAGCGCTACCGCTCCGGCACGCCGCCGGCAGTGGCGCTGATCTTCAACTCGCGCTTCTCCAGGCGGTCGTACCAGGTGAACTTCAGGATGACTGAAGTCGCCAGCACAATGGCGGCGGTGATGGCCACCCGGTCGAATTGCCGGATGACGATGTAAATGGGCAGGGCTACGAGGCTCACCTGCCATACGATGCCCACGACGACGTTGAACATGTCCAGCAGGAAGTCTCGGTTCGGCTCGAAAGACGAATCCAGCTTCTGCACCTTCTCCCGGATGGGACCCCAGAAACCCCACGGCCGCACGCGCCGGTAGAAATCCATGACGATCTCGTCTTCCTCGGGCCGGGTTCGCAGAGTGCCGGCGATGCAACCAATCAGTGAAAGCCCGAAGACCAGCGCGAAGCCCAGCGAGACATCCAGGTTCAGCTCGTGGACCCTGGCAAAGTCCTGCAGGGGTTGAATGTGACCGATGATCACCGGGATGGTGAGGGCCGAGGTGATGCCCGTCGCCATTCCCCAGAAGTATCCGTAGCCGTTGAAGCGCCACCAGTACCACTTGAGGACGTTGGAGGCGGTATAGCCGCCCCACAGTCCGGTGACGATCCACTGCACCACGCCGGCCACGTCGGTGACGAACCAGCCGATGGCGACGCCCAGCAGCACCACCACCAGCGAGGAGAGGTAGCTCAGGCGCACGTAGGTCCGGGGGCTGGCGTGGGGATTGATGAACCGTTTGTAGATGTCGTTGACGAAGTAGGGCGGCGCGGCGTTGACGGTGGCGGCGAAGTTGGACATAAAGGCCGCCAGCAGTCCGGCGATCAGCAGGCCGAGCAGTCCCGTCGGGACGAAATGCCCCAGCGCGTATGGCAGCACCAGTTCGAAGTCCATGTGCGTTCTCATCCCCGGGTTGTCGGTGACGAAGAAGACCAGGGTGAGAACGGTGAGACCGGTGACCAGAAGGTAGCGGGGCGGCGTCAGCACCAGATTGACCCAGCCGCTCATCATGGAAGCCTCGCGCGGGGTCTTGGACGAGAGAACGCGCTGCATGTCGTAGTTCGGAGCCGGACCGGCGGCGCTGATCAGCACGCCCTTGAACAGCAGCATCATGACGAAGAAACCGAACAGTCCGTATCCGTCGGAAGCCACTTTATCGGTGGCTGAGGGCATCAGGGCGGACCAGTTCAGGTTGAGGTGCCAGCCGAAAAAGACGTTGTCCCAGCCTACGGGAACGAACTTGTGCAGCGTTGCCGGCGAAACCTTCGACATGGCGATGATGCCCACCGCGAAGGAGACCACGGAAAGAATGCAGAACTGGATCACCTCGGTGATCACCACGCTGATCATGCCGCCTTTGATCACATAAATGGCGGTGATGGAAATCAGGATCAACGCGTACAGGTTGGCGTTCAGCGAAGCGTCGGCGCTCAATTGCCAGGGCAGGAAGCTGGCGGCGAACTTGCCGATTCCCTTGAAACCGTAAGTGAAGAAGCCAATGATGCTGATGAAGGCGTAGATCACCACGATGATGTGCGCAAGCTGCGCGCCGCGGCCCTTGCCGAAACGGGTTTGTATCCACTCCGCGCCGGTCATTACGTTGGAGCGGCGCAGCCACGCCGAGAGGTAGACCATCAGGAAGATCTGGTTGAAGGTCGGCCATAGCCAGGGAATCCAGACGCTCTTCAGGCCGTAGACGAACATCCAGTAGACCAGCAGCATGGAGCCGCTGATGTCGAACATGCCCGAGGCGTTGGAAATACCCAGCAGGTACCAGGGCATGGTGTTCCCGCCGAGAAAATAGGCCCTGATGTCGCGCGACGCGCGATTGGAAACCCAATAGCCCACCAGGACCGAACACACCAGGTAGGCGACGATGATGGCAATATCGATTGCGTGAAGATGCACGTGGTTTCTCAGTTCCCGCTATCGGAGTCGCTCGCAGGGCGGTCGTGCGCGCTCGCGATGCGACCTGGACTTTAGCTGATCGAAGCGCCCCCATTATACATGACGGCTGGCGGCGAGCCTCGCGGAAACTGCGCGCGGCGATGCCGCTTATTTTGGCTGGACACTGCCGCAGTCCGAGCTCAGCCATCTGCCACTGATCGTCGTCTTTGAGGTTATAGTGCGGCCGTCCGGGGTGGTGGTGGTCCCGTTGATCTCACCCTTCATGGTCTCCGAATCGACCGCCTGGAAGTGGCCGTCTCCAACGGTCTTCGACTTGCCGTTATCACACTCCATATGAAACTCCATCGAGCCGGGCGACGAGCTCGTTATGGTGCGCTTGCAGGAGCTGTTCGGCCGGTCTTCAAATGCTTGCGCCTTCTTAAGCATGTCGGAGGTCACGCAGGACTTGAATGTGTGCGGGGCCATCGCCCCTTTCATGGCCGCCTCCATTTGGGCGCGCCGTTCAGGCGGGATTCTGGCGAGCATGTCCTCCGAAAGGCCTGGCATGCCTGACGACTGGGTGGTGACGGTGTCCTCCCAGAGCCCCAGCTTCACCTTCAGCAGCGGCGTGACGTCATCGGCGGCGCGGCAGGCGAGCGGCGCCAGCAGTATCAGGACGGACAAGGTGAGGTTTCTCATGACATCCTCCAATGCTTCCGAGGATGGCACGACCGTGCCTGGTTTGCAAATCCGGGTAGCGCGATAAACTATGGCTGGTGTTGATGGTGGGCGGCCAGAACGGGATAGCTTGGACGCAGCGAACGTGAGGATCAGAGCTAACCGGGCTGACCGTCGATTTCTGGCATCGCTTCTCCTGGGACTGACGGTGTTTGCATGTGCCGTGTTGGGATGGATTGCCTATGTAATTCACGACTGCAGCACCCACCCACGAGGCTGCCCGATGCCGTAACTCCCGGCCCCATCAACCATCTTTCGTCGTACTACCCAACTCGCCCCATACGCGGCTGGAATAGGCTGTAGAACGATCGCCATTCAGACGTTCTTCCACAAGGCAACAGCTTCCAGCGCCGCATGTCCCTTCTCACAGCCGCTTGATCAGCTCCTCGAGCGTCTTCACGTCGATCTCGCCGGTAAAGGAGCGGACGGGCTTGCCCTGCCGGTCGTAGACGAACGTCGACGGCAGCGTCCCGCTCCACTTCGGGTCCACGGCGCGGATGAACGCATCGTCGTCGGCGGCGGCCTTGATATACATGGCCGGCGGCGCGTGCACGGACTCCAGGAAAGCGCGGGCCTTCGGCTCGTCCGCGGCATCGTCGGCGGAGATGAGCAGCAGCTTCACGCCTTTCGCCGCATAGCGGTTCTCCAGCGCCACCAGCGACGGCATCTCATGGCGGCAACCACCGCACCAGGTGGCCCAGAAGTTCACCACCACCACGTTGCCGCGATTGGCCCGAATGAGGCCGCCATACGCGGCCTCATTGACGGGTTGCAGCGAGGCCGCGGCCAGCAACAGGGCGACGAAAGCGATCATGGCGCCTGCTTCGCGCGCTTGATGCTGCAGCCGAAAGCCCGCGTCTCCGCCGCCGGGACCGGACGGCCCGCCAGCACGGCATCGAGAGCAGCGCGCAGATCCCGCTGCTTTACGCCACTTTCGTTCATCGAGTCGTCAACACGCCCATGGTAAACCAGCGTGCCGTTCTGGTCGAAGACGAAGGCTTCCGGGGTGTGCTCGGCGCCCAGCTTGTCGGCGAGCGTATTTCCGTTGTCTTTCACCACCTGGAACGGCCACCCCACGCGCTTCTCGTGCGCTTCCACATCGCTCACCGATTCGGTGGCGTTCGCGTTCACGAACGCGAATTGCACGCCCTGCGGTAGGTAATCGTTGTACAGCGAGGCGAGCCGTCCGTTGTAGGAGTTCGACACCGGGCACTGTGTGGAAACGAACACCACGGCCGTGGCCTTCGCCGCCGAGGTCTGAATGGCCGGCGGAGCGCCGGGTCCGGTAACAGTTACGGCAGCAAGCCGGGAGCCGATCGGGAATTCACCCGCGGCAAGAAGGGAACAGAAGACGAAAAGAACTGCGGATAGCCGCATGACACCTCCAGTTCTGTTAAAGACGGAGCAGCGGCGGATTTGTTACCACGCGGTTGTCCGCGCCTCGCCGATTCAGGTAAACTCGTACTTCAAATCCCCGTTTCGCGGAATCCGGACCAGTCCCGCTGGCAAGCCTGCCCGCGGACGAAGAGCTTCCGTTTCAGGAGCACATCATCATGCAATACGGCCATTTTGACGACGAGAACCGCGAGTACGTAATCACGCGGCCGGACACGCCCTTGCCCTGGATCAACTATCTGGGCTGCCAGGCGTACTTCGGCCTGATCTCGAACACGGCCGGCGGTTACTCTTTCTATCGTGACGCGCGCCTGCGCCGCATCACCCGCTATCGCTACAACAATGTTCCGTTCGACTTCGGCGGGCGCTATATCTACCTGCGTGACCGCGAATCGGGCGAATTCTGGTCGCCTTCCTGGCAGCCCACGCGCCACGATGTGGAAGCCTACGAGTGCCGACACGGCATGGGTTACAGCACCATCGGCTCGCGCTACCAGGGGATCGCGGCAAGCACCCGGTATTTCGTTCCGCTCGACGAGACGCTGGAGATCTGGCAGTTCACGGTGACGAATCGCCGCCCCACGCCCGCCTCGCTGTCGGTTTTCTCTTCCGTCGAGTTCTGCCTCTGGGATGCGCAGGACGACGCCACCAACTTCCAGCGCAACTTCAGCATCGGCCAGGTGGAGGTGGAAGACGGGGTCATCTATCACAAGACGGAGTATCGCGAGCGCCGCGACCATTTTGCGTGGTTCGCCTGCTCGGCTCCTCTGGCTGGATTCGATACGCAGCGCGAGGCCTTCGTCGGGCCCTACCGGAGCTGGGACAAGCCAGTGGTGGTGGAGCGCGGGGAATCGTCCGGCTCCATCGCGCACGGCTGGGCTCCCATCGGCTCGCATCACGTCAAGGTGGATCTCGCGCCCGGCGAGACGCGCCAGATCGTGTTCGCGCTCGGCTACCACGAGAACCCAAGAGACCAGAAGTTCGACCCGCCCGATTCGCAGACCGTCAACAAGAAGACGGTGAAGCCGCTGGTCGCCAGGTACCGCGACGCGGCCAATGTGGACGCGGCCTTCGAAGCGCTCCGCACGTATTGGGCGAACATCCTGGGCATCTGCTCCGTGGACACGCCCGACGTGCATACCAACCGCATGGTGAACATCTGGAACGCGTATCAGTGCATGGCCACGTTCAACATGTCGCGCTCCGCCTCGTTCTACGAATCGGGCATCGGGCGTGGCCTTGGCTTCCGCGATTCCAACCAGGATCTGCTCGGGTTCGTCCACATGGTGCCGGCGCGCGCCCGCGAGCGCATTCTGGATCTGGCCGCCACGCAACTGGCCAGCGGCGGCGCGTATCACCAGTACCAGCCGCTCACTAAGCGAGGCAACAACGACGTCGGCGGCAACTTCAACGACGACCCGCATTGGCTTATCGTCGGCGTGGCCGCTTACCTCAAAGAGACCGGCGACTGGAGCATCCTCGACGAGCCCGTGCCGTACGACAACGAGCCCGGCTCCGAACAGCCGCTCTACGAGCACTTGCAGCGCAGCTTCCACTACACGCTGGAGCGGCTGGGACCGCACGGCCTGCCGCTGATCGGGCGCGCCGACTGGAACGACTGCCTCAATCTCAATTGCTTCTCCGACACGCCGGGGCAGTCCTTCCAGACCACCACCAACAAGGAAGGCAAGGTCGCCGAGTCAGTGTTCATCGCCGGTTTGTTCGTGCTGGCGGGCGCCGAGATGGCGGCCATCGCGCGGCATCGCGGTTTGGACGAAGAAGCCGCGCGCTATCTGGCCGAAGCCGCGAAGATGGATCGCACGGTCCACGAGCACGGCTGGGACGGCGAGTGGTTCATTCGCGCCTACGATGACTTCGGCCGCAAGGTGGGCTCCGACGAATGCACGGAGGGGAAGATCTTCATCGAGACCCAGGGGTTCTGCGTGCTGGCCGGCATCGGGCTTACGGACGGCCTGGCGGCGAAGGCTCTGGAGTCGACGCGAACACATCTGGCCACCGAGCATGGCATCGTTCTGCAACAGCCGGCTTATTCGCGCTATTATCTTGAACTCGGAGAGATTTCCTCGTACCCGCCCGGCTATAAAGAGAACGCCGGCATTTTCTGCCATAACAACCCGTGGGTGATCATTGCCGAAACGCGCATGGGCAATGGCGACGCCGCGTACGACTATTACCGGCGGATCAACCCCTCCGCGCGCGAGCCGATCAGCGACCTGCATCGCTGCGAGCCGTACGTCTATGCGCAGATGATCGCCGGTCGCGACGCGCCCACGCACGGAGAGGCGAAGAACTCGTGGCTGACCGGTACGGCTGCGTGGAATTACTACGCCATCACGCAGTGGATTCTGGGCATTCAGCCGTCGTGGGATGGGCTGCGGATCGCGCCGGTAATTCCGAAGAGCTGGCCGGGATTCCGCGCCACGCGCAAATTCCGCGGCGTCACCTATCGCGTCACCGCCACACGCGCGGGCGAAGGCAATCGTGTCTCGCTTACCGTGGATGGGCAACCTGTCGCCGGGGAGATCGTGCCCGCGCCGGCGGACGGACGAACCGAAGTCAGCGTGGTGGTGACACTATCGTGAAAAGCTCTTTCGTATTCTTCTTGTTACTCGCCCTTCCTGTCATGGCGGCGAGTCCGGTGCGTGAGATCAAGGTGGATCAGGCCGGCTATCTCCCGCGCGCCCGGAAGCTGGCCATGGTGGTCTCCGGCCATGCGGGCGCCGAGTTTCTGGTGCATCGCATGCGGGATGGGTCCGTTGTTCTTCGCGGACAACTGACGGCCGCTGCGCTGGACCCCGATACCCAGGACCTGGTGCAAACGGCCGATTTCACAAACCTGGTGGAGGAGGGCGGCTACTATATCGAGGTCCCGGGCGTCGGCCGGAGCTGGGATTTCACCATCGCCGCCGATGCGTTTTCGCGGACCTTCTATCTGGCCATGCGCGCGTTTTACGGTCAGCGCTGCGGTATCGCCGTGGATCTTGGGCCGGAATTCCCCGGCTACTCCCATCCGGCCTGTCATCTGCGGCCCGAGTATCATGTTTCCTCAGGAAAGACCGGGCCCGCCCCTGCGTTAGGCGGTTGGCATGACGCCGGCGACTACGGGCGCTACATTGTGAACTCCGGGATTACGACGGGAACGCTGCTGTGGACTTGGGAAATGTTCGGTCCGCGCATCTCCAGATTGAACCTGCATATTCCGGAGTCCGGCAACGGCATGCCGGACATTCTGAATGAGGTCCGCTGGAATCTCGACTGGATGCTCTCCATGCAGGATCAGGACGGCGGCGTCTGGCACAAAGAGGTAAGCGAGCAGTTCGGCGGCTTCGTGATGCCGGACAAGGATCCGCTGCCCGTGTACGTCATCGGCACTGGCAGCTCTCCGTACAAGAGCTCCTGCGCGACGGCCGATTTCGCCGCGGTGATGGCCATTGCCGGGCGCGTCTATGGCCCCTATGATGCGGCCTTTGCACGAAGGTCCATGGATGCGGCGCGAAGGGCGTGGCGCTGGCTCGACCAAAACCCGAACGTTCTGTTTCGCAACCCGCCGGGAGTGAGGACCGGATCATACTCGGATGCCGACTGCGGCGACGAGCGGCTGTGGGCATCGGCGGAGCTGTGGCGAAGCACCAGGGACAAGGTCTACGAGCAGTACTTCGTCACGCACTACGGCGAGTATCGAGACACCATTCGCGCCATCAGGCCGCAGGATTGGGAATACGTGGCGCCGCTGGCCATGTGGACGTGGGTGCTCGGCGGCGCGCAGGACGCCGCTGCCAGGGACATCCGCGATCGCACGCAGAAGGCCGCGGATCAGATCGCTGCGCGATCCGCCGGGAACGGGTACCGTATCAGTCTTGTTGCCAGCGACTACGTCTGGGGCTCTAACAGCATCGCGGCGAACTATGGGATACAGCTTCTGGTTGCCAATGCCATGCATCCGGACGCCCGCTACGTCGATGCCGCCATGGACAACCTGCATTACCTGCTCGGACGGAACACGTTTTCCCTTTCGTGGGTAACCTGGGTGGGCGAGAATGCTTTCCAGCATCCGCATCACCGCCCCAGCGCCGCCAGAAGCAGCGTTGCACCGTGGCCGGGGATGCTGTCCGGCGGGCCCAATCGCGATCGCGAGGACGGAGTCCTGAAGGCGCTGCCGGCGCTGCCGCCGGCGAAGAACTACGTCGACAGTCAGGATTCCTACGCTTCCAACGAAATCGCGATCAATTGGAACGCGGCCCTGGTGTTTCTCCTGGCTTCCACCCTGCCCGGGAATTAGCTTCGACGATTGCCGGGCAGCACATTAGTCCGGGTGGTCTGAGCTGGCCGGGCCCACCGAATCGCGCACGATGAATTCCGGGTCGATTACGATGCGTTGTCCCGCTGGGCGAGGCTGCGCCTGATCGGACCGCAGAAACTCGAATGCGGTGGTGCCGATCTGCTCGCGTGGAATATGCACGGTAGTCAACGCCGGAGAACAGAACTGCGACAGGCGAATGTTGTCGAAACCCGTCACCGACACGTCCTGCGGCACGCGTAAGCCCAGCTCGCGGAGTTCACGCAACACCCCAATGGCCATGAAGTCGTTCACGCACACAATCGCCGTTGGAAGGAAGCCGGAACTCAGCAGATCGCGGGCCGCCTGCTGCCCGCCTTCCAGACTGTCGGAACCCAGGGCGGTCCTTGACTCCACCGGCGGCCCGTAACGGGCGACGATCCCTTCGAAGGTCTTCTGACGATCGCTAATGGGACCGAGCGTCGCGTGATGGCCGATAAAGGCCATGCGTTGATGACCGAGCGTGTGCAGATACTCGACCACCTTCTCCATCCCTTTACGGTAATCGACCGCGATATTCGTGATTTTTCCCACGGATGGCCCGACGTCGTAGAACACCGCGGGAATAGCGGCGTCTTTCAGGAGCTCGATCAGGGTGGGATCCATTTCGGAAACAATCACGGCCAGCCCGGCGACGCGGCGGCCGATCATCAGGCGAATGCTCGAAACCAGCCGCTCCGGCTCATAACCGGTGTTGGCCAGCACAACCTCGTAACCGCTGGCGAGCGCGGCCGATTCCAGGCTCTCGAAGATGTCAAAGAAAAAGGGGTTCGCAAGATTGGAGACAATCACGCCGAGCGTGCGGCTCCTTCCACCAGCCAGCGTCCGCGCATGGAGATTCGGGTGATATTTGAGCTCGGCCACGGCCTTCATCACCCGCGCGCGCGTGGAATTCTTTACCGGCCCGACGTTATTCAACACGCGCGAAACCGTGGAGGTGGACACCCTGGCGCGCTTGGCAACCTCTTCAAGACTCATGGCGCGAAACTGGCGTTGCTCTACCTTTCTCTCTACGCGAGGGCGCCTCGGATCTGTGTAAACGAGTGCGCCGGGAACTTATAGCGCACCTTACTGCCGCTGGCGCGCGCCGTGCTCTTGTCCGTTTTCACCTTTTCAGAGCCGAAACCGTTGGCGGTCTTGAGGCCGGGGCCGTTCACGACGTCCACCTCGAGATCTCCGGCGAATTGAGCATCCTGCGCCTCGATCTCGGCGTCGATATCCTGGTCGGGATGCCGGTTGACCACGTTCAGTACCAATGCGCGGTTACTTAGCGATGCAGAGGCATCCAGATACGGAACCTTGTCGAACCGCTTCGTGCCGTACGCCGGGGAATCGACGAAGACTTCCAGCGCCGTGCCGTGCGTGTTGGCGGCAAACAATTGCAGCGGGTAATAGATGGTCTGCAGGAACAGGCCTTTCTCGTTGGTGAAGATCGGCGCGATCACGTTCACGAGCTGCGCCATGTTGGCGATCTTCACGATGTGCGCGTTGTTGACGAACGTGTTGAGCATGGTGGCGATCACCAGCGCATCCTCGAGGTTGTAGATTTCCTCGAGGAGGTGGCGGCCGTCTTTCTTGCCATCCCCGAACGCGCGGTACCAGACATTGTACTCGTCGAACGCGATGTAGATGGGCCGGCGAGCGCCTGGCGCGGTAACGCTGCGGATGATTCCTTCAGTGGTGCGAATGCGGTCCTGCAAATCGAGCGCGCTCGCGGCGAACGACAGGTAGTCGTTTTCGCGGTCGCCGACGTAGCTGTGCAGCGAGAGATAGTCGGCGTGGTCTTTCAGGTATTCGAGCACCGTCCGGTTCCACTCGGTCCATCCCTCGCGCGTGGCAAAATTCGACGACCCGGCGGCGATCAGCTTCACGCCCGGATCGGTCCACTTCATCAGCTTGGCGCCTTCGAGGGCGAACTTGCCGTAGTCCTCCGCGGAGCGGTGTCCCATCTGCCAGGGACCGTCCATCTCGTTGCCGAGGCCCCAGTACGTCACCTTCCAGGGCTTCTCCCGGCCGTTCCTCTTCCGCAGGGCGGCCATATCGGTGCCCTCGGCGAGATTGCAGTATTCCACCCACTGCTGCGCGTCGGTCCACGAACCGGTGCCGAAATTCACGCAAATGTATGGCTCGGTGCCGAGCATTTCCGCGTAATTCAGGAATTCGTGCGTGCCGAAGCGGTTGTCCTCCACGCTCTGCCACGCCATGTCCAGGCGTTTCGGACGTTGGTCGCGCGGGCCGATGCCGTCCTTCCAGTTGTAGTTTGACGAGAAGTTCCCCCCGGGCCAGCGCAGCAGGGTGACATGCAGATTGCGGGCGGCTTCCAGCACGTCGCGGCGATAGCCGTTCGCGTCGGACAGGGGCGAGCTCTCGTCGAAGATGCCTCCCTCGATGCAGCGGCCAAGGTGTTCGGTGAAGTTGCCGTAGATCTTCGGATCGATCGGCGCGATGACGCGCTCCGGGTCGATGTGGATGCGTGCGTTCAGCGCGGGAGTTTGGCCGCGGAGCAGAAGCGGCGCGGCTGCCACGGCTGCGGAGAATTGCCGGCGTGAGATCACAGGAGCGCTCCCTGAAACCGTCTATTTCACCGTCGAAAACTTGAAGACGGTGGTACTCTCGTACGTCTGCCCCGCCTTCAGCTCCGTACTAGGGAAGCTCGGCTGATTCGGCGAATCGGGGAAATGCTGCGTCTCCAGACACAGCGCGCCGCGGTACGCATACAGCTTGCCTCCCTTGCCCCTGACGGTTCCATCCATGAAATTGCCGGTGTAGAACTGTACTCCGGGCTCGGTGGTGAGAACCTCCAGCACGCGGCCCGATTTCGGATCGTGCACGCGCGCGGCCAGCGTCCGCGACTCATCCTTCTTGTTCAACACCCAGTTGTGGTCATATCCGGGGTGCGAACTGGCCTGCAGTTGTTGGTATGGGGAATCGATGCGCGCGCCGATCTTCATGGGCTTGCGGAAGTCCATGGGCGTGCCCTCCACGTTGCGTAGCTCGCCGGTCGGAATGAAGCCGCCGTCGACGACCGTGAACCGGTCGGCGTTGATCTGGATGTCCTCGTCGAGAATGGTGCCGTTGCCCGCGCCAGCCAGATTGAAGTAGGAGTGGTTGGTCAGGTTCTGCACGGTGTCCTTGTCGGTGGTGACCGTATAGTGGATGAGCAGCTCGTTGTACGGGGTCAGCGTATAGCGCACCGTCGCCGTCAGGTTGCCGGGGTAGCCTTCCTCGCCATCCGCGCTGACGTACTGCAGTTCGACGGTATGATCGTCGGCGTGAAGCGCGGTCCAGACGCGCTTGTCGAAGCCGCGCTTGCCGCCATGCAGAGAGTTTTCGCCCTCGTTGGCGGTGACATGGTATTCGTGGCCGTCCAGCGTGAAGCGCGACTTGCCGATGCGATTCCCGTACCGGCCCACAATGGCGCCGAAGAATTGGGGGTTTTTGACGTAGCTGTCGCCATCGTCATAGCCGAGCACAACGTCGTCGAAGTGGCCGGCCGCATCGGGAACCTTCAGCGACACGATCGCCGCCCCCCACGTCATGACGGCCACTTCCATGCCCTTGTCGTTCTTCAGCGTGAACAACTCGATTGTCGCCCCCTCGGGGGACTTTCCGAACGGCTTTCCTGCCATCTTCGCCTCCATGTTGCCTGCCGCTACGCAGCCGAGCAAAGCGGCCGTCAACGTAACTTTCAGTAAAGTATGAAATCGCATCCTGTTCTCCTCAGGGCTGGCCATAGTAGCGGCCCGGCCCGTGCTTGCGCAGAAAATGCTTGTCGTGCAGCGCCTGTGAGATCGGCTGCGCCCCCGCGTTCAGCGTGATCGTATAATACGCCATTCGCGCGATTTCTTCCAGCACCACCGCCGTATGTGCCGCCCTGGCTGCTGTCGGGCCCCAGCAGAACGGCGCGTGCCCATGCACCAGCACGGCCGGGAAGCGGCCGGAATCCAGATTCGCAAAACGCCGCACAATGGCGTGGCCGGTATTGCCCTCGTAGTCGCCTTCGATGTCGCCGGTCTCGAGCGGCGGCGTCACCGGCACGGGTCCATGGAAGTAATCCGCATGGGTGGTTCCGAAACAGGGGATCTCGCGCCCGGCCTGCGCCCAGGAAGTAGCGAAGGTCGAGTGCGTGTGCACCACGCCGGCGATGCCCGCGAAAGCGCGGTACAGCACCAGGTGGGTGGGCAGATCCGACGACGGGCGCATCGCGCCTTCCACCGGCGATCCATCCAGCCGCACCACCACCAGGTCCTGCGGACGGAGCTTGTCGTATGGCACGCCGCTCGGTTTGATGGCCACCAGATCGTCGCCCCGCAGCATGCCGCTGGCGTTTCCAAAGGTGTACAGCACCAATCCCCGGCGCACCAGCTCCATGTTCGCTTCGTACACTTCGTCGCGAAGCTGTTTCAGGTCGCTCATGATTTTTTCGCCACGGCTGCGATCCTGCGCAGCGATGGCAGAATGCCGCCCACCGGCACGGGTTGCGACTCCCGGCTTCCCAGCGCAAAGTACAACTGCCGGTAATGGCCGGAGAGTTCGTCGTACGCGGCGCGGCTGGCGGGCTGCGGCTCCAGCGTGGCGTACGACGGGCAGAGCGCGTCCTGCGCCTCTTCGATGGTGCGAAACGCGCCGGCCGCAAGAAACGCGAAGATGGCCGAGCCCAGACTGGTCACGTCGCCCTCGGGGACCAGGATGGGCTTGTTCAGAATGTTGGCGTACACCTGATTGAGCACCGCGTTCTTGCGCGGGATGCCTCCGCCGTTGATGACCCGGCGCACCGGCACGCCGTACTCCTCCATGCGGTCCAGAATGATGTGCGTGTGAAAGGCCGTTCCCTCGATGGCCGCGAACAGCTCGTCCTGCGCGGTGTGGGTCAGGTTCCAGCCGAGGGTGACGCCGCCGAGTTCGGGATTCACCAGCACGGTGCGATCGCCATTGTCCCAGGTGAGACGCAACAGGCCAGTCTGGCCGGGTTTGTGATCTTCCAGACCATTCGACAGCTCGGGCACGGTGGTCCCGGCGCGCCGGGCGATGGCGTCGAAAATGTCGCCGGTGGCGGAAAGGCCCGCTTCGATTCCCGTATAGGACGGATGCACGGAACCGCGCACCACGCCGCAAACTCCGGGAACCAGCGTGCTCTCGGTGCTCATGGCGATGATGCAGGTGGAGGTGCCCACCACGTTCACCACGTCGCCGAGGCGGCAACCGGCGCCGATAGCGTCCCAGTGCGCATCGAAAGCGCCCACCGGAATGGGAATCCCGGGACGCAGACCCATGCTGGCCGCCCATCCCGGAGAGAGAACTCCGGCGATGGCATCGGAGGTCTGGTACCGGCCCAGCGCCATCTTGTCGCGAACGCCGGCGAGCAGCGGATCCACCCTTTGTAGGAAGTCCTCCGGAGGCAGGCCGCCGAGCTGCTGGTTCCACATCCATTTGTGCCCCATGGCGCAGATGCTGCGGGGGACGTCGGCGGGGTTGGTGACGCCGCACAGCGTGGCCGCCACCATGTCGCAGTGTTCGAGGGCGGTCACCATCCGCCCGCGCTTGTCGGGATTATTTCGCAGCCAGTGCAGCAATTTCGAAAAGCCCCACTCGGAGGAGTAGGTTCCCCCGCACCAGTCGATGGCGGCGAGGCCGCTCTCGTGGGCGGTCCTGGTGATGAGCGCGGCCTCCTGCCAGGCGCGATGGTCGCACCACAGATAGTAGTCGTCCAGCGGTGCCAGCCCCTCGCCCACCGGGATCACGCTCGACCCGGTGGTATCGATGGCCATCGCCTCGATTTTGTGGCCGTCGATCCCCGCCGAGGCGACCGCCCCACGCGCCGCCTCCACCAGGGCGGTCATGTGATCGGCATGGCTTTGCGTGGCGTAATCGGGATCGTCGCGGCGGCGGTGGAGTGCGTATTGCGCCGTGCCCGAACCTATTCTGCCTCTGACGCAATCGAAAATGGAGACGCGAACGCTGAGCGTCCCAAAGTCCACTCCGGCCACAATGCTCACGGTGTCTCCCTGTTGACTATTCGTGCCGGTAGACGGGCCAGCCCAGATACTTCGTCGCCGCCTCTTCGAGAACCGCCGCGGTGCTGGACAGGTTCGCGGCCACGTGGTGCTCGAAGCCGTTCTCGCAGATGTAGCGCAACAGGCTCTGGAGCCTCGGGATGCGCACCACGCCGGCGCCGCCGAAGGTTTCCAGTGGATCCCTGGTGAACTCGCCCTCGCCCACGTAGCCCGCGATCACCCCCTCGTCGTCGATGGTGGAGAAACGCGCGTAGGTCATCGGCCCGGGCTTCACGCGGCCGACGCAGGTGCCATAGGTGTTCTCGCGGCCCACGGTACCCGCGATGATGAGCTGGAAGTCCATCTTCGCTTCCTCGAAGAAGTGCAAGGGGAGATTACTGCAGTGGAAGCAGACGGCCTTGTCCGGATCGCCGCCGTAGTTGTTGTTCCAGTCGAGCAGGGCGCTGGGCGTTCCCGAAGCCAGCCGCAGGGCATGCATGCCGAGGACGCCGCAGATGTCCACCTCGCAGGCGCTGGACATCAGGTTGTTGCTCATCATGCTCATCACCGTGCAGGGCACCACGCCGAAGTATTCTTCCATGGACGTCCAGCACTGCACGGCGCTGATGGAGACCAGGGTCTGGCGCATCCATTCGTCCACCACGGCGCCGAACTTCGCCATCTTCAGCAGCGCCGCTTTCGGCGTGTCGCCGGTGGCGACATAGGCGTCGATGGCCGCCAGCTTGTCGAGCGCCGCCGGGTCGTCGTCCTTCATTTTGGCGATGCGGCCGAAGATCTCGGACAGGTCGATGGGTTCCACCGAAATCCCAGCCAGTTCCAGCAGCTTCTCGCTGTAGCGCACCGTGTTGAACGCGGCCGGCCGGGCGCCGATCGCGCCTACGCGCAGGTTCTTCATGCCGCGCACCACCCGGCAAACGGCCTTGAACCACTCAAGGTCCCGCGCGAATTCGGGCGAGTCGGGCGTTTCGGTGTGCAGCGTGGTCAGCGAGTAGGGAATGCCGTACTGCTTCAAGTTGTTGCAGCAGGACATCTTGCCGCAGAAGCTGTCCCGGCGGTCGGCGATGGTCATGCGGCCGGGCGTGTCCGGCGTCGCCTGCACCAGCACCGGCACTTTCAGGCCGGAATGGCGCAGAGCGTCGACGATGCCGCGCTCCTCGCCGAAATTGGGCAAAGTCACGATGACGCCGTCGATCTCGTGGCGGTGGCGGTCGAAGAGCTCGCCGCACTTGCGCGCCTCCACATGCGTCTCCACCGCGCCGTATTTGGTTTCTTCCACGCCAGGTGCGACGACGCGCACGCCGGCATTCTCCAGCACGCCAATCATCTCGTCGCGGCCGGACTTCGCGAGGTGATCGGGAAAGAAGCCACGATTTCCGACGATGAGGCCAAGCGTAATATCAGAGCCGTTTTTCATCTGAGTCTATGCTCCGCGTTTGGAAAGGTATGGTCAAGACAAGCGCCCCGAAGCCGGGTGACCTCTGCAAGCGCTTTCAGAGGTCATGCTACATGCGATGAGGCCGTAATGTCAAATGGTTCCGTGGGGAGTCCGGCGAGCCTCGCCCGCAGGGCCGCCATTCGATAACTCGGCTGCGCCTCCCCGGATGCTAGAATCGATGCTTCAGTCAGCGTATGGAACGGGCCGGCAAATCCATCGCGAGGCTCCGCGGCGCGAATCTCGCTCCTGACCAGCTCGCCGTGGCGGCCTGGCCCGCGGCGGTGGGCGAGCGGCTGGCGGCGCGGACCAACGCGGTCAAGCTGGTGCGCACGCGCCTGGTGATCGAGGTGGAGGACGCGGTCTGGCAGAGCCAGCTCTACCAGTTGCGCGAGCAGATTCTGCCGAAAATCCGGGCAGTGGTCGGGCCGGGCATCGTGGAAGAGCTGGAGTTCCGGGTGGCGCCCCGGGTCGAGCGCCGTCCCCCGCAATTGGCCGCCACGGCCTCGGCGGACGCAGAGGCCGACGCCATTCGCGATCCCATTTTTCGCACTCTTTACAAACAAGCCCGGAAGAAGGCTGTTTCGTGAAAATCACCGAGAAAGAAGTCCGCTACGTGGCCGACCTGGCCAACCTGCGGCTCACCGACGACGAAGTCCACCGCATGTCCGCGGAGCTGGACCAGATTCTCACGCACGTGGATGCGCTGAACGAGCTCGACACCAGCGGCGTGGAGCCCATGGCCCAGGTGCTGTTCGACGCGCCGGAGACGGCCACGTTGCGCGAGGATCGCGAGCGGCCCGGGCTAGGCAGTGAAGTGGCCACCGCCAACGCCCCACTGGCCGCCGCGGGATGCTTCAAGGTTCCTCTGGTGATTGAACGATGACCGGCCCGGACATCGCCGGTCTGACTATCGCGCGGATTCAGGCCGGGTTGAAGGCCCGCCAGTTCAGCGCCCTCGAGCTGGCCGAGGCCGCGCTCCAGCACGCCGCCTCCGAGAACCCGAAGACTGGAGCGTATCTGCATTTCTCACCGGAGCGCGCTCTGGCGGCGGCCCGGCGGGTGGACCAGCAGCTCGCCCGGGGCGCCCATCCCGGACCGCTGGCGGGCGTCCCCGTCGCGGTGAAGGACGTGATTCTCACCGCCGGCCTACGCACCACCTGCGCATCGAAGATGCTGGCCAACTACACACCGCCCTACGACGCCACGGCCATCGCGCGGCTGGAGGCGGCCGGCGGGGTGATCGTCGGCAAGACCAATTGCGACGAGTTCGCCATGGGCTCTTCCACGGAGAACTCCGCGTTTGGCCCGGTGCGCAACCCGCGTGCCCTCGACCGCGTTCCCGGCGGCTCCAGCGGAGGCTCGGCGGCGGCGGTGGCCCAGGGGACGGCAGTGGTGGCGCTCGGCTCGGACACCGGCGGCTCCATCCGCCAGCCTGCTTCGTTTTGCGGGGTGGTGGGGGTGACGCCCACCTACGGACGGGTCTCGCGCTACGGGCTGGTGGCCTTCGCCAGCTCGCTCGATCACATTGGGCCGTTCGGCCGGACGGTGCGCGATGCGGCCGTTCTGCTCGGGACCATCGCCGGACGCGATGAGCTGGACGCCACCTCCGCATTCGCTCCCGTGCCCGATTACCAGGCCGCGCTCGACGCCCCGGTTAAGGGGATGAAGATCGGTCTCCCGCGGGAGTACTTCGAGGGCCTGCGCGCGGAGGTGGGCGACCGCATCGCCGGCGCCGTGGAGGTTCTGAAGTCGCTCGGGTGTGAGGTGCGCGACATCGCCATGCCGCACACGAAGTACGCGATTTCGTCCTACTACATCATCTGCACCGCCGAGGCCAGCGCCAATCTGGCCCGCTACGACGGCGTGCGCTACACCATGCGCTCGCCCCACAGCGAGACCCTCGGCGACATGTACCGGAACACCCGCGGCGAGGGCTTCGGCGCCGAGTGCAAGCGCCGCATCATGCTGGGCACCTACGTCCTGAGTCACGGTTACTACGACGCCTACTATCTGAAAGCCCAGAAGGTGCGGGCGCTGGTGGCGCGCGACTTCGCCGAAGCGTTCCGCGAGGTGGACGCGGTGGTCACCCCGGTGTCGCCGTTCCCGGCCTTCAAGCTGGGCGAGAAGATGGACAACCCGCTGGACATGTATTTGTCGGATATCTACACCATCACGGGCTCTCTGGCGGGCATTCCCTGCATGAGCGTTCCCTGCGGCGTCACCCCGGCGGGCCTGCCCGTGGGCATGCAGATTCTGGCCCGCCATTTCGACGAAGCCGGGATGTTCCGGCTGGCCGGGGCGTTCGAGAGCGCGGGCGGCTGCGAGTAAGTCCGCGCTACCGCTCCCGCGCCATTTGCTCACGGAGAATTTCGTTGATCCGGCGAAGATGGCCGGGTCTTCATAGTCAACTGCCTTTCGTGCCGAGATCAGGCGGATGACTTCGACATCTGGTTGGCGGCGGCTGACCGGTCATCCCGATGACCTGATAAGTTGTCTCCCACCGCGTGATTCGGATCGCCGAAGACTTCCGCCGCTACTCGGGGAGCATCGATGATCGCTTGACACCGGCGGCGCAGTTGGCCATGTGACCGAACCATTGGACGAGTATTGTGTTTTCAGCCTGATCGGCGCGAGCCGCTGACGCGTATCCATGCCGGGCCAAGCGGAGTTTCCCGAGTTGCGCAAACAATACTGGGGCCAGCACATGTGGGCGCGGGGCTATTTCTGAGCGACGGTGGGCGCGGTCGACGAGGCAACGATCAAGGCCTATATCGAGAACCAACAGTGGGGCGACGACGATGAGGCCTTCAGGATCACCGGCCCACCAAGCCCTAAGCCGGCTCTCAGCCGGAGCAGGCTTCAGGCGGCTTCAGCCGCAATCGCGACTTTCAGTCGCAAAAGGATTCTACCGGCTTTCAGCCCGTAGTCATCAAACGACCCAATTCGACCCAATTCGCTCTGTTGCGGGGGGGCCGAGGATGTGGTAGACTCCTCCGACAGTTTCACTGGTACGAACGACGCCGAACGACGGTGCGGGCTGGAGGCCTGCAGATGCCATTTGTCCGGCGGAGTTGCGGTTTTGCCAGGCGGAGGGGAGCACCATGCGTGTTGGAAGATCCGGGCTGTTCTTTTGGGGCGCCGTATTTGCGCTCGTTGCGTCGAACGGATGGGCCTCGCAATGTCCCACCGCGGGCTCATGCCAGACCTCGGGCAACACGACCACGTGCACCAGCACGGATGCGATCTCGACGCCGGACGAGGGCAACAACGGAAGCCTCTATACGGCGAACATCTACCCGTCCTGCGTCACCGTTCCTTCCGGCGTGACCGGCACGGTGGCCTCAGTCCAGGTCCAGCTCACCAACGTGGATTCGAACGGCTCCGGCAATTATTTCAGCGTCCAGGCCACCGAGATCCTGCTGGAATCGCCGAGCGGCGCCCAACTGGAACTGCTGGGCGGCCCCGGGGACGGCAGCGATACTATGACCGGCCTCACCATGCTGATCGGCAACGGCGCCGGTTTCAACCCCATGCCGAACGGGAATCCGGCCGGCTTCCCTGCGAGCGGCACTCAGGACTATGAGCCGAGTTCGTACCTCGCAGGGTACGGGTTTGGCGTTTTTCCGAGCCCGGGGCCGGGAGACGTGCAGAACTATCCGCAAACGCAGGGAACGGCCACACTGGCAAGCGTGTTCGCGTCTAACGGCGGTGTGACCGCGGCGGGCGCCTGGAAGCTGTGGATGATAGACAACCTGGGCAACCCGGTGACCGTCAACGGATGGGAGCTGATCCTGACGGTGAATGAAAGCGAGGTCGGCACCACCACGGTGGTCTCGTCGGGCCTGAATCCATCCTACACCAGCAGCCCGAACAGTTCGGTCACGTTCACCGCGACGGTGACCAGCGGCGGAAATCCGGTGACCGCGGGGGGCACCGTTGCCTTCTACCTGAACGGCAGCGGCACGCCTATCTCCTGCGGTTCCGGCAATCAGACGCTGAACGGCAGCGGCCAGGCAACCTGCGGGACCACCCTGTCCTCCCAGGGATTTAATTCGATCGTGGCGAAATACTCGGGCAGCGGGAGCTACAGCGCCAGCACCAGCGCCGCCCTGACGCAACTGGTGGAAGTACACCAGGCGGCCCCCTCCGAGGGCACCCCGAACACATGGTGCAATAGCGCCGCGATCCCGGTTCTGGGCAACATCACCCCGCAGATTTATCCCTCCATCATTAATGTGTCCGGGTACAGCGGCAATCCGACAGTAGGCAATGTGACGGTGGAACTGGAAGGGGCCACCGGGCCTGACGGAGTTCCCGCCGGGTTCCTGCTGGTTGCACCCAACGGCCAGAACCTGGATTTTCTGGACATCGCGTTCGGTTACCTCCAGCCGGCCAGCCCGGTGAACCTGACGATTTTCGACACTGCCGGGCAGACGCCAAACGACAACGACGCCCCCAGCACCGGCAATTATGAGCCGTTCGACGGCAATACAAACCCGCAGGACCCTTTCCCGGCGACAACGCCGACGGCATCCTCAATCGATTCGAACATCCCTGCGATTCCGGGCACCATCAATTACTCCGCGCCGCGCGGCGGGGTGAACGCATTGAACTTCGGGGAGGCCATCGGCGGGGCCCCGGCGAATGGCGACTGGGCGTTGTACATCTACAGCTATAGCGGCGAAAACGTCACTCTGAATAACGGCTGGTGCATCACTTTCGACATCAATCCCGGCGCGGGGACCACAACCGTTGTTACCTCCAGTCAGCAGCAAGCGACCACCGGACAATCCGTCACCATCAGCGCAACGGTTACCAGCGGTAGTAGCCCGGTCACTTCGGGCACGGTGACGTTCGTGGACACCACCGAGGGAACCACGCTGGCCAGCGACGTGGCGGTGAACGGGAGCGGCGTGGCGCAGTACACCACAACTTCGTTCACCGAAGGCGACCACAAGATCACGGCCACCTACAACGGCACCAGCACATACAACACCAGCTTCGGAACCATGTGGCAGCGCGAGGACGACGCCACCGCGGTCACCGCCGTGAACAGCAGTACGTGGCAGTTCTGCAATCCGGGGGCGGTGGAGATTTCGGCCTCTGGCAGCGGCCCCTACACCCCGAATCCGTCGAACATCTTCGCGACGAATCTGCCGGGCACCCTCGCCAGCATGTCCCTCACGCTCAATTCTCTCTCCATCGGCGCCACGGCGGCCTACGAAACCGCATCGCTGATCGAGGGCCCGACGGGCGCGGCGCTGGACTTCTTTTCCAACAACGAGGGAGGAAACGAAGTTTACAGCGGCACTTATACCTTCGCGGATGGCAACCCCACGGTACCGTTCACATCCTCCGGCACTATCGCTCCCGGCACCTATGAGCCGACCGCGTACTTGTTTTATACGGGCGCTGTCGACAAGTTCACCTCCAGTCCGAGCGGCTTCTACAACGTGCCTTCGTTCTTCGACGCCCAGCCTATCAGTCCCTTTTATACATTCAATACGGGAACCCGCAACGTATTCAAGGATACGAACCCGATCGGTACATGGAGCCTGTTCTTTAATCAGTACGGTGTGGAGGGCGCCGTAGACGGCGCCGCCGGCGGGTGGTGCATGAACTTCACCGAAAATCCGGTGGCCGTCACCGCGGCCACGGAAAGCACCGACAGTTTCACGCAGGGGCAGCAGGGCGCGACATTCACGCTGAACATTACCAACAACGGGACCG
>JBEKPY010000044.1:0-50145 GCA_049520275.1 Bryobacteraceae bacterium
CAGGCACTCCACCTCCAACGTCACGTGCCCATTCAGTAGTTCCGGGATGCTCGGCATGACCGAGATTCTACGAAATCCCGCGACTCTACGCTGGTCGGTTTGAGGTCGAAGACCTCGCTAGATACCTCCGCGCAAAGTTGCGAGCGACGAATGCTTGCCGGTGCATCACCGGCCCCACGCCGTTGCGGGTTACAAATGGTCTCTTCGCCGTGAGGGTTAATCAAGCGGCTCGGGAGCGCTCCTCAAATAACTCAGCGATATTATTCCGTTTTTCGTTTAGCCGTGACACGGAGCGGCCTTTCAGGCCAATGCCACTTAACTTTTCACCGGAGGCGCAGTGCGGCACGTTGTGGGGCAGACCCCCGGTCTGCGCGGGTCCCCCGGACCCGCTCTTCGCTGGCAGAATCAGGCATCTGTTCACGGGAACAGGCCGGCCGGCCGCAGCCCGAGGGGCGGCCCCACGAATTCTGTATAAGCGTCCGTTAATGGAAAAGTTAAGTGGCATTGGCCTTTCAGGCTGCGGACCTGCTTTCCAGCGGGTCCACGCGGGCAGGATTGCTCGCCGCACAAGGCTTATACGGCGAACGCGGCCCGGGACTCGTCCACGGCCGCTTCCATCTCGCGGCGGTAATCGGCCAGCAACCGCTCGTCGCTCGCTTCGAAGCGCATCACCAGCACGGGCTGCGTGTTGGACGCGCGCACCAGGCCCCAGCCTTGTGGAAACAGCACGCGCACGCCGTCGATGTCCACGGCTTCGCGCTTGCCCCGGAACGCCGCGGCGACGCGGGCCACCACTTCGAACTTGATCTCGTCGGGGCAATCCACGCGGATCTCCGGCGTCGACACGGTGTGCGGCAAATCCGCGGTTTGCGCCGACAGCGGCCGGCCCGAGTTGGCGACAATCTCGATGAGACGGCAGGCCGCGTACAACGCGTCGTCGTAGCCGTAGTATCGGTCCGCGAAGAACATGTGCCCGGACATCTCGCCGGCCAGCTCCGCGTGCTCCTGCTTCATCTTCGCCTTGATCAGCGAGTGCCCGGTCTTGTACATGATGGCGTGGCCGCCCAGGCGGTTCAGTTCGTCGTACATGGTTTGCGAGCACTTCACCTCCCCGATGAAGGTCGCGCCGGGCTTGCGGGTGAGGATTTCGCGCCCGTAGATGAGCATCAGCATATCGCCGTAGACCGCGTTTCCGTGCTCGTCGACGGCGCCGATGCGGTCGGCATCGCCGTCGAAGGCGATACCAAATTCCGCGCCGCGCTCGTGAACCGCTCTCCGGAGCGCCTCGAGGTTTTCGGGCTGCGTCGGATCGGGATGGTGGTTGGGGAAGTGGCCGTCCATCTCGAAGAACAGTTCGGCCGCCTCCACGTTGAGACGTTCAAAGATGCGGTGGACCACCGGCCCGGCGGTGCCGTTGCCCGCGTCCGCCACCACTTTCACCCGGCGCGTGAACTGGAACCGGGACACGATGTCCTCCACGTAGGAAGGAACCACGTCGAGCCTGCGCTCGGCGCCCCCGCTGCGCTCGGCGCCCCGTCCCCGCTCGAAATCGCCGGCTTCGATGGAGCGGCGCACCTGCTGGATGGCCTCGCCGTAAATGGCGCCCCCGCCGCACACGCTCTTGAAGCCGTTGTAGTCGGGCGGGTTGTGACTGCCCGTGATCATCACTGCGCCGTCGGCCTGGAGATGTTGCACCGAGTAGTACAGGACCGGCGTGGGCACGACGCCGACGTCGGTAACGTCGCACCCGGCGGCAAGCAGGCCCTTCACCAGCGCATCCCGGAGGCGCGCGGAGCTGAGGCGGCAGTCGCGCCCCACGTTGATGGTTTTCCCGCTGTGCCGGATGAAGTATGTGCCCAGCCCCTGTCCGAGCTGCTCGATGCCGGTGCTGGTCAGCTCCCTATCGGCGACGCCGCGGATATCGTACTCGCGGAAGATGGTGGGCTTGAGCATACCTCGATTCTACTTGCCCCACCAGGCACGGTCACAGGATTCACAACATGGGTATGTTGCGCAGATTCTGTGACTTTTCGCGTTGTCCGGCCAGTGGCGCGGAACGGCGGGTTTATCCTCGTGGACAAAAGGACCTCATGTGGACAAGCAACGAGTCATTTTAGCCTACAAGAACTTTGCCGCGAACCGAAATATAACTCATATCGGCCTCGGCGTCAGCGCCATGAACTCCGCCAAATTCCTGCGCTCGGCCGGGATCGAGGCCGAAGTATGGGCCATCGCGAACGCGCGGGAACTAAGCAAACGGATGGAGGGCGTGCCCGGCCACTCCGCGGTCACGCACGCGGTTGTTTCCGCTCCGTGGATACCCACTCTGGAACTGGCCGAGCTCGCCGCCGGGTTTCCCAACACGCAATTCGCGGTGAATTGCCATTCGAACCTCGGTTTCCTGCAGGCGGATCCAAACGCCGTGCGGCTGGTGCGGGAAGGAGCCGATCTGGAGAGGACCACGTGGAACTTTCGCGTGGCCGCCAACAACCAGCGCCTGGCCAACTGGCTCACGAATGCGTATGGCGTCCCTTCCACCTGGCTGCCCAATCTGTACTATCTCGACCATGGCGCGCGCATCTCTCGCACGCCTTTCCGCGGCGGCACGCTGCGCATTGGAGCGTTCGGCGCAACTCGTCCTCTGAAGAACTTCATGACTGCGGCCGGCGCGGCGGTGCAGATCGCGTCCACGCTG
Source organism: Bryobacteraceae bacterium (assembly GCA_049520275.1). Taxonomy (GTDB): domain Bacteria; phylum Acidobacteriota; class Terriglobia; order Bryobacterales; family Bryobacteraceae; genus CAWACP01. Next base: position 2,696 of record JBEKPY010000044.1, read on the forward strand.
CGGACGGATGCCGAGCTGTGGATGTCCTCGGGCAGAAACGAGGGCGGGGGTTCGGTGGCGGAAGCCATCCGGCAGATGATCCAGGGCGTGCGCCACATTCGGCTTGTCGAGAGCGGCTGGCAGAGCTGGCCGCAATTCCGGCAGACGGTCCGTTCCATGCATCTTCTGTTGCAGCCCAGCTACACCGAGACCTTCAATGTGGTGACGGCGGATGGGGTTGCCGAGGGGGTTCCTTCGGTGGTGTCGGACGCCATCGACTGGGCGCCCGCTGGCTGGAAGGCGCGCGTGGACGACGTCGATCACATCGCCAGAATCGGGCTGAAGCTGCTTGCCGACAAATCGGCCCCCCGCAAAGGGCTGCGCGCGCTGGAGGCTTACAACCGGCGGGCCTTCCGCGCCTGGCGCGAATTCCTGGGAGCCTGCTGAGAGAGTTCGGCGACGTGGGCCAGCGCGACGTGCGGCCCCCCGCATTCCCTACTTCTTCAACCTGAGGTTAATCTTCGCTACCTTGTGCTGGTTATACACGCCGAGCCGCTTTGTGCCGCTGGACGCGCCGCTGTGCTTGGCCCGGAGCTCGTACTCGTCGTTCGTGCTCAGGCCGGCGAAGTGGTAGGCCCCGTCTTCTTTGGTGACGAAGCTGCGAATCTGCAGCGTCCGGGTGTCGTTCAGTTGTACAACCGCCCCATCCACCGGACGGGAGTCCGCGGCGGTCACAATCCCCTCCACCATCCGCGTACCGCTATCCGCGTTCTCGTCGAAGGCCAGCGCCGCGCAAGCGAAAACCGTCACGGCGAGCGCAGCCAGCAGGTTCTTCGGGCCCATCTCTAACGTTTGGATTCGGTCTCCAGCAGAAATGTTACGTCCACGCGTTCGCCTTCGCCGGTCACTTCGGCCGTCTTTTCCTCGGCCTGAAACCCTTTGGCCGAGGCGCGCACCTTGTACGCCGCGGCTGTGGGAGGCACGCGAAACGCGAATTCGCCGCGCTCATCCGAGATCGCCCGGGTGATCCTCAGCTTCAACTGCGATCCGTCGGCGAGCTTCGGAGTTATAGTGACCTCGGCGCCGGGCAACGCCAGGCCGGGTTCGTGAAAGACGGTTCCGCCCACGATGGAGTACGGCTCGGCGGCCTTCTTATCGCGGGCGGCGAGACCGCCCAGGGTCAGCAGGATGAGCGCCGCAGGGATTGCCTTACTTCCACTCTTCTTCGTCTTCGTCCTCATCCTCCTCTTCGTCCTCGTCTTCGTCGTCCTCGTCGAACGTGAAGTCCTCGTCCTCGTCATCCTCGTCGTCCTCGTCGTCGTCGCCGGGCGCGAGTTCGAGCGGATCGATACTGATCACGTTCAACGTGGCGCCGCACTCGTCGCAGGAAATGGTCTCGCCTTCGTCCAGATCGTCTTCCTCGACGTCGATGGCCGCGTCACAGACGGGGCATTTCACCATGTAGCTTGTTCCCTCCTCGGTACGTCCTGTCTTCCCCTATCCCGTATGTACCAAATCTCCGGCCCCGCGGCACTCAGGACCGGGGCTGAGCCCGGCCCGCAGCCTGCTTTGCCGCCAGTTCGCGCCGCCGCGTCGTGGGCGGAACGACCCCCTTCAAACGAAGATACATGAAAAGCTGCGAACGGTGGGTCAGCTCGTGTTCCTTGATGCTCTGCAGCATCTCCAGACGGGTCATGCGCAGGCCGTCGAAGCGCGTGATCTCCCCGGCGAAGAATGCCTGCTCGCGCCCGGAAAACTCCGCAATCCGCTCGTCCAGAGCCCGGCGAAGCGCGGCGGCCAGCTCCGGCTGGGCGGCTTCGGGCGGAAGCGCCGTCGAGTGCTTCTTCAGCATGTCCCGGAACTCGGGGACAGCAAGGTTGGTGGTTCCCTCCAGCAGGATGCCGGTGAGGGCATGGCCGGCATTCAGGATGTGCCGCGCAATTTCGCGGAAGGTCATCAGGCCCTCGGCCGGCCGAAAGTCGAAGGCGTCGGCGGGCATGTCCTCCACGGCCTGGGCCGTGTCCTGGCGGATGGTCTTCCACGTATCCAGAGTTGTCTGTAATCGAACCATAGACACAGTATGCCCTGGCGGGCTTACGGCCCGGCCACGGCAGGGACAATCCAGATGAAGACGGCCAGACCGAACAGCAGCGCCACCACCCCGATGCCGGGCAACCAGAGCGCCGCGTTGGTGTTCCCGGGTTCGAGGACGGCCACGTCGGGGTCCGTCGGGAAGTAGGACACCGTCACGCCGGCCCCCTTCGTATAGCGCGCCGCGATTCGATCGGCGTCTTCGGTGCTTCCACCCTCGATTTGCGCGAACTGCCGGACATTGTTGAAGTGCCTGATCCCGGCCACATCATATTGATAGACGAACCGTGAATAGTCGTACATATCGCCGCTGCCGCTTGTCTCATCGCCGGCCGCGGCGAAGATCACTGTGCCCGGGGTGGTGGGCCAGCCCTGGCTGGCAAAACCGTGCCACATTCGCTGCAGTCCCGCGGTGAGCGCCAGCACTCCCAGACCGCACACGACAGCGCCGAAAATCGCGGCTACGCCGGCCATCGCCACATCGTCGCCCGCGCGCCGGGGCCGGGGGATCGCAGACTCGGCCGGTGTCTCGTGCCGCGCGAAGGTCCGGTCGCCGGCCGTGAAGTCGCCCACCATGGTGGGGCCCATGATCACGATCATGGCGGCCGGCACAAGAAACGCCAGACCCGCGCCGGCCAGCCAGAAGGCTTCGGCGTGCAGCCCCGGCTTCATCACCCCGATCGCCGGATTCCGGGGATTGTACGAAACCACGACTTTTTTCCCCACCGGGTAGCGGAGGCGCTGGAGTGCCGCCGCGGATTTGTCGCCGGACCCCAGCGTCTGCCCGAAGTGCAGCACGTCCGTGGTGTAGTTCTGCCCGTTCACGGCGTACTGGATAACGGTCTTTGTGGAGAACGTCGCGGATGACTGGTTCGTCCGCCGGTTTGAGGTGACGCTGCGGGTGGTGTCGGAGCCGACCACGATGCCGGAAGTCTTGGGCCACTTCGTGCTCGCAAGGGCCAACTGCACGTTACGCGCGCCCTTCAGGAACAAATAAAGGCCGAAGAGTACGACAAGGCCAACGACAACGATGCCAATCGCGATGACGAGTTTGCTCATGGGCGGAATCCGCTACTATCCTATCCGACATCGCGGGCGCCGGGCATCCGCTCAGCGGAGAGGCGCGGTCACAGTCCGAACTCCCGAAGCACTTCTGCATGCGGAATGCCAGGGGAAGGATTGGCGCGAGCGGCGTCGATGCTGGCGAGCATCGCCGGATCAACCGGAGCCTCCTGCGCGATCAGAAAGCGGAGATATCGCTCGGCCGCAATGATCTCCTCAGGCGGGAGCTGCTCGATGAGCTGGTGAAGCTGTTCCTTGCCGGCCATGTGGGGCTCCTATCCAACATTAGGGCAATAAGTAACTTGACACATCAGGCAACCTGCCCCCGTACTCGGCTGAGTGCTTCATCTTGTGCCCATCGTACCGTCACAAGTGCACCGCCGCCGCAATCGCTTTGCACTTGGTAATGTTCTTAAACAGACTAGCTGGGTAAGCTCCCGCGTAGCTGTCAAAGATAAGTTTCGTCAGGTCAGCTAACGCATCCTCTGCAATGCTTGGCGTACGCGTGGTTATTTCAATATCGGCGTCGTCCGCCTCTAGCACATTCGTCCCTAATTCTCTAAAGACAAGATAGGCGATCAGCCTATTGCCGTGAATAGCGATTAATCGTTCCTTGCCTTCAGTTCGTGCTTGAGCTTGCCGCAGAAATACATCAACTCGCCGAAGCACCTCAACGGAGCGCCACAATCTCAGAGCGCTTAGCGATGAATTAAAAAGGACAGTGTACGGGGCCTGCTGTACGTCTTCGTATAGTTTACTTACTTCTCGCTTTGCTGTCATGCAGTAATTGATATCTGGGTGCGCGCAGGCTAGTGCTACGGTAGCCTCATCCAGCGTACAGCCCTTGTCTGCGGCTGGAGGGCGATCCCCGGTCCTGAAAACGTACTCTTTGCCCAACGACAGCAGTAGATCGCTTCTCAGTCGAGCCTGTTCTTTATCTAAGGCTGCAAAATCTCTCTTCTCAATTCTGTTCTGCGTATTGGTTGCACGAGTAACATCGAAGCCAAAGTCTGGAGGACAGTTCTCCAGCGAAATCAATCTGACCATGACCCGTGCAGTGGACGGGTTAACGGTTGGTGTAGACAGTGCCAGTATGATGCTGCCTACGGTTTGCGCCCCATTTACAACACTCGCACCTTTACACTCGAACACGCCACTGTTCCTTGCCTTCCCTCCGAGTGGTTGCTTCTCAAGTTCAGAACAGAGCAAGGTTACGCCATTGTTGAAGTATAAGAAATTATCTGGAGCATCTCTGACGGTGGCTACTATCGCATCGTTGACATCAGTACTACCCTTGAAGCCTCGAATGTTCTTGTTGTACAGATGAGTGCCAAATTTTCCCCACGCAACGATGTCAGAAACATCAACCTGCCCATAGTAGGCTTTGTATGGCTCGCGCACGATGCCATACTCGTGAAGCATCACCGTCAGATCAACCGACTCACCGAGCGCCCGCTGCTCTACGATGTCGTGAAGCTCCTTTTGCTTCAGCACTTGGAGCGATACTAAATCGCCGTCGTCGTTCAAGTCGTGCAACAACTGATCCAACGGGCGCTTTGCATCAGCAGATATAGCAGGTTTGCCTGTGTACGCGATCACTAGCACAAATGTAGCTTGCGAGTCAGCCAAGACGTCTTGTATGTCCTGATTCTTCGCTCGTAGCTTAGGGCCGAGGAGATCTAGTTTTCCTTCAAGAAAGTGGTTTACGCCTTGAACGAACTTCAGCACGGAACCGACATCGATACTACCGGCCCCAGTCTTGGACCACTTGGATTGAATTAAGTAGCATATATGCTCGGTACGATCGAAATGGAAGGCGTCGATGCCGTCGTCTTGGGTCTCATCAACAACAGACACCGCCGCGACGCTATCATCCACCTTTGCCATCGCCGCTACACAGAAGGCCGCAAGCGCACGGGTGAGAAGCTGATTATCCTTGTCCTCCGCAGACATAGTGTTGACGTCCGATATGTCAACTGACGAAGAGAACCGACTCCTGCAATTTGACTGGATGTGGTTTACTTGGATGATGCTCATGATCGGGTAGATGGCCTCCGATTGGCCCTGCCCAATCATACGCCACCCTCGATTGACGCTTCAAGGTAGTTATTGCCCAAACTAGCAAAAACGCGGCTGGCGCCGCGTGTCCCTTCCTACACCACCGGGTCGCCGTGCACTTCCACCTCGCTGACGTCGATGCCCACCGGCTCGGGTCTGGGCAGACGGCCGGTCCAGTTGGCCCAGCCCCAGAAGATCGCGGTGGAGGAGCTGAGCACGCCGGACACAGCGCCGATGGCGCGCGGGCTGTAGTGCGTGGAAGCGATGCCCGCGGCGGTCATGGACAACATCATGGTGCTCCACGTCAGCGTCTCCATGGTGGCGAAGACGCGCCCGCGATACTGGTTGGCGATGTAGCGCAGCAGGTACGAATAGTTCAACACCGAATTCACGGCGATGGCCGCACGGGAGACGACGATGAACAGCAGGGCCATGTCGAACCGCTGCATTTGGCTGAAGAGAACGTACGCGCCGCCGTGGACAAGGTAGCCGATGAAGATGGTGAGCTTGAAGCCGTCGAATGACAGGCGCTTGCCGAGCCAGTGGCCAAACGCGCCGCCGCATAGCAACCCGATGCCCGCGCAGCCCCAGATGATGCCGATGCCCGCGGCGCCGCGATTGAACACAACCTCTCCGAACAGCGTGAACAGGATCTGAGCCGCGCCCCCGCCGGAGGCCCAGCCAACCGACAGCAGCGCGATGGCGAACACCACCGGCACCGAGCGCATGTAGCGCAGGCCTTCGCGGTATTCGTGCCACGGCCGCACCACCTCGGCCTCGGTGAGATCCTGGCGTTCGGCGCGGAATCCCCGTTGTTCTGGCGCGCGCAGATGGCCGATGGCCCACGCCGAGAACACGAACGAGAGAGCGTTGAAGACGAAGGCCCATTTGTATCCGACGGCGATTACGGTGGCGCCCAGGAACGTGCCGACAATCAGCGTGCTCCACTGCGTGGTCTGGGTGAGCGAGTTGGCGGTGTGCAGTTCCTCGCGGCTGGCGATGGTGGGCAGGATGGCGGAGCGTCCCGCGGTGAAGAAGGGCGAGGCCACCATGAGCAGCGCGCTGAACAGGTAGAGGAGCCAGACGCGGTGTCCGGTCACCGTGAGAATGAAGCCCAGCGCCACCACGGCGCGAATCAGGTCGCTGGCGATCATGATGCGCTTGCGGTCGAAACGGTCCAGCAGGACGCCGGCCAGCGGGCCCATGGTGATGGCGGGGACGGCGCGCGCCAGCATGATGCCGGTGACCACCAGCCCCGAGCGCGTGAGCGCCATGGCCAGCGCGAACACGGCGATGTTGTTGAAGTGATCGCCAATCTCGCTGACAATCTGGCCCATCCACGTGTAGCGATAGTTGCGATTGCGGCCCAGCAGCAGCAGGAACTCGCGCATCAGCCGCGCTCCGTCACGTATACGCCCAGCAGCACCAGCGCGCCTCCGCCGGCCAGCGAACCGGTAACCGGCTCGCCCAGCATGGGAACCGCGAGGATGGTGGCCAGCAGCGGCTGCAGATAGGAGAACGCGGAGACGCGCGAGGCGGGCATGTGCGTCAGCGCGTAACAGTAGATCAGGTAGCCGAGCACCGACGGAAACACCGCCATGTACAGCAGGCTCAGCCAGCCCGCGGCGCTCACGGCAGCGTACGAAAAGCCGCGCGGCGGCAACAGCAGGGGCAGCAGCGCGATCAGCCCGGCGAGATAGGAGACCGCGTTCACGGTGACGATATCGTGCCGCGCGGTGACGTGCTTGCCGATGACGCTGTAGAGAGCGATGGCCAGGGCGCTGAGGAGGATGATCACGTCGCCGGCCAGCGTGGCGATGGTGCGCTTGCCCGGGTCCATCTGCAGGATGGCCACGCCGATTATAGCGATGAGCATTCCGGCCAGCTTGCCGACGGTGATGCGCTCCTGGCCGATCAGCGCCGCGATGAGCAGGACCATGATGGGCGCCAGCGCGCTGAGAAGCGACGCGTGGGCCACGCTGGTGCGCTGCAGCCCGAAGGCAAACAGGAGCTGGTTGAGCGTGATGCCAAAGATGCCCAGCAGCGCGAGCGCGAAAAGGTCATTACGAGAGATGTGGGGCAGGCTTGACCAGGGGCGAAGCCACAGTGGTCTCCCTATCCGCAGATAAGGCCGGCATTCGTCCTTCGCTTGTGGTCGAGCCTGCGCGGGGCTCTCAGCCCCGCCCGTCCCCTGGTTGCAGCTCGGCTGCTGTGCGGTGCAGCGCCCCGCGCTGTTGCGGCGTCTCACGCCGCCTGGCCGGAGGCGGACCGAGGGTCCGCCGCGGCGCACGGCGCCGCCCCACGTTGCGCGTCCCAGCCAGAGGGCCACCAGAATGACGGCGGCCACCGCGGTCCTGACCGCGGTCAACTGCATGGGCGGGAACTCGCGCAACGCGAACCGGGCGACGATGTAGTTCAGCGAAAAGAACGTCACCATGGCGCCGATGAGCGAGTAGAGCCGCAGGTGGGAGGGGCCGCTCATCGGCCGACGACTTCCTGCCGGGCGGTGATGCTGTCCAGATACTCGCGGTCGATCTGGTATCCGAAGCCGGGCTCGTCGCGCACCACGATGGAGCCCTCGGAGGTGACTTCCACCGGGGGCGTGACAATGTCGCGCGCCCAGTAGCGCCGGCTGGCGGAAACGTCGCCGGGCAGCACGAAGCCGGCGAGCGTAGCGAGCGCGATGTTGTGCGCGCGGCCGATGCCCGATTCCAGCATGCCGCCGCACCACACGGGAATCCCGGCCTCAAGCGCGACATCGTGAATGCGGCGCGCCTCCGCGAACCCGCCCACCCGGCCGAGCTTGATGTTGATGATGTGGCAGGCGCCCAGGCGGATGGCCTGTTCGGCGTGGTGCGCGGAGCGAATGGACTCGTCGAGGCAGATGGGCGTGGCCAGCTTCGCCTGCAGCTCGGCATGGTCGATGATGTCGTCGTGCCCGAGCGGCTGCTCGATCATCATGAGGTAGAAGTCGTCGAGCTGGCGCAGGTGGTCGGCGTCGGCGAGCGTGTAGGCGGAATTGGCGTCGGCCATCAGGCGAATCCGCGGGAAGCGCTTGCGGACTTCGTTGACCACCTTCACGTCCCAGCCCGGCTTGATCTTGATCTTGATGCGCTGGTATCCGGCGGCCAACTCGGCGTCAATCGCGCGCAGCAGATCGTCGACGGAATCCTGAATGCCGATGGAAACGCCGCAGGGGATCTCGCGGCGCGCTCCTCCGCCGATCTGCTTCCACAGCGGCACGCCATTGCGGCGCGCCTCCAGATCCCACAGCGCCGCTTCCAGGCCGCCGCGCGCCATGTTGTGCCCGCGGATGCGCGAGGCGGCGGGCGTCGTCGGCGCGTAATCGCGCAGGATGAGCCACGCCGAATCGGTCCACTCTTCGTTGTAGAACGGGTGTTCGCCGCAGGTGACCTCGCCCCATCCCGAGAGACCGTCCGCGCGCGCCTCCACCAGGATGATGCGGCGCTCGGTGGTCCGGCCGAAGCTGGTCTCGAAGGGACGAACCAGCGGCATGCGGATCTCGCGCAGTACGATTCTGTCTATTGCGGTTCCCATTTGCCCAATAGATACGTTCCCGCTTCGTCCGTTCTTTCGAAGCCGATGACAGCGAGACCGTCGGCGAAGGCGCGATCGAGGGCCTCGCCCGTAGCCGCCTGGATGGCGCGCGCACGCTCCGGATCGGCGGTGCGCAGATCGGCGATGTTCGCCGGGACGGACACGCGGACACTGGCGAGGGGAATTGGGGGACACTCAACCTGAACGCAAGTCGAGCCGATCCGCATGCCAGATTGAGTGTCCCCAATTCCCCTCGCCAGAATCGAAGCCACGCGCGGCGAGCGCAGCCACCATTCGGCCACGCAACGATCCGTAGGCAACCCGCCATGCAGCGGACTGCTGGTGGCGCCGTACTGGTTGTGCACATAGCGCCGCGCAATCGCGCCCAGCCGCTCCATGTTGAAGAAGGCGTTTTTCAGTTCGAGGGGATCGAAGGTCCACTCCACCAGATCGATCCCGCGCGCCAGCGCTTCCTCGCGTTGCGCCAGTTTCAACGCGCGCCCGATGCCCACGTTGCGATCCTCCGGGAGCACGCCCAGCATGTGGCTGTGCAGGTATGCCCCGCCATCGCGCTTCACCCCCGGAATGGCGATGCAGAAGCCCACCATGCGCGCGCCGTCAAACGCGCCCAGCACCTGGCCGCCAATCTTCGTGGCCACCACGAACAAACGGGCGGGCAGAAGCTCGACGTCCTCGAATCCCCAGATCTGACGCTGCAGCCGCACCGCCTCACCGAACTCGTGGTGGGCGGTGAGCGCGCGGACCTCAGCCATCGGACCGCTTGGCCTCCTGCCAGAGCTCTTCCATCTCGTCGATGTGCGAGTCGGTGAGTTTACGGCCGCGGCCGGCGAGCTGCTCCTCCACATAGCCGAAACGGCGGCGGAACTTCGCGTTGGTTCCGCGCAGGGCCTGCTCGGGGTCCACCTTCAGGAAGCGCGCGATGTTGACGATGACGAAGAGCATGTCGCCCAGCTCGTCTTCGATTTCCGCGGGGTCGCTTGCTTCGCGCGCGCGGCGCAGCTCGTCCAGCTCTTCGTGCAGCTTGGCGATCACCTGCTCGATGTCGTCCCAGTCGAAGCCGGCGCCGGCGGCCTTCGCGGCGATCTGCTGCGCCTCCACCAGCGCGGGCATGTTGCGCGGCACCGAGGCGAGCAGGGGCTTGGGGGCGTCACCGCGCCGCTTCTTCTCTTCGCTCTTGATCTGATCCCAGCGCACCTTGACGTCATCCGGCGTCTTCGCCACCGCGTCGCCGAAGATGTGGGGATGCCGGCGGACCAGCTTCTCGCAAATCGCGTCGAGCGAATCGTCGATGCCGAAGCGGCCCTCCTCCTGCGCCATCTGCGCGTAGAAGACCGCCTGCAGCAGGAAGTCGCCGAGCTCTTCCGCCAGACCGCTCCAGTCGCGCCGTTCGATGGCGTCGAGCACCTCGTAGGTCTCCTCCAGCGTGTAGGGCTTGATGGTGTCGAAGGTCTGCTGGCGGTCCCACGGACAGCCGCCGGGCGCGCGCAGGCGGGCCATAAGCGCCACCAGACGCTCGAACCTCGCTCCGGTTGTGGGTTCGTCGGACATGTGGAAAATCGCGGAAAACGGGCTGTTTTTTCAATGTAACACGCACACCCGCCCGCCGGAGCCGACCGTGCCCTTCGGCCAGCCCTCCATGTCCTCGTCGGCCTGGACGATGGCCGCGTGTACAGAACGGGATCGACTTCGAACTGATGCTCTCCTGACCCGGCATGGCTGTATATAAGTCCTGATTGATATTAGTTGCGAGTTATAATGGAGCCGTGGCGTGGCAAGTCGAAGTCACGGATGAATTCAAAACCTGGTGGAATGGGCTGTCCGGGGCCGAGCAGATCTCCGTTGCCACGGGTATAGAATTGCTGGTCGAAAACGGCCCGAATCTCTCGTTCCCGCACTCGAGCAAAGTGAACGGATCGCGCCATTCCGCGATGCGGGAGTTGCGCGTACAACACCAGGGACGCCCCTGCCGGGTGCTCTACATCTTCGATCCACGCCGTGTAGCGATTCTCCTGCTGGGCGGCGACAAGACCGGCGATGACCGCTGGTACGAGAAGAACGTACCGCAGGCGGATCGAGTTTATGACGAATGCTTGCAGGAGATCCAGAAGGAGCAGGACGATGCCCAAACTGACTAAGTGGAGCGAACTCGAAGCAAGGATGTCTCCCGCGGCGCGCGCCGAGGTGCGCCGGCGCGTTCAGGAAGAAATGAAACAGATGCCGCTCCACGAGCTTCGGGCTGCTCGCCGGCTTACCCAGCAGCAACTGGCGCGGACTCTTGATATGACCCAGGCTGCGGTCTCACAGCTTGAGAAGCGCACGGACATGTATCTCAGCACGCTCGAAAACTTCGTGGAAGCGATGGGCGGACATCTGGAAATGTACGCTGTATTCCCCGATGGGGCAGTCAAATTGAGTCTCGACCGGGAGACATGAGCAGCCGCAATCACGCCGCTCTTCTGACCTGAATCTCACGCGGGTCCGCCGCAGCACGGCCAGTACCGCCCGGTTCAGCAGGCTGCTCTCCCCAAACAGCTTGACAACAAGAGGGCAAGTACTTTACAATGACAAGTACTTTCTATTGTGGCTCGCCTGGATCACACGCCGCGGAGGTTCCGATGAACCGGCTTCCAACAGTAATGTCCCTTGCTGCCCATGTTCTGATGGTGCACAATGTCTAAGACACGGCTGGCCCGCCGGATACTCAAAGGCTTCGCCGCATTGGCGATGCTGGGTGCCCTCGGGGTCGGAGCGCTGTTGGGGTTGCTGTGGCTGGAGCACAGGACCGCGATCACACTCCCGGCGCCCACGGGGCCATTCGCGGTTGGCCGCGCCACCTGGGGCTGGACCGACGATGTGACCCCGGACACGCTGGCGCCGGTTCCGGGAACCAGGCGCGAGCTCGCTGTCTGGATCTGGTACCCGTCGGGAGCCGGGCAATCAGCCGCTGTGACGGAAGACTACCTGCCCGCTCCATGGCGCGCGGCGGTGGAACGCGATCGCGGCCCGCTGATCAGCGAGTTTCTGACGCGCGATCTGTCGCGGGTCCATGCGCACAGCATTCGTAACGCCGACGTGTCACCTCGGCAGCGATCGTACCCGGTGGTGATCATGAGAGCGGGGGCTTCCGCCGAGGTGGCGAACTACTCGACACTCGCCGAGGATCTGGCCAGTCACGGTTACGTTGTCGTGGGCTTCGACGCGCCGTATCGGACGCATGTCGTCGTCCTCCCTGACGGCCGGGTGGTAACGAGGACGCCGGAGAACAACCCGGAGGTCTGCCTGGGGTTGGGGGAACCGGAGCAGGCGCGCTGTGTGAGCAAACTGCTGACGGCGTGGACCGCCGACATCGCGTTCACACTCGATCGCCTGGAGCAGTTGAACAGCTCTGACGCGTCGGGCAGGTTCAGGGGAGGGCTCGACATGACGCGCGTGGGAGTATTCGGCCACTCCTTTGGTGGGGCAGCAGCCGCGCAGTTTTGCCACGACGATTCCAGGTGCAAGGCCGGCATCGACGTGGACGGCGCTCCGTTCGGCAGCGTCATTCAGGAGGGCCTCCATCAGCCGTTCATGTTCATCCTGAGCGACCAGATTCATGGGTCTGACCCGGAAACCCACCGGGTCCTGGGCAATATCCAATCGATTTACGATCGTCTGCCTCCGGATGGACGGCTGCGCATCCTGATCCGCGGCGCGAACCACTTCCTGTTCAGCGACGATGGAGCCCTGTTGAAGAGCCATATCGTGATGCGGACGCTCCGTATGTTCGGAATTGTCGGCATCGACGGACGCCGCCAGCTTGCCGTTACGGCGTACTGCGTGCACAGCTTTTTCGACGCGTACCTCAAGCAGGCAGGCGCTTCGCGGCTCCGAATTTCGTCTCCGCTTTACCCCGAGATTCAGGTTCTCGAGTAAAGGCCTCCGTGCGTTCGCCACATACATGCTGCGCAAGCTGCGTTTCACGAGACGAATCTACGCCGAAAGCAGGACCAAACCGTCGACCGCCGAATAATCGCCTCGATTGTTGGTAATGAGGGGGACCTGAAAATGGAGGGCGCTCGCTGCAATCCAGGCGTCGGCTGTCTGGATCGGACGTCCTTTCCTCCGTGCGGCAAAGGAAACCTCGGCCCATTTGCCACACAATTCGCGACTGACCGGCAGCACAACGTACCGTGTAAGGTGTTGGGCCAGCTCGAGCTTCCGTCTCTGGCCCCAGTTCCGTTCCAGCGGCCAACGCTCCAACTCGGCCAGCTTCATGAAGGAGATCCCAAGCAATCGACCTGTGATGTACGGTTGGTAAGCAAGCGCCGTGTGTCTCCCTTGAACAGCATCGACACCACATCCGTGTCGACGATGGCGGCATTCATTGCGGGTTGCCGGGACGGGTTCCTTCTCGACGCCACTCGCGCAGGCTTGTGGAGAATTCCTCTGCCGATTCGTCTTCGGGGAACGGCCTTCCAAGGAGAGTTTCGAGGTCGTCAACCGGAGTGACGCCCTGCTGAGCGGCCAGTTCCTCGAAGGTAGGCGAGGCGGCGTGCTCCGTTCGAGAAAACCCGATTGGCTGCGCGCTCTTGTCCACGAACCATAATAGCAGGCCAAACAGCAGTTCGGTTCCTGCCACCACAACCTGATGTCGCGCGCGGCGTTCCACGGGAATGATCTCGCCCTTTCAGACTGCGGCCGCAGCGACCGAATTCGAGCAGCCTCCGAGTAGCCCGTAACACAGGAACTTGAGCGTCCAGAGACCGCCGGCCTCACCCGCTCCAGGCCTTGCGGCCATCACCGGGGACGGCTACCATAACCACACATGCTGTTTTGCGACCTCGCACTTTCGAGACGCTTGGAGGGCGCGGAGGGGCGCGCATGCGTTCAGTTTGCAGAAGCGCGGCGGCGCCTATTCCCCGACAGCGGCGCGGAGTGGATTGAATACGCCGGAGCCTACGCGGTTTTCGACGCCATCGGCTCGCCTGTTACTCAGACTTTCGGTCTCGGCCTTTTCGCGGAACTTACGGCGGCAACGCTGGATGCGATTGAGCGCTTCTTTCTGGACCGTGGATCGCACGTGCATCACGAAGTGAGTCCGCTCGCAGGGGTCAGTGCGCTGGACTTGCTCTGTGCCCGTCAATACAGACCGATTGAGATCAGCAATGTGATGTATAGGCCTGTTGAGAAGCACGCGAACGAGGACTATTTGAATACCAAAGTGCGCGTTATCGGTCCAGAGGAAGCTCAGCTCTGGGCCACTGTGAGCGCGAAGGGCTGGTCACAAGAACATCCGGAGCTTCTTGATTTTGTCCTACAGACCGCCGCCCTGTCTGCGGCGCGTGAGCAGAGTCCGTGCTTCCTCGCGGAGCTTGAAGGCCAACCCGGCGCTGCCGGCTCGCTTTGTATCCATAACGGAGTCGCCCTGTTCGCCGGTGCAGCCACAATTCCACAGATGCGGCGTCGGGGCTTGCAGGCCGCGCTCCTTCAAGCGCGTATGCGATACGCCTTCGAACATGGCTGTGACTTAGCGATGATGGTGGCCGAGGCGGGAAGCGAGTCCCAGCGCAACGCCGAGCGTAAAGGCTTTCGGGTTGCCTACACGCGCATGAAATGGAGCTTATCGTCTCAGGAATTGACGGGGTGATCGGTAACGTGCAGTCAAACGCAGTTCCGTCTGAGTCGTCGGGCACTCGGAGAAAGCCCCGATCACTCTCGGTACGCCCCAGTTACGGCAGGACAAGGAACGTTATCCTCGTCGTCGGGCATTCGCCCGGGTGACGGCACCGCAGGGGCCGTGTTGCGGGATCACAACAACTCAGCCAATCAAAACCCACTTGAAACAACCAGTTCCCGCATTGCCCCTCGAACATCCCGCCCGCCCCGTGCTACCGTCAAAGCGCCATGGCGCCTGCCGCACAGATCCTCGCCAGCCGAATAAATGCCAGCGCCATCACCGGCCCCGTCCGCGAACCGGAGCCCCAGGCCGGCGGTGCCCCTCAATTACAAAACGAACCCAATTTCGCGCCGCCCGCCAGCACGCGGAAGAAGGGTTGGCAACCGATGAACGCCGATAAACACAGATGAAAACAAATGACTTATCCGTGTTCATCCGTGTTCATCTGTGGCCAAAACTGTCTTTCCGCCTCCCCCCGGAGTCCGCCATGGGGCCGTCCTGCGACAAAACGAACCCAACTCCACCCTCCCGGACCTCAGCCCCGGGCTGCCGTCGCCGCCAACACACCCCAGCCCCGTTCACGCCCCCGCATTCGCGCCTCCCCGCGAGCCCCGATTGCTATCCTTGTGATAATCCGCATGCCGGCCCCCACCCAGAACCGCCCGCGGCTGTTTCTGATCGATTCCTTCGGCTTCGTCTTCCGGGCCTACCACGCCCGCGCGCGCGCCGCCGCGCCCCCCATGCGCACCAGCACCGGCCTCTCCACCGAGGCCATCTTCATCTTCCACAACATGCTGCGCAAGCTGCGCGCCAGCTACCAGCCCGACTACATCGCCGCAGTCTTCGAGAGCGGCCCCAGCTTCCGCGAGCAGGAGTTCGCCGAGTACAAGGCCAACCGCGCCGAGATGCCCGACGACCTGCGCGAACAGATCCCCTGGATTCGCCGGCTTCTGGACGCCATGAACGTCCCGGTTCTCGAATACCCGGGCTTCGAGGCCGACGACGTGATCGGCGCGCTGGCCCGCAAAGCCGAGCCGCAGGTGGATGTGGTGATCGTCTCCAGCGACAAGGACATGCTGCAACTGGTGGACGACCGCGTCTCCATGTACAACCCGGTGAAGGAAGACACCTGGTACGACCCCGCCGCCGCCGAAGCGTTCATGGGCGTGAAGCCCACCCAGGTGGCCGACCTGCTGGCGCTCAAGGGCGATGCCATCGACAACATTCCCGGCGCCCCCGGCATCGGCGACAAAGGCGCCCGCGACCTGATCGCCCAGTTCGGCAGCGTGGAAGCGGCGCTCGACCGCGCCTCCGAGGTGGAGCGGAAGATGTACCGCGAGAGCCTCGAAAATAACCGCGAGCGCATCCTCTTGAGTAAGCGCCTGGCCACCATCGACACCAGCGTGCCCGTGGAGTTCGCGCTCGACGCGCTGAAGACCCGTCAGCCCAACGTCGACGACCTCCGCCAGGTATATAAGGAGCTGGAGTTCTTCAGCCTGGCGAGGGATCTGGGGCCCGCGGAGGACTCCGCCACGCGCGACTACGCGACGTTCGAGAACGCCGCCGGCCTGCGTGCCTGGGTGGCCGCTCTACGCGAAGACGCGGTGCTCGCAGTGGCCATCGATTCCGCGGCCGAAGGCGAGTTGCCCATCACCACGGTGGGCCTCTCCGCGCGGCCGGGCGAAGGCCGTGCGTTTGACGCCGCGATGATTGAAGAGGTTCGCGCGCTGCTTGAGGACCCGCAGCGTCTCAAGGCCGCGCACGACACCCGCGCCACGCTGGCGAAGCTGGCCGATCTGGGCGTCGCGGGGCGCGGCTTCCAGCACGACGTGATGCTCTACGCGTTCCTGCTATGCGCCGACCCATCGGGCTGTTCCGCCGAAGCCCTGGCCGAGCGTACTCTCGACCGCAAACTCCCGCGCGCCGCCGGGCAGCACGCCGACGCCGCCCGCACCCTGCTCGACAAACTGCTTCCCGAAGTGGAGGCGCTGGGCCTGCGCGAGCTGTACGAACGCATCGACCTGCCGCTGGCCGCCGTGCTCGCGCACATGGAGCGGACCGGCATCCGCATCGAGCCCGCGCAACTGGCCGTGCTGTCGGAGCGTATGGAGTCCGAGATCGCGCGGCTCTCCGCCGAAATATACGAGCTGGCCGGCAAGCCGTTCAACATCAACTCGCCGCAACAACTCGGCAAGGTGCTGTTCGAAGACCTGAGCCTGCCCGCGCCGTTCAAGTACGGCAAGGGCAAGACCGTCTCCACCGCCGCCGACGTGCTGGAGGGGCTCGCGGCCGAGCACGAAATCGCGCGCAAGGTGCTCGACTACCGCCAGCTTGCGAAGTTGAAGGGCACCTACGTCGACGCGCTGCCGGCGCTGATTCACCCGCGCACCGGGCGGCTGCACACCAGCTTCAACCAGATCGGCGCGGCCACCGGACGCCTGTCCTCGTCGAATCCGAACCTGCAGAACATCCCCATCCGCAGCGAACTGGGCCGCGAGATCCGCGCCGCCTTCGTGCCCGAGCCTGGCTGGAAGCTGATTGTCGCCGACTACTCGCAGATCGAGCTGCGCCTGCTGGCGCACATGTCGCACGACCCGGTGCTGGTGGCGGCGTTCCGTTCCGGCGAGGACATCCACACGCGCACCGCCGCCGAGGTGTTCCACGTGATGCCCGCTCTGGTGACGCCGGACATGCGCCGCGGCGCCAAGACCGTGAACTTCGGCATCGTCTACGGGCAGACCCCGTTCGGCCTGGCCACTCAGCTCGGCATCGATCGCCGGGAGGCCGAGCAGTACATCCGCCGCTACTTCGAAACCTACGCCGGCGTGAAGGCGTTCATCGAGGAGACCATCGAGCGGGTGCGGCGCGACGGCTGCGCGGTCACCCTGTTCGGACGCCGCCGCCCCATCCCGGACATGAACAGCCGCAACTCCACCGCGCGGGGGTTCGCCGAGCGCACCGCCGTCAACACGCCGCTGCAGGGGACCGCGGCCGACCTCATCAAGCTGGCCATGATCCGCATCGACTCGCTGCTTGCGGGCCAGCGGGCGCGCATGCTGCTGCAGGTGCACGACGAGCTCCTGTTCGAAGCGCCGCCCGAGGACGCCGCGGCCGTGGCCGCGCTGGTGAAGCGCGAAATGGAACAGGTTCACGAGCTGGACGTGCCGCTGGTGGTGGACGTGGGCATCGGCGAGAACTGGCGCGACGCCAAGTAACGGTTGGGTGGACACGCGGCGTCAGCCGCGTTCCCCAATCAGGATCCCCCGGGCCTTACCGATAAGGCCATCATGGAGATCGGATTCTTATCGGATGGCAGCGCGCTCCTGAAGTTGACGCTGCTGCTTGTGCTGTTCGCTCCCGTGCTGCTCATGGAGGCGCTGAGAATCCTGTTCAGGCGCTGACCGTCGTTCACGGCTCAGGCCCGCGGCGCACCGGCCTCCCGCCGCACCAGCTCCAGCGCTTCCTCGCGCGTGCGCACGCCGCCCTCGAGCTGTGCGTCCTCCACCAGTTCGAGCAGCTTTGAAAACTCCGGGCCCGGCCGGTATCCCGCCGCAATGAGGTCGTGCCCGGTCAGCAGCCGCGGTGGACGCAGTTGTTCCGGCTCCGCCTGCTCGAAGCGCTGCCGCGCGAACTCATAGCTGCTGAGTCCGCCGTGGCTGGCGAGACAATCCAGCCGGTGCAGCGCCAGATGCTCGTCGAAGCGCGGCAGCCGCAGGAAGCGCTTCAGCCTGCTCTCGCGCATCTCGCGCACGTGCTGGAAGCGCATATGATTCGCCACCAGCGCCGTCACCTGCTCCGCCTCGCCGTTGGAGTAGCGCAGCCGCCCGAGAACGGCTTCCGCCATTTTTACGCCGGCCTCCACGTGCCCGTCGAAACGGATGCGGCCGGCGATGCGGAACGTGGGCGGCTTGCCCACATCGTGCAGCAGCACGCCCAAAGCCAGCGTGACCGAGGGATGCTCCAGCCCGTCCAGCATCATCAGGGTATGGGTCCACACGTCGCCTTCGGGATGGAATTCGGGCGGCTGCTGGACGCCCTTCATCGCCGCCACTTCCGGCAGGATGTCCACCAGCAGGCCGGTTTCGTCCAGCAGCTCGAAGCCGCGCCGCGCGCCGCCCTCGGTGAGAATGCGGGTGAGCTCGTCGCGGACGCGTTCGGCGGAGATGCGCCGGATGCCGGCATGGCATCGCTGAATAGCGGCCATGGTAACGGGCTCGATGGTGAAGCCAAACCGCGCAGCGAAACGGACCGCCCGCAGCAGGCGCAGATGGTCCTCTTCGAAGCGCTCCGCCGGGTCGCCAATGGCGCGGATCACGCCGGCGGCGAGGTCGGCCCGGCCGCCAACATGGTCGATCACCTCGCCGGTGAAGGGATCCAGCATCAGAGCGTTGATGGTGAAATCGCGGCGCAGCGCGTCCTTGCGCGGATCCGTTTCGAAGCGGACCTCGCCGGGATGGCGGCCGTCCTGGTAAGCCTGCTCGCTGCGAAAGGTCACCACTTCCACGGTGGCGCCGCCGCGGCTCACCAGCACCACGCCGAATTTCGCGCCCACCTGCTGGGAGCCCGGCCAGATGCGCAACGCCTCCTCGGGGCGGGCGCCGGTGGCCACGTCGTAGTCCTTCGGCGGGTGGCCCAGCAGAAGATCCCGCACGCACCCGCCCACAAACCACGCGGCGTGCCCGCGGGAGCGCAGTTCGGCGACAATACCGCGCGCGAGCTGTTCGGCCGCGTTCACAGTATCATCGTAGAACAGGCCTGCCTGCTTCGCCGCCCCACCGGCGGCAGACCACTCAAGTTCCGTCCCCGCCCGCCGATAGATAAAGAGGAAGATATGGTTGCACTCATCGGTATCCTCGTCGTCATCGGCGCCATCGTGGGCGGCTATCTGATGGAGCACGGGAAGCTGCTGGTCCTGCTGCAGCCGGCGGAGCTGTTGATCATCGGCGGCGCCGGGCTGGGCACCATGCTGATTGCCAACCCCATCTCGGTAATCGTTCGCATCATGAAGGCGGGACTCGCGCCGTTCATTTCCAGCCGGTACAGCAAGGACTTCTACCTCGACACCCTGCGCATGCTCAGCGAGATCTTCATGCGCGCCCGCAAGGGAGGCCTGGGCAGTCTGGAGGCCGATGTGGACGCGCCCGACAAAAGCCCGGTGTTCACGAAGTACCCGCTTTTCATGAAGAACCACCACGCGCTGCACTTCGTCTGCGACACGTTGCGCATGGCGGTGACGGGCGGCGTGACTCACCACGAGCTGGATCAGATGATGGAACTGGATCTGGAGGTGCATCATCACGAGGTCGACGTGCCCGTACAGGCGCTGACCACCATCGCCGACTCGCTGCCCGGCCTGGGGATTGTGGCGGCGGTTCTGGGCGTGGTGATCACAATGGGCGCGCTGGGCGGGCCGCCCGAGGAGATCGGCCACAAAGTTGCCGCCGCGCTGGTGGGCACGTTCCTCGGCATTCTGCTTTGCTATGGCTTCGTCGCGCCACTGGCCGCCAACATGAGCAAGGGCAACGACGCGGATTCGCACTACTACCACTGCCTGCGCACCGGCATCATTGCGTTCGTGCGCGGCGCCGCGCCCGTGCTGGCGGTGGAATTCGCGCGCCGCACCATCCCGGCCGAGGTGCGGCCCAGCTTCCAGGAGATGGAAGGCGCCTGCCGCGGCGCCGGCAAAACGGCTCCCGCCCAGGCGGCATAGGCCATGTCCACCACTCCGCAGCCCATCATCATCATCAAGAAGAAGAAGGCGGCCCACGGCGGACACCACGGTGGGGCATGGAAGGTGGCCTATGCCGATTTCGTCACGGCGATGATGGCGCTGTTCATCGTACTCTGGCTGATGACCACCAGCGACGACGTGAAGAAGGCCGTGGCCGGATACTTCCGCGACCCGAAAGGACACAGCAAGCAGTTGGGCAGCGCCGTGGGCGGAACCGGCGAGAGCCTCACCGTCTCGAAGGGCCAGATGGGCGATCTCAAGGACAAGCTGGAAGGCGCACTCCGGCAGATGCCCCAATTCGAGAAGCTCAAAGACAACGTGAAGATGACGGTGACCGGCGAAGGGCTCCGTATCGAGCTGATTGAGACCGAGAAAGGGATGTTCTTCGAGACCGGCAAGCAACAGCCCAGCGAATACGGCCGGGATCTGCTGGTGGAGCTGGCGAAGGAACTGGGAAAGTTGAACAATCCGATCCTTATCGAAGGCCATACCGACTCGCGTCCCTATAACAGCCAGACGTACTCCAACTGGGAACTCTCCTCCGATCGCGCCAACCAATCGCGCCGCCTGATGCAGGACAACGGATTGCGCAATGATCAGGTGATGCAGGTGCGCGGCTTCGCCGACCAGCAACTGAGGGACCCGGCGCACCCGGAAGATGCCGCGAATCGCCGCGTCTCGGTGATCGTGACGTATGGGCCGCCGGCGGAGGCGCCGGCGCAGCCTGCTGCCTCAGCAGCGGCTCACCCAGCCCCGCCAGCTCAGCCACACTGATCGAAATCCGGGTACGCTGGTGGTACCATGACTCGCCGCCACCTGCTCTCCGCCACGCCGCCCGCTCTGGCGCTGGCCGTCTCGGCCTCCGGCGAGGACATTCCCGAACCGAAGCGGGGACGCCTGAAGCAATCGGTGGCCCGCTGGTGTTACAACTCGCTGTCCCTTGACGAGCTATGCCGCGCGGCGGCCGGGATGGGCCTCGCGGCGGTCGATCTGGTTGCCCCCGAAGACGCGCCCACGCTGAAGAAGTACGGCCTCGTTCCGGCCATGATTCTGCCCGGCGGAGGAACCATCCCGGATGGCCTGAACCGCCGGGAGAACCACGCCCGCATCGAAGACGAGCTGCGCCAGCGGATTCCGCAGGCGGCCGCGGTGGGCGCGCCGAACATTATCACGTTTTCCGGCAACCGCCGGGGCCTCGCCGACGAGCAGGGTCTGGAGAACTGCGCGATCGGCCTCAACCGCGTCAAACGGATCGGCGAGGACCACGGCGTCACCATTTGTCTGGAGTTGCTCAACAGCAAAGTGGATCACAAGGATTACCAGTGCGACCACACCGCCTGGGGCGTCGAGCTGATGAAGCGCGTGGATTCGCCCCGCGTCAAACTGCTCTACGACATTTACCACATGCAAATCATGGAAGGCGACATCCTGCGCACCATTCGGGAGAACATCCGGTACATCGCCCATTTCCACACGGGCGGCGTCCCCGGCCGGCACGAACTGGACGACACGCAGGAGCTGAACTGGCGCACCGTGGCGCGGGCCATCGCCGACCTCGGCTTCCCAGGCTATGTCGCCCACGAGTTCGTGCCAGTGCACGATCCGCTGGTATCGCTGCGCCAGGCCGTGGAATTGTGCACGGTGTGAGACGATTCGACGTGGGGCAGGCCCTCGGCCTGCGTCTCGGCCTGCGTGGGTCCCCCGGACCCGCTCTTCACTGGCAGAATCAGGCATCTGTTCACGGGAACAGGCCGGCCGGGGGCCGGCCGCAGCCCGAGGGGCTGCCCCACGAATTCTGTGGCATTGGGCTCTCAGCCTGCGCGGGGCTCTCAGCCCCGCGCACATCGTGAGGCTCGCGCCAACAACAGGCAGGTGCCCTCGTCCTGCCCGGGCGCAACGTTCCACTCGCTCAGCGCGTCCAGAGGAACAATAGAGAAGGTGCCCGAGCGGCATTCGTACGGGGAGGGATTATGTTCTTATTTAGCCGGAGCGCGCGTGCGGGGCTGATGGTAGCGGGGTTGCTGGCGGCCTCCGCGGGCGCGCAGACCTACAATCAGTTCGATAACAGCGCCAACGGGACATTGAAGGGCAACTACTTCGTCCGCGAAGTGCTGGTCACCAATGTGAACGGCCAGGGCACGGTGGGCGACGCGCTGAGCGCCATTGGCACGGCGGCCTTCGACGGGGCCGGCAATTACGCATTCAACGGGATCGTGATGCAGTCGAATCCGTCGAACGGAGAGCCCCAGCAGACCACCCGGAGCTACGCCGGCACGTATGCTCTGGCGCCCAATGGCTTCCTGCAGATCCAGAGCCTGCTTGGCACCTACATCGACAGCAATGGAAACACTCAGATCGATGTAGCGTTTGGCGGCGTGGGAGCGGCTGGCCCGAACGCGTTCGTGGCCAGCGCCACGGAGGCCTTGAATTACGATCTGTTCATCGGAATTCCCATCGGTGCCTCGCCGGCCGACGCGAGCTTCAGCGGCACGTACAACGCCGCGTACCTGGACTTTTCGGGCGGCGACGCCACTCAGATCCGCAATGCCACGTTGCAGCAGTTCACGGCGGATGGAAAGGGGAACCTCGGCGACGTCGCCGTCTCCGGCTATGCCGCGAGCCAGAACAGCACTCTCCTGTCGCAGACCGCGTCCGGTGTGACTTACTCGCTGTCCGGCATCACCGGCGGCACGATCAACTTCGGCTCCTCGGCGACGCTGATCGGCGGCGGCATGGCCTTCATGGTGTCGCCCGACGGAAAGCTGGTTCTGGGCGGCTCGTTGACCGACTACGACATGCTGGTGGGCGCTCCGGCAGTCTCTAATGCCAGCGATGCCCTGTACAAAGGCCTCTACTTTCTCGGCGCGATCGAGGACGACGCCTCGGAACTGGCGGCTGAGAGCCTGAGCGGCATCGACACGTTCTGGGGCTCGTCCAGCGTGACCGGAGCCGGAGGCATCTACATCAGTCACCTGCGTTTCGACGAAACGGGCAACCTCCCCTACGACTACACCTACAACGACAACTACAGCGTGCCGGGCAACGGCATATTTCAGCCCACCAACGATAGCGATCGGTACATGCTGGGGGCGAACGGCCAGGTGGTGATAATGAGCGGACAAGGCACGTGGTATTCGCTGATGGTGGGTCTGCAGGTGCAGAACCCCAGCGGGAGCGGCGTCTTCCTGAATCCGCAGGGCATCGTGAATGCCGCCAACTGGGCGCCCGTCACCAACCCCGTGGCGCCGCTGGAAATGGTGGTGCTGGTTGGCGCCGGCATGGCCTCCAGCGACTGGGATGCCACCACCCTGCCTCTTCCCACCGAAACGCCGGACGGCGTGCAGGTGCTGATCAACGGAACGGCCGCTCCGCTGTTCCGGGTGCGCGCCAGCTTCAACCCGCAACTCATCTATGCGCTGGTTCCCAGCGGCGTCAGCCCCAGCGCCGTCGCCACGGAAAGCGTGAACTACGCGACGTTCCAGGTGGTAAACAAAGGCGCGAAGTCGCAACCGGTGACCCTTTACACCAACTACACTGCCCCGGGAGTGTTTGCGGTTTCCGAGGGTGGAGTCGGACCCGCCGCGGCGCTGCATGCGAATGGCTCACTGGTGACTTCGGCCGATCCGGCCAACGTCAACGAGACCGTGGAACTGTTCCTGACCGGTCTGGGAGGCGTAACCCCCGCGGTGCCGGACGGGGCGCTCCCCACCTCCAGCACCTTGGACGCGGCGCCGAGCGTCTACATCGACACCTGGGACTCGCAACTGCCGTTCGCCGGCCCGGCGCCCTGTTGTGTCGGGCTCGACCAGGTGAATGTCACCATGCCGGCGGTCAGCTCCGCCGGGGACTGGTATCTGTACGTCGATGCCGGTGTCCCGGCACCGCCGTTCGGCGCCGAGACGGCCGAGGCCACCATCAACGTCGCCACCTCCGCGCCGGCAGGCGTGGCCGGGTTGGCGCCCCAGGGTCGCGCCTCCACAGTGCGCCGGCCGCTGCGGGCAACTCATCATGGCATCCCCAGGGTGAACGGGCGGACGCCTGTTTCGGGCCGTTTGCCCCACACTGCGCAGTAAGGCAACATGTGATGAACACGGGGTGGCAGCCGCGTTTTTGCCCAAACGAGCACCCGGCTGCCGCTGCAGGTCCTACAACCTGCCTGTCCTGTTGAGATTTGCCTCCGCGGAACCCCACTCTAAGTGGTGGATTGTTTCGGTCGCATTTGTTTGGCACGCTCCGTGCACAGCAGTAGAATAAGACTTCCGATTCATCTGACCGGAGTCCGGCGTCGAGGTCGCATTCCTTCTTCGTTTATCGGCGGATTCCACTCTCTCATCCGAGGAGGACCACGCAATGTTGAGACCCCGCATCACCATTGATGGAAACGAGGCGGCTGCCTCGGTAGCTTACCGGCTCAATGAAGTGATTGCGATTTATCCCATCACGCCTTCATCACCCATGGGCGAATGGTCCGACCAGTGGTCGGCCGAGGCGAAACCGAATATCTGGGGCACCATACCAAAGGTTGTGGAAATGCAGAGCGAAGGCGGCGCATCCGGCGCTCTGCACGGCGCCCTGCAGGCGGGAGCCCTGGCCACCACTTTTACTTCATCGCAGGGCCTGCTGCTGATGATCCCTAATATGTACAAGATCGCCGGCGAGCTGACCAGCATGGCGATGCACGTGGCCGCCCGTTCGCTGGCCGCGCAGGCGCTCTCCATCTTCGGCGATCACAGCGACGTCATGGCCGTGCGCCAGACCGGCTACGGGCTGCTGGCCTCCAACTCCATCCAGGAAATAACGGACTTCGCGCTGATCGCGCAGGCGGCGTCGCTCGAAAGCCGCGTCCCCTTCGTGCATTTCTTCGACGGTTTCCGGTCCTCCCACGAAGTTCAGCGCGTGGAGACGCTTACCGACGACGACCTCCGCGCCATGATCGACGACGATCTGGTGCGCGCTCATCGCGCCCGCGCTCTTTCGCCCGACCATCCGGTGCTGCGCGGCACCGCCCAGAACCCCGACGTTTACTTCCAGGCGCGCGAAACCGTGAACCCGTTCTATCTGGCCTGCCCGGAGATCGTGCAGCGGGTGATGGACAAGTTCGCCGCGCTGGTGGGCCGCCAGTATCGTCTCTTCGATTACGTGGGCGCGGCCGACGCCGAGCGGGTCATCGTGATCATGGGCTCGGGCGCGGAAGCGGCCGAAGAGCTGGTGGAGCACCAGATCGAGGCCGGCGAGAAGATCGGCCTCCTCAAAGTTCGCCTCTACAGGCCGTTTTCGGTGGAGCACTTTATCCAGGCGCTGCCGAAGACGGTGAAAGCCATCGCCGTGCTGGACCGCACCAAGGAGCCCGGCGGCGTGGGCGAGCCGATGTATCTCGACGTGGTCACCGCCCTCAGCGAGGCCTTCGGTAACGGCACCGCGCCGTTCGCCGGTTTCCCGCGGGTGATTGGCGGACGTTACGGTCTGTCGTCGAAGGAGTTCACTCCCTCGATGGTCAAGGCCGTCTACGACGAGCTGAAGAAGGACCGGCCGAAGAACCACTTCACCATCGGCATCAACGACGACGTCACCCACACCAGTCTCGACTACGACCCGGCGTTCTCCACCGAGCACAGCGACGTGGTCCGCTGCCTGTTCTACGGGCTGGGGTCCGACGGCACGGTGGGCGCGAACAAGAACTCCATCAAGATTATCGGCGAGGACACCGACAACTACGCCCAGGGCTATTTCGTGTACGACTCGAAGAAGTCCGGCTCGGTGACTGTCTCGCACCTGCGCTTCGGTCCGCGGCCCATCCACTCGTCGTATCTGGTCACCCGGGCGAACTTCATCGGCTGTCATCAGTTCGGGTTTGTGGAGCGGTTCGACATGCTGGCGGCGGCCGAGCCGGGCGCGACGTTCCTGCTGAACAGCCCCTGGGGCCCCGACGAAGTGTGGAACACGCTGCCCGACATCACGCAGCGGCACATCATTGAGAAGAAGCTGCGGTTCTTCGTCATCGACGCGGTGAAAGTGGCGAAAGAGAGCGGCATGGGCGGGCGCATCAACACGGTGATGCAGGCCTGCTTCTTCGGCATTAGCGGCGTGCTTCCGCGCGAGGCGGCCATCGAAGCCATCAAGTACGCGATCAAGAAGACCTACGGCAGGCGCGGCGAGAGCGTGGTGCTGAAGAACTACGCCGCCGTGGACGCCGCTCTGGAAAACCTGCATGAAGTCCGCGTGCCCGACGCGGTAACCAGCGCCACCAGCATTCGCCCGGTGGTCCCCGCGGCCGCGCCGGAGTTCGTACAGCGCGTTTCGGCGGCCATCATTTCCGGCCAGGGAGATCTGCTTCCGGTGAGCGCGCTGCCCATCGACGGCACCTGGCCCACCGGCACCGCTCAGTGGGAGAAGCGCAACATCGCCCTGCAAATCCCGGTGTGGGACGAGCAGCTTTGCATCCAGTGCGGCAAGTGCGTTGTGGTGTGCCCGCACTCGGTGATCCGCTCGAAGGTCTACGATCCGTCGTTCAACGGCCCGCCGCCCGCCACCTTTAAATCCACCGCGGCGCGCTGGCGCGAGTTCACCAATCTGCGCTATTCCCTGCAGGTGGCCCCGGAAGACTGCACCGGCTGCGAGCTGTGCGTGCAGGTGTGCCCGGTGAAGAGCAAGAGCGAAGCGCGGCACAAGGCCATCAACATGATGCCGCAGGAGCCGCTGCGCGAGCCGGAGCGCGCCAACTGGGAGTACTTCCAGAGCATTCCCGATCCCAATCGCCAGGCGGTGAATCCCGCGCTGGTGAAGGACATACAGCTCTTGCAGCCGCTGTTCGAGTTTTCGGGCGCCTGTTCGGGTTGCGGCGAAACGCCGTACATCGGCCTCATGACGCGGCTCTTCGGAGACCGCGCGGTGATCGCCAACGCCACCGGTTGCTCCTCCATTTACGGTGGCAATCTGCCCACCACTCCCTACACGGTGAATAGCGCCGGCCGCGGCCCGGCGTGGTCGAACTCCTTGTTCGAGGACAACGCCGAGTTCGGGCTGGGCATTCGTCTGGCCGTGGACAAGCAGGCCGAGTACGCGCGCGAGCTGGTGACGCGGCTGGCCGGCGGCATCGGCGAAAACCTGGCCGGCGCGATTCTCGGCGCGGACCAGTCCTCCGAGAAGGGCATCAACGAACAGCGCGAGCGCGTTGCCGCTCTGCGCCAGGTCCTGCGCCATATCGATTCCCGCGAGGCGCGCGATCTGCTGGCCCTGGCCGACGTTCTGGTGAAGAAAAGCGTCTGGATTCTCGGCGGCGACGGCTGGGCTTATGACATCGGCTACGGCGGCCTCGATCACGTGGTGGCCTCCGGCCAGAACGTGAACATTCTGGTGCTGGACACCGAAGTCTATTCGAACACCGGCGGACAGATGTCCAAAGCGACGCCGCGCGGCGCCGTGGCCAAGTTCGCCGCGGGCGGCAAGCGCGCTCCCAAGAAAGACCTCGGCATGATGGCCGTCAACTACGGCTCGGTGTATGTGGCGCGCGTGGCCATGGGCGGAAACGACCAGCACACGGTGAAGGCGTTTATAGAAGCGGAGTCGTGGGACGGGCCGTCGCTCATCATCGCCTATTCGCACTGCATCGCCCACGGGTACGACCTTCTGTACGGCCTCGAGCAGCAGAAGAACGCGGTGCTCTCCGCCTACTGGCCGCTGTTCCGCTACGACCCGCGGCGTGTGGCCGAAGGGAAGAATCCCTTCCAGCTCGATTCGCGGCCGGCCACGCTCGCGCTCGATCAGTACATCTACAAAGAGACGCGCTACAGCATGCTGGTGCACAGCAATCCGGAGATCGCGAAACAGTTGTTGAAAGAGGCGGAGCTGGACGTCCGGGTACGCTGGAAAACCTACGAGCAGCTTGCCGCCGCCGTGCCCACCGGCGCGGTTGCCGCCGTGAAAACCGCAGCCGACGCCAAAGTGGAAGCGGCAAAGGAGGCCAAGTGATCGACCTCTCCACCAACTATCTGGGACTCCGCCTGGAGAACCCCGTTGTCGTCTCGCCCTCGCCGCTGTGCCAGGAGCTGGACAACATCCGGCGCATGGAGGACGCGGGCGCCGGCGCCATCGTGCTGCACTCGCTGTTCGAGGAGCAGATCGAGATCGAGTCGCGCGCCCTCGAAGCCGCCATGCACAGCGAAGCGGGCGGCTATGCTGAATCGCCCTCGTTCTTCCCCGAGCTGCCGGCGTACGATCTCGGTCCGGATGCGTACCTCGAGCACATTCGCAAGGCCAAGGCCGCGGTGCGCACGCCGCTGATCGCCAGCCTCAACGGCACCACGCTGGGCGGCTGGACGCGCTACGCAAAACACATGGAGGAGGCCGGGGCGGACGCGCTGGAGTTGAACATCTACCTCCTGCCCACCGATCCCGCGCTCACCGGCGAGAATGTGGAGACGCGTTACACCGAGCTGGTGGCGCGAGTGAAGGCTTCCATCGGCATCCCGGTGGCGGTGAAGCTGAGTCCCTATTTCAGCGCAATGGTGAGCATGGCGAAGAAGCTGGATGCGGCGGGCGCGGACGGCCTGGTGCTGTTCAATCGCTTCTACCAGCCGGATTTCGACCTGCGCCTGCTGGACATCATCCCCAACCTGATCCTCAGCAACTCCAACGAGCTGTTGCTGCGGCTGCACTGGGTGGCCATCCTGTCCGACCACGTGAAGGCGTCGCTGGCCATCACCGGCGGCGTGCACACGGCCGAGGACGTGCTCAAGGCCATGATGGCCGGCGCGCGGGTGGCCATGATGACCTCGGCGCTGCTGAAGCGCGGCATCGGCCACGTCGCCTACGTGCTGGCGGACCTGTTGAACTGGATGGAGGAACACGAATACGTGTCCATTCGCCAGATGCAGGGCAGCATGAGCCAGGCGTCGGTGGAAGACCCCGCGGCCTACGAACGCACCAACTACATGCGCGTGCTAAGCTCGTATTCGGTACGAGGCGCGAACGCGTAAGTATCATTCATTCGCACTCACCTGATTCGGGCCGCACGCTCACCTCACCTGTGCGGCCCGATTTTTTCAGTGGGACAGGCCGTTTTCGTCGATTCGCTCCCGGAGGGCTTGGCAGACGGCTACCGTGGGGCTCACTCCGGCAAGATGTGCGAGCTGTCGTGCCGGCAGAGGATGACTCCGTTCCCGGCACGGAGGCGGACTCCTTACGGACCGACGCTCTTGGACGAGGGCTGTGGTTGACCAACCGAGGCGCGGCGCGCCGTCGCGGCCAGCTTCTCAACCTCTTCGGGCGAGAGTCCAGATACCCTACCCGTGACGACCCCCATACCATAGAGCACCGGGACATTCGCGTTCTCTGGCGTTGTGCAGAATGTGGTCAGAGCGCTCTGCATCTCGCCAATCGTGAAGGGCGAAGACGGGACAAACACGTGATACGTCGCCTGGTCGCCAGCGTATCCCGCCCCGAGTCCATCCACCCGTCCCCCCAGATACATGGTCCGGCTGTCAGGGGACAGGGTCGCCCATCCACGGCAGTTGAAGATTCCCAACGTCCTGATCCCCTCCACGGATGGGGCAGAGGGCGCTACTGGTCGGGGCTCCTGCGGTTGTTGGTCCTGGCACCTGGAGTCGCCGCAATTCCTCCTGTTGCTCCTGCACCTGCAGTTGAAGCTCTTTGAGCTTCAGGGCTTTTTGAGCAACGGTGAAAGGGTCGTCGATCTGGACCGCACGCGGTGGGGGTGGGGCACCCTGCAAGATTATTGACGGGTCAGTCTGTGCTCTAAGCGGAGCATTCGCGAAG
Source organism: Bryobacteraceae bacterium (assembly GCA_049520275.1). Taxonomy (GTDB): domain Bacteria; phylum Acidobacteriota; class Terriglobia; order Bryobacterales; family Bryobacteraceae; genus CAWACP01. The sequence goes on from JBEKPY010000044.1 coordinate 32,626, forward strand.
ATTGTAACGGCGAACACCAAAGCGAGCGAGGCCGCGGCGTCCGCCGTCCGCATGTGCTGAAGGCAGTTCAAAAACTGGGGCATCTGTCAGAGACCTCCTTCTTCAGCGAGCCCTTCCAAAGAACAACCGGAAGTCCCATCGCATAGCCTTTTGCGACACCGAACTCCCACTTCGCATCATACGCCAAATCGTTTGCTCTTCTGCTGGCGATCTTATTCGCCCGGATGCGGAGGGGGCTGGTTAAACGGCGCCATCGTTGACACGTCCCGCACCTCATCAACGTCCTCCATTCGGGGCACATCCTGATCGCTTTTGACGTGAATGACCAGATCAACATGGTGCACACGGTGTCTGCCGCCGCTGTCCCCAACGGGCACCAACAGTCGATCAGTCACGAAGTCTCTCCCCTTGAAAAGGAGTGGCTAACCGGCGCTCTTTGCAAGAGCGTAGGCAAAGCAATCGCCGAGATTGAGCCTTGCGGGGTGTCCGGTGTTCTTTCCAAAACAGCGATGGGAGCAGGTCGTCGAAACGGCGGCTGACGATGGGGTCGCGGCTGCCGTCAATCACAATAGCGGCTTCCAGGAAGTTTGCTGAGATTCCAGTCGCTCCTGCTCACTCCAGGCGACCGCCTTCTGCTCGTCGCGGAGTATGGCGAGCAGCGCCGAGGTGCCGACGATCATCGCGGCAGGCCGTTTTCGTCGTACAGCAGGTCGCCGTGCCCGGCAGAGCGAAACGGCTCCTGGAGACGGGGCGCGCAGTCCCGCCCAATGGCCAGCAAACGTCCGGCGAGACCAGCGTTTCCCTCGCTGCGCAAACGCTCCAGGCGCTCCCTGAGGGACTGGGAAATGGCCACGGCGAGGCTTTCTCCGGTGAGCTTCGCCACTTGCTGCGCCAGACGTCGCACCTCCGGATTCCTGATGTTCATGGCCATTTCCTACCACTATACGAGACCGGCCATTCATTTCGGGGCAGAAAGGCCTTACCGGGCCGTGCTAATCTCAAACCACCCGCAGGTAGCGTCGATGGAGATCGGACCGCTCGGCAAACTGCTTGTCTCCAGGAAGAACCCCTCGTCTCTGGTTCATGCGGCTCGAACCGCGGTGGCGGCAATTGTGTCCTACCTGATCGCCCGTTTGTTCCGCTTGCCGGAAGCGTACTGGGCTCCCATCTCGACTCTGATCGTGATGCAGTCCACCCTCGGCGCCGCGCTGCCTATTTCCGTGCAGCGCTTCGCGGGAACCGGAATCGGGGCCGCCGTTGGGGCAGTGGCCGCCACCTGGTTCCCCGGAAATGTCTGGGCGTTCGGCATGGCCGTCTTCCTGGTTGGCGTGTTTTGCGCGGTTTTGCGCGTCGACAGAAGCGCGTACCGGTATGCCAGCATCACCCTGGCGATTGTACTGCTGGTCACCCGACCTGCCAGCGGCTGGCTGATCGCGGTTCACCGGTTCTTCGAGGTTTCATTGGGGATTGCGGTAGGCCTCGTGCTGTCCGCGCTCTGGCCCGAAAGGCAGTCCTGAACCGGACGCGCAACGAGGGCTCAGCGAATGAAGACCGCCCTGTCCGCCGTCATGACCGCAAGGCCTCTCTGGAGAGCGGTTGCCATGCAGGCACCCTCACCGAATGAGATGCCGCGCGCCCGGAACTGCGGGTTGCCGATCATGATGCGGGTTGCCAGCGCGGCGTGTTCGGACGTGAAGTCCACAATCGTCTCCAACGGCAGGCCACCGCGAACCAGAACCTGCATGGTTCCGCCGGCATTCACGGCGCTGATCAGGCCAGCCGCCAGCTCCAGCGCCACCATCTCCGCCCCCCGCTCGTTCCTTCGAAAAATGGTTCCCACAACGCCCTGTGCAATCAACGACTTCCATGATTCGCCCCCTTTTGCCGTTCCAACCCCGCGGCCGGCCCCGAAGCCGTAGGCGATGGGGCTTTTCATCCCCGTTGTGGCGCAGCCGCTATGAGACATTCACAACAACTCACGGCGGTCATTCGATGAAGTGTCAGACGACCACCAACCGCAACTCCGGCGCGATTCCCCTGAGATCGTCGGCGTCACTGGTTACCACGGCCTGCCCTGCCCTCCGCGCACAAATGACCACGTGGGCATCGACGATGTCGGCCGTCGCGGTTCGTGCCAATAATAGACCTGCAGCGGTCGCGTCCGGTCCGTCCAGCGGAATAAGGTCCGTACCGGCCTGTCGAATCAGCCGGGAGAGGCGCGCCTGCCTGGCGGGGTTCCGAATGGCCTGTGCCAGCGCTGTCGCCGGAATTGTAATACGCATGCCGCGCTCCGTCGCGCGCGCGATGAGGGTGAGCACGCGGCGGTCGTTTCGGTCGAGCGCGATCAGCCCGCCAGCGTCGAAAGTGATGCCGTTCACGCCGCCTTCCTTTTTCTGGAAACTCTCTTCTGTCCGTGGGGAGAGAGAAGCGCGTCGGCCCACGTGCGCTCCTTTTTCGTTAGCGGGCCGCCCGTTTGCTGCAGTGCGTCTTTCAGCATCTCCCTCCATCCTGCCGCATCGAAGAGAGCGACTCCAGCCGCATGCTTAAGGAAGGCAGAAACGCTCGCTGCCGCTCCGGCCGCGACAAGTGCGCGAATTTCTTCGAGCTGGTTGTTCTCCAGCGTGATGGTGACCTTCGTGGTGGCCATACCAAAAACCATACCATGCAAAAGGCGCCCATTGAAAGCGGCCTCAGCAGGAACCCCGGCACTGTTGGACGTCGCTGCTGCAAGGGTTTGGGGAGATTGAGCGTGGACGGCGCTCGCGGTGGAGACCTGAATGCCCGAGGTCTCCTCCAGGGCCGTCAGGGGGACCCTGAGCGGCAGAAGTCCGCGTGGGGAAAACGCACAACTGGCGACATCGGTGGCATCGTGATCTCCTCGAACGCCGTTTGGGGCCAGTGTGCGAGTCGGCGACTACGCTGCCAAGTGGCTCCGAGTTGCGGGCGCAAGAGCGTTGGACGGGAGCCACTCGAAGCGTTTGAACTATCCAGACAGCGGAAAATCCCCCCTGCGCGGCGGGCAACGAGAACTGCGATAATTGTTCTGGAACGCCGTGCGACGAGGAACATGCAAGTTATGCCTCAGAGAGGCTGATCTCTGTTCGAGCCACTATCTCTGCCGGAGCCTGTACAGACTTTCGCGCACAGACGGCGATGATCCGATTATGTCGTCGCCGCTTTTTATCCAGCCGACTCAGCGGCAAGTACAGGACTACGTTTTCTGCCGACCGTGTGAGAAGCGATTCGATGACGGCGGCGAGAACTACGTGATGCGCCTCATCAATCGGGAGAACGACTTTCGCTTGTTCAGCATGATTCGCGCAACGCTGCGCCGCCGCTCGGAGGGTGACTTCACGGTGTATTCGGCCGACGACATGAATCTCGACACGAGTGCACTCGCGTACTTCGCTCTGAGCGTCGTCTGGCGCGGGTCCGTCCATGGGTGGCGGTTGAACGGCGCCCGTCTCGTGCAACTCGACTTGGGAAATCATCAGGAGCCAATACGTCGATTCCTGCACGGTGATGGATCAATGCCAAACAATCTCTGCGTGAAGGTGAGTGTAGCGACCGATTGGGCATCCCAGCAGTGTTCCTTCTTTCCGAGCGTGAATCCCGATCAGAAGGATGCCACGGCCTTCACTTTCATGACGCGTGGAATCTGGTTTGACGTGGTTATTGGCAACCCGCTGCCGACGTACGCGTATGATTCCTGCTGCGTGCGCGGCGCCGACAAGCTGATCTTTGTCGGAGACTTCGATCGTTTTGTTATGTGGGGTTTTAACTACGCGAAGAGTACCGCAGTGATCGATCCGCGGCTGCGAACGTCGTGAGATGCTCCCGAAATATTTTGTATGGTGTGATCTCGCGGTGTGGGTGAACCAAAAACGCCACCGCCAGTTCTACTGTAGCAGCATGCGGCGGGACCAACGCCCGCCCTGCAAGGCTTCAGCCCCGATGGCAAGCAGGCGGCGTATTGGGCCTGAAATGGCAAGTGGTCGTCGGTTGCGGCGGAAGGGCGATTCGCGTGGCGGCTCTGCGCCGGTCGCATTACCCGCAGACCGGAAGTTGGTCAGGGCGGTCAAGTTGACGGGAACCGCCCATCTCGCGGATGTGCCCGCCGACGCTGGCCGGAAGTCGCGTTGGGGAAGGGCCGAGGCAGGACTTCGGCCGCTCAGGCCCGATCTCCCCGAACCCCGTATATTGCGTAAAGCGCGGCCCCCAAGGGGGCCTTCAATTCCAGTACGGGGCCCTTGAGTTTAAGAAATGGTAAAGTGGCAACGCACGCCTCACTTGATAGGATGAGGTGGACGGATGCCGGGGCCAATGACAACGGACGGGTGGATCGGCGACATCCCACTCGTTGATATTCAACACAGGCTGCAGGTGCTAATAGCTAGCAAGTGGCCTCAGCGCCTCCACCAACCCATGCTACGTTCCAATCAAGAGTCCGTTGCTCAGTCGTCGGAGGGGCGGATCACGAGGCGTTGGGAATACTAGTTACCTCGGCGCAAAGTTGCGAGCGACGAATGCTTGCCGGTGCATCACCGGCCCCACGCCGTTGCGGGTTACAAGCGGTCTCTTCGCCGTGAGGGTTAATCAAGCGGCTCGGGAGCGCTCCTCAGAACTTCTCATCGCCGCTGCGGCGGAAAAACGCAGCCACGGGTGCCCTGCTTCGGCACGGCGCTGGCCTTCGTTACTGTGATCGGCGGCGGCGGAACGTGGCCTCACCGCGCGTGTGTGCTAAAGTAGCGCGGTGTGAAACCCCTCGTGCGCAGCATCGGCCGCCGGCCCGGTTCCCAAGAGACGGACCGCGCCCACGCCCCCTCAGCCCTCCAATCACTGGCCAGTCTGGCGGCGTGTCTCTGGCGAAAACCGGGCCCGTCTGAGCCTGGTAGCACACCAGACCCGCGGACACGCGGCGGCGGCCGCGCACTCCCCAGGCGCCACGGAAACGCCGCTGGCGCCGCATATCCTTTTGCGCTTCTGGCTTTTTCGTCCCTCCTCTTCGCGGCCCACTCCAGCGCTGTGGCTCAGGATGCCGCATACCTGAATCCCGCGCTGCCGCGCGAACCGCGCGTGGACGACCTGGTTTCCCGCATGACCCTGGAGGAGAAGGCGTCGCAACTGGTCAACCAGGCGCGGGCCATTCCACGCTTGCAGGTGCCCGCCTACGACTGGTGGAGCGAGGCTCTGCACGGCGTCGCGCGCGAGGGAACCGCGACGGTCTTCCCCCAGGCCATTGGGCTCGGCGCCACCTGGGACGCGCCGCTCATCCACGACATGGCCACGGTCATCGGAATCGAAGCGCGGGCCAAGCATCATGAAGCCGTCCGCCACGGCCGGCGGGACATCTTCGAGGGACTGACCTTCTGGTCGCCCAACATCAACATCTTTCGCGATCCCCGCTGGGGGCGCGGCCAGGAGACCTACGGCGAAGACCCCTTCCTGACCGCCCACATCGGCGTGGCCTTCGTCACCGGCCTGCAGGGCGACGATCCAAAGTATCTGCAGGTGGTGGCCACGCCCAAGCACTTCGCCGTACACAGCGGGCCGGAACCGTCGCGGCACGGCTTCAACGCGGAGGTGTCGAAACACGACATGGAAGACACCTATCTGCCGGCCTTTCGCGCCACCGTGACCGAGGGCAAAGCGCAGTCGGTGATGTGCGCCTACAATCGCATCAACGGCGAGCCGGCGTGCGCCTCCACTTTTCTGCTGCGGGACGAGCTGCGCGGGGCCTGGGGATTCGACGGCTACGTGGTCTCCGATTGCGACGCGGTGGCTGACATCTGGCGCGGCCACCACTTCACGAAGACGCTCCCCGAAGCCGCGGCGGTGTCGCTGAAGATGGGCGCCGACAACGATTGCGCCGACTTCCGCATGAAGGTCACCGACAACCTCGACTACATGAAGTATGTCGAGGCCGTCAAACAGGGCCTGCTTACCGAGAAAGATATCGACGTCGCGGTCAAGCGGCTTTTCCGCGCCCGCTTCGCTCTGGGCATGTTCGATCCGCCCGAAATGGTGAAGTACGCGCAAACGCCCATCACCGCGAACGACACCGAGGAGCATCGGCAACTGGCGCTGAAGGTGGCTCGCGAGAGCATGGTGCTGTTGAAGAATGACGGCGTGCTCCCGCTCCCGCTGCGTGTGCGGCGCCTCGCGGTGGTGGGGCCGCTGGCGGATTCTCTGCGCGTGCTGGAAGGCAACTACAACGGCACTCCCTCCCAGCCAAAGACGGCGCTCGACGGCATCCGCAAGGAGTTCGACAAGGCCAAAGTGGTCTTCGCGCCCGGAACGAAATTCCTGCGGGATCCCGTTGCCGTGCCGGCCTCGGCGCTCACCACCGCGGACGGCCAGCCCGGTCTGAAAGCCGAGTACTTCAACAGCGTGGACCTCTCCGGGACGCCCGTGGTGAGCCGCGTCGACCCACAAATCGACTTCCGCTTTCTCTCTTACACCGTGCCGGGGCTCGATGCAAACGGTTTCTCCGTGCGCTGGTCGGGTGAGCTTACGCCCTCCGACGCGGGAACGTATACTCTGGCGGTGACCGGCGGCGACACCTGGCGGTTGTGGCTGGACGGCAAGGTGCTCATCGACAACCCGGACCAGCATGGCGGGGTCACGAAAAGTGTCGAGGTGAGACTGGAGCGCGGACACAAACACGCAATCCGGCTCGAGTACTTCCATACCAGCGGCCGCGAGGTGGCGCGGTTGTCGTGGGTGCGCACGGACGGCCAGCGCCTTGACGACGCCGTCGATGCGGCGAAGCTGGCCGACGTGGTGATCGCCGTGGTAGGGATTACGGCGGACCTGGAGGGTGAGGAGATGAAGGTGGACGTACCCGGCTTCACTGGCGGGGACCGCACCAGCATCGACCTCCCGAAGGACGAAGAAGATCTCCTCGAAGCGGTGAAGGCCACCGGGAAACCGCTGGTGGTGGTGCTCATGAATGGCAGCGCGCTGGCGGTGAACTGGGCCAGCCAGAACGCCAACGCCATCCTCGAAGCCTGGTATCCGGGCGAAGAGGGCGGAACGGCCATCGCCGAAACACTCGTCGGAAAGAACAACCCGGCGGGCCGCCTGCCGGTGACGTTCTACAAGGGTGTGGATCAGTTGCCGCCGTTCGTGGATTATTCCATGAAGAGCCGGACCTATCGCTACTTCGAGGGCCGTCCGCTGTTTCCGTTCGGATACGGGTTGAGTTTTACAAAGTTCGAGTTTAGAAATCTCACAACTTCGTCGAAGACCGTGAAGGCCGGCGATTCGCTGGAGGTGGATGCCGAGGTGCGCAACGTCGGCGGGCGCGACGGCGATGCGGTAGCCGAGTTGTATCTGAGCTTCCCTCCTGCGCCGGGGATGCCGATCCGCGCGCTGCGTGGTTTCAGCCGCGTGCCCGTGGCGGCGGGAAAGACGCAGCGCGTGCACTTCAAGCTGGACCCGCGCGACCTGAGTTCGGTGACCGAGGCCGGGGATCGCGTGATAGCGCCCGGAACGTACAGGATCAGCGTCGGCGGCGGCCAGCCCGGCATGGGCGCATCGGTGGCCGAGGCGCAGTTCTCCGTGGAAGGAGAGCAGAAGCTGCCAGAGTAGGTCTCAGCCTTCGGCGATACCGGCCAGAACCCGCAGAATCTCGGCGCCGTACTTGCCGGCGATTCCGGGACCGATGCCCGCCACCGCCAGCAGCTCGCTGTTGCTGCGCGGTTGTCTGGCCGCGATGGCCTGCAGCGTCTTGTCGGAAAGAATGCGAAAGGCCGGGACGTGCTTCCGGCGGGCTTCGGCCAGCCGCCAGGATTTCAACGCGGCCTCCACCACGGAGGCTTTTCGCGGTCCCGCGGGCGCCGGCGCGGCCTTCGACGGCTTGCCGCGTTTCCGGCTCATGCGCATCCGCGGGCGCGGCTCGCTCTCGATCTCTTCGGGGATCATCACTGCCGACGCCGCGCCCTCCTCGCGCCCGAAGCTGCTGAGCCACACCTTGCGGTAGTCGATGCGCTTGCCGTCTTTTTCGAACGACGCTTCGGCGATGTCCACCAGGCGGCTGCGCGCCATCGCGTTGAGCAGCTCCTCGAAGCCGCGGCGGTCCAGCGGGCCGTTCGGAAACGCCTGTGCGTGCAGACGGCCGGTGCTCATTCCATCGCCCCTCTTCAGCCCTTCAATGATCTGCTGGATCTGAGCCTGGTCGAATTCGTCGGCCGGGCGGAAGCTCTGGGCCAGGGCCGCTTGCGGAGCGCAAAAGTCGCAGACCCCGCACCGCCGGTTGGAGTCCGCGGTATCGCCGAAGTATCGCACCAGCGCGAGCATGCGGCAGCAGGCGCCCTCGCAATAGGAGAGCATTTTTTCGAACTGGGCCATCTTGTGCTCGCGCTGGGCCAGATACGACGCGCGCCAGCCGTCCGCGCCGCGGCTCACGTTCTCGGCATAATCCACCACGGCGCCGCCGTGAATCCAGAGCTTCTCAAGAGCGATCTCGAATTCGTCGCCCGCCAGATGGCTGCGCCGCCTCAGCGCGTCCTTGGGCTGCGGCTCCGGGGTGAGGCAGTCGAAAATGCGCGCCAGCACCGCGGGTTCCGGATAATCGCGCTCGAAGAAATAATCGTGGCCGTAGCGGTCCGCGTAAGAGTGCATCAGAATGGCGCGCGAGGGGGCGGCATCGCGGCCGGCCCGGCCGATTTCCTGATAATATCCTTCGACGCTGGCCGGCAGCGCGGTGTGGATCACGGTGCGGATGTTGGGCTTGTCGATGCCCATCCCGAAGGCGATGGTGGCGACGATCACATCGACGCGGCCTTCGAGGAAATCCTTCTGCGCCTCCTCGCGAGTGCTGCCGTCGATGCCCGCATGATAAGCTGCCGCCGCGAAGTCGCGCTGCAATTCGCGGGCGAGAGCTTCCGCGTCGCGGCGCCGGGGCACGTAAACAATGGCCGGCCGCCGCTCGTCCGCCGCGAGAATCTCGCGCGCGAGCGAGAAACGGGCATCCGGCGGGGTCTTCGCCAGTTCGATGGCGATGTTCTCGCGCCGGAAACCGTGAATGAAACGCTTCGACGCGCTCAAGCCTAATTGCTGCGCGATATCGTTCTGCACCAGCGGCGTCGCCGTCGCGGTGAGCGCGATCACCGGCGCGGGGCGCAGTGCGGGCAGATGCTGTCCGATGGTCCGATAATCCGGCCGGAAATCGTGCCCCCACTGGGAAATGCAATGCGCTTCGTCGATGGCGATCAGCGCGGGTTTGCGTTTCGCCAGCATCTCCGGAAACCCCTGCACGCGCAACCGCTCCGGAGCGATGAACAGAAAGTCCAGCTTCCCGTCGAGGTAGTCGAGACAGACCTTGCGCGATGCCGCACGGTCGCGATTGGAATGGATGCGCTCGGCGGCGAAACCGAACGCGTTCAGTTTGCCCACCTGGTCCTCCATCAGCGCGATGAGCGGGCTGATCACCAGCGTGGTCCCGCCCAGCATCGCGCCCGGGAGCTGGTAGCAGAGCGACTTGCCCGACCCGGTGGGCATGACAAGCAGTACGTCCTGCCCGGAGATCAGCGTGCGGCAAACCTCTTCCTGGTTGGGCCGGAACGATTCGAACCCGAACGCGCCGCGGAGGACCTCGATCAGCGTGCCAGTTCGCGCGCGGCGGGTTGGTGGAGGTCCCACGCTTTCTCGGGGCGCCTGTGGGGCACCTTCGACGACGGCGCCGCTTCGCTCGCGTCGCTCGGTTGGTGGCGCGGCCGTTAGCGTTGGTGCGGGCGCTTCACGCACCTTGCCCACCACCTCGCGCACGTAATGCTCGATGCCGCGCAGGAACGGCGCTAGCTCCGCCTGGCCGCGCTCGATCGCTTTCAATCGCGCTTCCCACTGCCCGGTCATGGCCGGGCTCTTCACCTCGGGATGCACCACGTCGATGAGGCGAATTCCCTTCTCCGTCGCCTCCAGACTCCGGCCGCGACGGGCGATGAACCCGCGCTTCAACAGCACCTCGATGATCTGCGCGCGCGTGGCCGGGGTGCCCAGGCCGCTCTCCTTCATGGCGTCGGAGAGTTCCTTGTCGTCGAGCGTTTTGCCGGCCGTTTCCATGGCCGTCAGCAGCGTGGCGTCGGTGAGGCGCTTCGGCGGCTGCGTTCTCTTCGCCACGGACTCCACGTTGAGCACCTTCTGCGCCTGGCCCTCGGCGAGGTCCGCGGGCAGCGTCGGTTCGGCGTCGTCCTGCTTCCGGCCCGCTATGTCGAGCACCTTCCAGCCCGTCTGCCGTGTCGCCGTGCCGCTCGACCGGAAGCGGTCTTCGGCCGCGCTGCGCACCAGCGTGATTACGGTGGTGGCCAGCCAGATGTGATCGTCGTGCCAGGCGGAGAGGAGGCGGCGGCAGATCAGGTCGAAGATCCTGCGCTCGTCGGGTTCCAGCGACGCGCCGGCTGGTGAAACGCCGGTGGGGATGAGCGCGTGGTGATCGGTGACCTTCGTGTCGTCAACGAAGCGCCGCGACAGCGGCCGCTCGCCGGTGCCCGGAGCGAGCAGGCCCTCGTAGCCGCCGGCGATCGCGCTCACTATCTTCGGCAGCGTTCTGGCCACATCCTCGGAGAGATGCCGGCTGTCGGTGCGCGGATAGCTGGTCAGCTTGTGCCGCTCGTAGAGGCTCTGCGCCAGCTCCAGCGTGTGCTGCGCGCTGAAGCCGTAGAGGCGGTTGGCGTGCCGCTGCAGCTCGGTGAGATCGTAGAGCGGCGGCGGAGGCATGCGGTTGGTCTTCGCGTCCATCTTCTCCACCACCGCCGTGCCGCCGCGCACGCGCTCGACAATCGCCGCAGCCTCTTCGCCGCTTTTGGGGAGCTTCATGGCGGCGTCCAGTGGCTCAACCCCGGGCCGGAACCAAGTCCCCTTGTATTCGCGGCCGGCGCCGGGCGAGAACACCGCCACCACATTGAGATAATCTTCCGCGACAAAACCGCGGATGGCCACCTCGCGCTCCACCAGCATGGCCAGCGTGGGAGTCTGGACGCGGCCCACCGAGAACTCATCGTGGCAGGCCAGCGTGTAGGCGCGCGAGAGGTTCATTCCCACCAGCCAGTCCGCGCGGCTGCGGCCACGCGCGGCATCGGCGAGGTGATCGTAGTCGCGCCCGCCGCGCAGTTTCGCGAAGCCGTCGCGAATGGCGTCCGGGGTCAGCGACGAAATCCACAAGCGGCGCACCGGTTTATCGCACCCGGCGGCTTCGTAGATGTAGCGGAAAATCAGCTCGCCTTCGCGGCCCGCGTCGGTGGCGCAGATGACGCCGGAAACGCGCGGCGAGGTGAGGATTCTGCGGACCACTTCGAACTGGTCGCGGGTGTCCTCTACCGTCACCAGCGGCCACTTTTCCGGCAACATGGGCAGCAGATCGCGCCGCCATGCGCGCCACTCCGGCCGGATTTCGTGGGGCTGCGCCAGCGCCACCAGGTGACCGATCGCCCACGTGACCACGTACCCGCCGCCGTGCAAATACCCTTCGCCGCGCTTGCCGGCGTTCAGCACGCGGGCGATGTCGCGGGCCACCGAGGGCTTTTCGGCGACCACCGCGACGTTCGTCTCAGCCATGTCAGCGCGCCGCGAGATCGGCCGCTATGGCCTCGGCGATCTTCTGCCCGTGGAAACGGCCGTTCTCGATGAAGACCTCGTTGGTGTGCATGCCGGCCACGATGACCCCCGCCAGATAGACGCCGCGGCGGTCGCTTTCCAGCGTCTCCGGATTGGTGTGCGGGCGCTGGCTCGCCGGATCCAGACGGATGCCCAGCGCCGCCATGAACTCCAGATCGGGCCGGTAGCCGATCAGCGCGAAAACGTAATCGTTCTTCAGCCGCACCTCGCCCTCGGGAGTGCTCAGCACCACCGCATGGGGCAGGATTTCTTTTACGCAGGAGCGGAAATACGCCTTGATTTCGCCCGCTTTAATGCGATTGTCGATGTTCGGCTTGATCCAGTATTTGACGTGATCGTGAATGCCCGCGCCGCGGTGCACTAAAGTGACGCGCGCGCCGGTCCAGTGCAGCTCCAGCGCGGCGATGGCCGCCGAGTTCTTCGCGCCGACGACAACCACGTCCTGGTCGTAGTAAGGGTGCGGCTCCTTGTAGTAATGAATCACCTTGTCCAGCTCTTCGCCGGGCACGTTCAACATGTTGGGCAGGTCGTAGTAGCCGGTGGCCAGCACGATCTTGCGCGCGCCGTACGTGCCCTTGTCCGTGTGCACGGTGAACTCGAGGTCGTCGCCCTCAATACGCTCGACGCGCTCGTACTGATGTATGGCCAGCTTGTAGTGGTCGGCCACGCGCCGGTAGTACTTGAGCGCCTCTGTGCGTCCCGGTTTCTCGCCGATCGAGGTCATGGGAATGCCGCCGATCTCCAGCAGCTCCGGCGTGGTGAAGAACACCATGTTGGTGGGGTAGTTGTAGAGCGAATTGACCACGCAGCCCTTGTCGAAAATGAGCGCTTCGACGCCGCGCCGCTGCAACTCGATGCCGCAGGCAAGGCCCGTGGGACCCGCACCCACCACGATGGCGCCGGCCGTCTGCATCTCAGAGCATGCCCTCCACCACCGTGTAGACGTTCTCCAGCGCCGCGCCAAGAGCCTCCGGATTCTTCCCCCCGGCCTCCGCCATGTCCGGACGCCCGCCGCCTTTCCCGCCCACCGCCTGCGCCACCTGGCCAACCAGTTTTCCCGCGTGCACTTTACCGGCAAGGTCTTTCGTTACCGCGGTAATGATGGCCACGTTCGAATCCTCCGCGGAGGCCAGCACCACCACCGCGCTCTTCCACTTATTGCGCAGCGAATCGGCCAGCGAGCGGAGCTGGGCGCGGTCCATTCCGGGCACTTCGGCGGCCAGCACCTTCACCGTCTTGAGCACGCGCGCCTGTTGTTCCAGCGTGCCCACCTGCGCGCCGGCCAGCTTCTCCTTGAGTTGCTCCACCTGTTTCTCGAGCGTCCGCTGGCCCGCGCGCAGCTCTTCGTTCTCCCGCGACACCTTATCCTTTTCGCGCTTGAAGTGCTCGGGCACGGCCAGCCCGGTGATGGCCTCGATGCGGCGCACGCCCGCCGAAATGCTGCCTTCGTAAATGATCTTGAACAAGCCGATATCGCCGGTCCGCCGCACGTGGGTGCCACCGCACAACTCGCGGCTGAATCCCGGCACCGACACCACCCGCACCTTGTCGCCGTATTTTTCGCCGAACAGCGCCATGGCGCCGGTTTCGAGCGCCTTGTCGAGGTCCATCACGTCGGTATTCACCGCGGTGTTGGCCAGCACCTGCTCGTTCACCAGGCGTTCCACTTCGTCGGTTTCCTGCGGCGTCAGCGCGGCATAGTGCGTGAAATCGAAACGCAGGCGGCCCGGTTCCACCACGCTTCCGGCCTGCTTGACATGGTTGCCCAGCACCTGGCGAAGCGCGGCGTGCATCAGATGCGTGGCCGTATGATTGCGCATGGTGGATTCGCGCAACGGCCGGTCCACGCGCGCGATAACGGTGTCGCCTTCGCGGAGGGGCCAGTTGCCGAGGGGAATTGGGGGACGCTCAACCGAAACGAAGGTCGAGCCGATTTCGGCGCCAGATTGAGTGTCCCCAATTCCCTTCACCAAATGCACGATAGCGTTCGGCGCGGGCTTGTACGTGTTCTCCACGATGGCCACGCGCTCGCCGCTCTCGGGCCCGAGCAGCACGCCGGTGTCGCCCACCTGGCCGCCGGACTCGGCATAGAACGGCGTGCGATCGAACACCAGTTCGGTGCGCCCGGCTTCGTCGATCGCTTGCACAATCCGCACCGGCGCTTCCAGCGTCTCGCGGCCAATGAATTCGGTGGGCGGCAGCGATTTGTACACCTCGGCCACCTGCGCCTTGTCGCCGCCGCGCCAGCTCGCCCGCGCGCGAGCGCGCTGCTTCTCCATCTCCTCGGTGAAGCCTTCGCGGTCGATGGTGAAGCCCTGCTCGCGGGCCATGTCCTCCTGCTCGTCCAGCGCCAGGCCGAAGGTATCGTACAAGCGGAAGGCCACCGGACCGGGAATCACGCCGCCCTCGGCCGTTTTCATTTCGTCGCGGAAGAACCGCTCGGCCACTTCGAACGTGGTGGCGTAACGCCGCTCTTCGTCGCGAACCACGCGGCCCACGCGCTCCACGCTGTCCATCATCTCCGGATAGCCGGGCTTCATCAGCTCGGCGACGAACGCGGTCAGCTCGGAAAGATACGGCTGCTCGCGGCCGGCCATGCGCGCGTTGCGCAGCGCCCGGCGCATGATCTTGCGCAGCACGTAGCCGCGCCCCTCGTTCGATGGCAGCACGCCGTCGTGGATCAGAAACGCGGTGGCGCGGGCGTGGTCGGCATTGATGCGCAGGGCCGTATCGGTGCGCTCGCCGGCGCCGTACTCCACTCCAATCAGCTCGCCGGCGCGCAGCACGATGGGCCGAATCAAGTCGGTCTCGTAGTTCGACAGCTTGCCCTGCATCACCGCGGCGACGCGCTCCAGCCCCATGCCGGTGTCGATGGAGGGCCGGGGCAGCGGGGTCATCGTGCCATCCGCGCCGCGCTCGAACTGCATGAACACCAGGTTCCAGATCTCCACAAAGCGCCCGCCGCCGTCGTCGGGGAACCGCTCGTGCTCGCGGCCCGGCTCGGCGGCTTCCGCGCCCAGGTCGTAGTGGATCTCCGAACACGGCCCGCAGGGTCCGGTGTCGCCCATCTGCCAGAAGTTGTCCTTTTCGTCCAACCGGAAAATGCGCTCTTTCGGGACGCCGGCCACCGTCTGCCACAGCCGCTCGGCATCGTCGTCTTCGCGAAAGACGGTGACGTACAGGCGGCTCTTGTCGAGGCCGTAAACGTTGCTGATCAGCTCCCAGGCGAAAGCGATGGCGTCGGACTTGAAGTAGTCGCCGAACGAGAAATTGCCCAGCATCTCGAAGAACGTGTGATGGCGGCTGGTGTAGCCGACGTTATCGAGGTCGTTGTGCTTGCCGCCCGCGCGCACGCATTTCTGCGACGAGCAGGCGCGGCGGTAGTCGCGTTTCTCGATCCCGGTGAAGACGTCCTTAAACTGGTTCATCCCGGCGTTGGTGAACAGCAGTGTGGGGTCGTTCGCCGGCACCAGCGAGGACGAGCGGACCACGCGATGTTCGCGCGCGGCAAAATAGTCGAGAAACCTCTGGCGAATCCCGTTTCCGGTCATGTAGTTTCATTTTCCCACGGGGAGGAAGCGGCCACGCCGATTAAGGTGATTCGCCGAGAGCTTTCACCTCAGAGCCGGGCCTATCATCGGCTTATGGTTGGCCCGCTACTGCTGTATCTGCTCGCCGTCACGGTGAAGCAGGACCAGACCGCCGTGCGTGCCGGCTGCGGTGACGACGAGCCGCTGGTGGCCCACCTTTCCGCAGGCACGCCGGTGGAGATCCGCTTCGCGCTCGCCGACGGCTCGGCCTGCTACAAGGTGCAGGCGGGTGAGGTGCTGGGTTACGTGGTGGGGCGGGACCTCGAGGGGCTCGACGAATTCGAGCGGCAGCGGCGCGCCGGCCAGACTGTTTCCGATGCCGCGGGGCCATCGCCGCCTCCTCCGCCGAGGGTTTCTCCACCGGGCATCGCGCTGCGCACGTCCGACCCTGTGCTGGGCCACGCGTGGCGTCTCCTGAACGCCAACCAGCCGCGGGAAGCGCTCGATCTGCTCGAACCGTTGCTCCGGCCGGGTAAGCCGAATCCCGACGTGTTGATGGCCGCGGGCCTGGCCGCCTGGCGGACCGACGATCTCCGCGGCGCCCTCGACTATTGGCGGGAGAGCCTGGCCGAGCGGCCGAACGCCCAGCTTGACGCGCTGTACAAGCAGGTGGAACGCGAGTGGAAAGCGGACGGCAGCGGCGAGAAACTCTACGGCTACCGTTTCCAGTTGCGCTACGAAGGCGCCGCCGTGCCCGCCGACGTCGCGCGCACCATGGTGCAGGTGCTCGACGAGGAATTCACGCGCATCTCGGCACAGCTCGGCTGTTCCGCGAACGACCGCATTCCGGTGATCGTGCAAAGCCGCGAAGCGTACCTGCAAACCACCGGCGCGGCCGAGTGGAGCGGCGGCCAGTACGACGGCCGTATCCACATCGCGCTGGTGGAGGACGCCGCCATAGGCCCGGCCACACGGCGCGTGTTCGCGCATGAGATCGTCCATGCGTGCCTCGCCAATCTCGGCCGATGGCCCTCCTGGCTGCACGAAGGCATCGCGCAAAAGCTCAGCGGCGACGTGCTCGACGGCGGCGCGCGCGCGGAGCTGGCCGAGTTGATTCGCCGCCACGCGGTCCCCAAACTGGAGCGCCTGTCCGAGAGCTGGTCGCGCATGGATGCGGCCCGCGCGCGCGTGGCCTATCATCTGGCGCTGGCCGCCGCCGACGCGCTCTACGACAGCTATGCCGCGTACGGAATCGCCAATCTCCTGCGCGACCCCGAGCGCCTGCCCCAGGTGGCCGCCGAGCTGGACCGCGCGCTGGGATTGTAGCCCCACCGGCTGCTTCGATTAAACGCACAGACTGAGCCGCCGGAAGCGGCGCGGTGTCATGGACAATCAGCAGATTTGCCGCGCCCGGTGCCAGAAGCTGTGGCGACGCTGCCGGCGCTGCATCTCGCTGTTTTGTGGGATCGCAGTGGGGCAGGCCCCCGGCCTGCGGCGGCCTCTCAGGCCGCCGGTAACGCGCGCAGGCCAGTCAACCCGCCCCGCTTTCTTAATAAATAGAAATCATTTTCCTGAAACGAAATCACCGTTTCGCGCATCGCCACGCCGCTCATTTTTACCGATGCCAATAAGAAATCGTCATTGAAATGTAGTGATTGTTGTGGTAGATTAGGTAAGAAGCAAACGACGTGCGGCGCGGTCAGCCGTATGTCAGTCCCCGCCGACTTTTCCCCGACGAAAGTTAATCCAAATGCGACGCGTGGCTTGCTCGCCACCGGTGCGCCCGCGCGCCGCGCTTACATCGCCAACTCAACTGGAGGAAAAACATGAAGTCGCTTAAAGTAATGTGTGCCGTTCTGGGCTTGTCGCTGGCAGTGCTGACGCCATTGCTGGCCGAATCGTCGCTCAGCGTGAACGTGCCCTATCCGTTTGTCGCCGGCAAAGTGAGATTGCCCGCCGGCGCCTACACCATTCAGGAGGACGCGGTCAGCGGCATCCTCACCATCCGCAACAGCGAGGGCCGGACCGTGGCTGTGCTCAGCGGCCCCGGGGTCGAGGTGGCCGGCAATGGCCGGCCCAGTCTCACCTTCGTCAATGTGCGCGGGGAGATGGTGCTGACGTCCGTCCAGGAAGCGGAGCGTCCGCCGCGAGTGCTGCCCGCGCGCGCCGTGGTTCAGTAAACCGTCCGGTCACGCGCGCGGCTCGACAGGCGCCTGCCGGGCCGCGCGCTCAATGCCTTCCGCGAACACGCCTTCGGGCGTCAACAGACTCACCACCAGGAACGCCTCGGTTTCGAAATCGTAGAAGAAGCCGGGTTGCACCAGCACGCCATGCCGGTCCAGCAGCAGGAGCGCCCATTCTTCCTCGGAGCGAA
>JBEKPY010000045.1:0-49124 GCA_049520275.1 Bryobacteraceae bacterium
AACGCAACCACGTAGAGGAGGAACAGGAAGGGGATGATGCGCGCCCGCACTTTGCGGATGGTCCGGCGTTCGATTGCGGGAATCGCGGAGGTCATGTGGGGCAAGCATATCAGCTTCCGGGTCCGAGCCGGAATTACTCCCTGCCCGCGAGCCCGGCTTCGATCTCATCCATCAGCGCGTGGATCAGGAACTGATGGCCTTCCTGCGCGCGCGCGGTATCGGCGTGCCGCACAATCAGCGGACAGTCCGCCATCTCTCCCGCCTTTCCTCCCGCGCACCCGAGAAAAGCCACGCTCTTCAGTCCAATTTCCCGCGCCGCCACCAGCGCCGCCAGTATATTCGGTGAATTGCCGCTCGTGGAGAAGACCACCAGAACATCGCCCGGCCGGCCAAGCGCCCGCACCTGCCGCGCGAAAACCTCCTCGAAGCTGTAGTCGTTTCCCACGCAGGTGAGGACGGCGGTGTCGGCGGTGAGCGCCACCACAGCCAGAGGACGGCGATAGTCCTTATAGCGGCCCATCAGCTCGGCGGCCAGATGCTGCGCCTGCGCCGAGCTGCCTCCATTACCGCAGAGCAGCAGCTTGTGGCCCGCGCTCAGGGCTTCCACGCAGCACCCGGCCGCGGTGCGCAGCGGCGTTTCCAGTTCGCTCAGCGTCTCGAAAAGCCGGATCGCCTCGCGCAAATGCTCGTTATAAGCGCTCACTTCGCGTTCCCATTCATGGCCTGGTGGAAGAACTCCCCGCTCTCGGTGAGCGCGAACGGGTCCCACGAACCGACCAGCCGCGGGCCCCACTCCGGATCGAACGCCCACGCGATCCACCCTATCCCCCTGCCCTCCAGATACTTGAGGATGGTGGGACCGTAACCATTCTCCAACGTGCTGGCCTTCCCCTCGAAGCCGATCTCGGTGGCCAGCACCGGGTAGCGTTCGGCCGCGAAACCGAAGTCCTCCTCCCATTTGGATTCCCACGGTCGTGGCCGCTTCATCGGGTAAGGGTGCGTCACGTAGCCAATGCCCGCGGCGTCGACGGGACTGAGACGGAGCGGCGTGAGATCGTAAGCCCAGTCGAATCCCGCCACCAGGGGAATCTTCTCCGGGTCGTACGCGCGGATGACGCTGATCAAATCCTCGTTCGTTCGCTTCCATTCCGCCCACGACGCCGGGCCCAGCTTGTTGGAGAACGTTGTCGGCTCATTGAACAGCTCATAAAAAGCCACCGTGCGGTTGCCGGCAAAATGCATGGCGATGGTGCGCCAGAAATTGAAGGTCTCCTGCATGGACGTGTCGTACATGGGGTCCTGAAACAGGCCCGTCTGCAGATTGCCGATGGAGTGCCAGTCGATGTCCACGTAGACGCCCAGGTCCGTGCACCAGTCCGCCGCCTGATCGAGCAGCACGAGGTACTCGCGCGGCGACCTCTCACGCCAGGCGACCGGATGCACGGGAATGCGCACCAGATGAGCGCCCATCTGGCTGACCTTCACGAACAGATCCCTGTTCCAGTGTCCCTGGTTCGCAAGCTTGTCGGGATCGGCGATGGACACGCCGCGAAACAGAACGGCATTCCCCTGCGGGTCGACGAACTTGTTACCACGCACTGCAATCAGCGGCAGCTTTTTGGCGTTGGGGTTGTTGACCGGCCTCCCGACGGGGCGTTCGTTCCACCATTGGTGGGTTTTCCCGTCGTTCGTAGTCTGCCCGAATAATGCGAGACTCATTAAAACGGTAGGAACTATTGTTCTCATTGCGCGGCTCTCAGTATCCCGAGGATGACATCCCTTGCAGTCTATCCTGGCGCGGTCTCCGCTGCCCGGTTGTCGCGGCGCGCGGGCCAGCAATGGCGGCGAGGGCCGGCATTACATCGGCCCGGTATACAGCTCGATGCCCTGCTTTTTCCCGAGATTCCGCGAATATTGTTTTTCGATGGCGTTATTCCAGTGCTCATGTACGCCCAGGCTGGTGCAGCGGACCCCGCCGCGTTGCGGATCGTAGAAGGTGCCGGACGGGGGATTGTCCGCCAGAGCAGCTTCCCGCATATAGTTGTCGGCATAGGAAAGGTCCGCCAGGCGCGGCCACTCCGACCTCAAAAAATCCAGGCTCACTGAATCGAGGGCCACGCCATCCTGAGAAGCGAACAGACTCGCCGGCCAGTTGTCGTTGAACGGAGCCATCTTCCACTTCAAATGCGGCGGATCGTCGACCAGATCGTTGGCATAGAGCGCATCCATCAGGAAGAGCATCGTTTTTTCGCCCAGATCCTTGTGCCCCAGAAAGTCGGTAAAGGTCGAGTAACTGGGGGTGCCGTCGCGGTTCTGACTGAAATGGTCATGCGCGTTCTTATGCCAGTCGGGGTTGATGCTGGTGAGGCCGAACAGGTTCTTCGCGGAAAGAGTGACGCCCGAACCAACGTGTCCTTTCAGAACCGAGGCGTCAATGAGGTAGGTCGCTTCAAGCACGGCGGTCGCGATGCCGTCGCAATTGCGGCCGGGGATGGAAAACGGAATGGCATTCATCCTGAAGTCGGCCTTAACGCGCCCGTCGCCGCCGATATGATCCACCAACACCACGTCCGGGTAGAGGGCGTGGATCTTATCGTACAGGTACGACGGAATAAACCGGCTGGGATCCATGACGGTGATATCGGAGGGCTTCACGTGCCCGGCGTTGACGAGCTGGCTGACCAGAGCCAGCGTCAGGTGAGGCGATGTATTCAGCCGGTTGGTCGCGCCGTGGTCCGTGGTGTTGTTGAGATTCACTTTGATGGCGATCTTCTCGCTTGGCTGGTAGCCCACGTCGCCGCGGCCGTGACGACGGTTGAAGTACCGGAACAGCGCGCTCCACGCCTTCGCATCGCTCTTTTCGTTGGACAGCCACTGCAGGGAGCGTGAAACCATGCCGTCAATGGCCGCCTGATTGTTGTACTTTTCTTCCCACCAGGAGCCGGTCATGTTCCACGAAACCGCGTTCGGATCGCGCACCCACACAACGCGTCCCGGCGCAATGCCCCGGCCGGTCCCCACCGGAGCAAGCGGGCCGTCCATCATTTTGTACGGAGCGCCGCTTGTGTCAAAGGCCTCCAGCGACCGCGAGGAATTCATCAGCTCGCACATTCCGGCGGCGAACATCGCCAGCACGATCAAAGCCCCTGCCGCTCGAGGGTTGACGATTGTCGAGAGCCGGCGCACTTTTCGCAGCAGCACCACGGGCGCCACCACGCCGGCCAGCCACGTGACGAAGCCCGCCGCAACCGGAGCAGCCGCCCGCTGACAAGGGTAGGATGCGCGGCTTGGCTTCGGCAGTACCCGAAACAGGAACCATGCCAGGGAGAGCAGCCCCAGCACGGGCAGATACCATCTCCCGGTGTGACGCTCGGCCGCTCTATCCAGCGGCATACCGGTCTTCGGACAAACCCGCGGTGGCTTGTTCATCTGCAGCCTCCATCACAAAGTGGATTCGAAACTCCATACTACGCCAGGCTCGCGCGGCATTGCACAGCCCCACGCGCCTCTCAATTCGCCTGTCGGATTCTCAGCGCCGTCACCTGCCGCGCCCACCTCGCCGCCCTCTTCTCGCCCGGCGCCACCAGGCGAAATGGCCCTTCCTTGTCCGATAGCGGTTTGCCGTCCCGCATGGTAACCACGTACACGGCCTTGTCCATGAGGCTCGAGTCCAGTTCCGCCCATGCGAATACCACCCGGTAGCCGTCCTTCGCTTCCACAAGCAGGTAATAAGATGACGCGGTGGAGTGGAACGCCTCGCCGGTCGGCAAAGCGACTTTGGATAGCACATCCGCCAGCAGCACGCCCTGAAATGTAACCGGGGTCCCGTGGTCGATGGTCTTCACGGTCTGCTGCTGAAGCTTCGCGAGATCGGCCGTCGAAAGCGTGGCACTCGTGCCGCCAACGCCCTGGACAACCAGTTGGCGTTCAGGCCGGCGAAGGTCCACCAGGTCACGCGCGCGCGGTGACGGTCGGATTGAGGTCCGCATCACGATTAAGTCGAGCTGGTCTCGACCTGTCGGGGCGAACACCCTTGTGGTCAACCATTCCGGTGTACAGGACATTGGTCAGGATCGCGTGCAACGAGCCGCTGGTGAAGGGTTTCCCGCCTCGGATGTTGCCGTCCTCAGTCGTCCATCGCTTGGTCGCCAAGCCACGGCACGGGCTTTCCTGTAGAAGCGGCAGGAGCCGAGGCCTGCGATGCTCAGCGTTGAGCGGCTCCCGCGCGGCGAGTCCGCCATTGACGAGCCGAGAGCGGGAACGCCGACGCCTCAACTCCCCATTAGGTCGTCTTCCTGGTATTAGATGGCGGCCCGGTCTCGGCTCTCGGCCTAGCGGGCCTGGATCGGTCTCTACCTGCCAAATACCCGCCAAAACTCTGCCCGAATCGCCAGGAAACAGGGGGCAGGAGCAGGATACGGCGAACACGTTGTCGATTCTAAAAAGGCGAGAAAGTTGGCGCGACAGGACTCGAACCTGTGACCTCCAGCGTGTGAAGCAGGGGAAGCCTTCGGCTTCCACGCCAGGTGGGAAGCAGCCGCACGAAAGCGAGCGTGATGGTTACATTTTTGGTTACAGTCGACCAAAACAAAGGGCCGATCACTTCTCATCGGCCCTGTTTAGCTACTTCAGAATCTATGGTGCGGGGGGGGGGACTTGAACCCCCACGGGATTGCTCCCGCTAGCACCTCAAGCTAGTGCGTCTGCCAATTCCGCCACCTCCGCTCGAACAAAACTGCCTGGGCCTACTTCTTCACGGGCGCGGACTTGCCCGGCGCCGGCGTGCCGCCCACCTGCGAGCCGCTCAGAGAGCCAACCGGACCGCGCGGCCGCGCGGGCACCGTCGACACAGGCTGCGCATGCGTGCTGTCCAGGATGCTGGATGCGCTCCCGCCCCGGCCGCGCGTCGCCAGAATGGCCAGCGAGAGCGACGTCAACATGAAGAGCACGGCGGCTATCGCGGTCGCCTTCGAAAGCGCGGTCGCCGTTCCGCGCGGGCCAAACGTGGTCTGCGAGCCCATGCCGCCAAACGCGCCGGCCAGGTCGGCCGCCTTGCCGCTCTGCAGCAGCACGACGACCACCATGAAGAGGCATACCAGCACGTGGAGAACCGTCAAGATCACCGTGAGCATAACTGTATTGTTCGGGGTTCCGTGCGACCGAAACTAAACCCATTATAGAACACCGCGCGGCCGGGCGTCCTGACGGAGCCCTGTTACACTGGAGGGACCAGCCCATGGGCGAATCGATGGAGCAGACGGAAGCCAGTGCACTCGAACAGCCACCGGCGCCTCTCCAGGCCCCGCCGCCGGAACCGCCCGCCGAACCATCGGAAACGCGCAACAGCATCACCGAATGGGCCATTACCATCCTGCTTCTGGTCTTTCTCACCACCGCGCTGTTGCAGGCGTTTGTGATTCCCACCGGGTCGATGGAAGACACGCTGCTCATTGGAGATCACCTGCTGGTGGACAAGATGGCCTACGGACCTTCCGGAATCGTCGGTCGGCACATTCTGCCGTTCCGGGAGCCGCAGCGCGGCGACATCATCGTTTTTCGCTATCCCATCGACATCAAACAGACCTTCGTGAAGCGGGTCATCGGCGTGCCCGGCGACCGTATCCGCATCGTGAACAAGCAGGTTTTCCGGAACGGCGCGAAGCTCTATGAGCCGTACATCTATCACAAGACGGATTACGTGCAGGCTTATCGCGACAACTTCCCCAGCGAGCCGGAAACCCACCTGGAAGCTCCCGGGTTGACCATGCTGCAGAACAATGTGGAGCATGGCGATCTGGTGGTGCCGCCCGGCGTCTATTTCGCCATGGGCGACAATCGCGATTTCTCGTTTGACAGCCGCTACTGGGGTTTCGTACCGCGCGACAACATTATCGGGAAGCCGCTGATCGTCTACTGGTCGTACGCCGCGCCGACGGAGGAGTTGACCGAGCAGTCCCTCCCTCGGCATCTTTTGAGTGTATTCGCGCACTTCTTCACGAGAACCCGCTGGAACCGCACCTTCCTGTTGATTCATGGCTACCGCAAGTAATTCCGAGAAACCGAAGCAGGCCGGCAAGAACGCCGCCGCGGCGAAGACACAGGCGCCCACGCGCGGATTCGTGGCCGAATGGACGTGGACCATCCTGATCCTGATCTGGGCCACCAGTTTTGTCGCGCAGGTGATGGCCATCCCCACCTCGTCGATGCACAACACGCTGCTCACCGGCGATCATCTGATCGTGGACAAGCTGTCCTACTCGCCCCCGGGCGCGGTGAGCCGCCATCTGCTGCCGTATCACGACGTCAAGCGCGGCGACATCATCGTGTTCCGGCATCCCACGCTGCTCGACGAGAACTATGTGAAACGCTGTATCGGCGTGCCCGGCGATCACATCAAGCTGGTGAACAAACAGCTCTGGCTGAACGGACACATGCCGGCCGAACCCTACGTCATCCACATCCGGCCGGAATACGATCCGTACCGCGACAACTTTCCGGCCGGCCGGCCCGAATACGCCTACGACGAGGCCATGTACGATCGCGCCATGGCCATGCTGCGCGATAACGTGGTGAACGACGAGCTGGTGGTGCCGCCGGGCTTCTATTTCGCCATGGGCGACAATCGCGACAATTCGCTGGACAGCCGCTACTGGGGTCTGGTGCCGCGGGGAAACATCATCGGGAAGCCGGCCATCATCCTGTGGTCCTACGACGCGCCCACCGAGGACCTGAAGGATTACAACATGCATCACTTTATCGACATGGCGCAGCATTTCTTTACCAAGACCCGCTGGGAGCGAACCATGCGCCTGGTGGAAGGGTATCCGCTTCAGTAGCGTGGGCAAAATGGGGAGGGGGAAGAGGCCAAAACGGTCCGCCGGTCCCCAGGCTAAATAACACATGAAATCCAATTACTACGGCCTGATCATGGCCGGCGGCCGCGGCACGCGTTTCTGGCCGCGCAGCCGCCGGCGAACGGCCAAGCAGGTGCTGCGGTTCATGGGCGAGCGGTCGCTCATCCAGCAGACCGTGGATCGCCTGAAGCCCGTGCTCGCGCCGGAGCGAATCTGGATTGTCACCAACGAGTTCCTGCGCGACGAGATTGCGCGGCAGCTCCCGGAGATCCCGGCGCGGCAAATCCTGGCCGAGCCGGCGCAGCGCAACACCGCGCCCTGCATCGGTCTGGCCGCGCACATTCTCAACTCGCTGGACCCGGACGCGGTGATGGGCGTTTTCCCCGCGGACCACTACATTGCCAGACCCGCCCGCTACCTGCGGCTGCTACGCGCGGCGTTCCGGAGCGCGGCCCAGGGGAAGACTGTGGTGCTCGGCATCCAGCCGCGCTGGCCCGAGACCGGGTACGGCTATATTGAATTCCCGCGCAACACGGAGGCCGGCGCACTCGAACCCGCGCCGGTGCTGCGTTTCCGCGAAAAACCGGACCAGAAGACCGCGAAACGGTTCCTCGCGGCAGGGAACTTCTACTGGAACGCGGGCATGTTCTTCTGGAGAACGTCCGTGCTTCTGGACGCTCTGCGCCGCCATCGCCCGCAAATGGCCACCGTCCTCGCGTCCCTGCCCCCGTTTGCGAGCCGCAACTTCCACGCGAAGCTGCGCGGCACCTTCCCGCTGTGCGAGAACATCTCCATCGACTACGCCGTGCTCGAAAGCGCCAAAGGCGTGGTGGGCATCGCCGCCGACGACATCGGTTGGAACGACGTGGGGAGCTGGGACGCCGTCTATGAGCTGATGGCGCACGACGCATCCGGAAACGCCGCGCGCGGCGAAACGCTGCTATCCGGCAGCAGCGGCAACTACGTGGATGCGAGCGGCCGCCTGGTGGCGCTGCTGGGCGTGAAGGACCTGGTGGTGGTGGACACGCCCGACGCCCTGCTCATCGCCGACCGGCGCCGCGCCCAGGACGTCGGCGCGCTGGTCAAGTTGCTCGAAACAGCCGGCCGGGAAGATCTGTTATAGGGGCGAAGTGGGGCAGCCAATCCTGGCTGCCGCCGTGTTTCTACGCGGCGTGAGGCCGGCTTAAAGCCGGCTGCGGGCAGGATTGCCCGCCCCACAGACTCGGGAATCAATTACTTGCGAGGGAGGCTCGAAAACTAAGTGACATCCCCTCAGCAGTTATTGTTCGTGGACTTGCCGAACGACAGATAATTGCTCACGTTCTCGCGCAGGAGCTTAGGGAAGCTCTTGTCCAGATTCGAGCGGATGGCCACGTAGCACTCGTCGCACTGGTTGCAGTTGGTGAACTCCCGCACCATGCGCGCCTGCTCCTCAAGCGGGTAGCGGTGAAACTGCATGGAGCAGGGCTGCAACTGGCCGTCGGCGGTCACCACCAGAAAACGCAGCCCGGACTTGCAACCCGGAGCGCCACCGGTCTCGAAATAGCGGCGGGTGGCGGCCAGCGTGGAAGGCGCGCTCACGATGAAATTGGAGTGGTCGCGCCGCGCTTCCACGCGCTCGAATTGCTCGCTCAGCTCGCGCAGTTGCTCCGGCGAGCCGGGGAAGTACTCGCGATTGCCGGTTCGCCGCGGCGAGTAGGCGCTGTAACAGATGTTCACGCCCCACTTGCGGGCCTGGTCGGCGGCCCCGTTGATCTCTTTCAGGTTGGCGCTGGTGATGCAGGTATTGAGCACGATGTCGTCGTAACCGTGCCCGGCGCAACGCGGCACCACGTCGTTCAGGCGATCGTAGAGCCCGGGCAGGCAGCGGAAATCGTCGTGACGGCGATCGGGAAAATCGAGGCTGACCGAAAACTGATCGACGCCGGCTTCGCGCAGCTCCAGGTAGTACTCCTCGGTCATCAAAGACCACGACGAGACGAGGATGATGTACGGCAAGGCCGACCCGCCCTTGATGTTGCGCGCGATGTCCGTCAGGTCGTCGCGCATAAGCGGCTCGCCGCCGGAGATCTGCACCAGGCAGGGCCGGAGCTCTTCCATGTAGCGCCGGTAGTCGGCTGGCTTGAGATTGTGGGAGTCGTCCCTGGCGCCGCCGTGGTCGCAGTGACGGCAGTCACAGGTGCACGAATCGGTGACCTCGAAGGAAACGACAATGGGCCGCTCCGCGATCCAGTTCATCGATCCGCGCGCGATAATCCCCAGCGATTGCCGCAGCGGCAACTTCCGCATATGCTCGGGTCCTCACAATCCGTATGTTGGCTTCGACAACCATCATATCCACATTTGCCGCCCGCGCGCCGGCCTGGCCCTTCCCTGGCCTGCGTCCCGCTTCTCGCGCCGGTATCCTGAATCCATATGGAGATTCGGCGCTTGACGGGCGACGACGCGGAGGCGCTCTGGAACCTCCGGCTGTGCGCGCTGCAGTCCGCGCCAGCGGCGTTCGTCGAAACGGCGGAAGAGCACAAGCTGACGCCGGCAAGCGTGTACGCCGAACGGTTGCGCTCCCGCGGCAGCGAAAACATGGTGCTGGGCGCCTTTGACGATTCGACGCTGGCCGGCATGATCGGGCTCTACCGGGAGCAGAGTGCGAAACGCAGGCACCGGGCCTCCATCTGGGGCATGTTTGTGGCCGAGCCATTGCGGGGAAAGGGCGCGGGCCGGGCATTAATGGAGGCGGCGCTGAGAGAGGCGCGGAGCATGGCGGGGGTGGACTCAGTTCTGCTGTCGGTAACCTCCGGCCAGCAAGCGGCGCGGCGCCTCTACCTGAGTATGGGCTTTCGGCCTTACGGGATCGAGCCGCGGGCGTTGCGGGTTGGGGAACACTTCGTGGACGAAGAGCACATGGTGCTCGAACTGGACGGTTGACATCGCGCCCCACGCGCCCTGCGCCCGGGATATAATTCTGTCGGGAGGGTACGGCATGCGCCCCCTGGACGTTCCCGAAATCCTGATTCTTCTCGGCGTCGTTGGCGGCCTGGCGTGGGCTGTCCACAACTGGTTTCATCGCCGCGCGCACGATCCCGGAAAAAACGTCCGGTCCCGCTGACGTACCGCCAGGCGGAATGGCCGGGCGCGCACATCCAGCTCTCATACTATAGTCGGAATCCCACGCACTGAGCACGTGGTAGACTGTACCCTTCAAGTTAAGCTGGCGTGCTCCGTCGCAATCCGT
Organism: Bryobacteraceae bacterium; assembly: GCA_049520275.1. GTDB lineage: Bacteria > Acidobacteriota > Terriglobia > Bryobacterales > Bryobacteraceae > CAWACP01. The sequence continues at coordinate 10,087 of JBEKPY010000045.1, forward strand.
GGCCTCCTCAACTCACCCTCATCGCCGCTTCAATCCGCTGACCCGTGAGTGGGTGCTGGTCTCGCCGCATAGGACCCAGCGTCCGTGGCAGGGTCAGATGGAACGGGACAAGGCCGCAGCCGCGGTGGAGTACGACCCGCAGTGTTACCTTTGCCCCGGCAACGAGCGAGCCGGCGGCGCGCGCAATCCGAACTACGCGAGCACGTTCGTATTCATCAACGACTACGCGGCGCTGTTGCCGGACACACCGGAGGAGGCCGGCTCCGAGGCGGATTTGCTGGTGTGGGAGAGCGAGCGCGGTATCTGCAAGGTGGTCTGTTTCTCGCCGCGGCACGATCTCACCATCGCCCGTATGGACCCCGCGGCGGTGCGCGCGGTGATCGACGTGTGGGCCGGCCAGTACGTCGAGATAGGGTCTCTGCCGTACGTCAACCATGTGCAGATCTTCGAGAACCGCGGCGAGATGATGGGCGCCAGCAACCCGCACCCGCATTGTCAGATCTGGGCGACGGCGCACATTCCCAATGAGGTTGCCAAAGAGCGGACCGCGCAGGCGGAGTGGCTGGCCGGACGCGCAAGCTGTCTGCTCTGCGACTATCTGGCCACGGAGCGGGCCAGCGGAGAACGCATCGTTTGCGAAAACGAGGGCTTCACCGCGCTGGCCCCGTTCTGGGCGGTGTGGCCGTTTGAGACGATGCTGGTGAGCCGCCGCCACGCCGGCAGTCTGGACCGGCTGGATTCGGCGGAGCGCGACGCTCTGGCCGACATCATGAAGCGGCTGACCACGAAGTACGACCGGCTCTTCGACGTCTCGTTCCCGTATACCATGGGTTTTCACCAGAGCCCCACGGATGGCCGCGATCATCCGGAATGGCATCTGCATGCGCATTACCTCCCGCCGCTGCTGCGCTCGGCGAAGGTGCGCAAATTCATGGTCGGATTTGAAATGCTCGGCATGCCGCAGCGGGACATTACTCCGGAAGCCGCGGCGGAGCAGCTGCGCAGGCTGCCGGGATGAAGGCAAGCGGTAACTCGGTGAACAAATGAAACCAGGGGCAATCGACTACATCATTCTCGCGACGTACTTCCTCTACGTTCTCGGCATCGGCTGGCTGGTGAAGCGCCGAGTCAAAACCGGGGTGCAGTTTCTGACCTCCGGCCATTCCATCCCGGTGTGGGTCACCAGTCTGGCCTTCATCGCCACCAACCTGGGTGCGCAGGAAGTGATCGGCATGGTCGCCTCGGGCGCCAAGTACGGGATGCTCACCTGCAACTTCTACTGGCTGGGGGCGGTGCCCGGAATGATCATCCTCGGCGTCTTCATGATGCCGTTCTATTACGGCAGCCGCGCGCGCAGCGCACCCGAGTATCTCAAGCTGCGCTTCGACGAGAAGACGCGCGGGTTCAACGCCATCACCTTCGCGGTGATGACTATCTTTTCGTCCGGTATATCCATGTACGCGCTGGGACTGTTATTCCACGTGGTGCTCGGATGGAGACTCACTAACTCGATCCTGTTGTCGGCGGCTATTGTCCTGGTTTACACCTACTTAGGCGGACTTACCAGCGCCATTTACAACGAGGTGTTGCAGTTCTTTCTGATTGTGCTGGGGTTCGCGCCGCTTTCGATCATGGCCGTGTGGAAGGCCGGCGGCTGGGCGGGCGTGACTTCGCGGACCTCCGCCTGGATGGCCGGACACGCCTTCGCCCACAATCCCGACGTGATGACGCACACATGGAAATACATGGGCCACGCCTCGTCCAACATGATGGGCGTGGAGTGGTTCGGCATGCTGTTCGGGCTGGGCTGGGTGCTGGGGTGCAGTTACTGGTGCTGTAACTTCCTGGTGGTGCAGCGCGCCATGGCCGCTAACTCCATGGCGGCTTCTCGGCTGACGCCGCTGATCGCCGCCTTCCCGAAGATGCTGATGCCGGTAATCGTGATCGTTCCCGGCCTCGCCGCCATCGCTCTCCATCAGATGAACGTGCCAGGCATCCTGGTGCCCAAAGGCAACACGTACGATTACAACCTCATCCTTACCAATCTGATGGCCCAGTTCTATCCGTCCGGCCTGCTGGGCGTCGGGCTCACCGCGCTGTTCGCGTCCTTCATGTCCGGGATGGCGGGCAACGTTACCGCATTCAACACGGTGTTCACTTACGACATCTACCAGAGCTACATAAAGAAGGACGCCTCGGACGCGCATTACTTCAAGGTGGGCCGCATCACCACCGTGGTGGGCGTGTTGCTCTCCATCGGCGCGGCGTACTGGGCGGCGCAATCCAACAACATCATGGACTTCCTGCAACTGATCTTCGGCTTCGTGAACGCGCCGCTGTTTGCCACTTTCCTGCTGGGGATGTTCTGGCGCAGAACCACCGGACACGGCGCCTTCGCGGGGCTCGTGGCTGGCGAGATCGTGGCCACGTTGACGCTCGGTTTCTCCGCTGCCGAAGGGGCCGGCGGCTGGTTCGGCGCGATCCACACCTTCCCATCGGCCATGGCGCAGAATTTCTGGATCGCCATCCTGGCCTTCATGTCCTGCCTGGTGTTCACCGTGTTGGTGAGCGTTATCACGAAGCCGAAGCCGGTCGCTGAATTGGAGAACCTGGTCTACGGCTATACGAAGATGCCGGTGGAGCAGGACGTTCCCTGGTACAAACGGCCCGTGCTGCTGGCCGTGATTGTGGGCACCGCCTGCGTTCTTTTCAACCTCTGGTTCTGGTAGACACTCATGGATGACCTTCGCGTACCGATTGGCTCGTTTTTCGTGATCCTGGGCGTAATGCTCCTGATCGCGTTCTTTGTAATCACCACCGGCCCGCCGCTGGCGTCGCCCCGAGTGAACCTGTGGTGCGGCCTCGCCATGCTGGCGTTCGGGATCATTATGCTGTTGCTGGCGCGGCGCGGCAAAGCGTGATCGCCGTCTGACCGGCCGCTATTCGGTGCGACCCAGCACTTTCCGGCAGAGGCGGCACCGCAACAGGAAGTATTCGTTGGTGGGACGGTCGTCGGCAAGGGCGGGGACCTCCGGTTGAGGAGCGATCAGCCCTTCCAGTGACAGCCCTCTGCCCAATACGTCGTCCAGCATGGCCTTCGGCGTGGAACCGGGGTTCCACTCCACCAGATCCGCGGCCGCGCGCGGGGGAAGCTTCTGTGGAAGATCGTCGAATCTCGATGCGGTGAAGGGCTCCATGCTGGCGAAGAAATGAATCCCCCAGCCTTCGATGGATTGATAGGCGCGTGTGTACGGGAACGAATCCCGCATGGCCCTGGCAACGGCTGCCAGGGTGGCGTCATCGCCGCCGGGAAACCACACTTGCAGGATCGAGCCCGGCCGGAGATGCGGCTTGATGGTGGCATAGAACTCCTGCGAATACAGGAGGCTCGAGGTTGCCGTGCTGATGGGAGGCGGGGGATCCACCGTGATCACGTCGTAGCGCTCCGGAGACCGTTCCAGGAAGCGGCGCCCATCGTCAATGACCACATGCGCGAGTGGAGATTTGAGCAGCTCGGGACCATCGGCATGGAAGTAGCCGTAGAGTTTGGGCACGCTGGGAATGAGCTCCACCGCGGTAGTGTTCACGTCCCATGTGAGCATGGAGCGAAAGGTGGTGCCCATGCCGAAACAGATCACCAAAGCGTTGCTGGGCGGGTGCGGCAACATGGCCAGCGGAAGATGCGCCATGATCTTCGTAATCGGCGTCAGCAGGGTCATGCCGACTCCATTCACCAGGAGGCGTTTGTCCAGACCGGTTCCCGTGGCGATCACCGTAGCCGTGTAATCGCGCAGAACCATCCGTTCGGGGAATTTGATTTCGTACTCTCTGGTGGCAACCGCCAGCAGCAGCGCCACGGCCAGGGTGACGGCGAAGAGAGGCCTGGGGGCAAGACGGAACAACGGCGCGGCCCGGTGGCTCCATGCGGTGGCGAGGCCGATGGCCACAAGCGGCAGCGCGGTCAGGCACAATCCCCAATGCTCTCCTGCCCAGGGAAGAATCAGGAACCCAGCCAGCAGCGGGCCGACAATGGAGCCCACCACGTTTACGGCATAGGCTCGTCCCGCGCGGTCCGGAACGCCCCCGGACCACTGGTCCACCAGCATGGGGGTGAGAAAGCCGACCAGCCCGCTGAAAAGCCCCACGCCCAGACCGGTGCGAATTGCTCCAAGGACGAAACCCATCTTCGTATACGGATCGTCCCCCAGAAAGAAGCGCGGGTCGGCGCACAACAAGGGGAAAAGCCCAACAGGAGTCAGGAGTATCCATAGCGTTGCGTTCTGCCGCGGGTCGCGTTTCCGGCCCCAAAGCCGATACACGGACGAGCCCAGAAACGTGGCCAGAAGGTAGAGGGCCAGAATCGTGGCAAAGGCATACACCAGGTTGCTCAGGTAAGCGGTGAATTGCCGGGTCCAGATGACCTCCATGGCCATGCTGCAAAGACCGGTGCTGAACAGGAGCCATAAGATGCGCTTTCCCTCGGCTCGCGGAAGGCTGGTGGAGACGGCGGACGCAATCGGTGTAGCGGTGGGCTCGGCGGCGGCCCGTGGCAAGCGGAGACTGAGCAACCACACCGTCAAAGCCAGCATTACGTTGAGCGCCACGGCGATATGCAGTGTGCCTTGAAAGCCAAACAACTCGATCAGGATGAACGCGGGAACGAGGGTCCCCAGGACGGCCCCCAGCACGTTGGCAAGGTACAGAAAACTGAACGAGTGCTGCGATTCGTCACGGCGCATCGCGCGCATGGCCGCCATAGCCAACGGGAATGTCGCCCCCATGCAGGCGCACCAGGGAAGCAACGAAACGCCCACCCAGGCGCCGGAAGCGAGATAGTAAACCGAAGATCCCCACGTCAGGTCTTTGCCGGTATCGCGCAGGAGGTTATAGCCCACGCGAATGGCTACCGGCACCACCAGGCCCGAAACCCCAATCAGCAGCTCGATCAGCCCGTAAAGACGAAGCGGCGCGGCGGCCGGCGAGCGCCCAAAGCGGCGCATGAAAATGCCGCCTGCCCAGGAACCCAGCCCCAGTCCCGCCATAAAGACCGAGAGCACGATGGAAACCAGCGGCGTGGTCACCCCAAACCTGGCCATGGCGAGCCGGAGCCAAACCACTTCATAGACCAGGCTGCAAAAGCCCGAGACGAAGAAGAACGCAAAGAACCACCGTCTGTTCACCGGTCCCCCTGTTGCCGTTTTGTGAAGCCGAAAAACAATAGTAGCGGATTGTGCACGCACCAGCGATTTGGCCGAAATCCCCGGTCGTCCGAGCGTAGCAGTATACCGGGCCCCAGGCGGTGTTGGCCCCGATGCCGAGCGCCAGTGTCAGCATGGCGATGACACAGAACCCGGGGCTGCGACGTAACAGACGCGAGGCGTGGCGGATGTCGTCGAGCCAGACGCGCATGGGATTGTGAAGTTGTATGAGCACGCCGGCTGCCATGTGGGGAATTGGGGGACATTCCATCTGGCTTACGGATCGGCTCAACCACCGGGCGCTGGCACGGGCTGCGGGTAGGCGGCTGGTGCTGCGATACGAGCAGGTGGTGTCCTCTCTGCTATGCTACCGGCAGAGGTCAGGAATCCTGACTTCCGGAATCAGACTTTATGAATACTACTGCCAGAATCCAGCACAAGGGTCAGGTGACCATCCCCACCAGCGTGCGTCGAAAGGCCGGCCTCTCCAAGGGAGACCTGGTGAATTTCGCCTTTCTGCGCGGCAGGATCATCATCACGCCGAAGCTGGTCATCGACCGCTCCCGTTTCCCCAACGCGGACGACGAGTACACGCCTGAACAGCGCCGCATCATCGACGCCCGGCTCGCCGAAGGACTGGCCGACATCGAGGCCGGCCGGGTTCACGGTCCTTTTAAGACTCACGAGGACATGATGAAATCGCTCCGCGGCCAGGCCGGGAAGGGCAAGAGCAAGACGGCCAAGCGCGCCAAAGGATGATACGGGTCTACTCCGAGCGCTTTCGGCGCAGCTTCGACAGCGCGCCCAAACGCGTCCCAAAGGACTGCGACAAGCAGCTTGAGTTTCTGCTCCAGAACTTGCGCCATCCATAGCTGCGTGCCAGGAAGTACGATGAATCGCGGAATCTCTGGCAAGCGCGCGTCAACAGGGACTGGCGATTCTATTCTCAGATTCAAATCAGTGCCCTTGCTGTATTTAGGCCACTCCTCCAAGCGCGCCGGTGTCAGGTCCATGATTGAACCAGCACACTGATCTGGCGATTGCCCCCCATTGACTTTTCCCCCGCCCCGGCGCACAATCTAACAAGGCGAACAAAAGGCGAAGTGCATGAACCCGCTTGCCGCTATTACCGCCACGTTCGAGGTGTCTCCGCGCGAGACGCTGGCGTCGGGAATCCCTGACCTCGACGCCCTCACCGGAGGTTTCCCGCGCGGCGCCATCACCGAGATCGCCGGCCCGGAATCGTCGGGACGGACTACGCTGGCCAACGCGCTGCTGGCGGCCGCCACCGCGCGGGGCGAGATCTGCTGCCACATCGACACCTCGGACGCCTTCGACCCGGTCTCCGCCGCGCAGGCCGGCACGGTCCTGTCTCAACTGCTCTGGGTCCGCTGCGGCGGCAACGCCGAGCACGCCTTCAAAGCGGCCGACGCCATCCTGCACGCGGGCGGGTTTGGCGTGGTGCTGCTCGATCTGGCGCGCATTTCCGAGCGGGCGGCGAATCGCATCCCCATCTCGTACTGGTATCGCTTCCGCCGGGCCATCGAGAACACGCCCACGGTGCTGGCGCTGGTGGAGAAGAACGCGCTGGCCCGCTCCTGCGCGGCGCTGATGCTGGATCTCCAGCGCGACGCCGCGCACTGGAGGGGAGCGCCGGGGTTCGAGCTGTTCCGCGGCATGGGGATTGGCGTGACCCCGCGCAAGCCGGTGGGGAAAGGCCGGGCGAACATCGACGCAAGCTCACCGGACGCTGCCGGCGCGTTCCGTTGTGCGCAGTGAGAGGAGCAAGCGCACAGGACGCTGCCGGCGCGTTCCTTGTGCGCGGTGAAGTATGTTCTGTTGTGTTCATCACGATGAAGCGGCGGCTCTGGCGGCTCGGTTTTCGCCCTGGTGCGAGCTCGCGTCGCCGGACACCGCCATCTTCGACGCGGGCCGCGTGGAACGGCTGCTGGGCGGGCCGGAGCAGATCGCGCGCGCGGTGTGGGAGCAGTCTGGCCGGCGGGCCAATGTCGCGCTGGCCGCCGTCCCCGATGCCGCGTTCTTAGCCGCGCGCAATTTTCCGGGCATCACCATTATTCGGGACGCGGCGGGCGCGCTCACCGGCCTCGGGCTGCAGAGCCTGCCCATCGAGCCGGACCTTCTCGACACCTTCGCGACGTGGGGCATTCGCACCCTGGGCGATCTCGCCGCGCTTCCCGAAAACGGGCTGGCCGGCCGGATGGGCGAGCGAGCGCTGGCACTGCAACGCCTCGCGCGGGGGGCCATCCGCCGGCCGCTGCAGATCCGGAAACCACCGGAGGTGTATGCGGACCGCATCGCGCTGGACCACCCCATCGAGTTGCTCGAACCGCTGTTGTTCCTGCTGGCGCGCATTCTGAACGACCAGTGCGGCCGGCTGACCGCGCACGGCTTCGCCGCCAACGAAATTCGCGTGACCCTCACGCTTGACGACCGCAGCGAATACGTGCGCACGCTGCGCCTGCCGGTGCCCATGCGCGACGGCCGGGCTCTGCTGAAGCTGCTGCAGATGGACCTGGAGGCGCATCCGCCGCAGGCGGCCATGACCGCGGTGGCCGTGGCGTTGAACCCGGTGGAGCCGCGGCGCGTGCAGCACGGTCTGTTCGTCCCACAGGCGCCCGCGCCGGACAAGCTGGAGCTGACGCTGGCGCGCATTCGCGGCCTGGTGGGGGAAGAGAACGTGGGCGTGCCCGAGTTGCTGGACACCCATCGGCCAGCGCCGTTCCGGCTGGTGGGGGGGCACGCGGCGCCAGCCGCGTTTGTTTCCAGGCTGAAGCCTGCCCCACATATGGCATTTCGTTATTTCCACCCTCCACTCCTGGCAAAGGTGGAACTGCGCGGCGAGCGGCCCGCGCGCCTCACCGCAACCGGCATCTACGGCCGCATCGTGAGCGCCGCCGGCCCGTGGCGCACGTCCGGCGAATGGTGGACGCTCACGCCATGGAACCGCGACGAGTGGGACGTGGCGCTGAACGACGGCGCGCTGTATCGCATCTACTCGGAGCCCGACGGCCGCTGGCACGTGGAGGGGGCGTATGACTGATTGCATGTGGGGCAGGCCCATGGCCTGCGGCGGCCTCTCAGGCCGCCCTGCTACTGGTTTGCGGCTCGGCTGCTCTGTGGGGCAGCCTGTCAGGCTGCCGCCGGCCTTCAGCCGTTGCTTTCCATGACAAGCTCTAACTACATCGAGCTGCACGCCCGCTCCGCCTTCAGCTTTCTGGAAGCCGCCTCGCTGCCCGAGGAGCTGGCCTCACGCGCGGCCGAGTTGCAGATGCCGGCCATGGCCCTGCTCGATCACGACAACATTTCCGGCGCAGTACGTTTTCACCAGGCGGCGAAAAAAGCTGCCATTCGCGCTCACATTGGCGCGGAAATTACCGGCGCCGACGGCCACCGCTATCCGCTTCTGGCGGAAAGTCGCACCGGCTATCGGAACCTCTGCCGCCTGATCACGCGCATGAAGCTGCGCTCACCCAAAGGCGAAGGCGCGGCCACCGCGGACGATTTCGCCGAGTTCGCCGAAGGCCTCGTCCTGCTCACCGGCGGCGACGATGGCCCGCTCGATTTCACGCCCGGCTGCATGGACCGTCTGCTGCGTATCTTCGGCCGCAACAATATCTATGCCGAGCTGCAGCGCCACTACGACCGCGCCGAAGAAGCGCGCAATCAGGCCGTGGTGGACATCGCCCGCGCGCAGGGCCTCCCGCTGGTGGCCACCAACGGCGTCTCGCATTCGACGCCGCACGCGCGCGAGGTGCAGGATGCGCTCACCTCGGTGCGCCACAAAGTGAAGATCGCCGAGGCCGGCCGCCTGCTGGCGCGCAACTCCGAGCGCCACCTCAAACACGCCCGCGAAATGGCCCGGTTGTTTGCAGATTTGCCCGAGGCCATCGCCAACACACGCGAGCTGTCCGCGCGCCTCGATTTCACCCTCGCCGATCTCGGCTACGAATTCCCGAAATATCCCGTGCCCGGCGGCGAAACCATGAACTCATTTCTCGAAAAGCGCGTGGACGAGGGCGCGCGCAATCGCTTTCGCCCGTATCACCAGCGCGCCCGCAAGCAGATCGAGCGCGAACTGGCGCTCATCGCGAAGCTCGATCTGGCGGGCTACTTCCTCATCGTCTGGGACATCGTCGAGTTTTGCTGCGGCAACGACATTCTGGCGCAGGGGCGCGGCTCGGCCGCCAACAGCGCGGTCTGTTACGCGCTGGGCATCACCGCGGTGGACCCGGTGGCCATGGATCTGCTCTTCGAGCGCTTCCTGTCGGAGGAGCGCGGCGAGTGGCCGGACATCGATCTCGACCTGCCCAGCGGCGACAAGCGCGAGCAGGTGATTCAGTACGTGTACCAGCGCTACGGCCGTCTGGGCGCGGCCATGACCGCCAACGTCATCACGTATCGCGGGCGCTCGGCCGTGCGCGACATCGGCAAAGTGCTGGGCTTCGACGAGGAATCGCTCGGGCGTCTCGCCACCATGGTCTCCACGTGGGAATGGAACGACCCGTCCGAAACCGCCGAGCGCCAGTTTCGCGCCGCCGGCTTTTTGCCGGACGACCCGCTGGTTTCGAAATTCCTCGAATTGTACGTGAGCGTTCAGGACCTGCCGCGCCACCTCGGCCAGCATTCCGGCGGCATGGTGATCTGCCAGGGTCAGCTCGATTCCGTGGTTCCCCTGGAGCCCGCCACCATGCCTGGCCGCGTGGTGGTGCAGTGGGACAAGGAAGACTGCGCCGACATGGGCATCGTCAAGGTGGACCTGCTCGGCCTCGGCATGATGGCCGTGCTGTACGATTCTACCCGGCTCATTCGCGAGTCGTATGGCGAAGAGGTGAGCCTCGCGCACCTGCCGCCCAACGACCCGCTGGTCTACGCGGCCCTGCAGAACGCCGACACCATCGGCATGTTCCAGGTGGAGAGCCGCGCGCAGATGTCCTGCCTGCCGCGCATGCGCCCGCAACGTTTCTACGACATCGTGGTGCAGGTGGCCATCATCCGGCCCGGGCCCATCGTGGGCCAGATGCTCAATCCGTTTCTGCGCCGCCGGCAGGGCCGCGAGAAGGTGGAATACGCGCACCCCTCGCTCCAGCCCGTGCTGGAAAGGACGCTGGGGGTGCCCCTGTTTCAGGAGCAGTTACTCAGGATGGCCATGATCGTGGCCAACTTCACCGGTGGCGAGGCGGAGGAGCTGCGGCGCGCCATGGGGTTCAAGCGCTCGGAGGCGCGCATGCGCGAAATCGCCGTGAAGCTGCGCGGCGGCATGGAGAAGAACGGCATTCACGGCAAGGCGCAGGAGGCGATTATTCAGTCCATTTCGTCGTTCGCGTTGTACGGATTTCCGGAATCGCACGCGGCCAGTTTCGCGCTGATCGCCTATGCCAGCGCGTATTTAAAATGCCATTATCTGGCGGCCTTCACGGCGGCCATGCTGAATAATCAGCCCATGGGCTTTTACGCGCCGGCCACCCTGGTGAAGGACGCGCAGCGGCACGGGCTGCATTTCCGGCCCATCGACGTGACCCGCTCGGACTGGCTCTGCACCATCGAAGAGCACGACGGCGCGAAGTGCGTCCGTCTGGGACTGAATTACGTGAAGGGCCTGCGCGAGGCCACGGCCCGCGCCATCCTGGCAGCCCGCGGCTCGCCCGCCCCCCGCCCCTTCGCCAGCATACAGGATCTTGTCGACCGCGTCCCCACCATCCGCAAGGACGAGCTGCGGGCGCTGGCCGAAGTGGGCGCGCTGAACTTCATCAACGGCATTCACCGGCGCGATGCGCTGTGGCAGGCCGAGCTGGCCATGCGGCCCGCCGGTCCTCTGTTTGCGGCCGAAACAACCGACCTGCAGAAGCCCGGTCCGCTGGCGCGGATGACCGATTCCGAGCGCCTCAATACGGATTTCCGCCGCACCCACCTGACCATCGGCCGGCATCCCATGGCCTTCCACCGCGAGCGTATGAACGAGCTCGGCGTGGTGCCGGCCAGCGAGCTGCGGAGCGTGCCCCATGGCCGGCTGGTGCGCACCGCCGGCTGCGTCATCTGCCGCCAGCGGCCGGGCACGGCGAAGGGCCTGGTGTTCCTGAGCGTGGAGGACGAAACCGGCGTCTCCAATGGCGTGATCATGCCGGACGTGTACGCAGAATATCGCGCGACATTGCTGGAAAATGCCTATCTGTTAATTGAAGGCGAGCTCCAGAATATCGATAATGTGGTGACGGTGAAGATTTCGCACATCCTCCCGCTGCACGTGGCCGAGGAGGCCGTGCCGTCGCACGACTTCCGGTGACCTACGCGCCTGGCCGCCGGGGGGCCGCGCCTATTCAATCGATCTTGCACCCCGGAACGAAGCGCCATAGTCCGCCGTTTCGGGGATCAGGGTTTCCAGGACAAAACCGTACCCATTCAGGTCGGCCTTCAGTTGCGCGTACGAGTACCCTGCATTCACATGACTCTCGCCGGTTATGACGCGAACGTTGCGCAGCCACGAATTATTACGGCCGAGTAACTCCTTTTCGGCGCCTTCAATATCGATCTTCAACACATCGATCCGATCCCATCCCATTCGCTCCATGATCTCCGGCACCGGGATAAGAGGCACGGCAACCACGCTCGAAGGACATTCCACGGGATAGATGGAGTTACAATCCGGCCTGGCCGCAATATAAAGATCGACCGACCCCGATTCGGCTCCCGCCGCCGCCTCAAAAACTCGCGCACGGATGCCATTGAGCGCGATTGCACGTTTCAGCAAAGGAGTATTTTGTGGGGACGGCTCCACGCAGGCAATTTCCGCCTGCGGAAAAAGCCGGCTCAGATACACCGTGGCCATGCCGATGTTAGCCCCAAGGTCGAGAATGCGCCGAACTCCCGAGGCTTCAAGGCGATAGTCCTGCCTGACAAACATCTGAATCAGCAGCAGGTAATCGCAGCCGTTTGCGCGAAGCGGTATCCTGCCCCATCCCGGGACGTCCAGCACGACGCTATCCGGAAACAGCTTTCTCAAGACCGCCCGTCGGCCAAAGTAATACACGCCAAACAACTTGACGGTCGAGATCCAGCCAAGTTGTAATTGCCGTGCCAGCCGATAGAGCCGGGCCGGTTGTCGAATGCCGATCACGGCCGGTTCTCCCTTTCATGCGATCCCGCGGATCATGATTTCCATTTGCGTTCTGAACCCGATTATCACACCTGGAGCGCGTCTTCAGGTGTCCCGCCGCTGCGCCCGCACCTGTGACTGCGCGAGCCTGCGCGAGATCTGAGGCTGGCATCAGAGCGCGCGGTGAGAACCTCAGCCCAGGTCCATAAGCCTGAACCAACTTTGTGCGCAAACTCGCCTTCACCGCTTCCTCCACAAACGCCGCCTCGGCCGCCATGAGGTTCGTCTCCAGGAATTCTTTCACTCCCCAGCCAAATGCCCGATTCACTTCCTCATATTCTCTGGTAAGCGTCGTCGGCGTTAGCGTCCGTGTGTCCGTATTGATACTGAGAGGGACGTGGGCGCGGTACAGCCGGTCGATCGGGTGCCCTTCCAGCTCGCCGATGGATGGGATAATCTGCACGTTCGAAGACGGGCACAGCTCAAGGTGGATGGCATGGGCGCAAAGATGCTCGACGAGTTCCGGGTCCTCAATGCTCCGCGTCCCGTGTCCGATCCTCGTGGGCCGCAGCGCGCGCAGCGTTTCCCAAACGCTCTCCGGACCGAGCGCCTCGCCGGCATGCGCCGTCCTGAACAGACCGCGCTCCCGCGCATACTCGTAAGCTTTCACGTGCGCCGCGATCGGGAACCCGGCTTCGTCGCCGGCGAGATCGATGGCCACCACCCGGCTGCCCCGATACGCCTCCACCAGCCTCACCGTGTCCATGCTCTGCTCTTCGGTGAAATGCCGCAGCGTGCACAGAATCAGCCGGGAATCCACTCCCGTTTCCAGGCTCATTCCATCCGCGGCGTCGTTCACAATCTCCACCACCCGCTCGGCAGCCAACCCCTGTTGGATATGCAATAAGGGCGCAAATCGAATCTCCGCGTACACCACATGGTCGGCCTGCAACTGTTGAAAGACGTCCTCGGTCACCAGCCGCAGTGCCGCCTCGTCCTGCATCAGATCGACGCCTTTCGGGGACCGTGCGAGGAAGTCCGCCAGATTCGTGCATCGCGCGGGTGCGATATATTCGCTCAGGTACTCTTCGCGAGTAACTCCAGGAGCAAGCCGGGACACGGCCGAGTAGCTGAGCGAACAGTCCAGGTGCAGATGAAGTTCGATTTTCGGAAGCGCTGCGAGCATAAACAAATCCGGGGGCCGGTACAACCCCCGGCCCCCGCGATGGTGAGAAGGATCGGATTCCTCCGCGCCTGACTACATCCGCAACTCCCGTCGCGGCGTGGTCGCCACCGGCGGCGCCGGCGCGCCGTTGGCCGGCTGGAACTTCACCGACACCAGCCGCGAAATCCCCGGCTCCTGCATGGTCACGCCGAACAGCGTCTGCGCCGCTTCCATGGTCCGCTTGGCGTGCGTGATCACCACGAACTGCGTCTGCATGGACATCTCCTGCAGCAGGCGCGTGAGCCGCCCGATGTTGTTCTCGTCCAGCGGCGCGTCCACCTCGTCCAGAATGCAGAACGGGCTCGGCTGGTAGCGGAAAATGGCCATCAGCAGCGCCATCGCCGTCAGCGATTTCTCGCCGCCCGACAGCAGCAGCACGTTCTGCAGCTTCTTGCCCGGAGGCGACGCCACGATGTCGATGCCCGACTCCGCCACGTTCTCCTCGTCGGTGAGCCGCATCTCGCCCACGCCGCCGCCAAACAGCGTCACGAACATCTCGCGGAAGTGTTCGTTGATGGCCGCGTAGGCTTCCGTGAACCGCTTGCGCGATTCCACGTCGATTTCGTGCAGCGCCTTCTCCGTGTCGCGGATGGAATCCAGCAGATCCTGACGCTGCACGTTGAGAAACTCGTAGCGCTGCTGCGCTTCCTGGTATTGCTCCAGCGCCTCGGGATTCACCGGACCCAGCGCCTCGATGCGCGCGCGCAGGTCGGCCGCCTTCTGCTCGGCCTCCGTGAGCGCCTCGTCCTCGAGCACGGTTTCTTCGTCCGCGGCCAGCTCGGCTACCGGCACGCCCAGCTCCTTGCGGCTGGTCTCGTCCATGTACTTCAGCTCGGCCTGCTTGCGCACCAGTTCCACTTCAATCTGCGACCGCTTCTCGCTTCCCGCCTGCACTTCGGCGCGCAGATGCTTCAGCTCCTCGTCGAGCGCGGTGAGCCGGGCGCGCAGTTCGGCCTCGCCCGCGGCCAGCCTCTCCACCTGTTGTTCCAGCCCGGCGATCTCCTCGGTGAGCCGCGCCGAGCGCGCGTCCAGCTCGATGTTGTCGGAAAGCAATCTGGCCCGCTCCAGTCCCAGCCGCTCCATCTCCGACGCGATTTCGTTCCGCCGCGAGGCCAACTCGCGAACGTGCTGCTCCAGCCGCGATTGCGCCGCCCGCTCGGCCCTGCGCCGCTCCTCGAACCCGGCCAGATCCGCGCGCAACGCGGAATGCTCCTCGGCCACGGCGGCCATCTGCGCCTGCAACGCCTCCAGCGCGGCCCGCGACTCCTCGAGGGCCTGTTCCTGTTCGTCGCGCGCCTGTTCCTTTTCCATGAGCAGTGCCGTGTCGCGGTCGCGCTGCTCGAGCGAGCGCTGCCATTCCTTCTCGAGCCGCTGCAGCTCCATGCGCGAAACGGACACCCTCGACTGCGCCCTCGACAACTCCTCGCCCATCTTGCGGAACTCGTGGTCCAGCGCCAGCGCCTCTTTCTCCTGCTGCTGCTGGGCGGAGCGCAACCGCTCCACCTGCTCCACCAGCGCGGTGACTGCTTTATCCAGCTCCTCGATGCCCGCCTGCGTCGCGGCCACGGCGGCCTGCTTCTGCTGCACCAGCCCAACCAGTTCCCGCAGCTCGCGCTTGAGCGCCAGCGGACCGGCGCCGGTTTTCTTCCCGCCGGTCACCGCATAGCCGTGATAGCTGACCCCATCGGGCAACAGGAAATACGCGTCGGGCCACGCCGGCGCCAGGCGCTGCGCGGTTTCGCGGTCCTCGGCCAGCCAGCAATTGGCCAAGCGCGGGATGAGATCGGCAGGCGCGTGGGTCAGGCCGTTGGTGAGCCGCAGGCGATCGCCCAGCCGGCCGGCGATCCCCGCTTCAGTGGCCAGCTCATGCTGATGATCGCGCACCGCAGGCCACTCCTCGGGATGGATCAGAAACGTGGCCCGGCCATCCTGTCCGGCGCGCATCACTTCCACGCCCCGGCTGGCGTCGGACCAGTCGTTCACCACTACGTATTCCAGCTCCTCGTGCAGGAACTCCTCGGTGGCTTTCTCGTAGCCCGCTTCCACCTCGACGAAATCCGCCAGCACTCCCAGCGGCTTGAGATCCGGCGCCTGGCCGCGGTCCACGGCGGTGAACAGCCGCTTCACACTTTCCGTGGTGTAGGAGCGATGCGTGATGATCTCTTCGAGCGAGTCCTTGCGCGCCTTCAGCCGCGACGCCTCGCCGCGAAGCTGCTCGAGTTCCCGGCGCATCTCCGACACCCTCTGCCGCCGGTCGCTCAGCTCCTGATCGAGGGCCTTGCGCTGATCGGCGGTGGCGGCCAGTTCCATCTGCCGCGCCGACATGCGCTCCGACAATTCGGCCTTCAGCGCGCCGAGTCGCTCCAGATCCCGCGCCGCGCTCTCTTCATCCAGGCGCACTCGCGCCGTGTCGCGCTGGTTGGCCGCCAGATAGCCTTCGATCTGGGTAATCTGGTTCTTCAGCGTGGACGCTTCGCCGAGGATGCGCAGCACCTGCTGCCGCCCCGCCTCCAGCCGCCGCGAGCGTTCCTGGAGCTGTTGTTGCAGCCGCTCGCGCTCCACGTTCATGGCGGCCAGCTTCTGGCGGACGCCCTCTGTCTGGCCTTCCAGCTCCGCCAGCGAGGCGGTCTGCCGCTCCAGCAGCCCTTCGCTCTCCTGCTGCCGGCTGGCCAGTTCCTGCCCTTCCGCTTCGCCCTGCGTCAGCCGGGTCTCGATGGTGGCAATCTGCCCGGCCTGCGATTCCAGACGGCCGCGGGTGCGTTCCTGATCCACCCGCAGCTCACCCAGGCGCCCGCGCGCCCCGGTCAACTCGCCGTCCAGGCGATAACTCTCCTGCTGCATGCTGGTGTATTCGGTTTCCTGCTCGGAAACCCTCGCCGAAAGCGCCTGATACTCGCTGCTGGCGAGATTCAGCTCGATGACCGTTTTCGCGGTCTCCCGCTCCAGCGTTTTGAACCGTCCGCTGAGGGCGCGCCGCAACAGCAGCAGCATCTCCGTCTTGTACTCGTCGTAGCGCTTCGCCTTCGAGGCCTGGCGCTTCAGCGAGTTCACCTGGCGGCTGACCTCTTCCAGAATGTCGAACACGCGGGCCAGATTCTGTTTTGCCCCCTCCAGCTTCGCCTCGGCCAGCCGTTTCCGCGTTTTGAATTTGCCGATGCCCGCGGCCTCTTCGATCACCGCGCGGCGGTCCGAGGGCTTGTTGCTGAGAATCTGCCCGATGCGGCCCTGTTCGATGATGGCGTAGCTTTCCGGGCCCAGACCGGTGCCCAGGAACAGCTCCTGGATGTCGCGCAAGCGGGCGATCTTGCCGTTGATCAGGTATTCGCTCTCGCCGCTGCGGAACAGCCGCCGGGTGATGGTGATCTCCTGGGGCTTTTGCGGGGCTGGGGCGGGAATGGGGACGCTGGCCACTACCTCGGCCAGTTCGGCAGGCTCGGCGGGGGCGTGCCCATTCGTGCCGTTCGCGTGCCCATTACTGTGTCCGTTGGTGTGTCCGTTGACGTGCCCGTTCAACGGCAGCTCCACGTGCAGACGCGGATCCACCAGGGTCATGGTGACGGCGGCCATCCCCAGCGGCTTGCGGTCCCGCGTGCCGGCGAAGATGACGTCCTCCATGCGGGTGCCGCGCAGCAGCCGCGCCGACTGCTCGCCCAGCACCCAACTGATGGCATCGCTTAGGTTACTCTTCCCGCAGCCGTTCGGCCCCACAACGGCGGCGATGCCCGTGCCGTTGAAGCGCATTTCGGTCTTGTCAAAGAACGACTTGAAGCCCTGGATTTCGACGCGCTTGAGTCTCAGCAACGGACCACTCCCCTTCTCAGTGTAGACGCCCCGGTGTTTCATTCAGACGTCTGACAATGACACACCTTCTCTCGGGGGGGGATGACATCATCCTAAACGCATTCCCTCGAAAAGTAAAGCGGTACGCACACAAGAGATTGTACCGTACTTGGGGACCCTACGACATATGGGAATGCGCCCGAAAATAAACCGCTCAGCGCCGCAGGAGCCGGAACCCGATCTCCCGGCCGAGTCCCCCGAAGGCGAGCGAAATCCATAACAGGGCGAACGGTTCGAGCAGGCGTGACTGGGTGAGCGGGCCGGCGTCCACGGCATCGAAGCCCAGCTCTTCGGCAAGCTGTTTCACCACCTGTTTGGCCCCGGCGTCATCGCCGCAGTAGAACAGCACGGCCCGCTCCCCTCCGAACGCCGGATTGGCCATGATATTGAAACCAATGGTGTTGAAGGCCTTCACCACCTTGGCGCCAGGGGCCCAGGCGGCCACCTGCTCGCCGGCCGAGGTGGTGGCGCCCAGCTCCAGCCCGTCCAGGCGCGGCCGCAGGGGATTCGTTGCGTCAATGAGAACCTTGCCACCGAGCTCCCCCAGCCCTTCCAGCGCTTCCCTGGCTGCTTTCCAGGGCGTGGCCAGCAGCAACACATCGCTGTCCCGCGCCGCATCCGCCAGCTTTGCCGCGCGGGCGCCGCCGCCGGCCCTGGTGACGAGTTGCTTCAGGGCCTCCGAGCCGGGGTCCCGCGAGCCGAACGTTACTTCGTGACCAGCCTGCGCCCAGCGCGCGCCGAGCGTGCCTCCCACATTGCCCGATCCGATGATCCCGATCTTCATTAAGACGCCCCTCCCTGGCGGCGTCACTCGTCGCTGCGTGTCATTCGTCGACGCGCAGGAAAAAATGTTGGAGCTTCTCGTCGCGCACATAGCCGAGAGTCTCGCAAAGGTACCGCGCCGCCTCGTTCTCGCCAGCGGTGGAGAACGCCAGACCGCGCGCCCTCGTTTCGACGGCGAGATGGCGGGCGCGGTCGTGCAATGCTCTCGCGATCCCTTGCCGGCGGCAGGCGGGAAGCACATAAAGGTCGTTGAGAATCCAGATTCGTTTCATCCAGACGGACGAGAAACTGGGATAAAGCTGGGTGAAGCCCAGGGCGCGCTGAAAGCTGCCCGAACCCTCGCTGGCGAAGAAGATGAGGGAATCGCGCCTCTCCAGACGTTCCGCCAGAAAAACGCGGGCGCCCTCGGGATTCGGCGGCTGCGCGCGGTGCTGCCGGTACTCGTCAAAGAGACCCACAATCAGCGACAGGTGCCGGGTGTAAGCCTGCAGGATTTCCACCTATCCATTCTCGCCTGTTCCGCGGACAAGTTGAACCCGGTATTCGCGTGCGCGACATGAAGGCAGAGATGGATTCGGCCCAGGGACACGCGGCGAGAGCCGCGTTTTTGCGGTGCCAGGCGAGTACGCGGCTGACGCCGCGGGTCCCTGGCCTCTCGTGTGCTGATACGCCGCCGTCCCCCACATCCGTCACTGCTCGTGCAGAAAAATCAGCAGCGTCTGACTGTGGCAGAGCACCTGCGCGGAGGCGTCGTCGAACTCGCGGTCGCCGTGCTTCGGCGGCGCCGGGCCGGGCTCAACGCGGCCGTAGACCATGGCCCAGCGGTCGTAGTCGCTGCTTCCGAAGCGGAAGTTCGCGAGCGTGGTTGATTTGCGCACGGCGGCGAGCTTGCGGTTGGTTGTCTCGGTGTCCACGGAGAAGGCGGCCGGCGGAACGGGGCCGTTCTTTGGGTCGAGTACGACGTGCAGCACGCAGCCCTTCTCGCTCAGATAGCGGCCATACTCGCGAAAGGAGAAGCGGCCGATCAGCAAAACCGGCTTGCCGGAGTAGGTGTCCGGGTGCGCCAGGGCCTCGCAAACCGTGACCGGCTGCAGCGCGGCGGCTCCGTCGGCGGCACACGCGGGCGTGCCGGCGAACGCCAGAACAAGGAGGAATGTTCGCACAAGATGAGGGGAACAAGACGTACCGCGGCCGGCGTTGGTTGGTAACGAATCGTAAAGCATAATCGGCTGGTATGCTCGAAGCAATCCCAATGCGAGTACTTCCCATTATGTTCGCTTCCGCAGTCCTTATGGCGCAACCGCGGGCCACGCTGGTCCTGCTCAACGGGAACATCCATACGATGAGCGCCTCGCTGCCGCACGCCAGTGCCGTGGCCGCGATCGGCTCGCGCATCGTCGAGGCCGGTTCCGACGCCCAGATCCGGCCGTGGATCGGGCCCGCCACCCGCGTGGTGGATTTGCATGGGCGGCTGGTGACGCCCGGCTTCAACGACGCTCACGTGCATTTCTATCAGGGCGGCCAGGCGCTGGCCAGTGTCCAGTTGCGCTCGGCACGCACGCCCGAGGAGTTTCGCCAGCGCATCGCCAGCTTCGCGGCCACTCTGCCGGCGGGCCGCTGGATTCTGAACGGCGAGTGGGATCACGAGAACTGGTCGCCCGCACGGCTGCCCACTCGCCAGCTCATCGACGCGGTAACCGGCGATCGTCCGGTGTGGGTCTCGCGCCTCGATGGCCACATGGGTCTGGCCAACACCGCGGCTCTCAAGCTTGCGGGCATCGACCGCAACACGCCCGATCCGCCGGGCGGCGCCATCGTTCACGACGAACGCGGCGAGCCCACCGGCATCCTGAAAGACGCGGCCATGGACGCGGTGGAGCGCGCGATCCCCGCCCCCAGTCTCGACCAGATCGCCGATGCGGTCCGCGCGGCCATGCGCTACGCCGCCGAGAACGGCGTCACCAGCGTGCAGGAGATGGCCAATTCGTCCGACGCCTCCGCTTCCGGGCAGAAGCTGCGGCGCGACGTGCTCGCCGTGTATCAGAACCTGCTGCGCTCCGGCGAGCTGACCGTGCGCATTTCGGTGCACCGGCCCCTGGCGCTGTGGGCGCAACTGGCGGACATTGGCATCACCGCCCCGTTCGGCGGCGAGAAGCTGCACCTTGGCGGAGTGAAAGGGTACGCCGACGGCTCGCTGGGGTCGAGCACCGCCCTGCTCTTCCACCCGTATCTGGACGCGCCGCAGACCTCCGGACTGGCCGCCGAAGACATGATCCCGGTGAGCAAAATGCAGGAGCGCATCGTTGCCGCCGACGCCGCCGGGCTGCAGGTGGCCATCCACGCCATCGGCGACAAAGCCAACAAGACTATCCTCGACCTCTACGAAGAGGCGGAACGGCGCAACGGCCCCCGCGACCGCCGCTTTCGCATCGAGCATGCCCAGCACCTTCGGCAGCAGGACATCCCGCGATTCGCCGCGCTGCACGTGATCGCGTCCATGCAGCCCATTCACCTGGTGGATGACGGACACTGGGCCTGGAAACGCGTGGGACCGGACGTGATCGGGGGAACCTACGCGTTCCGGTCGCTGCTGGATTCCGGCGCCCTGCTCGCCTTCGGCTCGGACTGGCCGGTGGCGCCGATGGTGCCGCTGGCGGGCATCGATGCCGCGGTGACGCGGCGCACCCTGGATGGCAAGAACCCCGATGGCTGGGTGCCGGAGCAGAAGATCGGCGTGGAGGAGGCGGTGCGCGCGTTCACCATGGGCTCCGCGTATGCCAGCTTCGAAGAGCAGGTCAAGGGCTCCATCGAAGCGGGTAAGCTGGCCGACATGGTGGTGATTTCGTCCGACATCTTCCGGATTGCGCCGGCGGCCATTGGCGAGGCCCGCGTGGACATGACTATCTTCGATGGGCGTGTGGTTTACCAGCGCGGCGGGGAATAGGCGGCGCTGCGTTCGAAAGCGCGTTCGCTCGCCAGCGGGCCGAACGCACGCATAGGCCCTAACTTACTGAGTCTCGCAGAATACGGTGACAGCTTTGGTGGGGCAGGCCCTCGGCCTGCGCGGGGCTCTCAGCCCCGCCTGAATGCTCCAACAGCCCCGCCGATGCGGAGCTGAGAGCTCCGCGCGGACTGAGGGTCCGCCCCACATCATGACAGCGATCCCCAGGTATCCTGTCACCGTATTCTGCGAGGCTCAGTAGGCTGCTGGGGTCGAAGCCGGCGTTCACCACGGGACGATAGACGTGCGGCAGGTTTCCATACGGGCGCCGTCGCGCTCAGGTGCACCCGCCAAACTACCTGTTGCATTCCAACAGAAAGTGTGGCAATCTTCCTGTTGGATACCAAAATGGAGTTGCGATGAGACAGAAAACGGATGTCCGGCAGGGCACGCTGGCGCTGATGGTCCTCAGGACTCTCGATGTGCTGGGGCCACTGCACGGTTACGGCATCGCTCGGCGCATCGAGCAGATCAGTGGAGATGTGCTGGCCGTGAACCAGGGAACATTGTATCCACTGCTGCTGAAGCTGGAGCAGGAGGGCGCCATCGCGTCCGAGTGGGGCGCCTCCGAGAATAACCGCCGGGCGCGCTTCTATCGGCTGACGCGCGCCGGGAGCAAGCTGCTGGCATCGGAAACCCGCGAGTGGGAGCAGACGGCGGCGATCATCGCGCGGTTCTTCGATGTAAAGGCGGAGGATTTGTCATGAGATTCCTGAGGCGGTCTCTGACGCGTGCGGCGAACTTCGCCGCCGGGCGGCGCGGCGATCAACGATGGCGGGAGGAAATGGAGGAGCATCTCGCTTTCCTCACGGCCGAGAATCTTCGCGCCGGCATGCCGCCGGAGGAGGCGCGCCGCCAGGCCGTGCTGAAGTTCGGCGCGGTGGAGGCGATCCGCGAAGACTATCACGACCAGCACGGGCTGCCATTCGTCGAGAATCTCCTGCAGGACGTGCGCTACGCGCTGCGGCAACTAGCGAAGTCGCCGGGGTTCGCCGCCGTCGCGATTCTGACCATGGCCGTGGGCATCGGCGCGACGACGGGGATTTTCAGCGTCATCGATGCCACGTTGTTGCACCCTTTGTCCTACCCAGAGCCGGAGCAACTGGTGCGCATCGAAGACGATCTTCCCGGCGCGGGCGCGCTGGATGTGAGCATGTCCATTCCCGAGCTCAAGGATTTTCAGCGTTGCGGCGTCTTTCAGTATGTTTCGCTGGTGGGAGGCGGGTCCGTGAATCTGACCGGCTCGTCTCAACCGGCGCGGATCGTCTTCGATGCCGTAACCCCGAATTATCTGGCGTTGCTGGGGGTGAAGCCGGAACTGGGCCGCTGGTTCGATCCGAACGATCAAACGCCCGGGTTTACGCTGGAAGTTCTCATCAGCGACGGGCTGTGGAAGCGGGCCTTCGGGCACGACCCGCATATTCTGGGCAGAAGCCTGCGGCTCGACAATGACCTGTATCGGGTCATCGGCGTGATGCCGTCCGGTTTTCAGGATCCGCGGCGAACCGCGGAACTGCGGCACATCGAACTGTGGGCGGCAGCGGGATTTGCCGGCCCGCCCGCGCCGCCCCCGCAACGCAATTCGCGGGTCCTTCTGGAAGCCATCGGGCGATTGAAGCCCGGGCTGACGATTGCCGCGGCACAGAGCCGGGTGGACGCCCTGGTTGCGGCTTTGCAGAAACAATTCCCAGACGATTATCCGCTGCAAAGCGCATGGAGGGTGCGCCTGGTGCCCCTGAAGGAGAGCGTGGTGGGCAACGTTCGCCAGTCGCTGATGCTGCTGCTGGGCGCGGTGGGCCTGGTCCTGCTGATCGGGTGCACGAATGTGGCGAATCTGCTGCTGGCGCGCGCCAGCGCAAGAGGACGTGAGATGGCCGTTCGCCAGGCGCTGGGAGCGGCACGGAAGCGGCTGGTGCGGCAGTTGCTGACGGAAAGCCTGGTTCTTTCCCTGCTCGGCGGGATCGCCGGTCTGGCGATCCTCTACAGTACGAAGGGATTCTTGTTGCAAATGGTTCCGGAGAGCCTGCCGCGGCTTAATGAGATATCGATTAACTGGAGCGTCATGCTGTTCGCGCTCGCCGCCTCCGTCGTGGCCGGCATGGTTTTCGGTCTTGCTCCCGCTTTGCAGACAGGCCGGCTGGATCTGACTCACATGCTCAAGCTGGAAGGGCGCGGCTCGAAAGGCTCCGCGGAACAGACGCAGACGCGCCGCGTGCTGGTGGTGGCCGAGTTCGCGCTGTCTTTGGTGCTGATGATTGCCGCGGGCCTTCTGCTGCGCAGTTTCTGGGATTTGTACAAGGTCCCGTTGGGATTCGATCCGCGGCATGTCATGGCGGTACGGACGTGGTTGCCCGTGCCGAACGACCCTAAGACCGACATCTATGGGAGCGCGGCCCAGGAGGCGCCCTTCCTGCGTGAATTGCTTCGCCGCGGCAGGGCGTTGCCGGGAGTAGAAGAAGCAGCGCTGGGAAGCAATACGTCCATTCCGTTGAATCACGACCGAAGCCGGTCGCCGTTGATCCTGGAAGGACGCGAGACGCAAAGCAAGGATCCTCCTTTGGTGGAGCGGTCGGACGTTTCGCCGGAGTATTTTAGATTGCTGGGAATCCCGCTTCTGCGCGGCCGTTTATTCAACGACCTGGACAACGAGAAGGCGCCCCAGGCGGCGGTGATCAATGAGGCGATGGCGCGGACGTTCTGGCCAAACGGAGATGCCCTGGGCAAACGCGTTGAGCTGGACCCGGCGGAGCCTCGGTGGACTACTGTGGTCGGCGTCATCGCGGATGCCCGGACCGAATCGCTGGCGGAGGCGGGCGTTCCGCAAATCTATGTGGACCTGTATCAGACGACGTCCAAGGAGCTGGCGATCTTTCTGCGCGGACATTTGGATGCCGGTACGATTCCCACGGAAGTGCGCGAGCAGGTGCAGTCCGTGAACCCGGAACTCCCTGTTTTCGGAGCGCAGACGCTGGACGACGCGCTGTCTGCGTCTCTCTCCCAAAGGCGATTCTCAATGGAAATGGTTGCGTTATTCGCCGTGACCGCCTTGTTGCTGGCGGGACTGGGTATTTATGGAACGATTTCGTATGTGGTCAGTGAGCGGACACGGGAGATTGGCGTTCGCCTGGCGCTGGGGGCTCAAAGGGAGGAAATCCTGGGGATGGTTCTGCGGCAGGGCCTGTGGCTCGCGATTGGCGGCACCGCGGTGGGTTTGGTTGGCGCGCTGATCGCGTCGCACCTGATGGCAGGGTTGCTTTACGGCGTGAGGCCTACCGATCCTCTCACGTTCCTGGGGGTCACCCTTGTGCTCACAACCGTGGCGCTGGCGGCCTCTTACATTCCTGCGAGGCGGGCGATGCGGGTGGATCCGCTCGTCGCGCTGCGCTACGAATAACAGGTCGAATTGTCCCGCCTGATTCCGGCTGTTGCTGGCCGCCGCTGACTCGGGCGTATCACGCGCCACTCGCCTTGGGTTAGCGCGTATGAATAGCCTTCGGCCTGCGATGGCAACGGGAGCCACGGTGTTTCCAGGAGCCGGACGTGTCCGCGCTACTGAAAACACTCGCGGCTGAAAATCATGCCACCGTATCAGCGGCGCCCGCCGCCGCGGAACCCGCCACCATAAAAGCCTCGGCCGTAGAAGCCCCCGCCGTAAAACCCGATTCCAATGCCGGGGCCCCAGAACCACGGAGAGTATGCGCCGTAGTAGTACGGGCCATAGTAAGGGTAGGGGTACGGGTAGCCGTAGCCGTAAGAGCCGTAGTAGCCGGGCGGTGGGGCGTAACCCGGCCCGTAACCCTGCCCGTAACCCTGTGGTCCGTATGTGCGCAACGAGCTCTGCTGATAGTCCCGCTGGGTCACCGGCTGGAACGCTTCGCTGTTGAAATCCGCGGTGAGGGTCACTGGATTCACCAGGCTGAACGTGAACACCTGCTCGGGGTAAACCACGGTGGGCCTCCCGCGCGTCAGCATCACACCCACGGTGGACGCCACCACGCCAGCGGCTGCGCCGACGCCCGCGCCGACACCACCATTCACAGCGGCGCCAATGGCGGCTCCGGTCACCGTAGTTGCTCCGATGGCGGCCGCGTCACGCCCGTAGGAGGTGGGACCGCGCCGCTCCACCATCTGCGTATGCACGTTGACCTGCTGGCCGTCCGCCAGGCTGATCGCGGTCAGCTCCAGACCGAGCCGCGAAGTGCCCGACACCCGGCCGGCTTTCTGCGCTTCCACCACTCGGCCCGATACAGTCTGGCCGCGGTTTGCGAGCACTAACCCATTCATCACCAGCGGCGCCGCCAGCGTGCCCATGAAGGCGTCACCCGTCTGATTGCGATCGCTGGAGAGCGGCTGATTCACGCGAAACGTGACCCATGTTCCGGCCGGTAAGGTCATCGTGGGGGGCATGGGGCGGCGCGGCGGCGGCATGGGCCGGTCGCCGAACCTGCTCCATCCACCCTGCTGAGAAGGCTGTCCCGGGCCGGTCTGCCAGCCACGGTTTGCCGGAGGCGGCGGAGCCTGCTGATCCTGGTCGTTCGCCGGAGGAGGCGCGGCCTCCTGCCCGGTGTCGGGACCGGACATGGTGCGGTCTTCGCTGTTTTCCGCCGGCTGCGGAGCGGCCTGCTGTAGGGATGGTTGCGCGGGCGGCGGATCCGTTGCCTTGCGCCAGTGGCCCGACTGCGTCTGATCCTGATCCGTCCCGTCCGGAGAGGGGGCCTGAGAATAACCGGCGAAGGCGCCGAACGCCAGCGCGATGCTGAGGAATGTCGTGTTCAAAGCTTTCATAAAGTTCTCGCCTGGGCCTGTTCCAACAGGCTTCCGTTACTTCAGAGCAGGTCTGGTTCCATGCGAATCGCCTGCTAAATCAATGACGTACAGCGGTGGGGGCTGGTTGCATCCGGCCGGGTGGTGCTCTTCAGCCACCACCGGCCGGGCTCGGCCACCCCGGGCCGGTACCAGACGGCCAACGGGTCGGACCTGGTACCTCGGCCCAGGCAATCCTAATATGAAGCGTTTACAAGACCTGAGATATCTACTACAGTGGCATAGGGCAGTCATCTGAGACGGCTCGCCGACCACCGGGGGCAGGGACAGTGAACCAGCAGTTGTTGCAATTCTCCTATCTGCAAGTGCTCGATTTTCTGACGACCATCGCGTTTCTGCTCCACGGCGTGCAGGAGGCCAATCCGCTGGTGCGCCTCGCCCTGTATTCCACCCTCAACCCCATCGGCGCGCTGCTCAGCGTGAAGCTGCTGGCCATCGCCCTCGGGCTGTTCTGCTGGCGCAGGGGCCGTGACCGCCTGCTGATGCGCATCAACATCATGTTCGCCATTCTGGTGGCGTGGAATCTGGTGGCGCTCATCGCGGCCTCCGCGAAAGGCGTATAATCGCTGGCGCAGATGGCGCGCGCCACTGAAGCTCCGCAAACCGAGAGCACCGGGCAGGAACAACTCGTCCCGCTGTATCGCGTGGTCCTTCTGGACGACGACGACCACACCTACGACTACGTCGTCGAGATGCTGCAGAAGCTTTTCTGCATGTCCGCGTCGGAGGCATACCGTCACGCGGTGGAGGTGGACTCCACCGGCCGCACGGCGGTGATCACTTGCGAGTTCCCCGCCGCCGAGTTCGCACGCGACCAGATCCATGCCTACGGCGCGGACTGGCGCATGGAGCGGTCGAAGGGCTCCATGTCGGCGGTGATCGAGCCGGCGGAGTAGATCGTATATGCGCACTCTCCCGCTGCTCGGCTTGATCGCCTCGGGGTGGCTGACGGCCGCTGACCTTGTGCGGCCCCATGGTCCTGGCAGACCCAGCCACCCGCGCCGCCATCGGCCAACCGTCCGGACCCGGACAACACCTTCCGGAAAGACGGAGACGTCCTTATAGGCGAGTTTCCGAACAATTCACGCCTTCCAACACCACCATCCAGTGGAAAGGACAGGAATGGGCCACCGTCGTGCTCGCGTTGCCGCTCGAGCCGTTTGAGCGGCTCAAGCTATTCGCGCACGAGTCCTCCATCGCATCCAGCGTGGTCCCGGTCTGGGTGCATCGGACGCGCCGAGTGCCCATCTGGACACCGAAGTGGGCCGTGTTTGGCTGCGCCTGGAACTGCGCGCCCTGGCCACTTCGGGCCCGGCTCTCGGCCTGCTGCTGGACCGCTATGCGGCCGCTTGGCGCGGGCGCGCGGCGTCCGCATCGCTCGATTCCATGCTGGCTTCCGCGCTGGAACCGGCGCAGGACCTCCGGCAGAAGTGCAGAAACGCGCCGCCCTTTTATGGCTACGCCGCCGTGGCTGCCGCCGAGCGCGCGCGAGAGGAACAGCATAAGCTTTTCTGGCCGAACTGCCCGGCAAATTCGTCGTTCATTCCATAGGAGGTTGCGGCGGCGTTCTTCCGAAGGAAGGTGTCCGGCCAGCAATCCGACCCAACTGGGGCAGAGCCCGCAAGCCTGCCGGCTCCGATCTGAGCTTCTTACACCTACTCCGCCAGATTCTCCTCTGCCGGCTCGTCCGCGAGGCTCGCGCCAAACGTCCGCGTCTCCTCGTCGAAGCCGGGCAGCGGCTCGGCCAGAGCCGCTTCGGTTTCGGCAATCGCCTCTTCTACCACGTCCTCGCCAGCGATCTTCACCTGCCGGTAATACTCCATCCCGGTGGCCGCCGGAATCACACGACATGCGGGGTTCCGGGAACTGCCTCCCCGGGCTTTCAAGGGCGCAGCCCTTGGTTATTATTAGAGAACAAAACGCGACTGTGATGGAGAGGGGCGGTCCACCGTCAGCGAGGAACTCCACATCATGAAAAAGGCGGGCCCTTTCGAGCCCGCCTCTGAGTTATTCGGTCGCTGAACGCTGACAGGTTTACTCCGCCAGATTCTCTTCCACCGGCTCGTCCGCGAGGCTCGCGCCAAACGTCCGCGTCTCCTCGTCGAAGCCGGGCAGCGGCTCGGCCAGGGCCGCTTCGGTTTCGGCAATCACCTCTTCCTCCACATCCTCGCCGGCGATCTTCACGTGCCGGTAGTACTCCATCCCGGTGCCCGCCGGAATCAGCCGGCCCATGATCACGTTCTCCTTGAGCCCGCGCAGGTAGTCCACTTTACCGTTGATGGCGGCTTCGGTGAGCACGCGCGTGGTCTCCTGGAAGGACGCCGCGGAGATGAACGAATCGGTGGAGAGCGACGCCTTGGTGATGCCCAGCAGCACCGGCTTGCCGTTGGCAGGCCGGCTGCCCGCGTCCACTACCCGCGCGTTCTCCTCGCGAAACTTGAACCGGTCCACCACCTCTTCGGGCAGAAACTCCGTGTCGCCGATGTCGTCCACCTTCACCCAGCGCATCATCTGCCGGACAATCACTTCGAGGTGCTTGTCGTTGATGTTGACTCCCTGCAGCCGGTAGACCTCCTGGATTTCGTTCACCAGGTACTTCTGCAGCTCCTTCTCGCCGAGCACGGCCAGAATGTCGTGCGGATTGCGCGGTCCGTCCATCAGCGGGTCGCCGGCGTGAACGCGCTCGCCTTCCTGCACGTTGATGTGAATGCCGCGCGGAATGGCGTAATCCTTCTGCTCGCCGTCGTCGCCCACGATGTAGATCTTGCGATGGCCCTTGGCGATTTCGCCGAACTTGATGGCGCCGTCGATCTCGGCGATCACCGCCGTCTCCCTCGGCTTGCGCGCTTCGAACAACTCCACTACGCGCGGCAGACCGCCGGTGATGTCCTTGGTCTTGGTGGTGGCGCGCGGGATCTTCGCAATCACGTCGCCGGCGTGCACCTCGTCGCCGTCGGTCATCATCAGGTGCGCGTGCGTCGGCATCAGGTAGCGTTTCTCGTCGGCGCGCGCGCCGCCCGTCGGCCGGACGACCACCGTGGGCACGCGCTTCTCGTCGGGCGATTCGGTAACCACCCACTGAGACATGCCCGTGATTTCGTCCACCTGCTCGATGATGGTGATGCCCTCGTGCAGGTCGCGGAAGTGCACCGTGCCGCTGACTTCGGTCAGAATCGAGAACGTGTAGGGGTCCCACTCGAGCAGGATCTGGTTGGTCTTCACCGGCGCGCCGTCCTCGTAGAGAATGCGCGCGCCGTACACCACCGGATAGCGTTCCTTCTCGCGGCCCTTGTCGTCCACGATCGCCAGGATGCTGTTGCGGTTCATGGCGATCAGCTCGCCCTTGGCGTTGCGCACCGTTTGCACGCTCAGGAACTTGACGAAGCCGTCCGACTTGGCGTCCTGCTTGGATTGTTCGCTCGAACCCGTGGCCGTGCCGCCCACGTGGAACGTGCGCATGGTAAGCTGCGTGCCGGGCTCGCCAATCGACTGCGCCGAGATGATGCCCACCGCCTCGCCGCGTTCCACCAGCCGTCCGGTGGCCAGATTGCGGCCGTAGCAGAGCACGCACACGCCGCGCCGCGACTCGCAGGTCAGCACCGAACGGATCTTGACGCGCTCGATGCCGGCCGCCTGAATCGCCGCCGCCAGCTCTTCGGTGATCTCCTGGTTCGCGTCCAGAATGATGTTGCCGTCGTAGTCGAGCACCTGATCCAGCGCTACGCGGCCCACAATGCGGTCGCGCAACGGCTCGATGATCTCGCCCGATTCGATGATCGGCTCCACGTAGATCCCGTCGATGGTGCCGCAGTCCACCTCGGTTACGATCACGTCCTGGGCCACGTCGCACAGCCGGCGCGTCAGGTAGCCGGAGTCGGCCGTCTTCAACGCGGTGTCGGCCAGTCCCTTGCGGGCGCCGTGCGTCGAGATGAAGTACTGCAGCACGTTGAGGCCTTCGCGGAAGTTCGCCGTGATGGGCGTCTCGATGATCTCGCCGGAGGGCTTGGCCATCAGGCCGCGCATGCCCGAGAGCTGGCGAATTTGCTGCTTGGAACCGCGGGCGCCGGAGTCGGCCATGATGTAAATCGGGTTCAGGTAGCGGCCGGTCCGGTCGTCCTCCTCCATCGACTTGAACATCTCCTCGGCCACGCGCTCGGTGACCTTCGACCAGATTTCGATGATCTTGTTGTAACGTTCGCCCTGCGTGATGGCGCCTTCCTGATACTGGCTCTGGACTTCGATCACCGCCTTCTCGGCGTCCTTCACCAGCACCGCCTTCAGGCTGGGGACCACCATGTCGTCGATGCCGATGGAGATGCCGGCGCGGGTGGCGTACAGGAAGCCCAGGTTCTTCACCCGGTCCAGCATCTGCACCGTGATGGCCAGACCGTGGCGCAGGTAGCAGTACTGCACAAGCTGCGCCAGCCCCTTCTTCTTGAGCAGGCCGTTGACGAACGGCATCTCGTCGGGCAGCACGTCGTTGAAAATCACCCGGCCCACGGTGGTTTCCATGTACTGCTTGACAAACTCGATGGGCTCGGTGTGCAGCACGTTCTGGTTGTCGAACGCCTTCACCAGGTCGATCACCCGGCCGGTGAAGCGCAGCTTGATGGGCGTGAGGGTCTCTACTTCACCCATCTCCAAAGCGATCAACACGTCGTCGGTGGAGGCAAAGGTTCTTCCCTCGCCTTTGGTGCCCGGACGCGCCTTGGTCAGGTAATAGAGGCCCAGCACCATGTCCTGCGTGGGCACCGCGATGGGCGCGCCGTGCGCCGGCGACAGGATGTTATTCGACGACAGCATCAGCGTGTTGGCTTCGATCTGCGCTTCCGGCGACAGCGGAATGTGCACGGCCATCTGGTCGCCGTCGAAATCGGCGTTGAACGCCGTGCAGGTGAGCGGGTGCAGCTTGATGGCCTTGCCTTCCACCAGCACCGGCTCGAAGGCCTGAATGCCCAGGCGGTGCAGCGTGGGGGCGCGGTTCAACAGAATGGGGTGGTCGCGGATGACTTCCTCGAGGATATCCCACACCACCGGGTCCTGCTGTTCCACCAGCTCCTTGGCCTGCTTGATGGTGGTGCAGTGGCCGCGCTGTTCCAGCCGGTGATAGATGAACGGCTTGAACAGCTCCAGCGCCATCTTCTTCGGCAGGCCGCACTGGTTCAGCTTCAGCTCGGGCCCCACCACGATCACCGAGCGGCCGGAATAGTCCACGCGCTTGCCCAGCAAATTCTGCCGGAAGCGGCCCTGTTTGCCCTTGAGCGTATCCGAAAGCGACTTCAGCGGCCGGTTGTTGGCCCCGCGCAGCACGCGCCCGCGGCGGCCGTTGTCGAACAGCGCGTCCACCGCTTCCTGCAGCATGCGCTTTTCGTTGCGGACAATCACGTCCGGCGCGTGCAGCTCCATCAGCTTCTTCAGACGGTTGTTGCGGTTGATGACGCGGCGGTACAGATCGTTGAGGTCGGAGGTGGCGAAGCGGCCGCCATCCAGCGGCACCAGCGGGCGCAACTCCGGCGGGATCACCGGAATCACGTCCAGAATCATCCACTCCGGCTTGTTACCCGATTTGCGGAACGATTCGGTCACCCGCAGCCGCTTGGCGTACTTCAGCTTCTTCTGCTGCGACGCCTCGGTCTTCATCCTCTCGCGAATTTCCAGGCTCAGCGATTCGACGTCGATCTTCTTCAGCAGCTCCTTGATTCCCTCGGCGCCCATCATGGCCACGAATTTCCCGGGGAACTCCTGATCGAGCTGCCGCTTGCGCTCGTCGCTGATCACTTCGGCGCGGTTGAGCGAGGGCACCTCGCCGGGGTCCACCACCACGAACGCCTCGAAATACAGCACCCGCTCCAGCTCGCGCAACGTGATGTCCAGCAGGTATCCGATGCGGCTCGGCAGCCCTTTGAAGAACCACACGTGCGAGCAGGGGCTGGCCAGCTCGATGTGTCCCAGACGCTCGCGGCGCACCCGCGACAGCGTCACTTCCACGCCGCACTTGTCGCAGATGACGCCGCGATGCTTCATCCGCTTGTACTTGCCGCAAAGGCATTCCCAGTCGGCGATGGGGCCGAAAATGCGGGCGCAGAAAAGGCCGTCGCGCTCCGGCTTGAACGTGCGGTAGTTGATGGTCTCCGGCTTGGTCACCTCGCCATGAGACCAGCTCCGGATCTTTTCCGGGGAGGCCAGGCTGATGCGGATGGAGTCGAAATCCGCGATCAGATTCGCACGGTCGTACGGGGAAGATCGATACATTGGTTGCCTCTCTAACTCTCTTTTCCGCCCAAAACAGTGTTAAGCCGACATGAATGCGAACAAATAACGCTATTTGCCCGCGTTCATGTCATCAATACTTAATCCGCCGCCAGCGCCGTGTCCGCAATCTCCCGCGGTTTCTTCATCAATTCCACGTCCAGACAAAGCGACTGCAGCTCGCGAATCAGCACGTTGAACGATTCCGGCACGCCCGGCTCGGCGGCCGCTTCTCCCTTTACGATCGCCTCGTAGATCTTGGCGCGCCCGTAGACGTCGTCCGACTTCGCCGTCAGCAGCTCCTGCAGCACGTAGGCCGCGCCGTAGGCCTCCAGCGCCCACACTTCCATCTCTCCGAAACGCTGGCCGCCGAACTGGGCCTTGCCGCCCAGCGGCTGCTGCGTGATCAGCGAGTACGGGCCGATGGAGCGCGCGTGGATCTTGTCGTCCACCAGGTGCGACAGCTTCAGCATGTAGATGTAGCCCACCGTTACCGGCTGCTCGAACGCCTGGCCGGAAAGCCCGTCGAAAAGCTGGATCTTGCCGGAGGTCGGCAGCGCGGCCTCGGTCAGCCGGGCCTTGATGTCCTTCTCCGTGGCGCCGTCGAACACCGGTGTGGCGAAGCTGACGCCCAGCGCCTTGGCGGCCCAGCCCAGGTGCGTCTCCAGAATCTGCCCGACGTTCATACGCGAAGGAACGCCCAAAGGGTTGAGCACGATCTCCACCGGAGTGCCGTCCGGCAGATAGGGCATGTCCTCTTCCGGAACGATGCGCGCGATCACGCCCTTGTTGCCGTGCCGGCCGGCCATCTTGTCGCCCACCGACAGCTTGCGCTTCATGGCGATGTAGCACTTCACCAGCTTGATCACGCCCGGCGGCAGTTCGTCGCCCTTGCGCAGCTTGGCGATTTTCTCTTCGGTGATCTTCTCCAGCACGGCGATCTGCCGTGAGGTCATCTCCTCGATCTCGTCGATCTGCTCGTTGAGCCGGGGGTCCTTGTTGGGAATGCGCATGCGCTTGAGGTCGCGCGAGCGCAGCTTCTCCAGCAGGTCGCGCGTAATCAGCACACCCTTGCTGAGCAGCTTCTTGTTGGTCTTCTCGTCGTGCAGGTCGGCCAGAACTTCCTTGCCGCCCACGATGTTTTCGAGGCGCTTGGAGCGCTCGTCGCTGAGAATGCGCTTCTCGTCCTCGAGGTTGCGGTGCAGCCGCTCGATCTGGAATTCCAGAATCTGCTTGGAGCGCTCGTCCAGCTCCGCGCCCTTGCGCGAGAATACCTTGGCGTCCACCACCACGCCCTCGATGCCGGGCGGGCAGTACAGCGAGGCGTCCTTCACGTCGCCGGCTTTCTCGCCGAAAATGGCCCGCAGCAGCTTCTCTTCGGGGGTCAGTTGCGTCTCCCCCTTGGGGGTGACCTTGCCCACCAGAATATCGCCCGGCTTGACCGTGGCGCCGACGCGAATGATGCCGCTTTCGTCGAGATTCCGCAGGAAAGATTCGGCGATATTCGGAATATCGCGCGTGATTTCTTCCGGCCCCAGCTTGGTGTCGCGA
Source organism: Bryobacteraceae bacterium (assembly GCA_049520275.1). Taxonomy (GTDB): domain Bacteria; phylum Acidobacteriota; class Terriglobia; order Bryobacterales; family Bryobacteraceae; genus CAWACP01. The sequence continues at coordinate 43,869 of JBEKPY010000045.1, forward strand.
GCTTCGATTTCGAACTCCTCGATATGAATCGAGGTGTAGTAGTCGTCCTTCACCAGCTTCTCGCTCACCACGATGGCGTCCTCGAAGTTGTACCCGCGCCACGGCATGAACGCCGCCAGCACGTTGCGGCCCAGCGCCAGTTCGCCGCTCTGGGTGCAGGGGCCGTCCGCCAGCACGTGGCCCTTCTTCACCCGCTGGCCCCGCAACACGATGGGCTTCTGATTGATGCAGGTGTTCTGATTGGAGCGCTTGAACTTGGTGAGCTGATAAATGTCCGCGCCCACTTCGCGCGACATCTGCCCTTCCTGCACGGCGCCTTCCACGCGCACGATGATGCGCTCGGAATCCACCGAATCCACCACGCCGGCCCGCTTGCAGATCACCACCGCGCCGGAATCGCGCGCGGTCACCCGCTCCATGCCGGTGCCCACGAACGGCGCTTCGGCGCGCAGCAGCGGCACCGCCTGGCGTTGCATGTTCGATCCCATCAGCGCGCGGTTGGCGTCGTCGTTTTCCAGAAACGGAATCAGGCTGGCGGCCACCGACACCAGTTGCTTCGGGCTCACGTCCATGTATTCCACTTCGCCCCGATGAATGAGCACGAAGTTGCCCTGCTTGCGCGCGTTCACCAGATCGGTCACAATCGCGCCGTTTTCGTCGAGCTGGACGTTGGCCTGGGCGATGATGTACTTGTCCTCTTCCCATGCCGACAAGTAATCGCAGTGCGCCTCGATCTCCAGCCCCTGCTTGTTCTTCGCCCTGGCGTCCCGATTGGCCTTGTCCGCTTCGGCGCGGGTCAGCACGTCGCCCACCTTGTGGTTCAGATCGCCGGGGTTCAGCACCCGGACCTCATCCACCACCACGCCGCTCAACACCCGCCGGTAGGGGCTCTCGATGAAGCCGTACTCGTTGATGCGCGCAAAACACGACAGCGACGAAATCAGACCGATGTTAGGGCCTTCCGGCGTCTCGATCGGGCAGATGCGGCCGTAGTGCGTGGGGTGCACGTCGCGGACTTCGAACCCCGCGCGCTCCCTCGACAGACCGCCCGGTCCCAGCGCCGAGAGCCGCCGCTTGTGCGTGATCTCCGACAGCGGGTTGGTCTGATCCATGAACTGCGAGAGCTGGCTCGATCCGAAGAACTCGCGAATCGCCGCCATCACCGGCTTGGCGTTCACCAGGTCGTGCGGCATGGCCGTCGACATTTCCTGGTACACCGACATCTTCTCCTTGATGGCCCGCTCCATGCGCACCAGACCGATGCGGAACTGGTTCTCCAGCAGTTCGCCCACGGCGCGCACGCGGCGGTTGCCGAGGTGATCGATGTCGTCCACGGCGCCCAGTCCGCGGCGCAGCTTCAGCAGGTACTTGATGGTGTTGGCGAAGTCCTCGTGGTCCAGCGTGCGCTTGTCCAGCGGAGTCCTGCCGGCGTTGTCGCGCGCCCACTTCTCGTTGACGTAGTCGATCTGGTCGTACAGCTTGATATTGAACTTCATGCGGCCCACGCGCGAGAAATCGTACTTGCGCGGGTCGAAGAACATTCCCTGAAACAACTGCGTGGCCGTGTCTACCGTGGGCGGATCGCCGGGGCGCAGCTTGCGGTAGATCTCCAGCAGCGCGTCCGCCTGGCTGCGCACGGTGTCCTTCTTCAGGGTCACCGAGATGACGTTGCCCACTTCGTCGCGTTCCGGGAAAAAGATCTCGAAGCTGGGAATCTCGGCGTCAATCAGCTTGCCGGGGCTGGTGAGCTCCTGGTTGGCCTCCACCAGCACTTCGCCGGTGGACATGTCCACCACGTCGGCGGCGACAAAAGCGCCCTGCAGATCGGCGGCGCCGTCGATCTCCACTTGGGTCACCTTCTCCTGCAGGATCTTCTCGTACAGCGAACGCGTGATCTTGCGCCCCTGCGGAACAATGGTCTCGCCGTTCTTCGCCGCGATCGCCCTGGAGAGTTTCAGGCCCAGCAGGCTGTCGCTCACCTTCCAGAACAGCTTCTTGTCCTTGATGTTGATCTCGCTTACGGTGTAGAAGGAGCGGATGATGTCCGAATCGCTTTTCAGCCCGAGTGCACGCAGGAACACCGTCCCGTAGAACTTGCGTTTGCGGTCGATGCGCACGTACAGCAGGTTCTTGTTGTCGTACTCGAATTCCACCCAGCTTCCGCGGTAGGGGATGATCTTGCCCAGGAAGTATCCCTGCGCCGCCACCCGCTCGAAAAACACGCCCGGAGAGCGGTGGAGCTGGGAGACGATCACCCGCTCGGTCCCGTTGATGATGAACGTGCCGTTATCGGTCATCAGCGGAATCTCGCCGAAGAAGACTTCCTGCTCCTTGATGTCGCGGATGGTCTTCACACCGGTCTCCGGGTCCTTGTCGAACACGGTGAGCCGGATGGTGACCTTCAGCGGGGCCGCGTAGGTCATGCCGCGCTCTTCGCACTCGGCCACGTCGTACTTGAGCTGCAGACTGACCGGATCGCCGCAGCGGTTGCAGAAGGTGACGATGTTCTTGTTGAACGTGCCGCACTTATGGCAGAGCACGTCGCCGGCGTGGAACGGGTCGGTGCGGATGGTGGCCCCGCAACTGGGGTTGCGGCAGGTGGAACGCAGGTGATGCAGCCCTTTCAGGTTGCCGCACTTGCACTCCCAGTTGCCGATGGCGTAGTCGACGAACTCGAGCTGGCTCAGCCCGCGAAAATCGGAAATCGGGAAAACCGAGTTAAAGACGCTCTGCAGCCCGGTGTCTTCCCGTTCGCCGGGAAGCAGGTCCATCTGCAGAAACCGCTCGTAAGACTTCTTCTGAACCTCGATAAGGTTCGGGATCGGGATCGAAGTCTTGATGCGTGAAAAATCGACTCGTTCGCGGGCGGCGCCCGTTGCCTGATTCATACTCGACTCCTGCGCCGGAATGGCGCGCACCAGTAAACTCCATCACCGTTCAACCATTACTGCCCGGCCGGACTGGACGAGGCCTGCAGCATGTCCCTGGCAGGAGGTGGCTGAACGACGAGAGCGGGGGAAATGAGACAACTGCCCGTCAGGATCCACGAAGACACACGTGTAATGCGGCAAAAATGAGCAGGGTGAACCTTTGTGCAAACTCCTCCGAGCTGCACAGCTACGCAGGATCCAGAATTCACGGGCAAGAGTCCGGGTCTTAAATCTCCGGCAAGAACAGTACCAATCTAGCAAAGCGCACATCGGCACGTCAAATGCATGTGCGCAAACTCGGAAAGGCGGACGCCCGCGGAGGTTCCGGAGTTTCCCCTTCGCGAAGCGACCGCCCAGCCGTAAGTCGCCTGCCTGCAGTGGCTTACAGCCACAGACCGGCGGGGACCGGGTTACTTCACCTCGACCGTGGCGCCGACATCCGTGAATTTCTTGCGGATGGCCTCGGCTTCGTCCTTGTTGACGCCTTCCTTGATCGGCTTGGGTGCGCCGTCCACCAGATCCTTGGCTTCCTTCAGGCCGAGGCTGGTGACCTCGCGGACCGCTTTGATGACGTTGATCTTGTTCGCGCCGACAGCCATGAGAACAACGTTGAACTCGGTCTTCTCTTCCACCACCGGAGCAGCCGCGGCCACGCCGCCCGCCGGAGCCACCGCCACGGCAGCCGCGGCAGCCGAAACGCCCAGCTTTTCCTCCAGCAACTTGACGAGCTGTGCCGCCTCGAGCAGCGTCAGCCCCTGAATCTGTTCTGCAATCGCGTTGATATCCGCCATTTCCTTATCCACTCCCTTGTCGAAACTCGCTACTTAAGAGAACTTGTTTTCCTTGACGCCCTGGTCGACCACCACCGCCAGGTTCCGGCTCACTCCACCGATGGCCGTTACCAGACGCTGCGCCGATGCGTTGATCAGGAACAGAAGCTTCGCGTACAACTCCTCCTTCGAGGGCATCGTGGAGAGGTCCTGTACGCCCTGCATGTCCACCACGCGCCCCTGCACCAGGCCGGCCCGGAACGTGAATGCCGGGGTGCTCCGGGCATAGGTGGTGATCGCTTTGGCCAGCGCCACCGGGTCCTGCTCGGTCCAGGCCATCGAGGTCATGCCCTTCAGGTCCTTCATCAGGTTGGCGGCGGGCGTGCCTTCGGCCGCCTTTTCCGCCAGGTTGTTCTTCACCACCCGGTAGCTCCCGCCGGCGCCGCGAATGGCTTTGCGCAACTCGAAATCCTGCTGCACCGTCATCTTCTCGTATCCGGTCAGGAAGATGCTGCTCTGCGCCTTCTCGAATTCGGCGCGCAAACGGGCCAGATCTTTGTCCTTGTCTTCCCTTTTCTTCATGAGGTTCCTGTCTCCGCGAAAGGATCCGGGGCGCTACACCTGCCGGAGATTGTAGGCGGTCACGTCCAGCGCAATCCCCGGCCCCATGGTGGAGCAGACGGTCACGCTCTTCACGTATTTGCCTTTGGCCACTGCCGGTTTCGCCTTCACCACCGCCTGGATCAGCGTGTTGGCGTTTTCGAAAAGCTTCTCCGTGTTGAAGCTGGTCTTGCCCACCGGAGCGTGCACCACGCCGGTCTTGTCCACGCGGAACTCCACCTTGCCGGCCTTGATCTCCCGCACCGCGTTGGTCACGTCCTGGGTGACGGTTCCCGTCTTGGGGTTGGGCATCAGGCCGCGCGGCCCGAGGATCTTGCCCAGTTTGCCCACCGAGCGCATCATGTCGGGGGTGGCCACCACGGCGTCGTAATCCACCCAGCCTTCCGATTGGATGCGTTGGACAATCTCGTCGCCGCCGACAATATCGGCGCCCGCCGCCGTGGCTTCCCTCTGCTTGTCGCCGGATGCGATCACCAGCACCTTCTTCGATTTCCCCAGTCCGTTCGGCAGGACGATGGTGCCGCGCACCTGCTGGTCCGCGTGCTTCGGATCGACGCCGAGGCGCATGTGCACCTCCACCGTCTCGTCGAACTTCGCAAAGTGGATCTTCTGAACGAGGGGGATGGCGTCCTGCAGGGTGTAGGGACGCGCTTCAACTTGTTTTGCTGCTGCCTGGTACTTCTTTCCTGTTTTCGGCATTTCTCCTCACTGGTGCAGACGGCGAGAGCCCCGGCTTTCCTGAAGAGAAAGAAGACCCCTGCCTCCCACTGAGAGCGGTTAGTGCATCAGACGCAATAATCAGCCTAGCAGATTAGTCTTGTCTCATGCAAGCCGCTTGACCGGCTCCGACCGGCCTGAAGCCGGTTCGGACGAAAGCCCGGTCATACCAGGAAGGAACGGCCCCAGATAGATTGGTCGCGGCCTATGATCCAAGG
>JBEKPY010000046.1:0-48477 GCA_049520275.1 Bryobacteraceae bacterium
GGCGCCGCGTGGAAACGCGGCGGCGGCCAGGATTGGCCGCCCCACAAAGGAATCCTCCATCATACGCACATTCTGTTCTTGGATTTGCAGGCCCGTTCCAAAAGTTAAGTGCCATTGGGCCTCTGGCCTGCGACGACTTTCGCCACAAACAGCCTACTTTACCGCCGCGCGCCCGAAAAAGCGGATGCCCACGACGAAATGGCGGCCCTCGTCGCCGTAGAATTGCATGAACTGCGGCGCGCCAACCACATTGTTCACCGCCGTGGGGTTCGCCTGCCCGGTGACGTTGTTGCAGCCGAGGCGCAGCGCAAAGCGATAGCCGGCCAGCGTGACCGTGCGCTCCACGAAAACGTTCAGCGCGAAGTTGAATGGATACCGGCGCGCATCCACGCCGCCCACGATCAGTCCCGTCTGATCCACCACGGAGAACGGGAATCCGCTGCGCGCGTCCGCCAGTGCGGCGATGGCCCAGTTCCGCCACGGCAGCGGAAGGTAGGCCCAGCCGAGCACTCGGTGCGGCGCGTCCCAGGGCACCGGCTGCAACGTTGGTATCACCTGCAGCGGCTGGCTCGCGTTCACATCCAGAACGGCGTTCGACAGCGTCCGCGAATAGACATAGGAAAGCATCCATTCGAATTGGCCGGCGAAGGTCCGGCGCACGGACACCGCAGCCTGGTCGTAATTGTCGCGGCGAAGATTGGTGAGCTGATAAACACCTCCCTCAACCGCGTTCGGCACCGGCAACTCGGATGGCGGCGCGCCGGCGTCTTCCGTATTGAGGAACGTGAAGCCGTCGGTCCCGCGGCGGCGCAGGTAACTCGCGCTCGCATGCAGATGTTCGCTGAACTGACGATCGGCGCCGGCGGTCCAGTTGGAAGCCCGCGGGAGCACCAGCGGCTGGGTGGCGCGAAAGACGGTGGGGACGGCGGGGCCCGCGGGCGTGCCATCCGGATTGTATTCCGTGGTCATCGCCGTCTGATCCAATGGACGCCCCAGCATGGCCAGCGCGACGGCGTCGTGGGTGATTGCGTAGCCGCCCGTTATCCGCGTATGCCCGGAGGCGAAAGGCGACCAGGACAGGCTGGCATGAGGCGACCAGGCGAGGTCGTGAATCTGCGCGTCCCAGTCCGTGCGGATGCCCAGCTCCGCCTGAAGCCGTTGGGACAGCCGCCAGGAATCCAGCGCATACCAGGACATCTCGGTGTCGGGCACACGGAATGAGGCAGCCCCCTGAAACAGCGTCTCCGAGAGCAACTCGCCGTCGAGGCCGATCACTTCGTAGCCGGTGCGATGAAAACCGGCGTCGTAATTCAGATGGTCCCCGTCGCCGCCGGTTCTGATCTGGTGCGTGCCGGCGAAATGAAAATCCGGGAGGTACACGTTGACGATTCCCTCGTCGCGCGACGAGCGCCAGGCGGAATTCACGAAATAATTGCCGCCGCGGCCCGTCGTGGTGATCACGTAGAGTTCCTGGCCCTGCGGCGTCTGGCGGTTCGAGAAATCGTTGTGCGCATAGCCGAACTCCACCAGCACCCCGCCGCCGAGGTAGATCTGGTCCCGCAGGCTGGTGAAATACTGGCGCGCGCGCATGCTGGACGTGGTGGACACCGGATCGAGCGGCCCCAGCCCGGCACGGTTCAGGTTGTTCACGGTCACCAGGAAATCGGCAAACAGAATGTTGGATGAGGTCAGGTTCACCTGGGCGTGCAGAAGGTTGCTGCCCGTCCAGCCGCTGCTGGTGTCCTGCCCTTTTGGCAGGCCCTGGATCAGCGACTCGTCATATTCCCCGTCGATGTTGTCCGCGAACCAGGCACGGCCCTTCACAATCGGACCGGACACCCCAAACCGCGGGTACCAGTCTCCCAGCCGGACGCCCTGATGCACATCAAGGCCCGGAATAAAGTCGCTGGCCGTGAAGCGGAAATCGTCCGTTCCATTCGCCGTTTGAATGGCCAGGACGCCTGCGGACCCTTTGCCATACTCGGCCGAGTAGCGGCTCGACAAGTACTGAACGGATTGTATGCCCTCCAGCCCAACGCGCGTCTCGAAGAGCCCGGTGGCGGGGTCCGTGATGTTGAAGCCGTTCAGCGTGTAGAGGACCTGATTCGCGGACGAGCCGTTGAAGTGCAGCGTGCCGCCGGCGTCCTGCACGATGCCGGGCATGAGCCCGATGGCATTCACCAGGCTGTGGCTGGACGGATAAGGGATGTCGTTGACTTCGGTACCGCTGAGGCGCTCTTCGTTCTGAGTCTGAGCGAGATCCACCGGCGACGGCTCGCCGTGGACGTTGACCGTCTGGAACACCTCGCGGACCGTGCTGAGCACCAGCGTGACTTCTCCTCCGGCCTCGACGTGCAGCGGACGGTTGGTTAGCTCGTAATACCCTTCGCGCCGGGCGCCGAGGGCGTAATCGCCCGGCCCGGGCACGCTCACCACGAATGCGCCGGTGGCGTCGGAACGCACCGATGCCACGCCCTGAATATCAATTGTGGCCGCGGCGACGGGAACGTTGTTCTCATCCACCACACGGCCCGTCAGGGTGACGACGGCGGCGTGAAGCGCGATACCGCAGAACAGGAGTAACAGTGAGATGCGCACGACAGCTTCGAAGCAATCATCATAGACCCATGCGGCGGCAGCCTGGCCAAAAATCACCAGCGGCGGTGGACATCGGTCAGAGGCACAGCGAGATCTCGCTGTGTTTTCAATCGTTTAAGACTGGCACGGGGTTTGGTGGCGGGGACCACGATGTTCGCCGGAACGCACGTCTTCGTGAGATTCGGATACGGTGGTGGCGGGCACGTGTACGCAGCGCCAGCGCCCGGACCCGCTTACACCTGGGTGGGCGGCTACTACTATCCGGTTGGACCGCGCTATTCCTGGCACGCCGGTTACTGGGCCCGTCCTCCGTATGCGCACGCCCGCTGGGTGGCGCCGCGTTACTACGGACACCGCTATTACAACGGCTACTGGCGCCGGTAGTCCGTACTGCTGAGGCGGCTTATCGCTGGGCAACCCCAACTTGCGCGAATCCGGCCGAGCCTCGACGCGACGGAGCGGTTGCCCGGTGGTGAGCTTGTTCGGTTCAGCCTGGGCGGACTGTCAGGCCGCCTGCCCCACAGGCAAACTGACCCACCCCCGAATCGAGTTGCCCCCTTGACTTTGACGTCGACTTTCGAGAGCATTCGACAATGAACAGAACCCTGAGGTTTTTATCATCTGTAACAGCGCTGACAATCTTCTTCGTCCTGAGCAGCATGAGCGGCATCGCGCAGCCTCGGCATCCCGCGTATCTGCGCGCCCTTAGCGATCTGCGACTCGCCAGAGCGCATCTGCAACGCCCCAACCAGGGAATACTCCGGGCAGAGGAAAGGGAAGCGATCCACGAAATCGACGCAGCCATTGGCGAGATCAAGAAGGCCGCTATCGATGATGGCAAGGATCTGAGCGATCACGCGCCGGTTGATGTCGGACTCGACTGGGGTGGCCGCCTGCGTCACGCGTATGAACTGACCGGCAGAGCCCGTAACGATATTGCGCGTGAAGAGGACAATCTGTTCGCGCAGGGGCTGCAACAAAGGGCGCTCATGCACATCGACAGGTCGCGTGCGCGCATCGCGGATGCCATTCACATAGTTGAGGCCCGCTGATCGGCGCAGGCGCGCGTTCCTATACGCGGCGCGCAGCGTCAGGCGGCTTATAGCGCCGGCGCCCGCGCCGCCCGGTGTGCCTGCCCGGGGCGTCAAGAGCTTCTCAGCCCCACGTCTTCCATCACTTCCAGCGCGAACCGCGCGGACACCGTTGCCGGTCCGCCACCCATCTCGATGCCGACCTCGATGGCCTCGAGCACTTCCTCAAACGACGCCCCGGCGGCGGCCGCCTGCTCGATATGCCATTGCATGCAGGATTCGCAATCCTGCACCACGGTATCCGGACCGCTATGAGCTCCTTTTGCTTCTTTTTCAGGGCCCCGTCGGCATAGGCCGCCCGCTCCATCTCCAGAAACGCGCGATACACCGGGGAGTCCAGCGCGACCAGCCTCGCGTGCGCCCTTTTGCGTCTCGCCGACATTCCATCGAGCTTGTCCATGTCCCTCATTTGAGCACGGGACTGCAGCGGCCGCGGTTATCGCCGCGTGCCGGACATGGCCGGGGCGACCGCCGAACTGAATGTCCTCTGGCACCCCGCGCGCCGGGCGGGAACTTTTCTTCCCCCGGCGGTGTCTTAGTACGTAGCAGCACCAGGACCCAGAACATCTCCCCCGGTTTTGGAGATAGAATCTGGACAGGTGAAACCAATGGCTGACATTGCGGTCGGCTTGCATCCCGGCGCCATGGCCGGGGTGGCCCCTGTCTCCGAGGACAGTGCGGCCCATCTCGACGCAGAACTCGTGGAGGGCCTCCGCGCGGGCGCCGGCGAAGCGTACGAGGCGCTGATCGGCCGCTTCCAGCAACCTGTCTTTAACCTTGTTTGCCGGCTCACTGGGAGCCGCGAGGAAGCCTGCGATATCGTTCAGGAAGTGTTCCTGAAGATCTTTCGCAACGTTGGACATTTCCGGAGTCAGAGCAGTCTCAGGACGTGGATCTACCGGATCACAGTCAACGAGGCCTGGAATCATCGCCGCTGGTTCTCGCGACATCAGCGGCAGGAGATTGGAATGACCGAGGAGGAGGGTGGACGGCCTTACCAGGACACCCTGCGCGATCACGGCAGATCGCCGTTGCAGCTTGCGGCCGATCACGAAGCGCAGGCCCTCCTCGAACAAGCGCTGACCCAGGTGAACCCGAAGTTCCGGACGGCTGTGGTGTTGCGGGATATAGAAGACCTCAGTTACGAGGAGATCGCCGCTGTGCTCGGAGTTTCGTTGGGCACGGTGAAATCGCGTATTCTGCGGGGCCGCGACGCGCTCCGGAAGAACCTGGCGGGCCGGCTGGACGCTGACTCTGTGTTCGGTCTGGCGCCGCAGCCGATTGAGTGAAACGCATGAATTGCAGGACGGTACGGAAGAAATTGCTCGCGGAGTTCGATCAGTTGACGCCGGATGCGGAGCGCCAGGCGGTGGCCGCGCATCTGCGCGTCTGCCGAAGCTGCTCCGAGGAAGGTGCCGAGCGAGAGAGGATTCGTACGGCCATGCGCGCGCTGCCGCGGATGGCTCCCCCGCCGGAGCTCGCTGTCCGGCTTCGCGTAATGGCCTCGCGGGAGCGGCAACGCCAGGCCGCCGGCTGGTTCCGAGGTCTGGCCACGCACGCCTGGCTCCTGTTCAATGGCCTGATGCGCCCGCTGGCGGTGCCTCTGGCCGGCGGCGTTGTCTCCGCGTTGTTCCTGTTCGCTCTGCTGGTGCCCTCGTTCGCGTGGGTGCCCTCCGCGCAGGACGTGCCCATCGGCCTCTCCACCGAGGCCACGGTGAAAAGCATGGCCCCCATCGGTTTCGAAGACGGGGAAGCGGTGGTGGACGTCACCATCGACGATCAGGGGCGCATGGTGGATTTCAACATCGTCCACGATCGCAGCGGCGAGTTGAACGCAAGTTTCTGCCGCAGCGTGGAGAACGCCCTGCTGTTCACCGTGTTCACTCCGCGTACGGCGTTCGGCATGCCGGTGGGCGGCAAGCTTCGCCTCACCTTCCGCAGCAGCTCCGTCGAAGTGAAGGGCTGACGCCTGTCCCGTAAATTCGGACAGCACTTTCTCAAACGGCAATCCGTTCTGGAGCGGATTGCCGTTGCCGTATGCGCGGAGCATGCCCCGCTGGTGGTGGAGATTGGCCCCGGCAAGGGCGCGCTGACCGCTCATCTTCTCGACCGCGCGGATCGCGTGGTGGCGGTGGAGATCGATCCCATCCTGGTGCAGTATCTGCGGACGAAATTCCGCGGGAACGGCCGCCTCGAGGTGCTCGAGGGCGACATCCTGAAAGTGGACCCCGGCCAGTGGGGGCTCGCCGTGGTGGCCGGGAATCTGCCCTACTACATTACGTCGCCGATCATTGGGAAGGTGCTGGGCCTGCGCGAGGGACTGGTCCGCGCGGTGTTCCTGGTGCAGAAGGAAGTGGCCGAGCGTCTCACCGCGTCGCCCGGCTCGCGCGATTACGGCTACCTGACCGTGTCCACGCACTTCTTCGCCGAGGTGGAGTGCCTGTTCGCGGTGCCGCCGGCCGCGTTCCATCCCGCTCCGAAGGTGGATTCCGCAGTGGTGCGCCTGACGCCACGGCGCGACCTGCCTGCCGCCGATCCCGCTGCTTTTCTGCGCTTCGTCTCGCTGGCTTTTCAGCACAAACGCAAGACGCTGCGGAATAATCTGGTTGAGCAGTACGGCCGCGCGGTGCTGGATGCGTTGCCGGAAGGCAAACTCCGCGCCGAACAGATGAGCCTCGAAGCGCTGCTGGAGTTGTACCGCCGGCTTCACTGACCGGCCAGAAAAAGCCGAAAGCCCTGATAGCTGCCGTCTACGACTATCACACCCGCGTTGGGGACCGCCCGCTCGCGGTCACCGGGGGATTCGCGGCTGAGTTGATGGTGCCATCCTCATTCAGCGCCGCCGCGTGCGTGCCAGCCACCGTGAACACCCCCGGCGCTATCTGCACCGCCGGCCAGGTCAGACAGTTCGTTTTGGTGCCGTTGTTCGCATCGGCCGGTACGAACTCCGCCGCCTCCCGTTCCTGCGTGACAGAACCGTCAGCGGACCGGCGGACCGTCCTGTGGAAGAAGGCGCTCGGATTCGACAGGATGTAGAGCGCTCCGGAGTTGTCCGTCGCAATCCGCACGGCGTAGGGGGCAACCCATTCGCTGTAGTCCACTCCCGGCAGTCGCGCTCAACAGCGCAGGACAGAGCAGCGTTCTTATCGCCATTGCCGGCCTCATTGAGTGGTTACGTAGATGCCGAAGACGTTGCCCGAGTCCAAAGCACTGGGAGGGGGCAACCCATTCAGATGGCAATTGATCTGAGTAACTCCGGCCAGTTCATAGGGCGCCGGTCCGGCGTAGTCAACCGATAGCCATCCGCTGCCCATCTGATCGGGTCGCAGGATCGCGCGGATGCCGGTAGGCAGCACGTTCAGCGGCAGGGGCAGGCCGACGAGCGAGCCATCGGCTTGTGGTGGATTGATCGGACCCAGACCGGTGGCATAGATCGTGACCTCCGAGTCCAGGTGCGCTGGGTTGGCGGCTGAGTTGACGGTCCCGTCCTGGTTCAGCGCCACCGCGTGATAGCCATCCACGGTGAACACGCCCGGCGACGTCTGCGCCACTAGCTGGCTCAGGCAGTTTGTCTTCCCGCCGTGATTCGAGACGCAGACGCTGGTGTTCTGGCCCGGCGTCAGCGACCACGGAACGACCGCATTGATCTGGCCATCCTGTGCCCACAACAAAGGCGCGGGAGTGCTATCGAAGGTCACTTCGACGTTCCCCGCCTGCGTCGGGAACGGGCTTTCCATGGTCGCCTGCGTCTGCACCCCCTGTTGCGGGCCGAGCCCGTTTCCGAACAGAGCGACAATCTCACCCGGAGCCACGGCTCCGATGGAGTAACCGCCGGCGTTCGCGACACACGCCAGCGGGAGAGGCTGCGCGGCGCTGTTCGGGGACAGGCGCATAAGGGAGCCATCTCCCCCGAGTATGTACACCACCGAGCCGCCGGTGGCGATAACCGGGTTCGGATTAGGACTTGCATCGGGTAGGTACGTCGCCTGCAGAAGCGAGCCATCCGGTCCATAGACAAGCAAAGAACTGCCCCCGCATGAAGCCAGGCTGTTCTTTACTGAGTGTGCCTTATAAGGCCCGACGACATACATGTTCCCCGTGGTATCCATGGCCACGGCTGGGTAACTCATAGGGGGTGTAACCGCCAGGGACTCAAACGGCAGACCCGGGAGCGCCTCAGAGAAAGTACGCTCGCCCTGTGCATTGAAACGCTGCAGCGCATTATCCGTCAGGACGGCGACGTCCCCGGCAACGCCCGCGGCCATGGCCCTGAAGAAACCGATGGTTGTCGAGTAAAGCTGACTCGACCCGAACGGAGACAATCGCGTGAGAGTGGTACCGGCCCCCTGCGGGGCGTCGATGGCGAGTATGGCCGAGCCTGTACCATCCGCCGCAAGACCCAACGGCGAGCCAGGCACCTGTACCATGTAATCGCGCGAGCTTCCCTGGGCATTCACCCGGACGACGAAAGTCTGCCCCAGTTCGCTGTACGCGACATACGCGCGGCCCTCCGAATCCGCAGCCAGGAATGGTGCGCCGAACGTGAGACCCCATGCGACGGGTATCTTCCAGGCTGTGCCGGCCCCGTCCGCGTTCAGCTTCTCCACATACCACAAGCCGGATGTATTACCGTCAGGTACCGTGATGTACACGCCACCGTTCGGGTCGACAGCCAACGCCGCAGCACCAGCATCTACCGTGTGCTGCCAGACCAGCGTCTTGCCGTCCGTGGCCAGCTTCGCGACAGACCCGGAACCCAGGAAATAGAGAGTCCCGGAATCATCCGAGGCCGTCTGGTACCCATAGGCTTGCCCCGCGGCGAAATCGATACCAAGCAGAAAACCGGACGACGACGCCATCCCAGCGGTCGCGCTCAACGCAAGACCGAGTAACGTTCGCGCAACCATGATGTCAGCGCTTGCACGTTGAATGCCGAAGAGCAGTCGCCGAAATTGACAATCTTTCGCGGAATGCGTGTCGCTTTGCCACACCGGGCGGCGGTCCCGCCTCGCCAGGCTATTCTGAGACTTAATGCTTCGAGTTCGTTTCGCCCCCTCGCCCACGGGGTATCTGCACATCGGCAGCGCGCGCACCTTCATCTTCAACTGGCTGTACGCACGCCACAACGGCGGCGTCATGGTGCTGCGCATCGACGACACCGACGTCGAGCGCAACACCCAGGCCTCGCTCGATTCCATCTTCGAAGGTCTCGAGTGGCTCGATCTCGGCTGGGACGAGTTGCACCGCCAGTCCGAGCGGCTCCATCTGCATCGCCGCGCGGCGTGGAGCATCTTCGAGAAAGGGCGTGCCTACCGTGATTTCACGCCCGCCAATACCGAACCCGACGACACCACCGGCTGGCTGTTCAACCCCGGCATGCACGAGTTGAGCGCCGTTGAGAGCGACCGGCGCGCCGTAGCTGGCGAGCCGTTCGTGCTGCGTTTTCGCGTGCCGCGCGGCGATGGGCGCGTAGTGGAGTTCAATGATGCCGTCTACGGCGGTCAGGCCAAGGCCGCCGACGACATAGAAGACTTCGCGCTGCTGCGCAGCAACGGCCTGCCCACGTACCACATGGCCTCCTGCGCCGACGACGCGGACCTGCGCATCAGCCACATCATCCGCGGGCAGGACCACCTCACCAACACCTTCAAACACGTGCTGATCTTTGAAGGGCTCGGGACCGCCGCGCCCACGTTCGCGCATCTGCCGCTGCTGCTCGCGCCCGACGGCTCCAAGCTGTCGAAGCGCCGGCACGGTCCGGTGGTGAGCGTCACTACGTATCGCGACGCGGGCTTCCTGCCGCAGGCCTTCGTGAACTTCCTGTGCCTGCTGGGGTGGTCGCCCAAGGACGACCGCGAACAAATGACACGCCGGGAACTGATCGACGCGTTTTCGTTCGAGGGCGTTAATCGCAGCAACGCGGTGGTGAATTTCACGGAACAGGACCCCTTCGACTCCAAGGCTGTCTGGCTGAACGCCGAGCACATCCGCGCCCTGCCGAAGGAAGACCTCGCGGCGCGGTTGTTGCCGTTTGTGCAAGCTGCCGGCTTCACCGCCGATCTGCCGCGAATGCTGCAAATCACGCCGCTGGTGCAGGAGCGCATGAAGCTTCTCGCCGACGTCAACGCCGTCGCCGACTTTGTCTTTCTGGCGGAACTCCCACCCTACGACACGGCCGAACTGATCCCCCAGAAAGGCGACGCGGCCATGGCCCTGGCTGCGCTCACGCGAGGCCGCGAAATCCTGGCGGCGGCCGAATTCACCCACGCCGCGCTCGATGCCGCTTTGCGTGCAGGTGCTCAGGAAATGAAGATCAAAGCCGGCCAGATGTTCCAGCCCATTCGCGTGGCCGTGTGCGGACGCAAAAACGCTCCGCCGCTGTTCGAGACGCTGGAAGTTCTGGGCCGGGACACCTGCCTGAAGAGAATCGATCAGGCCATCGCAAAATTGAGGACAACATGAGCACGCCACCGAATGAGCCCGAGGCCGCGGCAGGGCCGTCCAATTTCATCCGCGACATCATCATCGACGATCTGAAGACCAATAAGTACGGGGGCCGCGTGCACACGCGTTTCCCGCCGGAGCCGAACGGCTATCTGCACATCGGCCACGCCAAGTCGATCAACCTGAACTTCGGGCTGGCCGCGGAGTTCGGCGGGAAGTGCAACCTGCGCTTCGACGATACCAACCCGGAAAAGGAAGAGACCGAATACGTCGACTCCATCATCGCCGACGTACGCTGGCTCGGCGGCGATTTCGAAGACCGGCTCCTCTACGCCTCCGATTATTTCGACCAGCTTTACGAATGGGCCATTCATCTCATCAAATCCGGCGATGCTTACGTCTGCGACTTGACGGCGGAGGAGGTCAGGCAGCAGCGCGGCACCCTCACCGAGCCCGGCCAGGAGAGCCCTTACCGCAATCGTTCGGTGGAAGAGAATCTGGATCTGTTCCAGCGCATGCGCGCGGGCGAGTTCCCCGACGGCGCGCGCACCCTGCGCGCCAAAATCGACATGGCCTCGGCGAACCTGAACCTGCGCGACCCCATCATGTATCGCATCGTCCACGCCGACCATCACCGCACCGGCGACAAGTGGTGCATCTACCCGATGTACGACTACACCCACGGCGAATCCGACTCCATCGAGCGCATCACCCATTCCATCTGCACGCTGGAGTTCGAAGATCACCGGCCGCTCTACGACTGGTACGTGGAGCGCCTCGGCATCTACCATCCGCAGCAGATCGAGTTCGACCGGCTCAACCTCACCTACACCCTGCTGAGCAAGCGCAAGCTGCTGCAACTCGTGCAGAAGGGCCACGTCAGCGGCTGGGACGACCCGCGCATGCCAACGATTTCCGGTGTGCGGCGCCGCGGCTACACGCCCGAGGGCATTCGCAATTTCTGCCGGCGCGTGGGCGTGTCCAAGACCCAGGGCATCACCGAGCTCGCGCTGCTCGAGTACTACATTCGCGAAGACCTCAACAAGCGCGCCGCGCGCGTCATGGGCGTGCTGCGGCCGCTCCGCGTGGTCATCGACAACTATCCCGAGGGCCAGGTGGAAGAGATGGAGGCGGTGAACAATCCCGAGGACGAGAGCATGGGCAAGCGCAAGGTTCCGTTCTCGCGCGTGCTGTACATCGAGCAGGACGACTTCCGCGAGGATCCGCCGAAGCAGTATTACCGGCTTTCGCCCGGCCGCGAGGTCCGGCTGCGCTACGCCTACTTCGTCACCTGTACCGGTGCAGTGAAGAACGAAGCCGGCGAGGTCACGGAGATTCATTGCACCTACGATCCAGCCACGCGCGGCGGCAACGCGCCGGACGGGCGCAAGGTAAAGTCCACCATCCACTGGGTCTCGGCCGCGCACGCCATAGACGCCGAGGTCCGCCTCTACGAGAACCTGTTCACGCGCGAGAACCCCAGCGACGATTCCGAGGGTCTGGATTTCACCGCGTATCTGAATCCGAAGTCGCTGGAGGTGCTCGCCGGTTGCAAGCTGGAGCCGGCGCTGGGCGGCGCGGCCGTGGGCAACCGCTACCAGTTCGAGCGCCTCGGCTATTTCTGTGTCGATCCCGACAGCACGGCGGACAAACCCGTGTTCAACCGGACAGTGGCGTTGCGCGACACCTGGGCGAAAATCGAAAACCGCAGTGGCGGTCCTCCGCCGCGGCCGGGCAAAGAAAAATGATCATCCTCGGTCTGGGCGGCATTCTGAAGGACGGCGCCGCCGCGCTCCTCCGCGACGGCGAGCTTGTCGCGGCCATTGAGGAGAAGAAGATCGCGCGGCACTGGGCGTCCGGCGCGCTTCCGCTCGCCTCCATGGCCGAGTGCATGCGCCTCGCGTCGGCTGGCGCTTCGGACGTCAACACGGTGGCCATCGCGCAACCCGTGGCCACCGGCGCCCTCATGCACGCGCAGTTGCGCTCCCTGTTTCCCAACGCGAAGCTCGCGCTGGTGGAGCATCAGACCGCGCACGCCGCCTCGGCCTACTACGCCTCGGGTTTCGATCAGGCCACCGTGCTGACGCTCGACCGCGCCGGCGATTTCCGCTGTGGCGCGCGCTACCGCGGCCACGGCAACCGGCTCGAGCTCGAAACCGAGATGTACTATCCGGATTCCATTGGCGATCTGTACAGCCGCGTCACCGAGCTGCTCGGCTTTAAGCCGGACGCCGACGAGCACAAGATCCAGTGGCTGTCCACCGCCGGCGACGGCCGCTTCACCACCCTGTTTAGCGAGATGCTCGGCCACGGCGCACGGCTCAATGCCGCGTTCTTCGACGCGAACCGCGTGGGCAACGGCGGCTTCGGCGCCAGGTTCTACGAAGGCCTCGGGCTGGAAGAAGGCGACGCCGTCCCCGAAGGTCTCAAGGCGGCGGTGGCGCGTGGGCTGCAGGGCGCGGTGGAGAGGGCGGTTCTGGAACTCGCCGGCGACGGCGAGAATCTGTGCGTCGCGGGCGGCCTGTTCTTCAACGCGCTGCTCATCGCCGCGCTGGAACGGAAGAAGAACGTCTTCGTGCAGCCGGCCGCCGGCAACTCGGGGACGGCCATTGGCGCGGTCCTCTATGCGTGGCATCACCTGCTCGGCAGGAAGGAGCGCGTCTCTCTGGCCGACCTGTGCCTGGGCCCCGGCTACGCCGCCGAGGAGATCAAGCAGGTGCTGGAGAACTGCAAGCTGCGCTTCCACTATTTGCAAACCACCGAAGAGCTCGTCGACTCCGCGGTGCGCGCGCTCGACGATCAGAAGATCATCGCGTGGATGCAGGGGCGCATGGAATTCGGTCCTCGCGCGTTGGGCAACCGTAGCATTCTGGCGTCGCCGCTCAACCCGTATTCCACCGAGAACCTGAATATTTTCATCAAGCACCGCGAGCCGTTCCGGAAATTCGCCGCCTCGGTGCCCGCCGAGCTGGCCGCTACATATTTCGAGGCGGGTCCCAACGCGCGCTACCTGGCCACGGTGAGCCGCGTCCGCCCCGCGTACCGCGAGCGCTTCCAGAGCGCGATTCTGGGCGACGATCTGGTGCGCGTGCACACGGTAAGCGCGGCGGACAATCCGCTCTACCATCGCCTGCTGCTCGCCGCCGGGAAAGCCACCGGCCTGCCGGTACTCTATAACACCAGCTTCAATCTCTTCGGCGACCCGCTGGTGTGCGCGCCGCGCGACGCGGTGCGCAGTTTTTATTCGTCGGGCATTGACGCGCTATTCGCCGGGAATTTCTTTATTGAGAAATAGGAGGGCACTACTCGCGCACATCGGCCGTGATGAAAGTGTAAGTCCGAAGAAGCGCGGCGAAACTGGCCCGCGATTCGCGCACGCCGTCCGCAGTCCCGCTCAGTACGATCATCACCACGCAGCTCGATTCGTCAGCATAGGCAACGACCTCAACATCCAGGGCTTCTTCGCCCGACCAGCCGAAAGTGATCCGGCAATTGCCGCTGACGCGGACCGACCAGCGTCTCGGGGCGCCTCGCAGGCCGTGGAACTGAAGCCCGGTGATGTTCATACCCTCGGGCCGTCCCGCCACTTCCAGCAGTTGCAGGATGCGTGCCGATCCGGCGTGTCCTGCCGGTGACGTAAACCTCTTCCAGTCCCTTATGCCGGAAGCCGCCGATCACTCCTCGACTGTAAATGGTATAGTTGACAGGTGTCAACTAAATAGTTGTCTGCTCCTCACGCCCACCCGTCCACCACAAACAACTGCGAAACAAAACGCTGCAGCGAGTACGCATAGTGCTCGCCATCCGGCGTGATGGCCAGTTTGGCACACCACTGCAATCCACCGGATTCCTGCGCATTCAGCGTCCGCACCACCTCGGTACGGCCGGTGGCGGGATCGGCCAGAACCACTCGAAATGGGGCGGAAGCAATGCTGGTCATATACAGGTGCAAACCATCCGCCGCCCATCGCGCGGGCACCAGCGTGGGATCGGTCTGGCAGGGCCGCACATCGTCGCTGCCCAGCGCGATCACCACGCACTTACCCGCCGAAGTGAGTCCCGCCAGATGCACGCCGTCGGGCGCCAGCGTGCTGAAATCGAAGTCCACATACGTTCCCCCCGCGCGCAAGGGCTCGGGCTTCCCGCCACCCAGCGACTGGCGGAACAGCGCCGGGGCCCGGCCCGGAAACGCTCCCGCCACCAGCAGGCTCCGGCCATCCGGGAAGAATTGCGCCCACTGATACTGGAACCCGTCCCCCGAAATGCGGCCGGCCGGTCCGCCGCCAACCGGAATCAGCAACAGATGTTTCCCTTCCGAAGGATCGATGGCCAGCGCCCAGGTGCCATCCGGCGACAGGGCCAGCGCCCGTCCCGTGCCGATGCGCGTGGTGCTGTTGGTCTTCCGGTTGTGCACATACACCCAGTAATGCGCGCCGCTGGCTTCTCCCGATTCGGTGAACAGCACCAGATTGCCGTCGGCGGAGATGTCCTCGACGTGCGACCCATCGAACCAGGTCAGGTCCCGTTCGGCGGCATCGCCGGGCAACCTTCCCGCCATGGTCATCTGCTCGTCGTCGCGCGCCAGCAGCACGCTGCCGTTGCGCGCGATATCGAGAAGGCGCAGCACGCCCGGTGCCGACGAAATCAGCCGGTCGTGGCCGTCGAGAGTTACCGCCCGCAGCGCGCGGTCGATGCCGGCCTCGCTCGCCGTGAACCAGATTTCACGTCCGGAAGGCGACCAGGCCACTCCACGCACGCTCGACCAGCGCCTGGTCAGGGTGTGCACGTTGCCCTTCATGTCGACCACGCGTACCACCCCGGCATCGTCGTCGCGCATGGGGTGATCGAGGAAAGCGATGCGGTCGCCGGACGGCGATACGCGCATGGCGCTGACCATCCCAGCCGAGCGACAGAGCGCCTTTCCGGCGTATTCGATGACCCGTCCACCATCCTGCACAGTCGCCAGCGTCTCACCGTCCGGGGCAAAGTCGGCGCCGTACGCACCGTGCCCGATCACCCGCTGCGCGCCGCCATTGAGCGGAACGAGTGCGAGGGCCGCGTGATCCATCGGGAAGCCGGAGGGGCCCCAGGTGAGAATGGCAAGTTCTCCGGTGCCCGATACAGCCAGCAGACCCGCGCGCTGGAAATCGAGGGGTCGCGATTCCGGGCTGTTCGTATTCACAAGGAGTAACTGCCCGTGGCCCTGAGCCTCGCGCGCATAGACCACGCTGTCCCCGCCGGGGACGAACCTGGCGGCTCCGATCCACCCGGTCTGAAAAGTGAGTTGGTGGAAAACGGGCGTGTGCCGCCCCGGCCGGCCGTAGCGAAGGTAGACGCCGGCAGCGGCCAGAAGCGCGAGCGCGATTCCCACCACGGTGTACGCGGCGGCCTTCGTGCGGATCCATCCGCCATTCTCCCGGGGCGTGCTGGAAGCAGGCGCCACTGCGGGCGGTGCCGCCTCCATGGTGGCCACCTTTCCCACCACTGCAAGATTCGCGCCGCCAGGCGCCGGTGTGGGTGTGTTGCCTAAGCCGTCCACGACGACCACGGGAGCGATGAAGCGGTACCCCACGCGCGGGAGGGTCTCGACGAATCTGGGCGTGTTCGCGGAATCGCCCAGCCGGAAGCGAAGCCGGTTGGCGGCGGTGTTCAGGCCGCTTTCGAAATCGACAAATGTGTCGGCCGGCCACAGATGATCGCGCAGTTCGTTGCGCGTGACCACCTCGCCCGGTTCCTCCAGCAGCGCGCGCAAGATCGCCAGCGGTTTGGCCTGGATCCTGACGCGAACCCCGTGCTTGCGCAGTTCTCCCGTATCCTGGCGCAACTCGAACGGACCAAACTGCAAAACACGCCTGACTCGTTCCGCAGTCCTTACCGGTGGAGTCCTCGGCCCCTCCCACTGGTTTGTGCTCGGCTGCATGGCGCCCGGTTCTCCTCCCGGTTTCCTCTGACTGTCCCCGTCGCCGGAGCCTCCACGCCGTCGCGTTCCAGGCCGACGCGAGTCCTGTCTATCTTCGTCTGATACGAGATCAGTGCGCCCGAAGTTTCCTTAGTTCTGTAAAACGCTGTACAACGCTGAGTAGACTTATAATCAGACGGTTCTCCTGGACGGACGTTAGGCCGGGCGGCCCGTTTTGCGCGCCCACGCGGCCACGTACCACACCACCACGCCGGCAGCCATGAGAATCAGCCCCAGCGTCAGTGCGTTGATGCGGCCCATCTGCTCGGCGCGGTTTCGGATCAAAGCGACGATCAGCAACGCCGCCGGACCCACGCCCGTAAGGACGGCCCCACCCAGGCCGCCCGGGATGGTGAAGGGGCGATCGAGACCCGGTTCGCGCCAACGCAGCACTACCAGGGCCACGAACTCCAGCACCAGGCTCGCGCCATAAAGCAGAATGTCCAGCATCAAAAGCCGGTCGAAGCTCAGCCCCAGCGCCGCTGTCCACGCCAGACCGCAAACCAGAATGGAGACCCAGGGGACGCCGTTGGGCAGCCGGCGCAGGAACATCCGCGGAGCGCAGCCCGCTTCGGCCATGGCGATGGGCAGCCGGGAGTACGACATGGTGAGCGAGTTGATGATGCCCACGCTGCTGATCATGGCCGCCACCACCAGCGCGATACCCAGCGACGGCCCGGCCACCAGCGCGGCAATGCCCGCCCAACTGCCGGTGGCCCAATAGGCGGGCGGAACGTGCGTCCGCCAGACGGCGGCAACCGGAATGACATAGGAAAGAACGATCGCCGCCAGCGCCACCATCATGACCCTCGGATACGTTCTCTGCGGGTTCTCCACCTCCGCGGCGACGGTGGAGGCGTTATCCCATCCCATGTAATTCCACATGGCCACCATGATGCCGGCCAGCAGACCGCCCTGCGCGCCGCCCGCACCTGCGGGCGCGTTGCCCAACGCCGGGTGACGAACCAGCGCGAAGATCACGATTAGCAGAAACGGACTCAGCAGCACGGTACCGAGCAGAACGGAGCCGGTCCCAACGGCCCGCGCGCCGGCCAGGTTCCACAGCACGCAGGCGCCAACCACCGCCGCCCCAATCAGCATTCCGTTGTAGCCCTGGGTCGCCTGCGGCCAGAGCCGTCCCAGATACAGAACGAAGAGCGCAGGGTAGGCGGCCATGTCGAACACGCTGGCCACCAGCGACAACCACGCCTCCTGAAAACCCCAGAAAGGCCCCATGGCGCGCCGCACCCAGACGTAGAAGCCGCCCTCGTCGGGAATGGCGGCGGAGAGTTCGCCCACCATCAGCCCGGTGGGCAGGCTCCATACCAGCGGGATCAGCAGCAGGATGAGCAGCCCCGTGCCGTAGCCGCAATCCTGCACCAACTCTTCCAGGCCATAGGGTCCGCCCGAGACCATGAAGTAAGTGGCGGCCGCAAGCGGGACCAGCGTCAGTTTGCGGGGTCGCATCGGCGCTGCTGGTGCGGACGGTGGGACTTGAACCCACACGACCCTTGCGGGCCAGCGGCTTTTAAGGCCGCTATGTCTGCCGATTCCATCACGTCCGCACTCGCTTCCATTATGGGACACGGGGGGGCAGCCAGGCCGCAATCCCTTCCGCTATACTCGGTTCTTACATCATGAAGAACGCCGCCCTTCTTGCAACCGCCGTACTGGTTTCCCTTGCGCCGGCATTCGGCCAGAACCTGCCCCGCCAGGCCCCCGAGCAGATCATCCATTTTGCCGGCGGAAAACCGGCGAAGGTCAGCGACTTCAAGGGCGAAGTGGTGCTGGTGGCCTTCATCCTCACCGGCTGCCCGCACTGCCAGCACACGGTGACGCTGTTGAATGGCATTCAGACCGAACTGGGCAAACGCGGCTTTCAGACCATCGGCCTGGCCGTCAACGAGGAGGCGCCTCAGAAGCTGGCGTGGTTCAACGAAACGTTCAAGCCCACCTTCCCGGTGGGCTACTGTCCCGGCACCGATCTTCCGGTCTTCCTGGAGCTCACCCCGGGCAAGCGCCCGCTCGCTCCGCTGCTTGCATTCCTCGACCGCAAGGGGGTGATTCGGTTTGAGACCGACGGCTCCGACTCGAACTTCTTTGACGACAAGGAGGCGGATCACATCCGCGCTGAGGTGCTCAAGCTGCTCGCCTTGAAGCCGTAATCAGACCAGGCCACCCCAGCTCCGGGGCCCTGAACAGTGTTCGTCCGCGTGGTGGATTCGTAGCCGAACCGTCCACGCGTAGATCAGGCAGCCCACGCCGCCCGCGCACACCCCGAACGCCAGCCCGAAAAACAACCCGAATACGAAGCTGTGACCGGCCAGTCGGCGGGACAGGTACAAGGCGATGGGAAAAAAGGCCACCAGGGCGCCGAACATGAACACCTGGCTGCGCCGGTCGGGCCACAGCTTCAGTCCGCATCTCGGACAGACCAGGGTGTTCTGACAGCGGGCGATCCTGAGGATCGGAACCGCCTCCGAGCAATTGGGGCACGACTTCATGGCGCGACCTTCAAAGACTCACACGCGGCGGACCGCGGCCGCGCCGCCGGAGCTTCCGGGTTGCCGACTCGAACAGCAGCGCGGTTCGCTGCGCTCCCGAGTATTGTACGGCACTTCCGGGGTTTCCGGGCGAGGAAAAAGGCCGGCGCGATGGCCTTCGCGGCCTTCGCGCCACCGGTTTCACAGCCTTGCCGATTCGCCGGCGCCTGCGGGCTCGGCGGCGCTCGGCCAACAGGTATGAATACAATTGCCGCCAGTACAAAGCAGTCAGAAACATGCCTCGCCGTCCCGGTTTCGCGCCCTCGTTGCCAGTGAGACGCCCCGGCGCCGAGGACATTTCCAGAAATCGCTATGCTGGGAGAGGATGATCCAGCGTGCGCTTGTTCTCGGATTTGTCCTGCTGCTCGGCATGGCCGCCACGGCGGACGCTCAGTCGGGCGGGCGTCGCCGCGGCGGCGCCACGGGTCCGCTTTCCCCCTCTGCCGATTCCGCTGGGCTGGCAGCGGTCTTCACCGGCGCGGTCACTTCGGTGACAAAGAGCGACATTGGCATTCAGGCCGAAGGCGGCAACGTTCTCTCCTTCTCCATCCTTCACAAGACGCGATTCCTGAAGGATGGCAAATCGGCGAAGCGCTCCGACGTGCACACTGGTGACACGGTGACAATTCAGGCCGGAGAGGATCCCACAGGGCATCCCGCGGCCATCACGGTTACCATTGGCAAGCCCCCCGCGGATCAGAACCCTCAGCCGTCCACCTGAATCCGTTCGACTTCCAGCCGATCGCCCACGGTGGTGCCGGTTTCCGCGGCCGCGCCGGCCGGCAGCTCTAACACGGAATGGGCACGCAGAGAAAGGGCCATTCTCCATTTCCCCATGTTGGGACGAATCTTCACCACGCGCCGGTCACGGCTGAGGAACAGGACGTCAATGGGGAACTTCATGCCGATCGTATGAATGCCCTCGGTGGGTACGATCCACAGTCCGCTGCCGGGCGGAAGGCACTCGTGCTTCAGCAGGCCCGTGCGGCGTTTGGCGCTGGTATCGGCGATCTCGGCGCGATCCGCCAGACTGACGCCTTTGGTGAGATTTCTGACCCGGGCCAGCGACAAGCGCACCCTCCTGCCCTAATCTTCGGCGGTTCCCCGGAAAAGCTGCAGCCGGAGGTGAGTTAGGGGCGGTCCCCCGGGCGGCTCGTGCGGGGCTTCGGGGCGGCGCAACTCGATCCCCGGATCGGGTTTGTCCGGGTCGGCAAACCCGGCGTACCGTGTACCGTCCCGGTGTCAGGGAATGGCCACTTACCGCTTGCGTTCGCCCGTGATAGGGCCGGCATGGCGGCGGCGGTTTATGGCCAGCGCTGCTGGCTGCTCAGGAGCAGGACCGGTGAGTTCCCGATGCTCACGGTCGCTCCGTCGACGGGCGTGACGTTGCCGAAGATGTCGTGCTGGGAAACGGGATGGAAAGCGCCGGGGATGGCGAACTGTACGGTTGCGCCGGGGTTCCAGACAATCAGCCCATCGTTGCCGCCGGCCGGGCGCAGTCCAGGCCGCGATCTGCCGGAGGCATCGGAAGCGCCTGTGACCGAGGCGCCATGCAGCCAGTGCAGCCCAATCTGCCACGTACCGGAGGCATCGATGGAAGCACTGGTGAGCGAGGCATCGTGCAGCCAGTCCAGCAGGATGCCGAACGCCTGGCCGGCTTTGGTCAGAATGAGTGGATCGTTCTCTTCGGTGCCCACGCAGAAAGTGGTGGCCTTGCCCCAGGCGTACCAGTCGTAGCGGATGGAACCGAACGCGAGATCGACGAGATACTTACGCACCAGGTAGGCCGCGGCCAGATCCTCCGGCACGGTGTTGTCGCCCGAAGCGCCTTCGGTATCCCAGAGAGGAATCGCGGCGGCGCCGTTCCTGGCCATCACCAGACGCACGTTGGCGATGGCGGCGGCGGTGGACTCCGGCGGCGTCTCGTAGAAGTGAAAGGCAATCATGTCCACGTTCGGCCCGATGCCGGCCTGCAGGAGCTGGTCCAGGTATCCCGGCTGAAAAGCCGCCGGCGAAAGGACGGTGTTGCCGGGGTCCACCGCCTTGAGGATGCGGTATGCTTCGGCGGTGAGCTGCGCCAGTTCGGCCACGGTTCCGGTGTAGTAGGTGGGATCGTTCGGCTCGTTCCAGATCTCGTAGTAGCGGATGCGCCCTTTGTAGCGCTGGGCGACCGCGGTGATGTAGTCGCGCCAGTCCTGAATGTTGGCGGGCGGCGCGGGGGCGCCGGCGCCGACGTAGTTGACGTCGTCGGGATTGGTGGATGCCCAGGGGGGCGTCTGGCCGAGCGTGAGCAGAATGTCCGGCACGCGGTGCTGTTCGGCGGCGGCCACCCAGGTGTCCAGCGGCTGCCAGTTCCACACGCCCTTCACCGGCTCGAGCAAAGTCCAGGAGGTGCCTGAGTCCCACAGCCGCAGCGTGCCGAATCTGGCCGTGGGCCAGGGCACGCCGCCGGAAACCGGGGCGCCGGAGGGATCTGTGAATTGCACGTCATCCACCTGGAACGTGCCCGCGTGCGAAGCCTGAAACATGAGCAGGACGCTGCCCGTATCGTTCACCTGCCCCTGAGCGGTGAACTGTTGCCAGGCGCCGCTGAGCGTGGCCGGCGTCTCGGCATAATAGTCGTACGGCGCATTGCTGTTTTGCAGAATCAGGCTGACCGTCATGCCGGCGTCGCCCCGCAACCAGGCGGTGAACGTGTAGACCTGGCCGGGAATCACGGTGAGCGATTGGACTAATTGCACGGCGGTGCCGGCGGGCACGCTTTGCACGCTCACCTGCTGGGAAGATGTGCCGCCGTGCGGGCTGCTGGTGTCCTGGGAATACGTCACCGTGGGATTGGGAACGCCCCACGAGGAATTGTCGGTCCAATTCACCGCGATATTTCCGGAAATCGGGTTGTTTATGCCGACCGACACATAGGGCGGCTCGAATCCGCTGTTGAGGAGCTGGCTTTGGAGGAAGTTCTCCACGTGCATGCCGAAGAACGACAGCGGAATCGGGCCGATCCGGGGCGTGGGTGCGATGGTTTCGGGCGTAAAGGACAGAGCGAAGTCGTCCGCCCACAAGGTGCCCGGAACGGCTACGGCGATCATCAGAAACGCTCCTTCGGTGGTGCCGATGTAACCGCTGGCGGTTATCTGCTGCCAATTCGCGGTGAGGGCCAGCGAGCTCTGGACATACGTGGCATAGGGGGACGCGGCCTGCTGAATCACCAGGGAGGCCTGCACTCCGGGCGTTCCGCGCAGCCAGGCCGACGCGGTGTAGAGGTTGCCGGCCTGCAACTGAAAGGGCTGAATGAACTGCACCTGGCCGGCGCCCACACTGGTGACCACCACCTTCTGGCAGGCCAGGCCGCTGTGCGGGTTGCTGGTTTCTTCGGAGTATTGGACGGTTGGATTTGCCCACGCCGAGTTATCGGACCACCCGTTGGCGATGGCGCCGGAGATGGCGCCGTTGTTCAGGTTCACAGGGTTGTAGGGCGGTTCCATGCCTGGATTCGCCAACTGGACCGGCGTATCCGCCTGCACCGCGCCGGCTGCGCATACGGCCGCGAACAGGAGCGCGGCACAATGCGGAGCGCTCATGCGGCCACGCCCCTGCGAGCGATCAACCTGAGTTAAGCAGATGCCCACTGCTCCACCTGTTTCCATTATGGCCGCGTTGCGCGGCTTCGGCCTGGCGATGTCCGGGCAGAACGGCCCCGCGCTCAAGCGAGTCAAACTACCTGGGGGCCAACTCCGGTGGCGGAGGGAATGGGATGGCCGTCCGGCGGCGCGCAGGCCTTCGATTGCCGCCCTGAACTGCTCGACGCTGAGTTCGCCGGAGACATACGTTTCCGCAATTCCGAAGAAATGCGGCACTGGCTCGACGCCTGCATTCGTATGCCGGCGAGGTCGATGGCGATTGCGCGAGCCCGGTTATGCCCGCGCTTCCATCGCATGCCGCTGGTGATCCTGAACAGAGGTGTGCGACGCCTCAGGATTCTGAAGGTGAAGCTGATTCCTGCACTTGTGGCTGCCTCAGACCCGCGTCAAAGTCCAAATGCACATCCGCCGCCGCCGATCCGCGCCAGCGCGTAAAGGATTCGCGGATGATGCGAAAAATCGTCGCCCGGTTCTCCTTTAGCACCTTTAGCCAGGCCAATTTCCCCTTCTGAGGGAAATATATGCCCCGGAAACACAATCGCGCCACCAGATGGCTGATTTTGTAAGGCACCGGTGCGTCTGCGATCTTATCCAGGGCCGCCGCGGTGGTCGCTGGGCTATAGGAGTTCGTCCAGGCGTAGTCAACCTCCTCATGCACCTCCGGAATGGTCATTTTCAGAGGCGTATGCGCCATTTGGAAGGGCGCGAAATCCAGCCAGTGGGTCGGACGAGTCAACCGGCCCTCATTCTTCAACCGTTCATAAAGAGGCGTGGAGGGGAAGGGCGTGATCTGACCGAAGACGGGCAGACCCGGGGGCCATTCCCGGATCTGCGCGAGGGTACGCTCCGCAACGCCAGGCGTGTCGTTATCCAGGCCGAAGATGAACGAGGTAATCGCATAGACGTTGCGCCGCGCCAACCGCTCGAGTACCGCGCCGTACTCGGCCGGCTTGTTGAAGCTTTTGTTGACGTTCTTCAGATTGGCTGGATCCAGTGACTCCATGCCAATGAAGATCCACTTGCCCCCGGACTCCGCAATGAGGTCAACCAGTTCTTCATCCCGCAGCAGGTTCGCGCTGATCTGCGCGACCCAGGCAAGCTGGGCGCCGGCGGCAATGATATCCCGCAGCAGCGATTTGGTGCGCTTCACATTAATGGCGAAATTGTCATCCACGAAGAAGACCGCGACTTTCCCGCGATTCTGGCGAGCGCACGCCTTCAGGCGCAGCATTTCGTCGACGACGCTGTCGTTGGAGCGAAAGCGGATGGAATCTCCGAAGAACCCGGTGACGGTGCAAAACTCGCAACCGTACGGACAACCGCGGCCGGACTCAATAGGAATGAGGTGAAATCGCTCCCACCCCACGCCGAAGCACCGCATAACTGGCCGAAGAAATGCGGGAATTCTGTTGAACTGCCTGAGGTCCAGCGACTCCCAGGGAATCTTCGGGTAGGCGCCAAGATCGGGCTTGTGTTCCTGACCGAAAGCGTCGACCGGGGCGTATACGTCCTTCAATCGGTTGTGTACCGCGTCTTCGACGATTCGGGGCCACGTCTCATCGGTTTCGCCGAGCGCCACAGCGTCGGCATGGCGGGCGCCACCGTTCCGTCCCAGGGCTTCGTCCGGCAGTTCGGTGATATGGGGTCCGCCCATCACCACGGGGACGCCGGCGGCGCGAAGAGCGTCCGCTGCCCGGTAAGCGCGCGCGATCATCCGAGTCATCGCGCCGATCCCGACCAGGCCGATCCTCTCGTTTTTCACGAATTCGACGAGCTCGGAGTCGGTCATCGGTTGCGCATTTCCGTCAATCAGCAATACCTCATGGCCTGGCGGCGTTCGCGCCTGAAGCAGGAACATCCATAGATGCGGCATGAAGTTGCCGGTGACGCCGTTGTCGGGGTTGTAAAGTAGGATTCTCATGAGGTGCCGTCGCCCGTGCAATTCACCAACCTTATTCGAATCTGGGATGAAGACGCGGCCAGTGAGGCGCAAGTCCCAGGGGGCGGCGATCATTGGTTCAGCGAGAGCGGCAAAATCAGCATCGCAGGTGCAGATTCTGCAGCTCAGGTCGAGTGAGCGATCCGCGCGCCCGGCCAGGAGATGCTCCATGCGGGCGATTCACGCGCCGTCTGAGCGCAACTTCGAGTTACAGACCGCAGGCTGGGTTGTAGGGTGAGAGAACTTCTTCCTCACCGGGACGGACGGCCCGGACTGCAACCGCCGGCAAGGCGCCTCGACCTGGAGAACTCCAAAGACCCTTGCGGCTGCCGGGCAACGTCACAGTTTCAGAAAGCATTGCGTTCAGCAAACAGACATGCTGCCGGGATATACTGCTGACAAACGATGCACGAACTCCTTCGGGCCTCATGGCCGGTTCTTGTCCCCGTGGTTCTGGCGATACTGGCGTTCACCTGGCGTCGATGGACCGGGCGCGTTTGCTGGCGTTGCGCTTCAGCGGAGCTCCGGCCGTCGAGCACGCCACTGCTTGGCATCCTCCCGAAATACCGGTGCAAGATGTGCGGAGCGTCCGGCATCCGGCTCTGGAAATAGGATGTTTTGCGCGCGGCGCATGCAGATGGTCACGGTGTCCGAGCGCAACCGGTGGCCTGAGATCGCCAGCAGTTGAGCGTGGTCTGGATTCGACGCCCATGGCGTTCTATTGCTGGCGGGGCCATATGACCAGCAATCAGGCTTAGTGTCCCCCGCCGAACACTCCGCCGAGCTGCAGCACGCGGTACACCACCAGCGCGAGCATCAGGATCAGATAGCCCCGGAGACTCACCAGGGACCAGCGGACGCTGGCGGTCATGGGCATGCGGCCGAGCGCTTCGGTGTCCACCTTCTCCTCGGCGATGTCGTCCAGCGGGTGGATGACCAGGTAATGATTCAGGGTCGTGGTTGCCATGGCATGTCTCCTTACGTGAACTTGAACAGGTTGGGCGCGGTCACCTGCGCCGCGAGAATCAGCGACAGAGCGAACAAGAGGATAATAATCGTCCAGTTCACAATATTGTTCCAGGGTTTGTTGGCGTATACGCCCAGCAGCTCCTTGTCGTTGAGCAGAAGCTGCAGAAAAATGATGGCGGACGGCAGGATCACGCCGGCGAGCACCTGCACGCCCAGGATGATCAGTTGCAGCGGCGCCCGCGGGATCAGCACGATGGCGGCGGCCAGCGCCACGCCCACCAGATAGACCGCGTAGAACCCGCGCGCCTTTCTCCAGGGAAGCTGCAGGCTGTGCGGCCATCCCACCACTTCGCCGTAGGCCCACGCGCTGGAGAGCGAAATGGCGGTGGCGCCGAGCACGGCGGCGTTAATCATCATCAGCAGCACCACGTTGCGCACGAACGGGCCGGCGACGCTGCCGAGGTCCACGGCCATCTGCGCCGGATCGGTGAAGTTGAACCCGTGGACGCGCGAGGCGTTGCCCACCAGCATCATGCAGCCGGCCACCGTGATGGTGATGCAGGCGCCGAGGAACGTATCCAGCCTGGCCCAGGGCACGTCGGCGAAACGCAGCCGCTTGTCGGCGATGCAGCTCTGCTGAAAGAAAAGCTGCCAGGGGGCGATGGTTGTGCCCACCACGGCGATCACCAGGAACATCAGATCGGGCGTGATGCCGCCCGCCGGGATGCTGGGCACGAAGGTGTTTCTCACCATTTCGGCGACCGCGGGATGCAGTTTCCAGGTGGCCACGAACCAGGCGAGATCGAGCAGGCACAGGAGAACGACGGTACGCTCCCAGCGGCGATAGCTCCCGGTGACGGCGATCAGGATCAGTCCGGCGGCGGCCAGCGGAACGCCCACGCGCGGATCGACGCCGAGTTTGGCGAGGGCCAGATCGATGGCCGCGAATTCGGTGACCAGGGTGAGGAAGTTGACCAGTTGCAGATCCACCAGCGAGAACATCCCCCACCACTTGCCGAAGCGCTGGTAGATCATGGCGGCGTGGCCTTTGCCCGTGGCGATGCCCAGGCGCACCACCATCTCCTGGATGAAGTAGCAAACCGGGAGCAACAACAGAACCAGCCACAGGAGGTGCATGCCGTACTGCGCACCGGCCTGTGTGTATGTGGAGACGGCGCCAGCGTCGTTGTCGGCCACCATGACGATGAGGCCGGGCCCGACCACCATGAGGAACGTCAGCAGATTGCGCGCCCACTTCGACCGCACCAGCGTCCCGTGAACGGGTCTGGTCTCTACATCGACCTCGACCTCGCTCACGGGAATCACTATTGCCCGGTTGGCCATGGCACACCTCCTTCGCCGCGCATGGCGCCGCGCACAGCGATGACACACCATGCGCACGCAGTTGACGCCGACGGCACAAACGGGCGCAGACGCGCCGCAGCGGCCGCCATCGGTTAACGTTTCGAAGGGGAAGAAGCCTGCCTTCACCCTCCGCGAAATCTCGCGTGGAGATCGCGGAGGCGATGCCCGGCTACGTTGAAGGAGCCCGGCGGGTCACTACCCGCGATACCACGAATCTGTCTCCGTACTCGGAGGCTGGTCGTCGTTATGGTCCATACACTAATCCTGGAGACGGGCGGAAGCTTCGTCAGGAAATGAAAAGGCCATTTCCCTCGAAGCGGAGAAATGGCCGACTACCAAAAAGATGGCTGACGGATTTCCCCACTGGACTAAGCTTCAGCACCGCACGCCGTAGAGGTTTCATAACCTCAGCCACGTTAGGGAAGCCCTTAACCCGAGAATCCCTGGTCACCCACATCTGGCATCTTTCGACACCTATGGGCAGTGGCCTGTTTGCCGCGCGGACGCCTCGCCTGCCGAGGATCCTTCACTCACAGGGAGCGAACTTACGCCCCCAGTTCCAAGTTAAATCCATTAGGCTCACAGTGTCAACCCAAAATGTTGCGAGAGTGGAAAGAATCTGGCGGCCGATGGAGGATGCGCTGCTGTCCGGCCGCGGGGACGCGGAAGGGGACGGGCGGGGGTGAGAGCCCCCAAAACGCGGCTGCCGGCCGAGCATCGCGCCAGCGGCCGGCGAGCGATAATGGTGCGCAAGGGACTCTTATGCTCCAGCTTTATCACAGGACCGTCACGAAGCCCGGATTCACGGCATCTTCTCTGGGTTCCACCAAACAAATCCCCTTCGAACCGGGATCCATCATCACGTTTGAACTAAACCCAGGCCTCGCGCGGAGGCGCGACACGCTCGTGTTCAAGTGGATGGCCGAGGAGTATGCCGCGGACGCCTCCCTGGTGCACGACCTGACCGAGCCGGTGGCCTGAACGTAGCGAATCGCCAGCCTGTTACCGCCTGACCGTCTTCCGATATAAACTCGGAGAGATTCATGCGACAGACAATCCAGGTGTTACTCGCGGCGCTCACCGTGGCTGTGCAGGTGACAGGCGCGGACGATTTCTATCTGAGGCATGGCGATCGCGTGGTGTTCTACGGGGACAGCATCACGGATCAGAGGCTGTACACGGTGATCGCCGAAACGTATGTGGTGACGCGCTACCCGGGGGCTGGATGCCGTCTTTATCCACTCCGGCTGGGGCGGCGACCGCGTCACCGGCGGCGGAGGCGGGCCCATCGATACTCGCCTCCAGCGCGACGTGATCGCATACAAGCCGACGGTGATGACCATCATGCTGGGCATGAACGACGGGGAGTACGCCGCTGAGAGCGAAGCCGTCGACAAGAAGTTCTTCGACGGCTACCGGCACATCGTCGATACGGTCCGCTCCGCGTTGCCAGCCGTTCGCATCACCGCGATCCGGCCTTCGCCCTACGACGACGTCACCCGCCCGCCGACATTTCCCGGCGGTTACAACGAGGTCATGATCAGCTACGGGAAATGGATCGCCAATTACGCCAGCCAGGCGGGCCTGAACCTGGCGGACCTGAACACCGACGTGGTGCAGGTGGTCAGGAAAGCGAGCGAGCAGGACAGCGAGGAGGCGCGGAAAATCATCCAGGATCGCATCCATCCTTCGTTCGCCGGCCACCTCATCATGGCCGAGGAGTTGTTGAGATCCTGGAACGCGCGAGCGGTAGTCTCCGCGGTCGCCATCGACGTATCGGCGGGAAAGGCGATGGTGAGGTCGGTGGAACACGCGGTGATTTCGGACTTGTCGGCGCAACACTCTCTCGAGTGGACCCAACTGGACGACGCATTGCCGCTTCCGTTTCGGAGCTGGCAAAGCATGTGGGGTTCGGGTCCCCTGAAGCTGGTGCTGTCGAGCTCCGACGTCGCCGAAGCCCTCAACCGGCAGCCGCTTCGCGTCACCGGCCTTCGCGACGGCGTCTACACGCTCGAGATCGACGGGCAGGCCGCTGGCACCTTCAACAACGACGAGCTCGCAAGGGGCATCAACCTGGCGCTGCTGGAAACGCCCATGACGAAGCAGGCCAAAGAGGTATACGACCTCACCGTATCTCATTGCGATATCCACAACGAACGCTGGCGCACCATTCAGGTGCCCCTGGCGGATTACGATCTGCCGCCGTCCCGCGCCACCATGGAATCGATGGACGCGCTGGAACAGGCCGTTGTCGCCAAACAACGCGAAGCCGCCCGGCCGAAGCCGCATAAGTACTCTTTGGTTCCGGTCGAATAATCATGCCACGCGACGATTCGAGGTGGGACTGGCGCGTGGCCTGCGCGGGGCTCTCAGCTTCGCCCGGCTGCTACGTCAGCCACCTGCTCACGTCCACGCGAGTTCTGCTCTTCCTCGCGCTAGCGCCGTGGTTCCTGCTGGCGCAGGCGTCGCCTCCGGCGGTTCTCACCGGGGCCATGGTTCGCGTGGAAGCGCGCGTTACACAAGGCCACGTCGAGGAGCGTTACCTGGCGCGCTCGAGCAGGGACTGGGTTCTTGTGGCCACTGCGGCGGGGAATTCGGCCGGCGCGCTTTCCATCCGCGGACCCGGCGGAGAAGTTGTGCCCGCTTCTGTGCGCGATATCGCCAGCGATGGGGGTCGGCTCGTCGAACGCTTCGATGCCGGTGGACAGGTGGTTACCCGCACCGTCACACTCGACGCGCAACAGGCGTGGCTGCACGTGTCCACGCGAGTGGAGCCGCACCCGGCACTGGCGCTTCACTCCTTCGCCGACGCGTTTCGTTTTGTGGGCACGCCCGACTGGTCGTACTCGCCATCGGTGGGCGGCTTCAACCCGGATGCCAGGTACAAGTCCGCGGTGATTCTGACGCAATCCGGCAGCAGGGCGTTCGCGATCGTTCCCGATCTGGATGCGCTGGACGCGGCTGCCTTGAAGCGATGCAATCACGCGCTGCAACTGGACCTGCCCGGTGGAGGGAAGCTGGCCGTCGGATTCATGCCGGCGCGCCGGGCGTTCCACTCCGTTTTCGCTCCCGACGAAGACCGCGTCTGGAGCGCCGAAAGCCCCGTGACGAACTCGTACTATCTGTTGCTCACCGCCACCGCGGTCCCCGGCGAAGCCGCCCGTGAGGCAGTCCGCTTCCATTGGCAACGGTTCGGCCGCCCGGCGCAGGCCACCGCTGCGCTCGAACAGAGGGGAACCCATCCGGCCTACCGGTCCCTGGGGCTCTGGGACGAGTGGCGAAAGCAGGTGTGGGACACCGAGTCGCGCCGGCAGTGGCTTTCCGCTCGTCTGGACGGCGTGTCCGTCGGCGCGGTCAGAACCATTCGCTGGGGCGGGCCACAGCCATCGTTGTACATGTCGGCCTGGTTCAACAGCGTCCGCACCGCCGTGGGCATGGCGCTTTACGCCCGGCGAACACACCAGCAGGATCTGCTGGAGCTGGCCACCCGGACCATTCAACTGGCGCTCCGCGCGCCGGGCCGCGATGGCGCGTTCAAGTGCATCGCCGTTCCCGATGGCGACAGGATCGCGTGGGCGGCCGGCGACGGCAGGCTGTGGAGCATTCAAAACGGGTACCTGGGCTTTGACATGAGTTGGACCGGATACTGGCTGCTGCGATGGCGCGAGGCCGGGCTTGCCGATTCGGGCGAAATCCTGCCGCGAGCCGAACGCCTCGCCGATTTCCTGATCGCTCGCCAGCGGCCCGATGGCATGCTCCCGACGCGCTTCGACGAGACTGGCGCTCCCGAGCTCGACCTCTCGCGCAAGGTGTTCGCCGAGACTGCGCCCGTTGCCCTGTTCCTGCTGGAGCTCGCTTCGCAGGATGGCAACGCGCGGTATCGGGACGCGGCGCTCCGCGGCCTTGGTTTCCTCGAGCGGGAGGTGGTCCCCGAGCGCAAATGGTACGATTTCGAAACCTTCTTCAGTTGCAGTCCGCGCCTGCCCAATCTGGATGCCGCCACCGGCCAGTGGCCGGCGAACGATCTGGCCCTGATCCATGCGCCGGCCGCGTTTCTTGCCGCCTGGCGCGCCACCCACCGGAAGGAGTATCTCGATCGGGGAACCAACTTACTCGACTACCTGCTGCTGTATCAGCAGGACTGGACGAATCCGGTGCTGGAGGGTCTTTCCTGTCCCAACATGTTGCTGGGCGGATTCACCACGCAGAACTCCGACGCGGAATGGTCCGATGCGCGGCAGAGTCTCGCCGCCAACGTCATCCTCGATTTCTACCGGGCCACCGGTGTGGTGGAGTATCTGGAGCGTGGCGTCGCCGCGCTGCGGGCGCAGTTCCCCATCTCGCCGTCGGAGAACTGGGCGCACGAAGGGTACGGCGGCAAGGCCGGTGTAAGCAGCTTTCATTGGGGCTCTGGCAGCGGCATGGCGGGCGTCGAGATGGAAGAGGACTATCTTCGCGATGTCATCGTCGACGTAAGTGCCGAACGCGCCGTCGGTGTGAATGGGATCAATGCGACGGACTGTTCTGTAACTGGCGATAACATCGATCTGAAGCTGAACACGCCGTTCGCATGGCCGCGCCCGCCCGTGGCGGCCTTTCGACGGGTCCCCTCCGCGCGGCGCTACCACGTGGTCGTGAATGGGCAGAGCGCCGGAATCTACAGCTCCGCGGAGCTCGAAAGTGGCGTGGTGTTGCCTGCCTGGTAGCGGTCCCAGACCAGGCTGGCGGCCACCACGTCTTCGACGGCGAGTCCCAGAGACTTGAAAACCACCCGGCCGCCGCGCGGCGGAAGCGGCCGGACGCCCGCAAGGAGCTCTCCAATCTCCGCGTGGACAGGCGCTCCGGAGTGAATGATGTCGCCGGCTTCCTGTGCGGCGGCAGCGCGCGAATCCACCACTACGGCGGCGTTCATCGCGCGATCATCCAGCTCGCGCTTGCCCGGCCCGATGGCGCCCACGGCATTCACCAATGCGCCGGGAGCAAGCCACGCGCCTTTGAGAACCGGCTGGGCCGAGTGGGTGACGGTGACCACCACATCGGCGCCGCCGACCGCCGCCTCGGCGCCCATCGCCTTTGCGCCAATCTCCTCGGCGCAGCGCGCGGCGTGCTCCGGTGTCCGGCTCCAGAGACGGATCTCTTCGAAGGGACGAACCAGCCGCAGCGCCCGGGCGTGCGCGCGCGCCTGAATGCCGCCGCCCAGAATCGCCAGAATGCGCGCATCCGGCTTCGCCAGCAGACGCGTGGCCACGGCGGAAACGGCGGCCGTTCGCAACTCCGTGATCAGCCGCCCATCCATCGCCGCCAGCGGCTCTCCCGTGTCGGCGCGAAACAGCTCGATGGTGGCCTGGTGCGTGGGCAGCCCCCGGCTTGCGTTTTCCTCGTACACGGTCACCAGCTTGATGCCCAGCACGTCGCCGCACACCGCGGGCATGAGTCCCCACAGGCCGCCATACTCGGGAACGGCAACTATGCTGCGCACCGGCTGCCGGATACGCCCGGCGGAGAAATCGATGAGCGCGTTCTCCATGGCCGGGATCAGGTCCTCGAGGCGCAGCAACCCGCGCACCTGCTCTTCGTCGAGACAGATCATCAGTGTGAGTTTATTCGGTTATGACGCGGGTCGTCAGCACGAGGATGAGCGGCATCCCCGTGGTGACGCCCATGCTCGTCTTGCCGATGACCACTTTCTGGCCCTCCATCAGATCCACGTCGGAGGTGAGACCGCCAGTGCCGCTGCCGAGTCTTAACTGGACATTATCCAGGCGAAGCCGGTGGGAGCCAGCCGCCTCCCCGGCAACCTCCACTCTGTTCACATGGAAGGAGTAGAAAGAGTATTCTTTGCCACCCACCAGTTCATTCGAGAATTGCCCCTCGTTGCGCATCTCACTACCCGCGCGAGTGCGCACCACGAAGCTGGTAATAACCCGCAGATCGGCGTACCCGAAGGCGGCCTTGAGTTGTTTGGCCACGGAGGTGAGGTCCGCCGGAAGAGGCTGCAGCTCCGGCACCGGCGACGACGATGCCACCACCAGCCATCCGGTCAGCTCCACGTTGAGCTCCGGTTTGTCAACGTCCATGCCATGCAGGGCCTCTTCGGCGGCGGCTACGGCCTCCTTTGGCCCTTTCAGCGCGATGTAGCCACCCACGCGGTCCGACACTCGCACCCCCAGGATGTCGAACAGGTTGTGCAGCCGCTGATCCACTTCGACGTGCTTCACCTGCACCAGCTTCTCCACAACAGGGGCATCTTCCCCGCTCGCGCACGCGGCGGCGAGCATGAATCCAAAGCAGAGTTTCGCAATTAGTCGGTTCATAATCTCCTCAATCCACCATCCACAGAATGACGACGTTGGGATCGTCGGTTTCCAGCCGCACCACCAGCGGCTGTGCGGGCGCCTCCCGCTGTCTTCGAGCCCGCGGGTGGCGCGCCACCTTCGCTGCACCAACCACCGGCGGGGGCCCGCCCGGCGAGCGCGCCAGCATCGGCGGGGCAGGCAGGAGCGCCGGCTGCCGCAACGCCACCAGACCCGTTACTACCAGAGCCACGCAGGCGGCCAGGGCCGCCATCATTCGCACAACCTTGCGGACTTTTCTTCGCCGCCGGATTTCTCCCAGAACACGATGCCGCACCTCGTCGTAGGCCGCCGGGGACGGCTCGGGAAAGTCAAAATCCATGTTTCCTCCGCGAAAGCCGCGTCACGACGCCGCGCAGCCGCGCCCGGCCTGTCGAAACCTGCGTGCGCACGGTAGCTGGGGTGGAGCCCAGAATCGCGGCGACCTCGTCCGTGTCCAGCCCTTCAATCTCACGAAGCACGATGGCCGCCCGCTCCTTTTCCGGCAAATATGTCAGCGCCTCAGCCAGCAACTCGCGTTGCTGTTCCAGACCGATCCGCTCCTCCCCACCGTCCTCCACGGCGACGTCCAGCGCCAGCGCTTCCGCCGCCAGCAGGCCGCGCTTTCGTGCCAGATCGTGACACACATTGACCGTGACCCGATACAACCACGGCCGAATCTCCGCCGGCGAACCGAAGATCCGCAGGTTCCGGTACAGCTTCAGGAACGCCTCCTGCGCGGCGTCCTGGGCATCTTCCATCCGTCCCAGCAACCGCAGCGACGTGAGCAGCACCTGCCGCTCGTGCATCCGCATCAGCTCTTCGAACGCCGCTTCGTCGCCCTTTCTGGCGCGCGCGAGCACATCCGGCCGGTCCGTCGCTGAAGGGGTCATCCCGAGAATGAACTCCGAACTGCTCACGTCTACAAGGAATAACTGCCGTTCGAGTGGAAACGTGGAGAGGTTTTTGGCCCCCCGGCCTACCGCAGCGTGATCACCCGCGCGAACCCTTCCGCGATTGAGGGCGGCTCCATCCTGCGGGCCATCTCGCGTACCACGGCCGCGGGAACCACACGCTCGCGGCGGCTGTTGCGGTCCAGGCAAACCTCCAGCGGTGTGTCGAAGAAGATGGCCTCCGCTTCGCAATCGGCGTCCTCGGCCAGCCGCACCCACGGGCGGCGTTCCCAGCGCGTCAGGCTGGTGGCGTCGATGCAGGTGATCGGACGGTGCAGATCCAGACGCTGGCGCGCGAGCTGCCGCAGCGTTGCGAACACCCGCCGGTGGATGGTCTGAATGGCGGGATCGTCGGCAATGAGCAGACGAATGCCATCCGACGAAAGAACCGAAAAGGACTGCCGCGCGGCCCACGTGGTCTTGCCCGAACCGGGCAGACCAGCCAGAACCACCAGTCTCAATTCGCCGGCACCACGTAGCGTTCGGCTGCGAGCAATCGCTCCGCAATCCGGCGCCGCAGCGCGATCGCATTCACCGGATCGCATTTGGTGAAGCGCTTGAGAATGGAGAGATTCATGCGCAGGGGATCGCCCTCCGAGCAGGCCGCGATCACCGCCCGCCCGGCGCTCTCCACCGTCTCCATGGCTTCGTGCACGAAGATGGTGGTCATCTCCTGGCCGGCGTGGTTTTTCTGTGTCCGCAGCACGCAGGACTCCATGGCGAAGGCGTTCATGGCGACGTCCGTGATGGCCGCCAGGATCTCCTGCTGGTTCTCCAGATCGTTGAAGAATTTCTGGTACGCGATGCCCAGCAGGAACAGCGCCGCCTTCTTCGCGTTGGCGGTCATGCGCACTTCCTCGGCATCGCCCGTGTTGAACGTGGGCCCGCCCAGCAGCTCGTTCTGCAGCCGTTTCACCGCCTCCACCAGCGGCAACTGGCCGCGCTGCGCGCGCTTGAGCAGCATGCCCGTGGCCAGCAGCCGGTTGATCTCGTTGGTGCCTTCGAAGATGCGGTTGATGCGCGCGTCGCGGTAGGCCCGTTCCACGGCGTAGTCCTGATGGTAGCCGTAGCCGCCGTGAATCTGCACGCCTTCGTCCACCACGTAGTCGAGCATCTCCGACGCGAAGATCTTCACGTACGAGCACTCGGCCGCGAACTCCTCGGCGGCCTTCATGAAACCGGCGCCGTCCCGCTCCACCAGACCCACCACGCGCCAGGTCATCGATTCGGCCGCGTAGAGACGCACGGCCATCTCCGCCAGCTTGTGCTGGATCATGCCGAAATCGGCGATGGCGTGGCCGAACGCCTGGCGCTCTTTGGCGTAGCGGAGGGAGGCGCGCAACACCTCCTTCGCGCCGCCCACGGCAAACGGGCCCAGCTTCAGGCGGCCAATATTCAGAATATTGAACGCAATAATGTGGCCACGGCCGATCTCTCCGAGCACATTGTCCACCGGCACCGGCACATTATCGAAATATACGGCCGTGGTGGAGCTGCCCTTGATGCCCATCTTCTTTTCTTCGGCGCCCGGCGCGACGCCCGGGTAACCGCGCTCCACCAGAAACGCGGTGAACTTCTCCCCGCCGATTTTCGCGAACACCGTGTAAAGGTCCGCGAAGCCGCCGTTGGTGATCCACATCTTCTGGCCGTTCAGGATGTAGTGCGTGCCATCGGGGCTCAGGTCCGCGCGGGTTTTTGCGGCAAGCGCGTCGGAGCCGGCGTGGGGCTCGGTGAGGCAGTAGGCCGCCACCGTCTCCGCGGTGGCCAGTCCGGGCAGGTATTTCCGCTTCTGTTCCTCGGTTCCGAACAGCAGCAGCGGCACCGTGCCAATCCCGGCATGCGCGCCATGACACGCCGCGTAGGAGCCGTCTCTCGCCAGACCCTCCGCCACGATCATGGCGGAGGTGAGACCCATCTCCATGCCGCCGTATTGTTCCGGAATCAGCACCGCGGGCAGACCGAGCTCGCCCGATTTCCGCAGCACCGCGCGCGCGACCCCAGGTTCCTGATGCTGGATGGCGTCGAGGTTCGGCACAACCTCCTTGTTCCAGAAGTCCTCCGTGGTGCGCGCGATGGCCCGGTGTTCGTCGCTGAACTCCTCGGGCGTGAAAATGTCTTCGGGCCGCGCCGCTTCCAGAAGGAAGCCGCCGCCAAGGTTTTTGAGAGTAGCGGTGGTGGTTGCACTCATGTCAGTTCATCCGTTCGAAAATGCCCGCGGCCCCCTGGCCGCCTCCGATGCACATGGTTACCATCCCATACCTGACGTCGCGGCGTTCCATTTCGCGCAGTATGGTGGCGGTGAGTTTCGCTCCGGTGCAGCCCAGCGGATGCCCCAGCGCGACGGCCCCGCCGTTCACGTTGACACGCTCCAGCGGCAGATCCGCGTGGCGGATGACGGCGAGCGCCTGCACCGCGAACGCTTCGTTCAGCTCGATGAGGCCAATGCGGTCCAGCGTCAGGCCGGCCATGTCCAGCGCTTTGGGGATCGCTCGCACCGGGCCGATGCCCATGATCTCGGGCGGCACGCCGGCAACCGCGAAGCTGACCAGGCGCGCTTTGGGCTTGAGGCCCAGCTCGCGCGCTTTTTGTTCGGACATAACCAGCGCCGCCGCCGCGCCATCGCTCGTCTGCGATGCGTTGCCCGCTGTTACGGTGCCGTCGGCCATGAACACCGGCTTCAATTTCGCCAGCGCTTCCACGGAGGTATCGGCGCGCGGGCCCTCGTCGCGCGTGAACACGGTCCTGACGGTCACCGGCTTTGCACCGTCCAGCGTGGTGGTCTCCACGTCCACCGGAACAATCTCATCGTCGAAGCGTCCCTCCGATTGTGCACCGAGCGCGTTGTGGTGGCTGCGATGCGCGAACTGGTCCTGATCCTCGCGGCTGATGCCGTATTTGCGCTGGAGCTGCTCGGCGGTGAGTCCCATGCCCATGTAGATTTCGGGCAGGTGATCTACCAGCCACGGGTTCGGCGCGAACCGCGTTCGATCGAACGGCAGCATGCTCATGGATTCGCAGCCGCCGGCGACGACCACGCTGGCGCCGCCCGTGCGAATACGGTCGGCCGCCATGGCGATGGCCTGCAGACCGGAAGAGCAGAAGCGATTGATGGTCACGGCAGGGACGCTGTCGGGAAGGCCCGCCCGCAACGCCGCGATGCGCGCCACGTTCGCGCCGGATTCCGCTTCCGGCATGGCGCATCCGAGGATGACGTCGTCCACTTCCTCTTTGGGCAACTCCCGATAGCGCTCCAGCAGCGCGCGAATCACCGTGGCGGCCAGATCGTCCGGCCGGGCATTGCGCAGCGTGCCGCGCGGGGCCTTGCCCACCGGCGTGCGCAGACAATCGACGATAACGGCTTCAATCATGAAATCTCCATCCGCTCTCTCACGTTCGCGGCTCCGGGGGAAATTGGGAAGCGCGGTGGCTTTCCCCGTTTGGTGTCCCCAATTCCCCCCAAGCGTTTCTTTAATTCCTCAGCGGCTTGCCGGTCTTCAGCGTGTGCGCCATGCGCGCCTGCGTTTTCGGATTGCCGCACAGGCTGAGAAACGCCTCCCGCTCCAGGTCCAGCAGATACTGCTCCGATACCGTCTGCTCGCCGGTGAGGCGGCCGCCGCTGATCACCTGCGCCAGCTTCTCTCCGATCGCCGCGTCGTACTCGCTGATGTAGTGGCCCTGCAGCGCCGTCCAGACCCCCACCTTCAGCAGCGCAAACACGGCCTCGCCGCCCACCCGGATATCCGTGCGCGGCGCCCCCGGCGCGTAGCCGTTCACCAGCGACAGCGCCAGAGCTTTCGCGTCGCCGATGAGCCGCTCCGGGTTCATCGACACGGCATCCGCTTTATGCAACAGGCCGAGGTTTCGCGCCTCCTCGGCGCTGGTCGAGACCTTCGCGTAGCCGATCAGCTCGAACACCTTGCGCGGGTCCTTCAACCGCGCCAGCAGCTCCTTGCAGCCGCCGCCGGCGGGAATCAGCCCAACTCCGCACTCCACCAGACCCATGTACAGCTCGGCCGACGCCTGCACCCGCGCCGTGTGCAGCGCGATCTCGCAGCCGCCTCCCAGCGTCTGGCCAAACGGCGCCGCCACCACCGGCTTCGGCGCGTACTTCATCGCCATGTTGACCTGCTGGAAACGCCGGACGACGAGATCCAACTCGTCCCACTCGCCCTCCTGCGCGGCCAGCAGCACCATCATCAGGTTCGCGCCCGCCGAGAAATGGTCGCCCTGATTGCCGATCACCAGCGCCTCGAAGTTGCGGTCGAGCTCCTCCAGCCCGGCGTGGATCATGGCGATGTTGTCCTCGCCGATGGTGTTCAACTTGCTGTGGAACTCCACCGCCAGCACGCCGTCGCCCAGATCCACCAGCGATGCGCCCGGATTCTCCCGCACCACCCTCGAATCCTTCAGCACGATGATGCCGGGGCGAGGTTCCAACTCGCGATATTCCTTCGTGGCGATGTCGAAATAAGTCCGCCCTTTATACAGCCCTTTCGCCTCGCGAACGCTGGCCGGTACGCCGCGCCCTTCCTTCTCCAGCCGCCGTACGACGTCTTCGAAGCCCAGCGCGTCCCACAACTCAAACGGACCCAGCTTGTGCGCGTAGCCCCAGCGCATGGCCCGGTCGATCTCGACGATGCGATCGGCGATCTCCGGCACGCGCTCGGCCGAATAGACAAACAGGTCGCTGAACACCTTCCACAGAAAGCGGCCGGCGCGGTCGTCCGATGTCGCCAGGAACCGCAGGCGCGCGGGCAGGTCATCCATCTGCCGGGCCTGTTCCACCGAGGGGAATCGCGGCTTCGTCAGCGGCGCGTACTCCAGCGTGCGCCAGTCCAGCACGTGGATGTCGCGGCTCGCCCCCACGCGCTTGTAGAAACCCTGCCCGGACTTCTCGCCCAGCCAGCCGCGTTCGAGCATCTGCTTCTGGAATGCGGAGGGCAGGAAGCGCTCGCGCCAGGGGTCGTCCGAAACCGCCTCGTAGAGATTCGTGCCCACGAAGGCCCAGATGTCCAGGCCGACGATGTCCAGCAGGCGATAGCTGGCGCTGTTCGGCAGCCCGATGAGCGAGCCGGTGAGGGCGTCCACTTCCTCAATGGTGAAGCCGTCCTCCACCGTGTACTTCAGGATGGTGCCGCCCAGGAAACTCCCGATGCGATTGGCGATGAAGTTGGGCGTGTCTTTGCATGGCACCACGCCCTTGCCCAGGCGGCGCTCGGCGAAGTCCTGCACAAACCCCAGAACCTCGGCATCGGTCTCGGCGCCGGGGATCATCTCCAGCAGATGCAGGTAGCGGGGCGGATTGAAGAAGTGCGTGCCGAGAAACCGGCGCCGGAACTCGGCCGGGAAGCCTTCGGAAATGCGAGCCAGCGGGATGCCGCTGGTGTTGGTGGAGAGGATCGCGCCGGGCTTGCGGACCGCGTCCACGCGTTTCCACAGATCGCGCTTGATGGCGAGGTTCTCGGTGACGGCCTCGATCACCCAGTCGCAGCCGGCAACCTCGGAGAGATGGTCGTCGAAGTTGCCCGGCCGGACCAGAGCCGCGGCCGAGCCGGTGAAGAA
This sequence comes from Bryobacteraceae bacterium, assembly GCA_049520275.1. Classification (GTDB taxonomy): domain Bacteria; phylum Acidobacteriota; class Terriglobia; order Bryobacterales; family Bryobacteraceae; genus CAWACP01. The sequence continues at coordinate 39,400 of JBEKPY010000046.1, forward strand.
ACCGCCCGGTTTCTGTTTTGCCGCGCTCTCGATCCCTTTTCGGGCGGCGGCATTGCGGTCGCTCTCACCCGGCAGAACGATGTCCAGCAGAAGCGACGGGACTCCGGCGTTGGCGAAGTGGGCGGCAATCCGCGCCCCCATAGTGCCGGCCCCGAGAACGGCTACGCGACGCAGCGTATTCATGGCAGCCAAACGAGTGTAGCGCGGGAACCGGGGTGCTCACAAGCTGTCGCCGCTGCCTGCGTTGCCAGCCGTCAAAACCCGGACTCCCCGCCCGGACATCACAGCACGCTCGAAAACACTCGTCCCGTGAAGGCAGTTCCGACGTCGTGACTTGTGGGGCAGGCCGGACCAGGGGCGAAGCGGCGGTGGTCTCCGTATCCGCGGATAAGGCCGGCGTTTGTCTTTCGCCCGTGGTCAAGCCTGCGCGGGGCTCTCAGCCCCGCCGGCCGTTTTTCTTCCAGTTCGGTGGCCGCGCACCCGCCTGGCGCAGCAGGAAACGCGGTCGGCGACGGGTGTCCAGATACCGGCCGTACCGGCGCGATCACGGCGTCCAGGTCCCTTCCTTGACCCAGCCGCTGTTTTGCCCGCTCAGGCCGGATGCATACAGGTACACATTGTGCGACCCCACCACCGCGCCGGCGAACGTGACCGAGATATTGAGGGTCAGGCTGTTCCCCGCTACGCTCACCGTGGTGGAACTTGCGTTCAACGTGCATTGCGAGTTCGCCAGCGTCCCGCTGCCGCCGGGTGTCAGCGCCGGCGCCAGCCACGCCGTTCCCGCATCGTTGCGCAGATAGAGCTGGTTGCCCTGCGGAGAGTAGTACACGTAGCAGGCGCCGCTCCCGTTCAGGCTCGTGTTGACCAGTAGCAACACCTCATTCAGATCCGCTGCCCCGTTGGGATCGGAGTACACGGCGCTGAGCGCGGCCGGTTGGCCGGTTCCGGAACCCGGTGTCAGCGACACGATCACCGGCGGTCCTGCGCTGGTGGCCGCCGTCCAGGTCCCTTTCTCGACCCAGCCACTGTTTTGTCCGCTGAGGCCGGATGCATACAGGTACACGTTGCGCGGCCCCACCACCACGCTGGTGAACGTGACCGACGCCTTCAGGGTCAGGGTGTTCCCCGATACGCTCACCGCGCTGGTGCTCGCGTTCAAGGTGCATTGCGAGTTGGCTAACGTCCCGCCGCCGCCGGGTGTCAGCGCCGGCATCAGCCACGCCGTTCCGGCATCGTTGCGCAGATAGAGCTGGTTGCCCTGCGGATAGTAGTACACGTAGCAGGCGCTGGCCTCGTTTACGCTCGTATTGACCAGCAGCAACACTTTGTTCAGATCCGCTGCCCCGTTGGGGTCGGAGTATACGGCGCTGAACACAGCCGGCAGACCGGTTCCGGAACCTGGCGTCAGCGACACGATCGCCGGTGGTCCAGCGCTGGTAGCCGTCCAGGTCCCTTTCTCGACCCAGCCAGTGTTCAATCCGCTCAACCCGGCCGCATACAGGTACACGTTGCGCGAGCCCACCACCGCGCCGGTGAACGTGACCGACGCGTTCAGGGTCAGGTTGTTCCCCGCTTCGCTCACCGTGCTGGTGCTCGCGTTCAGCGTGCATTGCGAGTTGGCTAACGTCCCGCTGCCGCCGGGAGTCAGCGCCGGCGTCAACCACGCCGTTCCGGCATCGTTGCGCAGATAGAGCTGCTTGCCCTGCGGATAATAGCCCACGTAGCAGGCGCTCATCTCGCTAACGCTCGCATTGACCAGCAGCAACACCTTGTCCAGATCGGTCACGCCGTTGGGGTCGGAGTATACGGCGCTGAAGACGACCGACTGCCCGGTTCCGAAAGCAGGCGTCAGCGATACGAGCGCCGGCGGTTGCGCCACGGAGACGGTGAACGTTGCCGCGGCTGACGTACCGCCAGCCGTTGTCACCGTCACGTTTGCCGTGCCCGCGGTCTCGATCAGTCTCGCTGGAACCGCCGCCGTGAGCTTGCTCGAGCTGACAAACGTCGTCTTGAGCGCGGTGGAACCCCACGTCGCGGTGGCTCCGGAGGCGAAGTTCGTGCCGTTGATCGTCAAAGTGAAGGCCGCTCCGCCGGCGGTCGCCGAGCTCGGACTGAGGCTCTTGATCGTCGGCAGCAGCGCCGATGTTACCGTGATGGTCGCGTCGGTGTTCCAGTAATAGTCGTGGGTCCAGCCGCCGTCGAAAACGCCGAGGTCCACTGAATAAGGTCCAAGCGGAATGCTGCTGCCCGGTGACCAGGTATAGGCGTACTTTAGTTTCTGGCCCGCGGCGAAGTTCTGTCCGCTCCAGTAAGTGGTGGCCACGGCAGTGCCCGATTGGTTGAAGATCTGCAGCTCGACGATCGCATTCGTAAGTCCCGACGAGCCGGTCTCGGTCACCGTGACCGCGATAGAAGAGGTTCCGCCAGGGTTGATGGTGTAAGCGGACGGGGTTGCCGACGACGTGAACGTGGTGGAAGAGTTGACGGCGATGCTGGCGGCCGATGAGTTCCAGTTCCAGAGCTGCCACGTGGAGCTGAATACTCCGACCTCCACCGTGTAGTAGCCCGCCAGCGCGGGCGTGAGATCCAGCGAGTAACCATGGGACTGGCTGGCGGTGAAGCTCTGCGCGGTGAAGTTCTGGGTTACCGCCGTGTTCCCGTTCGGATCGAGAACGAGGATCTGGACAATGCCGTTTTGCAGGGTGTTGGCCGTGCAGGTCACCGTGGCGCTGATGGCTGTCATGGAGCCCTGGATGACCGGATTCGGCAATGCCGAGGCGGATGACGAGAAGGTGGGCGGAACGATGGGCGTGGCGGCGAGCTCCGCCGAATTTGGCCCGGTGCCCTTTGCGTTGGTCCCCGCGACGACGTAATAGTACGTCTTGCCGTTGGTCAGGCCCTTGTCGGTAAAGCTGGTTGGCGATGGGTCCGTCACCGTGCCGATGGCCGTGTAAGGCCCTCCGCTCACGGTGCCCCTCTGCACGGAGTAGCTGGTGGCGCCGCCCCCGGCGTTCCACGTGAGCGTAACCGTGCCGCTGCCCACCGTGGCGGCCAGTCCTCCCGGAGCGGTAGGCAGGGACGTTATGCTCCCCGCCGGGATGACAAACAGCGTGATGCTCTGCGACGGAACGGTTGTCGCGATGGCGTTGTTGGCGACGGAAACATCGGCCAGGTGAGCGATTTGCGTCTGCGAAGCCGAGGAGATCTGGAAGGCCTGCGCCGTGCCGGTTGTCCCGAAGTTGGCCAGACTGACGGTGACCGGAGTGCTTCCCTGCTGCTTGTTGATGACCATGACGGTCAGCGCGCCGTCGGACGAGCGCACCGCGGCGAACGACGAAAGGTAATCGGGGTTGGCCACGGCAGCGGAGACGCTGGTGTCCCCGAACGTCGAGAGGTTGCCGTCGTAGTTGCGGTAGATTTCCATCGCCAGATAGGTGGGCGATGGATTGACGGGTACCGTCCAGCGCGTGGACAGGTCCAGCCCTTCGCGGCCAAAGATGCCCAGCGCGTCGGCCTGCGTGGTGGCCCCGTTCAGGTTGGCCTCGTCGCCCCAGTTGTACTCGGTGATGCCCACTTGCAACCCCGGATAATACTGGCTCACCCAGCTCTTCAGGGTGGGGATCAGGTACACCTTGCCGCCGTTGATGCCCACCTCGTTGATCCAGGACTGGTCCACGTAGTTGGGGTCCCAGAGCGAGCGCGTCGACTGATTGCGGATAAGCTGGGTGGCCGTGGAATCGTCGCCGCTGCCCGACGCGTCCTGCGGATAGTAGTGGACGGTGAGCACATCGAGAAGCTGTGTGCCGGTGCTCTGCTGGTATTGGTAAAGCTGCTGCAGCAGCCAGGGGTAGTAGTAAGTCTGGCTGTGCGTATTGTAGTCGGACCCGCCGGCGGCGATCCCGTTCTGCTGGTCGTAGCCGCTCAGGTATTGGGCCCACCATCCCCACTCCTCGAATCCGGCGATCAGCGCGTTCGGGTCGAGGGCGCGCACCGCGCCGGCGTAATTGACGAAGTCGTTATAGATCTCCTCGTAGTTCGCGCCAACGGGGTGGACGTCGCGGTGAGTGGAGTCCCAGATGGAATACTCGTTGTCCATGATGTAGTACTGCAGCCCGCCGCTCGCCGCCGTCCCCCACGTATCGATCAGGTGCTGCACCCACGCCTGCTGAATGGCCACACTGTTCGGCGTATTGGCGTCGCTCGGATCGTTGCCGGTGATGTAGGGATTGCCCGCCGCGGTACTGACTCCATTGCCGGCGTCCGGATTCCAGGGGTCGGTGCCGGTCTGCGGGCCGTACTTCGCAACGGAAAAGGACCAGAGCGTGGCCCCGTCCGGACCCAGTTTGGCGATGTAGTTCAGCATGGGAATGGTGAGCAGGGGCTGGGCTCCCACGCTGGCGGCGCGGGTGGTGGTGATAAAGGCGTCGCCGTCATAGCCGGGCGTGGCAGGGGTGTCGAGGATGCTTTCGAAATACCAGTCGGAGGCATGATTGGTGGCGTTGATCTGCCAGTTGTATCTGGTGGTGGCGTTGCCCCCGTAACGGTTCATGGTGAAGTTCGTCGCCGCCAGATCGCTCGTGGCCGCGAAGCTGAATCCGTAGATGTGCGGATTAATTGCGTGGCGGTTGATGTTCGCGTCAATGCTGACCGACGTCGCCGGGTTCTGGGCGAAACCGCACGCGCATAAAACAAGGGCAGTTATGACCGGATGAATGCGGACCTGAGCTGGCACGGTGAGTCTCCTTGCACGGTGAGTCTCGTTGCTTACAACAGAGTCCCCCACCGACAGTAACGTTCTCGCTTCTTTCCGGTCAATACGGTGGACTCCCGGTTGTCGTGGGGAAAACCTCTGATGGCGGGCCGGCGGTGCAATGGCGGCTCGTTCCGCATCAACGAGGCCGCGGGGCGCGCTGAGGGCGATTCGTGGGTGCCTGGCGGCCGTCGTTCGCGCCTGCGCAGCCGAGTACCGGCGGGCATCCGGAATCTGGCGAAAGCGCTGCCCGCCGTATTGGCGTCATCCGCGAGCGGAGTAGGTTTCGGAGTTCCTGTTGTCCGGCCGCTATTCGAGTAACTCCCCGCCGTTGGTTCCAAACCTACAAGGGACATTCTTCATCGTCACGGGGTGGTTCAGCCATCCCGGTGCGTGGCGCTCCCGAGCGGGCGTGCACCCGCCGCAACCTGAAGCGGCTTCGGCCGTCAGGAGCGGATGCTCACGACACCGGACTACTTCTGCGCGGACGGCTCCGGCTTGCGCTGCAACTCGAAATTCCGAACCGCCGGCTTGCGCGTGTCGTACGGGGACACCCTCTTCGTCACCGGGCCATCGAAACCGTCGTGCGTGGCCGCCATCTCGTAGTCGAGATCCATATTGAGGTCGTAGAAAATGTAGGAGCCGTCCTTCTTCGTCTGCGTGCTGACCACGTTGCCGCTTTTCAACTCCTTGAGCCGCACCGTGGCCCCCTCGATGCCGTTATCGTTGGCGTCCTTCACCTGGCCCTTGAGATCGCGCAAACGCGATTTATCGACCTTCGGTTCCTGCTGCAGGAACACGTTGGGTTTTTCGTTCGGGTTGGGCGACGATTGCGCCAGCGCGGCGCCAGCCAGCACCAGCAGGAGGACGGGAAGCAGCTTCGCAGGTTTCATGATGACGAGTCTCTTTCAGAATAGACCAGCGGCGGACGCCGCGTGTTATAGTTTCCGGTACTGTGCGCACTGCGGTTTTTTCGTCGCTGCTCCTGATTCCGGCAATGCTGGCGGGCCCGCCGGCGCCGGCGGTCAATCCCAGAGTGAAGACTATCGTGGATGCCGTTTCCGAAGAGCGCATCACGGCCACCCTGCGGCGTCTGGAAGCGTTCGGCACGCGCGGCTCGCTTTCCTCGGTGAGCGACCCCGAGCACGGCGTAGGAGCGGCGCGGCGCTGGATTTACGAACAGTTCCACGCGTGCGGTCCGCGGCTGCAGGTTCGCTACGACACCTGGCACGTCCGCAAGCAGGGCCGCGTGGTGCGCGACACGGACTTCGTGAACGTGGTCGCGGTTCTGCCGGGAACCCTGCACCCCGACCGGCAATTCCTCATCACCGCGCACTACGATTCGCTGGCGCTGGTGTGGAAACGGCCCGAGGATGAAGGGAACATTGGCGCGGTGGACTGGGAGAAAACGGCGGATGCGCCCATCGCCCCCGGCGTATCGGACGACGGCAGCGGCGTGGCGGCGGTGCTGGAACTGGCCCGCATCATGAGCCAGTACGAATTCGCCAACACCATCGTCTTCATCGCCTTCGCCGGCGAGGAGCAGGGCCTCATCGGCAGCACGCTCTACGCGGAGCAGGCCCGCAAGGACGGCGTTAAGATCGATGGCGTGTTGAACAACGACATCATCGGCACCGACGTGGCCGGCGACGGGCGGCGTAATAACCGCGCCGTCAACGTCTACTCCGGCGACCCGAACGACTCCCCCTCACGGACCGTGGCCCGCTACGTGAAGTCCGCCGCCGAGCGCTACTTCCCGGCGATGCGGGTCAATCTGGTGTTCCGCGACGACCGCTTCGGGCGCGGCGGAGATCACACGCCGTTCGACCGCGCTGGATATGGCGCGGTGCGGTTGACTACCGCCACGGAAGACTACTCGCATCAGCACAACCCCACCGATACGTTCGCCAACGCTTCCCCCGCCTACACTGCGCTGGTGGCCAAAGTGAACGCCGCCGCGCTGGCCAGTCTGGCGCTGGCTCCCCCGGCGCCGCTGGTGTCGCGCATCTCCCGAGGGAAGTCCGGCTACGACGCCGTGTTGCGCTGGACGCAGCCGGAGAGGGCGCCCGACGTTGCCGGCTACGTCGTAGTGATGCGCGCCACTACCGCACCCGACTGGGAGAAGGCGGTTCTGGCGGGCAACGTAACCGAGTATACGCTGCCGAACGCTTCCATAGATGACGTCGTGTTTGGCGTCAAGGCGGTGGACAAGGACGGCGACGAGAGTCTGGTGGCCCCCTGGATCATGGCGGCGCATCCCAGCGAGAAGATAGAGACCTACCACTGAAGCCACCGACAGGCCCCCGGACCGGCTACAATTTGAAGTAACTGCGGCGCGCTGGAGGAGGGTTTATTTCTGCACGAATTCTCATCGTCGAGGATGAGCGGATCACTGGCGAGGATCTGCGCGACATTCTAACCGAACTCGGCTACGTGGTGGTGGACGTGGTTTCCAGCGGCGCCGAAGCGATTCTCCTGGCCGAGGAAAATGCGCCCGACCTCGCGCTCATGGACATCCGCATCAAAGGGGACATGGACGGGACCGAGGTGGCGCGGATCTTCCGAACCCGCTTCAACATTCCCGTCATCTATCTGACCGCGCACGCGGACAACGCAACGTTGGAGCGCGCCAAACTGGCCCAGCCCCTGGGATTCATCACCAAGCCGTTCCAGGAAGCGGAGTTGCATGCCAACATCGAGATGGCGTTGTACAAACACGCCGAGGATCTGAAGGCGCTGGATCGCGAAACGTGGCTTACCTCCACGCTGCGCGCGCTCGGCGAAGGCGTGATCTCGGTGGACCGCGCCGGCGCTGTGATGGTGCTCAACAGCGCCGCGGAAGGGTGGACCGGCTGGACCGCCGATGAGGCTCGCGGAAAGATCGTCCACGAGGTGTTGCTGCTGGTGGATGGCGGCACCGGCGAAAGGGTGACCGCCGCGCTGACGGGCGTCCTTCTGGAGGGCGCGATGGGGGACCTCGGCTCCGGCGTCCTGCTGGTGGCCAAGGGCGGCGAGCGGCGGGCCGTGGAAGGAAGCATCGCGCCGATTCGCAATCATCAGGGCGCCATCTCGGGAGCGGTCATCGTCTTCGGCGGAGCGGGCGCTGCACCGGCAACGCCCCCGGGCGCGGGCGAGCCCGAAAAGAAGGACGACGACGGTATCTCCATCGGCGATTTCAAAATCGTCGCCTCTTCTCCGCAGATGAAGGCGGTGCTGCGATTCGCCCGCCGCGTGGCCGAGAGCGAGGCCTCCACCATCCTGATTGAGGGCGAAAGCGGCACCGGCAAGGACGTGATCGCGCAATTCATGCACCACTTCGGCAATCGCCGCAAGGGACCATTCGTATCGCTCAACTGCGCGGCCATTCCGGATACGCTGATCGAGAGCGAATTGTTCGGCTATGAAAAAGGCGCCTTCACGGACGCCCGCACGGCGAAGGCGGGGATTCTGGAAATTGCCTCCGGGGGCACCATTTTCCTCGACGAGATTGGCGAGATGCCGGTGCAACTGCAGGCCAAGCTGCTGCGCGTTCTGGAAGAACAAACGTTCCGGCGGCTGGGCGGCGTGCGCGACATTCACGTGGACCTGCGCGTGATGGCCGCCACCAACCGTACGCTGGTGGAAGCCATCGACCAGGGACGATTCCGGCTGGACCTCTATTACCGCCTGAACGTGATTCAGGTGTGGATTCCGCCGCTGCGCGACCGGCGCGACGATATTCTCCCCCTGGCAAGGTACTTCAACCGGCTTTATAGCATACGCTTCCGCCGCAACTTTCAGGGGCTGTCGCGCGGCGCGGAGGCGGCGCTGCTGGCGTATGAATGGCCGGGCAACGTGCGCGAGCTGCGCAACATCATGGAGCGCGCCACGCTGCTGGAAGAATCGGATTGGATACAAGTCCCCAGCCTCCAACTGGACGCGCGCGGGCAGCAGACGGAAGAACGCGCGCCCGTGGAAGCCCCGCCGGCGGGCGCTCCGGCGCCGGCCGACACGCTGGAACAAATCGAACGGAAGATGCTGCTGCAGGCGCTCGAGAACTCGTACTGGAATCAGACGCGAGCCGCCTCGGTCCTGGGGATCAGCCGCGATGCGCTTCGCTACAAGGTGAAGAAGTTCAACCTGAAGCCGCAACCGCCGCAGTCGAAAAAGGAGAGCGCGTGAAGTGGGCCACTACACCTTAATTTCTTCGCGGCACGCGACGATTTAAAGTGGGGCAGGCTCCCAGCCCAATGGCACTTAACTTTTGAGCCTGTCTGGCAAGTGGTTGATTCTCTGAGTTTGTGGGGCGGGCAATCCTGCCCGCAGCCGGCTTTCAAGCCGGCCTGGCG
>JBEKPY010000047.1:0-89416 GCA_049520275.1 Bryobacteraceae bacterium
GGCTTTCAAGCCGGCTTGGCGCCGCGTGGAAACGCGGCGGCGGCCAGGATTGGCCGCCCCACAAAGGAATCCTCCGTCATACGCACATTCTGTTCTTGGATTTGCAGGCCCGTTCCAAAAGTCAAGTGCCATTGGGCTGGGCGCCTGCCCCACTTCAGAGACACACTGCTTGCCGAGGGTTCCATGCCAGTAGGCGCCATGGACGTGAACGGCGCCGCGGTGGCGGTGGTGGGCATGGCGCGCTCCGGTCTGGCCGCGGCCGAGCTGCTGCTTGCGCGGGGTGCGCAGGTCCGCGCCATTGACGCCCGGATCACGCCCGAGCTGCGCGACGAGGTGAACCAGCTTCGCATCAACCTCTATCCGCAGGAAGAGAGATCCTTCGAGGGCGTGGATGTGGCAGTCATCTCTCCCGGCGTGCCCGCCGACGAAGCGATCCTCAATTACTTGCGCGCGCGGGGCGTTGCGGTAGTGGGCGAAGTGGAGCTCGCCGGCTGGTATCTCCAGGGCCCCATCATTGGCATCACCGGCTCGAACGGGAAGACCACCACTACGGCGCTCACCGGCCACATCCTCAGAGAGTCCGGCGTGCCCTGCCAGGTGGGCGGCAACATCGGCCTTCCGCCCACCGCGATGGTGGCGACATCGCGGCCGGACCAGTGGAACGTGCTGGAGCTCTCCAGCTTCCAGCTCGAAACCATCCAGACATTCCGCGCCCGCGTCGGCGTGGTGCTGAACGTGACGCCCGACCACCTGGACCGCCATCACACCTTCGCCAGCTACGCCGCGGCCAAGGGACAGTTGTTCGGAAAACAGCAGAAAGGCGATTACGCCGTGCTGAACGCGGACGACCCGGTGGCGGTGGAGTACGCCTCCCTCACCGCCGCCTCCCCGCTCTGGTTCAGCCTGGCGCGCCCGGTTTCGCCCGGCCTGTGGTTCGATGGCGACACCGTGCACTTCGACGAGCAGCCGCTGCTGGAAGCCGCCGACATTCCGCTGCGCGGGCGGCATAACGTGGAGAACGTGATGGCCGCCGCCGCCGCGGCCCGTATAGCCGGCGCCACGCTGGCCGGGATCGCCGCGGCCGTGCGCAGCTTCCCTGGCGTGGAGCATCGTCTGGAGCGCGTGCTCGCCGCCGGCGGCGTCACCTGGTACAACGATTCGAAAGCCACCAACGTCGACGCCGCGCTCAAGGCCATCGACGCGTTTCCCGGCGACCTGTGGATCATTCTGGGCGGCAAGGACAAAGGCAGCGACTATGCCCCGTTGCGCGAGCCGCTCCGCCACAAGGCCCACGCCGCGCTGTTGATTGGCGCCGCCGCCGAGAAGATCGCCGGACAATTGAGCGGCGCGGTGCCGCTGGTGCCCTGCGGCTCGCTGGAGGGCGCCATCGCCTACGCCCGCGGACACTCCTCCGCCGGCGACGTGGTGCTGCTGGCCCCGGCGTGCGCCAGCTTCGATCAGTTCGACAGCTTCGAGCACCGCGGCCGCGTATTCAAGGAGATCGTGGAAAGGATCGCCCAGGAGAGCTGACTATGGCAAACCGGCTGCGGACCGATTGGACTCTGTTTTTCACCGTGGTGGCGATGGTGTGTTTCGGCCTGCTGATGGTGTACAGCGCGTCGTCGGTGACCGCCAACATCCGCCTGCACTCCACCAGCTACTTCCTGGTGCGCCAGCTCGTCTGGGCGGCCATTTCCTTTATTGCGCTGATGTGGCTCAAGAGGCACGATTACCACCTGCTGCAATCCAGCCGCTGGGCTTTCCTGCCGCTGGGCATCGTGCTGGTGCTGCTGGTGGCGGTGTACATTGTCGACTGGAAGACGCACCGCTGGTTCCATCTGGGCTTCGCCTCCTTTCAACCGTCCGAATTCGCCAAACCGGTTCTGGCCGTCTTCCTGGCCTGGTTCGTCACCGTGCGCGCGCGCGCCATCAACACGAAGCACACCATCGCGCTGGCCCTGATGGCTCTGGGCGGTCTGGCCGTGGCCGTGGCCGTGGCCGACCTGGGAACGGCCATCGTGCTGGTGCTGACGGCCACCGTGGTCTTCTACATCGCCGGCCTCGACCGACGTTATTTCGTCACCGCGCTGTGCGTGCTGGCCCTGTTTACGGGCGTCGCCGTGATCTCCAAACCGTACCGGATCGCCCGCGTGGCCGGCTTCGTCGATCCCGGATACAAACTGCTGGCGCGCGTCGACCACAGCGGCTGGATGCGCAACTACCTGCTGCAAGCGAAGACCTCTGACACCGAGTACCAGGCGAAGCAATCGAAAATCGCCATGGGCAGCGGCGGAGCGCTCGGCGTAGGACTGATGCAGGGCCGGCAGAAGCTGTTCTATCTGCCCGAGGCCCACACCGATTTCATCTACGCGGTGGTGGGAGAGGAACTGGGTCTGTTCGGTTGCACCGCGGTACTGGCGGGCTTTCTGCTGCTGCTCTGGCGCGGGCTGAGGCTCTACTGGCTCGCGCCCGACGACTTCGGCCGGTATCTGGCGCTGGCCGTGACCGCCTGTATCGTGTTCCAGGCGCTGATCAACATGAGCGTGGTTCTCGGTCTGGGGCCGACCAAAGGAATTCCCCTGCCCATGATCAGCTTCGGCGGCAGTTCCCTGCTGAGCACGCTGATCTGCTGCGGAATGCTGCTCAGTGTCAGCGATCGCGCAGGATGACGCCGACGCCGCCGCGCACCTTCCTGATGGCCGGCGGAGGAACCGGCGGTCACGTGATCCCCGCCCTGGCCGTCGCCCGCGAGTTGGAGAGCCGCGGACATCGCCCGGTCTTCGTCGGCACGCACGAGGGATTCGAGGCGAAGCTGGTGCCCGCATCCGGATTCCCCATCGAGTGGATCGCCATCGGCGGGCTCAAGGGCGTCGGCGTCATGAGGATGCTGCGCACTCTCGCGGGACTTCCCGGCGGGGTGGCGCGGGCTCTCGGCATCCTGCGGCGCCATCGGCCGGCGGCGGTGTTCAGCATGGGCGGGTACGTGGCCGGACCGGTGATGATCGCAGCCGCTCTGCGCGGCGTGCCCATCGTGGCCATGGAGCCCAACGCCATCCCGGGATTCACCAACCGGCGCATGGCCCGTTTTATCCGCTGCGCCCTGGTGAGCTTCCCGCAGACCAGCCGGTTCTTTCCCAAAGGCCGCACTGAAGCGATCGGCGTGCCGGTTCGGCGCGCGTTTTTCGAACTTCCGCCAAAGCGGCACGAATCGCGCCTGAATGTGCTGATCACCGGTGGCAGCCGCGGCTCGCGCACCTTAAACAATGCGGCACAAGAGAGCTGGCCACTGTTCCGCGACGCGGATCTCGACGTCCGCATCGTTCATCAAACCGGCTCGGTGGCCCCGCACGAGGAGATCGCGCACGATTTCGCCCGGACCGGCCTTGATGGCAAAGTGGTCCCGTTCATCCACGATATGCCGGCCGAGTTCGCCGAGGCCGATCTCATCGTCTGCCGGTCCGGCGCGGGGGCGCTGGCCGAACTGGCCGCCGCGGGAAAGCCGGCCATCCTGGTTCCCTTCCCTTTCGCCACCGACGATCACCAGCTCCACAACGCCGAAGCCTTCCAGAGCGCTGGCGCCGCCAAACTGGTGCTGGACAGCGAGATGAGCGGCGCGCGGCTGGTTCGAGAAGTCCGCGAACTGGCGGCAGCGCGGCCCCTGCTGGACCAGATGGCCTCCAACGCCCGGCGGCTGGCACGCCCCGGGGCGGCTGAGCGCGCTGCGGACGTGCTCGAGGAAGTGGCCGGCCGCGCCACGTAGCCAGGGACACGCGCCCGAGCGCGCCGCAAGTGTCACCATCCATCGCGTGAAGGCGTCAAAACAGGGTAGACTAACCAACTGGGAGGACCAATATGAAGAAACTTCCTTTCGCTGTTTTGTTGACGTTTTCGCTCGTCGCCTTCGTCCAGGGCAGGGGCGAAGAGAAGGGCACTCGTGGCGATGTTGGTGGCGGTCATATTCCGGCTCATGGGCCGGCCCCGGTGCGAGGCAAGGGTAAGTTGGTGATCGTAAACCGTTCCTATGCCGATAAGGCGGGACACCCGGACGCTCCTCACGTTCACGCGAACGACAAGTGGGTTGGCCACGATGGCGGCCCTAACGACGCCAGGTACCATCTGGACCACGCATGGGAGCATGGACACTTTCCGGGCGGCTTCGGCCCCGGCCATCAGTTCCGCATCGAGGGAGGAAACAGGGACCGCTTCTGGTTCGGCGGCTTCTACTTCAACGTCGCTCCCGCCGACTTCGGGTACTGCGGCGACTGGCTCTGGGGCACCGACAGCATCGTGCTCTACGAGGATCCCGACCACCCGGGCTGGTATCTGGCTTACAACGTCAGGCTGGGCACGTACGTGCACGTGATGTACCTCGGCAACGGATAGGTTCGCCGCTGTTACGGCCGCGGCGCGCGCCATACCGAGCCACGACCGTAAGCCATTCATTCCACAGTACTTTACAAATCCACACAAGAAGCCGTGATCCGGCACCCCAGGTTTAGCGTATCCTCAAAGTAAAGGTATACATCCAATGAGGTGCCGGTTGTGGCTCTATTCCCACTGCTGGTAAGGTTATGGCAAGTCGGAGCGATCCCGGCCTGAACGGTCGGAGCCGCTGAGGTTTCAGTTGAATTCATCAGGAATCGTTTTAGCTGTCCTTCTTTCTTCCGGATCGTTGCAGGCCGCGCCGCCGGGTGCGGATGCGTCGGACACCGCGGTACTGCAGCGCTATCTGACCGCCAGCGAGACGCAAAGGGCCGCCATGCGCGGGCTGCGCAGTGACGTGGACATCGAAGCAAAGCTCCCGAAGCTGAAGAAGGAAGGCCGCATGCACGCCCTGCGGAGCATTTCCAAAGTGGGCCGGGTCACTTATCGCGCGCTCGGTTTCAGTGGCGATGCCACCATCAAGAACGACGTCATTGCGCGCTACCTCACCGCGGAGGTGCAGGCGCAGGGCACCGGGCAGGATCTGAGCATCACGCCGGCCAACTACAAGTTCAAGCTTCATGGTCTGGAGGATCGCGAGGGGCAGAACGTGTACGTGTTCAGTGTCAAGCCGCGGAAGAAGCAAGTCGGCTTTTTCAAGGGCGAGATCTGGCTCGATCCGGAGACCTGCATGCCCCTGCGCGAGCAGGGCCGCTTCGTGAAGAACCCCTCCATCTTTTTCAAGCGAATGGATTTTGTCCGGATGTACGAGCTCCGGGACGGCGTCTCGCGGCCGCGGCACGTTGAAAGCACCGTGCAGACGCGCATCGTCGGCCCGGTCGAGATCAGCATCAATTTCGACAATTACACTTTCGCGCCGGACGACGACGCCGACGCCGCCGCGGGCGGGGGCGAAGAGCAGTAGCGTGACCCCGGTCCTTCGTTGAATCCAGGGCGGAAACTACCGTAAGCTCAAAGGAGTACAGCATGAGAACACTATTCCTGAACCCACCGTCATTCGAAGGCTTCGATGGAGGCGCCGGTTCGCGCTGGCCGGCCTCCCGCGAGATCGAATCCTACTGGTATCCGGTGTGGCTGTGTTATCCCGCGGGCATGCTGGCCGACAGCAAGGTTGTGGACGCTCCGCCGCACGGAATCTCCATCGGCGAATGCGTGGCCATGGCGCGCGATTTCGAGCTGCTGGTGCTGTTCACTTCCACACCCGGTTTCCACGTGGACGTGAAGATCGCCGAGATGATGAAGGACTCCAACTCGAAGCTCAAAGTAGCGTTCGTGGGTCCGCCGGTCACCGTCGAGCCCGATAAGGCTTTTCAGGAGACGAAGGCGGTCGACTTCATCGTGCGGCGCGAATTCGACCACCAGATTGTGAACTACGCCAACGGGACGCCACTTTCCGATCTGCCCGGCGTCAGTTACCGGAAGAACGGGAGCGTGGCGCACAATCCCGAAGGTGCGGTGATCGAGAACCTCGACGAGTTGCCGTGGGTGACGAAGGTCTACCAGCGGGACCTCGACTTCCGCCGCTACAACGTACCGTTCCTGCTGAATCCCTACATCTCGTTCTACACCTCGCGCGGCTGCCCGGCCATGTGCACGTTCTGCCTGTGGCCGCAGACGCACTCCGGACATCGCTGGAGGCTGCGCTCGTCGGACGACATCGCCGCGGAAGTGAAGTTCACGCGGGAGAACTTCCCCGGCCTGAAGGAGATCTTTTTCGACGACGACACCTTCAACTACAAGAAGCAGCGCACCATCGAGTTGTGCGGGAAGCTGGGGCCGCTGGACTTCACCTGGTCGTGCACGTCGCGCGTGACCACCGACTACGACACCCTGAAGGCGATGAAGGAAGCCGGCTGCCGGCTGCTCATCGTCGGCTACGAGAGCGGCGACGAGCAGATTCTGCGCAACATCAAGAAGGGCGCCACCGTGGAGGCCGCGCGGCGCTTCACCGAGAACGCGCACAAGCTGGGCCTGGTGATCCACGGCGACTTTATCGTGGGCCTGCCCGGGGAAACCCGCGAGAGCCTGCGCAAGAGCATCGACTTCGCCAAGTCGCTGGACGTGGAGACCATCCAGGTATCCATTGGCCACGCCTATCCCGGCACCGAGTTCTACGATTACGCGAAGAAGAACGAGCTGTTCACCATCGAATCGATGACCGACGAGAGCGGCCATCAGCTCCCCCACCTGGTCTATCCCGGTCTCAACCGCGGCGAACTGGTGGAGTGGGTGGAGCGCTTCTACGGCGAGTATTACTTCCGTCCGAAAGCGGCGTGGCGGGTGGTGAGCAAGGCCATCGCCAACCGCGACATTCCGCGCCTGTACAAGGAAGCGCGCGAGTATCTGTCGCTGCGTTCCAAGCGTAAGAAGTTCATCAGCGAGCAGCGCACCGCCAACAGCGCGTCGACGCTGAGCGAGGCGGGGGAACGCGTTTCTTGAGCTTCGGGCAAAGCCTGAACGCGGGGCTGAATTTCAAAACCCGTCTGGTCACCCTGGTGGTCATTTTCAGCCAGGCTCTGGGGAACTGGTCGCTCGCCTGGGGCATGAAGCACGATGCCGCGCACATGGCTCTCTCGCCGGCCGCGGTGCTGCGGACCATCTTCAGCCCATGGGTGGGCCTGGGGATCCTGCTGCTGATTCTCTGGCTGCTCTCGCGAATGGCCCTGCTCAGTTGGGCGGACCTGAGCTACGTGCTGCCGGTGACCTCGGTGGGCTACGTCCTTTCGGCCATTCTGGGCAAGTATTCCTTCGCCGAGGAGATCTCTCCGGCGCGCTGGGCCGGCATCGCGCTGGTCGTCGCGGGCACGGCTCTGGTGGGCCGCACCGAGCGGAACACTACGCGGGCAAGCACGCCCCAATCCCTGGCCGCGGAGAGCGGCCTATGAAGCCGCTGGCCTGGCTGCTGCTGGTCATCATGGTGGGCTGCACGGTGGCCGGCGATGTGCTCCAGTCCATGGAGATGAAGCGGCACGGTGAGGTGTGCTTCCGCGACGGCGGTCTGGCATCGGCCCTCTCCGCGCTGGCCAGGAACGCTTATCTCGCCCTTGCCGTTTTCTTCATGGCTATTTCGTTTTTTGCCTTTCTCAAGCTGCTGACCGTGGCCGACCTGAGCTTCGCCGTACCAGCCTCGGCCGCCAGCTTCGTGCTCGAGACGGTTTTCGCGAGGATCCTGCTGAAAGAGCGGATCTGCCTCCGGCGCTGGGCAGGCGCGGCCCTGGTGGCTTGCGGAGTAGCGCTGCTGGCATTTTGATAGCCCTGTGATCTGGCTTCTTGCTGCCCTCTCCGCCGCGGCTGCGGCATACCAGGCGATTGCTCTGCTGGCCACCATACGGCACTTCCGAGCGAAGCGTCCCTCAGTTCCCTTCTCCCCGCCCGTGTCCATCCTCAAGCCCATGTGCGGCTCCGAGCCCCACCTGTACGAGGCGCTGCGCTCGCACGCCGTGCAGGACTACCCGGAGTTCGAAATCGTGTTCGGCGTCCGCAGCCTCAAGGACCCGTGTCTCGCCGATATCGAACGCCTCCGCTGCGAGTTCCCGAATCTGCACATCCGCCTGGTGCACTGCCGCAGCAAAGCCGCCAACGGCAAGGTGGCCGCGCTTGCCGACATGGTCCGCGAGGCGCGTCACGCGCTGCTGCTGGTCAACGACGCCGACATCTCCGTCCCGGCCGGATACCTGCGGGATGTGGTGGCGCCGCTGGCCGACCCGTCCATCGGCATCGTCACCTGTCTCTACCGCGCCGCCGCAGAGCATCTGGCGGGCCGCTGGGAAGGCCTCGGCATTGTGACCGATTTCGCGCCGAGCACGCTGGTGGCGCCCTTCGTGGGCATTTCCGAGTTCGGGCTCGGGTCCACCATCGCCTTCCGCCGCGCCGATCTGAAGGCCATTGGCGGGTTCAAGGCCATCGGCGCCTACATCGCCGACGATTATCAGCTCGGCGCGCGCATTCACCGGCTGGGGCGCCGCAACGTGATCTCGCCGGTGATTGTGGACACGCATCTGGACGCCTCGTCGTGGAAAGAAGTGTGGCGGCACCAGGTGCGCTGGGCGCGGACGATTCGCTCGTCGCGCGGCGCCTATGCCGGGCTCTTTATCACGCATGCCACGTTCTGGGCGGTTGTGGACGCGGCCTTTGGCCAGTGGCGGCTGGCGCTGCCGCTGCTGGCCCTGCGCATGACCATGGCCATGACGGCCGGATGGTGGGGTCTGCGCAGCCGCGACGTCCTGCGGCTGTGGCCGCTCATTCCACTGCGCGACCTGTGGGCCAGCGGCGTGTGGCTGGCCGGCATATTCGGAAATCGCGTGCGCTGGCGTGGTCAGGAACTCACGCTGGACAAGCAGGGACGAATTGTGGGAACAGGCGGCGCCAGCCGCGTTCGCCACTGACGCAGGAGCGCAACGGGCGCCCCGCAGTCAGCGCTCGCCGAAGCGGATCCCCGGCGCCACCCAGAGATCCGCTTGGGAAGCCTGCTCGGCTCAGGGCGTCCAGGTCCCTTCGAGCTGGAACCCGGTCGCCGATCCCGATACGGGTTCGGTCTCCATGTACACGTTCCTCGACCCCGTGAATGTCCCGCTGAAGGTCAGCGAAAGGCCCAGGGTGAGGCCGCCAGGCGCAAGCGCCAGCGACGAACCGGTCAAGGTGCACTGACTGTTGCTCAACGGCGTCGCGGATCCCGCCTCTACAGCCGCCGACCATGCCGTACCCGCATTGTTCCTGAGATACAGAGCGCCGGATGGATAGAATTCGATGTAGCACGCGTTCACAGAAGTGGAAGACGATGTACTAAACAGCACTAAGCCCTTCGCTATGTCCGAGACCCCGTTTGCATCGGGGTAGCTCAGTGTGAAGGTCTGGCTTAAGCCCGTGCCGTTGATCGGCGAAATCGGCCCGGTGGTCAGGGTCTGTCTCGGCGCCGTCGTCCATGTGCCCTCCAGCATCCAGCCGCTGTTTCCGCTGGCCCCGATGGCCTCCATGTAGACGTTCTTCTGCCCGGAGAAGCCGGCCGCGAAGGTGATGGTCAGGGTCAGCGTGAGCTCGTTCCCGGACGAGGTGATGCCGGAGGCGGTCACGGTGCACTGGCTGTTCGCCAGGGGCGTCGACGAGGACACGCCTACCGAGGGCAACCACCCCGTGCCCGCATCGTTGGCCAGGTAGATCCGATTGGACGCTAACGTCTGGTTGTACGAGACCTCGCAGCCATAGGCCATGGCCGACGTGGTATTGAACAGCACGTAGAGGTTCTTGACGTCGGCGGTCCCGTTGTCATCCAGGAACGTCATCGTGAACGTCTGCGTGCTGCCGGAGCCGTTGATCGGCGAAATCGAAACCGGAACCGGTGTGCCCGGGGCCGCGGTTCCGGTTCCCGTCAAGCCCACGTCCTGCTGCGTCCCGGCCACATCGCCGGAGTTATCGGTGATGATCAGCGTTCCACTCCGGCTTCCGGTGGCCGCCGGCGTAAACGTCACCGAAATGGTGCAGCTCGCGCCGATGACCAGGGTGCCGGGGCAGTTATTGGTTTGAGCGAAATCGCCGGGATTCGTGCCGCCGATGGCGATGCTGGTAATGGTCAGACCACTCGTGCCGGTGCTGGTCAGCGTCAGCGACTGCGCCGCGCTCGTTACCCCCACCGGCTCGCTGCCAAAGGAAGGCAGAGTTCCGGTTGACGGGGACCCAATCGCCACCGCCACGCCGGTTCCGGTCAGACTCACGGTCTGGCTGGATGCCGTATTGTTGCTGTTGTCGCTGATGATCAGCGTTCCGCTGCGGCTTCCGGCGGCGAGAGGTGCGAAGGTGACGTTAATGGTGCAGCTTCCACCGGCCGCCACGCTGGCTCCGCAGTTATTGGTCTGGCCGAAATCGCCCGGGTTCGTGCCGCCAATGGAAATACTGGAGATGGTCAGCGGGCCCGTGCCGGTAGTATTATTCAGCGTCACCGGCTGCGAGGCGCTGGTGGTCCCCAGGTTCTGGCTGCCAAACGGGATGCTCGAAGTCGACACGCCGGCGACCGGCACCGCCACGCCGGTCCCGCTCAGGGTTACCTGCTGCGTGGAGCCGGTTACATTGCCCGCATTGTCGGTGATAACGAGGGTGGCCGTCCGGCTGCCCGACGCCGTTGGCGTAAATGTTACCGAGATGGTGCAACTGCCGCCGCTGCCGGCCAGGCTTGCCCCACAGGTGGTGGTCTTGCCGAAGTCGCCAGAGTTCGTGCCACCGATAGCGATGCTGGCGATGGTGAGCGCGCCGGTCCCGTTATTGGTCAGCGTCACCACCTGCGCGCCGCTGGTGGTGTTTATGTTCTGGTCTGTGTAGGTCAGGCTGGAAGGTGCGGCGGTCACTCCCGGCAGCGCCACGCCGGTTCCGGAGGCACTGATGACCTGCGTCGCCCCGGTCACGTTGTTGGCGTTGTCGGTGAGGGTGATGGTGGCGGAGCGAGCGCCCGCCGCCGTTGGCGTGAAGATCACCACAATGGTGCAACTGGCGCCGTTATTCAAGGTAGCGCCGCAATCGCTGGTTTTTCCGAAGTCTCCCGGGTTGGTGCCGCCGACGACGATGCTGGCAATGGTCAGCGGACCGGTTCCGGTATTGCTCACGGTCACCGTCTGGGCCGCGCTGGTGGTGCCAATGTTCACGCTGCCGAACGACGGCAGAGTGCTGGTGGAGAGGCCGGCATTCGGCACCGCCACACCCGTGCCAGTCAGATTCACGGTCTGGCTGGATGCCGCATTGTTGCTGTTGTCGCTGACGATCAGCGTTCCACTGCGGCTTCCGGCCGCGGTGGGTGCGAAGGTGACGTTGATGGTGCAGCTTCCACCAATCGCCACGCTGGTTCCGCAGTTATTGGTCTGGCCGAAATCGCCCGGGTTGGTCCCGCCAATGGAAATACTGGAGATGGTCAGCGGGCCCGTGCCGGTTGTATTATTCAGCGTCACCGGCTGCGAGGCGCTGGTGGTCCCCAGGTTCTGGTTGCCAAACGGGATGCTCGACGTCGACACGCCGGCGACCGGCACCCCCACGCCGGTCCCGTTCAGGGTTACCTGCTGCGTGGAGCCGGTCACATTGCCCGCATTGTCGGTGATAACGAGGGTGGCCGTCCGGCTGCCCAGGGCCGTCGGTGTAAACGTGACCGATATGGTGCAAGTGCCGCCGCTCCCGGCCAGGGTGGCTCCGCAGGTGGTGGTCTTGCCGAAGTCGCCGGCATTAGTGCCGGTGATGGCGATGCTCGCAATGGTCAGCGCGCCCGTCCCGGTATTGGTCAGCGTCACCACCTGCGCGGCGCTGGTGCTGTTCACGTTCTGGTTTGCGAAGATCAGGTTGGAAGGTGCGGTGGTAGCTCCCTGAGGCACCGCCACGCCGGTTCCGGAAGCGTTGACGACCTGCGTCGCCCCTGCCACGTTGCCGGCGTTGTCGGTGAGGGTGATGGTGGCGGAGCGGGCTCCTGACGCCGTCGGCGTGAAGGTCACCGAGATGGTGCAGGTGGAGCCGTTGTTCAGGGTAGCGCCGCAATTATTAGTCTGGCCGAAGTCCCCCGGATTGGTGCCGCCGACCACGATGCTGGCAATGGTCAGCGGGCCGGTTCCGGTATTGCTCACGGTCACCGTCTGGGCCGTGCTGGTGGTACCGATGTTCACGCTGCCGAACGACGGCAGAGTGCCGGTGGAGAGGCCCGCATTCGGCACTGGCACGCCCGTGCCGGTCAGCGCGGTACTCTGCGTCGACCCGGCCAGGTTGCCGGCGTTATCCGTGACGGTCAGGGCTGCGCCGCGGCTGCCCGCGGCCGTGGGTGTGAACGTCACCGCGATTACACAGCTCGGGTGCGGCGCACTTACCGTGGCCGAGAGAGTAGCTCCACAGCCATTGCTGGAGATGTTGTAGTCGCCGGGATTGGCGCCGGTCAGCGCGACGCTGGCGATGTCCAGCACGTCGGTGCCCGTGTTGGTCAGCGTCACGTTCTGCGACGCCGTGGCCACTCCAATGTTGGAGCTGCCGAACGGAACCGTGGCCGGGCTCAGGGCGGCCACGGGAATGCCATAACCCGTACCCGTGACGGACAGCGACTGCGGCGATCCCGTCGCGTTGTCGGTCACCTTGATCGTGGTGGACCGCGTGCCGCCGAGAGACGGCAGGAACTTCACCGAGACCGTGCAGAACTGAGCCGGCGTCAGCGTGTTGCCCGAACATCCGTCTAAAGAGAGTGGGAACTCGGTGGCGTTCGTCGAGGCTACCCCCGTAATGGTCAGGCTTACGCTGCCGGTGTTCGTTACGCTCATCTGCTGAGCGGCGCTCGTGGTGCCGACGTTTTGCTGCGCGAATGTCAACGACGGTGGATGCAGAGACGCCGCCGGACCCGGAACCACCGCGGTTCCGGTCAGATTAACGGTCAGCGAGGTCTCGCCGGCAACCGACGTGGTGATGGCGATCGAGGCTGTGCGCGCTCCGGTCGCGCTCACCTGCGGAGCGAACGCGATCGCGAGCGTGCAGGTGGTCCGGGGGCTAAGGCTGCCCGGACAATTGTTGGTCAATTGGAAATCGGCCGCATTCGTTCCACCCAGAGCGGCGGTGAAAGTGCCGACGGCCGTGTCTGCCTGGTCGGTCACATAGACCGCCTGCGGCGAGCTCGACGAACCCGCCGGCTGATTCCCGAACGCGACCGTGGTCTGCGACAACGCTACCTGCTGGGTGGCGGGAATGCCTGTGCCGCTCAGCGAAACCGAATGCGGACCGCCCGTGGCGTTGTCGGCAACGGTCAGCGTGCCCGTCCGGGCGCCGGTGGTAGTGGGCGTAAAGGTCACGGTTATGTCGCAGAGTGAGCCAACGGTCAGGTTGGTGGTGCTGCAGCCATCGCTGGTGATCTGGAAATTGCCGGTAATCGTGTCGGTGGCGAAGTGAACCGGCACGTTGCCGGTGTTGAAAATGGTGACCGTCTGCGCATTAGCGCTGGTGGTGCCTGTTATCTGCACCGGGAATTGCACGGCCGCCGGCGAAATCTGCAGGGTCGCCGTGGAGGCAATGCCTTTTCCGGCCAGTGTCGCCGAAGGCTTGGCGGTGGTGGTGTCGGCGAAGGTGACCGGGAAGGCGATGCTGCCGCTTCGCGCACCGGCCGCCGATGGAGTGAAGGTCAGGTTCACATAACAGTAGCTGCCCACCGCCACCGACGTGCCGGAGCATCCATCATACCCGCCCGTGGTCACCGAAGCGGAGAACTCGCCCGTGCCGCTGGCGCCGCCGATGAGATTGGTTCCGCTAATGGCGCCCACGGTGAATGGCAGGTTCCCGCTGTTGGTCAGAGTGAACGTGGTCACAGAGGGAGAGGTTGTCCCAACGGCCTGATCGAGGAACGATGCGGCCGTTGGCGAGAGCACGGCCGAGTTCTTTTCCGCCACCCCGGTTCCGGTGAGGTTGGCGGTGAAATTCTGGGTGGCTCCGCCGGTGTAGGTCACCGGGAAGACGATGGTTCCGGAGCGCGCGCCGGCCGCGTTCGGCGTAAACACGGCGTAGACGTAGCAACTGCTGCCGGCCGCCACCGTCTGACCGCTGCAATAGTCGGTCCCGGTAATCGAAAACTCATCCGTCGGGGAGGCGCCGAGGTTCGTCCCGGTCAGCGTACCAAGGGTGAGCGGTAGGTTGCCGGAGTTGTACAGGTACACATACTGGCCCGTCGTGGTTGTCGTGCCCACCACCTGGTCCACCGGGAAAGCCACCGCGCTGGGATCCAGATAAGCGGTGTTCACGGGCGCCAGAGCATAGCCGGCCAGAGGCACCGAAATCAATGTTGAGTTGCTGCTGTTCTTGAACGCCAGCGTGCCGGTACGATAGCCGGCTGCCGTAGGAGCGAAGGAGACATATGCGAAGCAGTTGCCTCCCGGGGAGATGACCTGGCCGTTGCAGTTCTGATTGCCGCTGGTGACCAGGAAATCGCCGGTGAGTGCGATGTTGCCCAGAGTGACGCTGGAGGCGCCGTTGTTGTAGAAGTACACGTAGCTACCGGTGCTGGTGGTGCCCTGCACCTGCAAATCGAACGGCTGCTCGGTAGGCACAGCGGTGGAGATGGGCAACGTGGAGACTCCGGTACCGCTCAGGGTCATGGCCTGCGAACCGGCGGAGTTATGGAACGTCAGGGTGGCCGTGCGCGAGCCCGCCGCGCCCGGGGTGAACTGCACAAACATGTAGCAGCTCGTACCGGGCTGCAGTTGGCCGCCCGCGCCGGGGCAGGTGTAATTGTTTACTACAAAATCACTCGCGTTCGTGCCGGTGAGCACGCCGTCGTCGGTGAAGGATACCGGCTCAGTCCCGGTATCCCGAAGGTACACAGGATAGGTGTAGTAACCGGTCGTCTGACCAGTTCCGACGCTGCCGAAGTTGATGGAGGTGGGCGTCAATCCAATCGCCTGCGTCGCCGTCAGGCCGGCGCCCGTGAGCCCGGTGGTGGCAGTGCCGGCGGAACTGGAAACGGTGAGCGTTCCCGTTCTGGCGGTGCCGGGCGAAGCCGAACCCACCGTCGGCGTGAACGAGATCTGAATCTGGCAGTTCGAACCGGCCGTAAGGCTTAACGGAGGCGTGCCGCAAGTGTAGCTGCTGGCCACTGCAAAATCGCTCGCCCCGGTGCCCCAGCTATTGATGGTAACGGTCGAGTTGCCTGGATTCGCGATCTCCACATACTGTACGGAACTGGTGGTACCAACCGCCTGGGCCGGGAAAACAAGCTGGGTCGGCGTCAGGACAGCGGCGCCCGTGGCGGTAATGCCGTTTCCGGCGAGGTTCACCACCTGCGGACTGCCGGTAGCGGTATCGGTGAATGTCAGCGTGCCGGTGCGCGCACCAGTGGCCGTCGGCGTGAAGGTCACGTACACGTAGCAGTAGGCATAACTGGTTATGCCTGCGGAGCTTGAGCCATCGTACAAGGTGCCCGCCAGAGTGCTTTCAGGGCAAGACGTGTTGGTGATCTGGAAATCGCCGCTGACCAGCATTCTATCAATGCTGACGGGATCGGTCCCCGCGTTGTAGGCGTAGACCAACTGCTCCCCGGAGGCGACTCCTACCGGCGTGTCTGGAAAGGCGTCCGCTGTAAACGGATAGAACTCCAGTGTCTGAACCGAGGCCAGGCCGGTTCCGTTGAGCGCAACGGTCTGGGGGCTGCCCGACGCGCTGTCGACAAGGGTCAGGTTGCCGGTGCGCGATCCGGTGGCCGAAGGCGTGAAGTTCACCTCCACGTAGCACGACGACTGTGGATTCAACTGGAAGGGCGGCGCGCCGCAGGTCGCAGTGTAGAGCGAGAAATCCCCGGACACGGTAAGCGACTGAACGACGATTGCCACGCTGCCGTTGTTGGTGACGGTAACCGACTCGTATGCGCTGGTAACGCCAATCGGCTCGTTCCCGAGGTTCAGAGAAGTGGCCGAGAACGAGAGCTGGGCGCTGGAGCCGGACACGGTTCCGCTACCGGAGAGCGGGACCGTAGTTGTCGGGCCGGCGCCGGCGAGGTAGAGGGTGTCCGTGCGCAGGCCGGCCTGGGTCGGATCGAAGGTCACGTTCACCAGGCAACTGTTTCCCGGCGGAAGCTGGCTGGGGCAGTTGTTCAGCTCCGAGAAATCGGTGAGCCCGTAATAATAATTGTTGTAGGTGTAGATGCTCAGGGACGCTGTCTCGTCGCCGATGTTCGTCAGCGTGACGGACTGGGGTGTGCTGGCACTCCCAACGTTCTGGTTGGCGAACGTCAGACTGAGCGGCGATGCCTGAATAAACGGCGTGTCTTCTCCCGTGCCCGTCAGCGTGATCACCATCGGGCTGTCGCTGGCGTTCGAGGTCACGGTGAGCGTGCCGCTTCTCGCGCCGGGCCCGCCGGGCGTGAAGTCCACGTCCAGCGTGCAGGAGCCGCCCGCGGGGATGCTGCCGCTACAATTGTCCGATTCGAAGAAAATGCTGGGTGGCGATGCCTGAATGGACGACAGCGTCGCGGCCGTGGAGCTGATATTGCGCAACTCGACGGTGGCCGTTCCATTGTTGATGCTGGTGCTCACGCCGACAGGCTGAGACCCGAAGGCGATGAAGCTGGGGACGCCCCAGATATACGGCACGCCGGAAGGGCCGATCTTCGCGAGGAAACCGGGGCCCGTATTGCCGTTGGAGATGGTCACGGGGAAATCGCTTCCGGATACGTTCCCAACCACCGACATGTTCCCCGAACTGTCCACCGCCAGCGATGGGGTCGGGCCATCCCCACTCACGCCCTCAGAAACTCCCCCAATGAGGCCGCTCAGGTAGCTCGAGAACAGCGCGCTCGATCCACCGCTGGCCAGCTCCACCAGGAATCCGGACTGGCCCGAACTGGAGGGAGTCGTCTGAATGGCGTTGATGGTGGGGAAATCGCTCGTGCTCGTCCACCCGGAGATGTAGGCGTTGCAGGAGGACGTACAGCCGTTCTGCAAGGCAATCGCCTCGGGTACCACGTTGTTGCCGGTGAAGCTGCTCGGGCCTCCGAGAAAGGTGGAATAGACCTCGCTCGCCCCATTCGCGGCGAGCTCGGTGACAAATGCTCCCGCGTAGCTGGTCTGGTACGCTCCCGCGGTAGTCGGGAAGTCGTCATAGCCTACGGTGCCGGTCACGTAGGCGTCGCCCGATCCGTCCACCGCTATACCGTTGGCCGTACCGTAGCCGAGATAGGCCGAATAAACCAGCGCCGCGCCAGTCGGGTTGAGCTTGGTTACGTAGACGCCGCCGCTGCCGGACTCATAGCCGGTGTACTGGAAGGCGCCGGCGGTAACCGGAAAGCCGTTCGGCCCGGTGCCCGTCACGTAAGCATCTCCGGAGCCGTCGATGGCCAGGGCAAAGATATCCGTGCCTAATGGCCCGAGGTAAGTGGAATACACCAGCGATGCGCTCCCCGATGCCGCGGGGTTGATCTTGGTTACAAAACCCTCGGAGTTGCCGCCTGGGGTTCCCAGGAATGCGTTCTGATACACGCCGGTGGTAACCGGAAAGGTGGCGGAGTCCGTCTCGCCGGCAATGTACGAATTGCCGCTCGAATCCACCGCAAGACCCTGCGCCGCAGTGCCGTTCGTGTCGGTTCCGCCCAGGAAGGTGGCGTACGGGACGCTGGCCCCGTTACTCGCAATCTGAAGGTAGAAGCCGGAGAAATAAGCCGTTGCGCCGCTCTGGTACGAGTTTGCCCCGGTCGGCAGGGTCGCGGCATAGGCGTAATTGATTTGGCCAACTACATAAGCCCTTCCGGACCCGTCCAGCGCGATCTGGTATGGGTAGAGCTGGCCGGTTCCAATTATCGTCGTATACACCACTGCACCGCTGGAATTGAACTTGGTGACATAAAACCCGTTCAGGCTGGGTGTGTACCCGGTCACATACGTGTTCCCGGAGTTGTCGGCGGCGACGCTCGCAACAGAAAGGTCAGTCAGGTACTCCGAATAGATCAGCGCCTCGCCAGAGACCGCGGGATCGATCACCAGCGGCCTGGCATGATCGTAGCGGCCGAGGGCCAGGCTCACCATCGCGGGCTCGCCGCTCGCGGTGCGTTCCAGCCGATAGCCGGCCTCCACGTTTTCGCGGCGCTTCCCGTCCTTTGACGTCTGCCAGGCCACCGGCTTGAGCAGACGGATATCGCCATTACCGAGCCGCAGGACCAGGTCGCCGGATTCGTTGGCGGTCACCTGGTCGGCGCCACCGAGCGCCATGCGGATTCGCCGGGCGTCGGCGCCGGGCTGAAGCAGGAAGTCATACTCCAGCCGGCTGGCGTTGCCGTAGAAGGCGACGTCCACGCCCGGATAGACACCCTCCAAAACCTGCAAGAACTTCCAATACACAGCGAATCTGCCCGCATGTCAGCGAACGGCGCCGGCACCGTAAAGCCGATTCCATGGTGTATAGAGGGAAGTGTATCCTGCTCTTCTGGTGTGCGCAATGTCTATTTTGGGGTCATTTTGTTTTAGTCATCCGCCTGGGAGGCCGGCTCGGCTCAGGGCGTCCAGGTCCCTTCAAGCTTGAACCCGGTGGCCGTTCCCACTACGGGTTCGGCCTCCATGTACACGTTCTTCGACCCCGTGAACGTCCCGCTGAAGGTCAGCGAAAGGCCCAGCGTGTAGCCGCCTGGCGCAGCCGTCAGCGACGACCCCGTCAAGGTGCACTGACTGTTGCTCAACGGCGTTGCCGATCCTACCGTTATCGCCGAAGACCATGCCGTGTTCCCATCGTTCCTGAGGTACAGACTCTTGGGTGCGGAGAATTCGACATAGCACGCGCCCGCCCCGGTGAGCGACGCATTGAACAGCACGAAGCCCTTCCCGATGTCCGAGACCCCGTTTGCATCGGGGAAGCTCAGTGAGAAGGTCTGGCTTATGCCGGCGCCGGGGAGGCTCGGCGATAATACCGATCCTGCGGTCAGTGTCTGTCTGGCTGCCGTCGTCCACGTGCCCTGCAGCACCCAGCCGCTGTTTCCACTCGCCCCGATGGCCTCCATGTAGACGTTCTTCTGCCCGGAGAAGCCCGCCGCGAAGGTGATGGTCAGGCTCAGCGTGAGCTCGTTCCCGGAAGAGGTGATGCCGGAGGCGGTCACGGTGCACTGGCTGTTCGCCAGGGGCGTCGACGAGGCCACGGATACTGAGGGCAGCCACGCCGTGCCGGCATCATTGGCCAGGTAGATCCGGTTGGACGTCGCCGTCTGGTAGTACGAGACATCGCAGCCATAGGCCATGGACGACGTGGGATTGAACAGCACGTAGAGGTTCTTGACGTCGGAGATCCCGTTGTCATCCAGGTACGTCAGCGTGAACGTCTGCGTGCTGCCGGAGCCGTTGATCGGCGAAATCGAAACCGGAACGGGCGTGCCCGGGGCCGTAGCTCCGGTTCCCGTCAGGCTGGCGCCCTGCTGCGCCCCGGCCACGTTGCCGGAATTATCGGTAATAATCAGCGTTCCACTCCGGATTCCGGTGGCCGTGGGCGTAAACGTCACCGAGATGGTGCAGCTCGCGCCGACGACCAGGGTGCCGGGACAGTTGTTGGTTTGAGCGAAATCGCCGGGATTGGTGCCCCCGATGGCGATGCTGGTAATGGTCAGAGCACCGGTGCCGGTGCTGGTCAGCGTCACCTGCTGCGCCGAACTGGTTGCGCCCACGGGCGTGCTGTTGAAGGCGGGCAGAGTTCCCGGCGACGGGGACGCCATCGGCACCGCCACGCCCGTGCTAGTCAGATTCACGGTCTGGCTGGATGCCGCATTGTTACTGTTGTCGCTGATGATCAGCGTTCCACTGCGGCTTCCGGCCGCGGTGGGTGCGAAGGTGACGTTGATGGTGCAGCTTCCACCAATCGCCACGCTGGTTCCGCAGTTATTGGTCTCGCCGAAATCGCCCGGGTTGGCGCCGCCAATGGAAATACTGGAGATGGTCAGCGGACCCGTGCCGGTGGTGTTATTCAGCGTCACCGGCTGCAAGGCGCTGGTGGTCCCCAGGTTCTGGTTGCCAAACAGGATGCTCGACGTCGACACGCCGGCGACCGGCACCCCCACGGCGGTCCCGTTCAGGGTCACCTGCTGCTGGGAGCCGGTTACATTGCCCGCATTGTCGGTGACAACCAGGGTAGCCGTCCGGCTGCCCGCCGCCGTTGGCGTGAAGGTCACCGAGATGGTGCAGGTGCCGCCGCTGCCGGCCAGGGTGGCTCCGCAGGTGGTGGTCTTGCCGAAATCGCCGGGGTTTGTACCGGTGAAGGCGATGCTGGCGATGGTGAGCGCGCCCGTTCCGTTATTGGTCAGCGTCACCGCCTGCGCGGCGCTGGTGCTGTTTACGTTCTGGTTGGTGAAGGTCAGGCTGGAGGGTGCGGCGGTAACCCCTGGCACCGCCACGCCGGTACCGGAAGCGTTGATGACCTGCGTCGCGCCAGCCACGTTGCCGGCGTTGTCGGTGAGGGTGATGGTGGCGGAGCGGGCGCCCGCCACCGTCGGCGTGAAGGTCACCGAGATGGTGCAGGTGGCGCCGTTGTTCAGGGTAGCGCCGCAATTATTGGTCTGGCCGAAGTCTCCCGGATTGGTGCCGCCGACCGCGATGCTGGCAATGGTCAGCGGACCGGTTCCCGTATTGCTTACGGTCACCGTCTGGGCCGCGCTGGTGACGCCGATGTTCACGTTGCCGAAGGACGGCAGCGTGCCGGTGGAGAGACCGGCGGTCGGCACCGCCACGCCGGTGCCGGTCAGCGCGGTACTCTGCGTACTGCCAGGGGCGTTGTTGGCGTTATCCGTCACGGTCAGGGAGGCGCCGCGGCTGCCCCCAGCGGTGGGATTGAAGGTCACCGCGATTACACAGCTCGGGTGCGGCGCACTTACCGTGCCGGGGAGCGTAGCTCCACAGCCATTGCTGGAGATGGCGAAGTCGCCGGTGTTGGCGCCGGTCAGCGCAACGCTCGTGATGGTCAGCGCATCGGTACCCGTGTTGGTCAGCGTCACGTTCTGCGACGCCGTGGCCGTTCCAATGTTGGAGCTGCCGAACGGAACCGTGGCCGGGCTCAGGGCGGCCACGGGAATGCCGTAACCCGTTCCGGTGGCTGACAGCGACTGCGGCGATCCCGGGGCGTTGTCGGTCACCTGGATGGTGCTGGAACGCGGGCCGCCGACAGACGGCAGGAACTTCAACGAAACCGTGCAGAGCTGTCCCGGCGTCAGCGTGTCGCCCGAACATCCGTCTAAAGAGAGTGGGAACTCGGTGGCGTTCGTCGAGACCACCCCCGTGATGGTCAGGTTCGCGCTGCCCGTGTTCGTTACGCTCATCTGCTGAGCGGCGCTCGTCGTGCCGACGTTTTGCTGCGCGAACGTCAGCGACGGTGGATGCAGAGCCGCCGCCGGACCCGCCACCACCGCGGTTCCGGTCAGCGTGACGCTCAGCGAGCTCTCGCCGCTCACCGACGTGCCGATGGAGATCGAGGCGGTGCGCGCCCCGGTCGCGGTGACCGCCGGAGCGAACACGACCAGAAGCGTGCAGGTGCTCCGGGCGGCAAGGCTGGACGGGCAATTGTTGGTTAATTTGAAGTCGGCCGAATTCGTTCCGCTCAGACCGGCGGTGAGAGCACTGACGGTGGTATCTCCCTGGTTGGTCACCCAGACCGCCTGCTGGGAACTCGTCGAAGCCGCCGGTTGATTCGCGAACGCGAGCGTGCCGGGCGACACGGCCACCTGCTGGATGGCGGGAATCCCCGTACCGCTCAGCGAAACCGAATGCGGCCCGCCCGTGGCGTTGTCGGCAAGGGTCAGCGTGCCCGTTCGGGCGCCGATAGTGCTGGGCTTGAAGGTCACGGAGATGTTGCAATTCGAGGGGACGTTGAGCTGGGTGTTGCTGCAGCTATCGCTACCGATCTGGAAGTCTCCGCTGATCGAATCGGTGGCGAAGTGCACCGGCACGTTGCCGGTGTTCGTCGCGACCACCCATTGCGCAGCGGAGGTGGTGCCTGTTATCTGCACTGGGAATTGCACGGCCGCCGGCGAAATCTGCAGGGTCGCGGTGGCGGCAACGCCTTTGCCGGCCAGGGTCGCCGAAGGCGTGGCGGTGGTGGCGTCGGCGAACGTGACCGGGAAAGCGATGCTGCCGCTTTGCGCACCGGCCGCCGATGGAGTGAAGGTCACGTTCACATAGCAGTTGTTACTCACCGCCACCGACGTGCCGGAGCATCCGTCATACCCGCCCGTGGTCGCCGAAGCGGAGAACTCGCCCGTCTTGCTGGCGCCGGCCATGAGGTTGGTTCCGCTGATGGCGCCCACGGTGAACGGCAGGTTCCCGCTGTTGGTCAGAGTAAACGTAATCGCGGAAGGAGAGGTTGTCCCAACCGCCTGATCGATGAACGTCGCGGCCGTTGGCGAGAGCACGGCCGAGTTCCTTTCCGCCATCCCGGTGCCGGTGAGGGTGGCGGTGAAGTTCTGGGTGGCGCCGCCGCTGTAGGTCACCGGGAAGACGATGGTTCCGGAGCGCGCGCCAGCCGCGTTCGGCGTGAACAGGACGTAGACGTAGCAATTGCTGGTGACGGCTATAGTCTGGCTGCTGCAGCCGTCATAAGCGCCGCCCGCGGTAATCGAAAACTCGTTTGTGGATGTGGCGCCGAGGTTCGTGCCGGTCAGCGCACCAACGGTCAGCGGCAGGTTGCCGGAATTGTACAGGTACACCCACTGGCCGCTGGAGGTTGTCGTACCCACTACCTGGTTCGCTGGGAAAGCCACCGCGGTGGGATCCAGATAGGCGGTGGTCACGGGCGCGGGCGCGTAGCCCGCCAAAGGCACCGAAATCAATGTTGTGCCGACGTTGTTCAGGAACGTCAGCGTGCCGGTGCGATAGCCGGACGCCGTGGGAGCGAATGAGACATATGCGTAGCAGTTGCCTCCCGCGGAAATGGTCTGGCCGTTGCAGTTCTGATTGCCGCTGGGTATCAGGAAATCGCCGGTCAATGCGATGTTGCCCAGGGCGACGCTGGAGGCGCTGTTATTGGTGAAGTACACGTAGTTACCGCCGTTGGTGGTGCCCTGCACTTGCGAATTGAACGCCATTTCGGCTGGCAAGGTGGTCGAGTTCGGCAACGTGGAGACTCCGGTGCCGCTCAGGGCCATGGCCTGCGAGCCGGCGGAGTTATGGAACGTCAGGGTGGCGCTGCGCGAGCCCGCAGCCCCCGGAGTGAACTGCACGTACAGGTAGCAACTCATACCTGGTTGCAGTTGGCCACTCGCGCCCGGGCAGGTGTAATTGGACACCGTAAAATCGCTCACGTTGCCGGTGAGCACGCCGTCGTCGGTGAAGGTTACTGCCTGAGTCCCGGTATTCCGAACGTACAACGGATAGTAGGAAATGGAGGTCGTCTGACCGGTCACGACGCTGCCGAAGTTGATGGCGGCGGGCGTGAATCCAATCGCCTGCGTGGCCGTCAGGCCGGTACCGGTGAGCCCGGTGGTCACGGTGCCGGCGGAACTGGAAACGGTGAGGGTTCCCGTTCTGTTGGTGCCGGGCGAAGCCGAACCCACCGTCGGCGTGAAGGAGATCTGGATCTGGCAGTTCGAGCCGGCCGACTGGGTGAACGGGGGTGTAGGGCAAGTATAGTTGCTGGCCACCGCGAAATCGCTCGCCCCGGTGCTCCAGCTATTGATGGTGACGGGCGTATTGCCGGGATTCGCGATCTGCACAAGCTGTTGGGGACTAGTGATACCTACCGCCTGAGCTGGGAAGACAAGCTGGGTGGGCGTCAGAACAGCGGCGCCCGTGGCGACAATGCCGTTTCCGGACAGGCTCACCACGTGCGGACTGCCGGGGGCGCTATCGGTGAAAGTCAGCGTGCCGGTGCGCGCGCCAGTGGCCGTCGGCGTGAAGGTCACGTACACCCAGCAGTCGGAATAAGTGTTCCCCAGACTGGAGCCATCGTTCAGAGTGCCCCCCAGAGTGCTCCCCGGGCAGTACGTGTAGGTGATTTGAAAATCGCCGCTGACCAGCACTCGATCGATGTTGATCGGAAGGGTGCCCACATTGTAGGCGTAGACCGTTTGCACCCCGGAGGTGATGCCGACCGGCGTGTCGGGAAAAGCCATTGCGGTAAACGGATAGAATTCGAATGCCTGTACCGCAGCCAGGCCGGTTCCGTTGAGCGTAACGGTTTGCGGGCTGCCCGACGCGCTGTCGACAAAGGTCAGCGTGCCGGTGCGCGCTCCGGTGGCCGAAGGCGTGAAGTCCACGTACACACTGCAGGTTGTCTGTGGATTCAACTGGACCGGCGGCGCGCCGCAGTAGTCGTTGGAAACCAGGAAATCTCCGGACACGTTGAGCGACTGAAGGGTGACCGCCACGTTCCCGTTGTTGGTGACCCAGACCACCTGGTTTGGACTGGTGACGCCGACCGGCTCGTTCGGGAAGTTCAGTGATGCGGCCGAAAGCGAGATCTGGGCGTTGGAGCCGGAAACGGTTCCGCTACCGGAGATGGGGACATAAACGCCCGGGCCGCCGCCGGTGGTGTAAAGGGTGTCCGTGCGCAGGCCGGCCTGGGTCGGATCGAAGGTCACGTTCACGAGGCAACTGTTTCCGGGCAGGAGCTGGGTGGGGCAGTTGTTCAATTGCGAGAAGTCCGTGCCGTTATTCAGGCCGACACTCAGGGACGCTGTCTCGTCGCCGATGTTGGTCAGCGTGACCGACTGGGGCGAGCTCGGCGTTCCCACGTTCTGGTTGCCGAAGGTCAGACTGGCCGGCGACGGCTGGATGTAGGCCGTGTCGTACCCCGTGCCGGTGAGCGCGATCACGAGCGGGCTATCGCTGGCGTTCGACGTCACGGTGACCGTGCCGCTTCTGGTTCCGGGCCCACCGGGCGTGAAGTCCACGTCCAGCGTGCAGGAGCCGCCCGCCGCGATGCTCCCACTGCAACTGTCCGATTCGAAAAAGATACTGGGCGGCGATGCCTGAACCGGCTGCAGCGTCGCGGCCGTCGAGCTGATATTGCGTAACTCGACGGTGGCCGTTCCGTTGCTGATGCTGGTGCTCACGCCCACCGGCTGATACGCGAAGTTGATGGAGGCGGGGACGCCCCAGATATACGGCGCGCTGGAAGGGGAGATCTTCGCGAGGAAGCCGTAGTGACTGTTGGCGCTGGAGATGGTGATGGGGAAATCGGAACCGGAGCCTATGTTCCCCACTACCGAGATGTTCCCCGAACTGTCCACCGCCAGCGCCGGGGTCTGGCCGGGCACAAAGCCCTCGGAGACTCCCCCGCTGAGGCCGCTCAGATAACTCGAGAACAGCGCGCTTGTGCCACCGCCGGCCAGTTCCACCAGGAATGCGGAACTGCCCGAAATGGAGGGACTGGTCTGAATGGCGTTGAGGGTGGGGAAATCGCTGGTGCTCGTCCACCCGGATACGTAGGCGTTGCAGTTCGATGTACAGCCGTTCGGCAGCGCAATAGACTCGGGGATCAGGTTGCTGCCGTTGAAGCTGCTCGGACCGCCCAGGAAGGTGGAATACACCTCGCTTGCACCACTCGCGGCGAGCTCGGTGACAAATCCTCCCGGGTAGCTGGTTTGATACGCTCCCGGGGTAGTCGGGAAGTCGTCATAGCCTACGGTACCGGTCACATAGGCGTTGCCCGATCCGTCCAAGGCCATGCCGTAGGCTGTGCCGTAGCCGAGATGAGCCGAATAAACCAACGCCGTGCCAGTCGGGTTGAGCTTTGTGACGTAGACGCCGCCGCTGCTGGACTGGTAGCCGGTGTAGGCGAAGGCGCCCGCGGTAACCGGGAATCCATTCGGCGCAAAGCCCGTCACGTAGGCATCGCCGGAGCCGTCGATCGCCAGGGCTTGAAGACCCGTACCGGACGGACCGAGGTAAGTGGAATACACCAGAGACGCGCTCCCCGATGCCGCGGGGTTGATTTTGGCCACGAAGCCGTTATAGCCGGTTCCCGATAACGCGTTCTGATACGCGCCGGCGGTAACCGGAAAGGTGGTGGAGTTGGTCTGGCCGGTAATGTAAGAGTTGCCGCTCGAATCCACCGCAAGACCATACGCCCAGGAGTAGTTCCCATCGGTTCCGTCCAGGAAGGTAGCGTAAGGGACGCTGGCTCCACTACTGGCAATCTGGACGTAGAAGGCGCAGTAGGAAGCCGTCGTGCTGCTCTGGAACGAGTTTGCCCCCGTGGGCAGGGTGGCGCCACTGTTTAATTGGCCAGCGACGTACGCCAGCCCGGACCCGTCCACCGCGATCCGGGCCGGGTACATCCAGTTGGTTCCGATTGTCGTCGTATACACCACCGCGCCGCTGGCATTGAACTTGGTGACGTAGAACCCTGAGCCGTTGAGGGTCCCGGTCACCCAGGTGTTCCCGGAGTTGTCGGCGGCGACGCTGGCGACATTGGAGCTTAGATACTCCGAATAGACCAGCGCCTCGCCGGAGGGCGGCGGCGCGGAGTTGGACGGAAAAACCGTCGGATCGATCACCAGCGGCCTGGCATGATCGTACCTGCCGAGGGCCAGGCTCACCAGCGCGGGCTCGCCGACGGCGGTCCGTTCCAGCCGATAGCCGGCCTCCACGTCTTCACGGCGCTTCCCGTCCTTTGATGTTTGCCAGGCCGCCGGCTTGAGCAGACGCACATCGCCATTAGCGAGTTGCATGACCAGGTCGCCGGATTCGTTGGCTCTCACCTGTTCGGCGCCACCGAGCGCCATGCGGATTCGCCGGGCGTCGGCGCCGGGTTGAAGCAGGAAGTCGTACTCAAGCCGGCTGGCGTTGCCGTAAAAGGCGACGTCCACGCCCGGATAGACCGCCGTGGAGCGCACTTTCGAGTAGGTGGGGATGTTCGCGTGCCAGGTTTTCGGATCGCTCGACGGAAAGTAGTTCGCCGTGCCGGGCAGCAGGGTTTCGCCGGCGATCCCGGCGTTGTGGCTGGCGTTGACCAGATCTATGGTCACGGTCCGGGAAGCGGCTGCACCGGCCCCGAAGCTGATCCGGGCGCTCGACGGTTCCAGTTGCACGGAATAGCCGGCCCCATGCGCGATGAATTTCCCTTGAGCGCCGCTCTGGCCGACGTTCGGCTCGAAGCTCAGCGGCGTTCCCGCAAAGGAGACGCGAGAGCGCGCCGGACTGGCCTGACTGACGGAAACCTGCTCTGGGCGTGGAGCTTCCCCACCAACGAGACCCGAGGCCGCGGCAATGGCGACGATTGCGGCAGAAAACATGAGCCTGTCACTAAACATCTCTATCCTCCGAGATCAGAGTCTGTTGGAGGTAGATTGTTCAAAGTGGAATCAGCAACTTACGAAGAAATGGTGTAGCTAAGTATCTGCAAGTCGTTGATTCCAGGCTTGTCGAAATCCATCTCCGACAGACTCCTGGCGAGCTGGATACAGAACCGCTGTCGTTTTCTTCGCGTGCATGGGCGAACGCCCAACGCAAAGCGAATCTGCCCGCATGTCAACGAGCGGCGCCGGCACCGTACAGCCGATTCAATGGTGTATAGAGGGAGTGTATACCGCTCTTCTCGTCTCCGCAATGCTCATTTTGATTTCGCTCGCCGTATTTGGCCCACTTTGAGACTGGTTTCGTCTCGCCGCTCAATGTTTATGCGCCCTTGACGGCTGTGGGCCGTTCTGAACGCTTTCCTACTATGACTATTAGGGAAAGGGGGATTCAGGGTCTGGTTGCCGCTCAACGAAGAATCAACAGCTTAGAGGGGGCCAGCGAGACGATCAAGGTGGGCCAAAGCCGGGTGCGCAAACACGCAAAGTTTTGGTTTGGTTATGTCAGAGCCGTTTTATGGGAGCCGGGGCCGAGACGCGACCAGCAGAAGTGCGCTCGCCAGTTCAGACCGCTGACCATCCGCGAACACACTTCTGTACCGGCAGCGGGCGCGCGGATCCCTGGCGCCACCCAGGGATCCGCTTGGGAAGAGGGCTCGCCTCAGGGCGTCCACGTCCCTTCGAGCTTGAACGCGGTGGCCGATCCCACTGCGGGTTCGGCCTCCATGTACACGTTCTTCGACCCCGTGAACGTCCCGCTGAAGGTCAGTGAAAGGCCCAGGGTGTAGCCGCCTGGCGCGGCCGTCAGCGACGACCCCGTCAAGGTACACTGACTGTTGCTCAACGGCGTTGCCGATCCCACCGTTATCGGTGAAGACCATGCCGAGTTCGCATCGTTCCTGAGGTACAGACTCTTGGGTGCGACGAATTCGACATAGCACGCGCTCGCCCCGGTGAGCGACGCATTAAAGAGCACGAAGCCCTTCCCGATGTCCGATACCCCGTTTGCATCGGGGAAGCTCAGCGAAAAGGTCTGGCTTAAGCCGGTACCGTTGATCGGCGAAATCGACCCGGCGGTCAGGGTCTGTCTGGCCGCCGTCGTCCATGTGCCCTGCAGCACCCAGCCGCTGTTCCCGCTGGCCCCGATGGCCTCCATGTAGACGTTCTTCTGCCCGGAGAAGCCCGCCGCGAAGGTGATGGTCAGGCTCAGCGTGAGCTCGTTCCCGGAAGAGGTGATACCGGAGCCGGTCACCGTGCACTGGCTGTTCGCCAGGGGCGTCGACGAGGCCACGGATACCGAGGGCAACCACCCCGTGCCGGCATCATTGGCCAGGTAGATCCGGTTGGACGTCGCCGTCTGGTAGTACGAGACATCGCAGCCATAGGCCATGGACGACGTGGGATTGAAAAGGACGTAGAGGTTTTTGACGTCGGAGATCCCGTTGTCATCCAGGTACGTCAGCGTGAACGTCTGCGTCGTGCCGGAGCCGTTGATCGGCGAGGCCGAAACCGGAACGGGCGTGCCCGGGGCCGTGGCTCCGGTTCCCGACAGGCCCACGTTCTGCTGCGTCCCGCTCACATTGCCGGAATTATCGGTAATGATCAGCGTTCCACTCCGGCTTCCGGTGGCCGCCGGCGTAAACGTCACCGAGATAGTGCAGTTCGCGCCGGGGCTGAGGGTGCCGAGGCAGTTGTTGGTTTGAGCGAAATCGCCGGGATTCGTACCGCCGATGGCGATGCTGGTAATGGCCAGAGCACCCGTGCCGGTGTCGGTCACCGTCACCTGTTGCGCAGAGCTGGTTACGCCCACGGGCGTGCTGTTGAAGGCGGGCAGAGTTCCGGGCGACGGGGACGCGACCGCCACCCCCACGCCGGTTCCGGTCAGATTCACCGTCTGGCTGGATGCCGTATTGCCGCTGTTGTCGCTGACAATCAGCGTTCCACTGCGGCCTCCAACGGCGGTGGGTGCGAAGGTGACGTTAATGGTGCAGCTTGCGCCAATCGCCACGCTGGTTCCGCAGTTATTGGTCTGGCCGAAATCGGCCGGGTTCGTGCCGCCGAAGGAGATACCGGAGATGGCCAGCGGGCCTGTACCGGTGGTGTTATTCAGCGTCACCGGCTGCGAGCTGCTGGTGCTCCCCACGTTCTGGCTGCCAAAGGGAACACTCGGAGGCGAGACGCCCGCGTTGGGCACACCCGTGCCGGTCCCGTTCAGGGTTACCGATTGCGTGGAGCCGGTCACGTTGCCGGCATTGTCAGTCACAACAAGAGTAGCGGTCCGGCTGCCCGACACCGTCGGCGTGAAGGTCACCGAGATGGTGCAGGTGCCACCGCTGCCGGCCAGGGTGGCTCCACAGGTGGTGGTCTTGCCGAAGTCGCCGGCGTTCGTACCACTGATGGCGATGCTGGCGATGGTGAGCGCGCCTGACCCGTTATTGGTCAGCGTGACCACCAGCGCTGCGCTGGTGCTGTTTACGTTCTGGTTGGTGAAGGTCAGGCTGGAAGGCGAGGCGGTCACCCCCGGCACCGCCACGCCGGTTCCGGAAGCATTGACCACCTGCGTCGTCCCGGTCACGTTGCCGGCGTTGTCGGTGAGGGTGATGGTGGCGGAGCGGGCGCCTGCCGCCGTCGGCGTAAAGGTCACCGAGATGCTGCAGGTGGCGCCGTTGTTCAGGGTAGCGCCGCAATCGCTGGTCTTTCCGAAGTCTCCCGGGTTGGTGCCGCCGACCACGATGCTGGCGATGGTCAGCGGACCGGTTCCGGTATTGCTCACGGTCACCGTCTGGGCCGCGCTGGTAGTGCCGATGTTCACGCTGCCGAACGACGGCAGAGTGCCGGTGGAGAGGCCGGCATTCGGCACACCCACGCCGGTCCCGGTCAGACCCACGGTCTGGCTGGATGCCGTGTTGCCGCTGTTGTCGCTGATAATCAGCGTTCCACTGCGGCTTCCGGAGGCGACCGGCGTGAAGGTGACATGAATGGTGCAGCTTGCGCCAATCGCCACGCTGGTTCCGCAGTTATTGGTCTGGCCGAAATCGGCCGGGTTCGTGCCACCGAAGGAGATCCCGGAGATGGTCAGCGGGCCCGTGCCGGTGGTGTTATTCAGCGTCACCGGCTGCGAGGCGCTGGTGGTCCCCACGTTCTGGCTGCCAAAGGGGACACTCGGAGGCGACACGCCCGCGTTGGGCACCCCCACGCCGGTCCCGTTCAGGGTTACCGACTGCGTGGAGCCGGTTACATTGCCGGCATTGTCGGTGATGACAAGGGTGGCCGTCCGGCTGCCCAGCGCCGTTGGCGTGAATGTCACCGAGATGGTGCAATTGCCGCCGCTGGCCACGGTGGCTCCACAGGTGGTGCTCTTTGCGAAGTCGCCGGCGTTCGTGCCGCTGATGGCGATGCTCGCAATGGTCAGCGCGCCGGTCCCGTTATTGGTCAGCGTCACCCCCTGCGCGGCGCTGGTGCTATTCACGTTCTGGTTGGTGAAGGTGAGGCTGGAAGGTGCGGTGGTGGCTCCCTGGGGCACGCCCACGCCGGTTCCGGAAACATTGACGACCTGCGTCGCCCCAGTCACGTTGTTGGCGTTGTCGGTCAGAGTGATGGTGGCGGAGCGGGCGCCCGCAGCCGACGGCGTGAAGGTCACCGAAATGGTGCAGGTGGCGCCGTTGTTCAGGGTGGCGCCGCAATTATTGGTCTGGCCGAAGTCCCCCGGATTCGTGCCGCCGACCACGATGCTGGCAATGGTGAGCGGACCGGTTCCGGTGTTGCTCACGGTCACCGTCTGGTTAGTGCTGGTAGTGCCGATGTTCACGCTGCCGAACGACGGCAGAGTGCCGGTGGAGAGGCCCGCGTTCGGCACTGGCACGCCCGTGCCAGTCAGCGCGGTACTCTGCGTGGTGCCGGTGGCGTTGTTGGCGTTATCCGTAACCGTCAGGGAGGCGCCGCGGCTACCCCCGGCGGTGGGCGTGAAGGTCACCGCGATTACGCAGTTCGGGTGCGGCGTATTTACTGTGGCGGAGAGAGTGGCGCCGCAGCCATTGCTGGAGATGGCGAAGTCGCCGGGATTGGCGCCGGTCAGCGCGACGCTGGCGATGTTCAGCACATCGGTGCCCGTGTTGGTCAGCGTGACGTTCTGCGCCGCCGTGGCGGTTCCAATGTTGGAGCTGCCGAACGGAACCGAGGCCGGGCTCAGGGCGGCCACGGGAATGCCGTGTCCGGTACCGCTCACGGTGAGCGTTTGCGGCGATCCCGACGCGTTGTCGGTGACGCTGACGGTGGCCGTGCGCGTCCCCCCAAGAGCGGGCGAGAACTTCAGAAACACGGTGCAGTACTGGCTCGTGGTCAGCGTCGCGCCCGAGCATCCGTCCGAGGAGATGGAGAATTCAGACGCGTTGGCGCCGCCCAGGGCCACGTTGGTAATGGTCAGGCTGGCGCTCCCGGTATCGGTCACGCTGAAACTCTGCGCCGCGCTGGTGGTTCCCACATTCTGAACGGTGGCGAACGTCAGCGGCGACGGCTGCAGGGACGCCGCGGGACCCGCCGTCACCGCGGTCCCGTTGAGGACGATGTTGATCGCAGTCTCTCCGGAGACGGAGGTGGTGAGCGCAACGGTAGCGGTGAGCGCGCCGCTGGTTCCAGTCTGGGGAATGAACTTGACGGTGATCGCGCAGACGGCTCGGGCACCCAGACTGGCTCCGCATGTATTGCTGTATATCTCGAAGTCCGCCGTGTTTGTTCCGGTCAGACTGGTTGAGAAACTGCTCACGGTGGTGTCGCCCTGATTGGTGATGTAAATCACCTGCGGTGCGCTGGTCGAATTGGCCGGCTGGTTCCCGAAATTGACCGGGTTCTGGGAAACCGCGATCTGCTGGTTGGCCGGTATGCCGGTGCCGCTCAGCGCGATCGCATGCGGACCTCCGGTGGCGTTGTCGGCCACGGTCAGCGTGCCCGTCAGGGGGCCGGTGGTGGTGGGAGAGAACTTCACGTAGATGTTGCAACTGGCGTTGTACGCCAGATTCGTGCCAGAACAACCGTCGCCGCTGGGTCCAAGGGCAAAATTGGTGGAGAACGTGTCCGTGCCGATGGTCACGGCAGCGTTGCCCGTATTCTTCACCGTGAGTATATACTGAGCGCTGGTGGTGCTGACGATCTGCACCGGGAACTGCAGGCTCGCCGGTGTGAACTGCAGCGTCTTCGTAACGGCGACGCCATTGCCCGTGAGGCTCGCCACCGGGCTTGCGGTGGTAGTGTCGGCGAAGGTAACCGGGAAGGTAACGCTGCCGGTTTGCGTGCCGGCCGCGGATGGCGTGAATCTCACATATATACTGCAAGTGCCCGCCACCTGGACGGTCGCGCCGCTGCAGGAGTCGGCTCCTCCCAGCGTCCCCGAAGTGGAGAACACGCTGGAGGCGCTGGAGCTGAAATTGGTGCCTGTCAGCGTGCCCACCGTGAACGGACGGTTGCCGTTATTGGTAAGGATCAGTTGGACATTGTAGGTGGTAGTGGTTCCAACGGTTTGATCGACGAAGGAACCGGTGGAGGGAGAAACGGTTGCCGAGTTCACCTCGGCCACGCCGGTTCCGGTGAGGTTGGCCGTGAAATTCTGCGTCGTTCCGCCAAGATAAGTGACGTGGAAGACAGCCGTTCCAGTGCGGGCTCCTGCCGCGTTCGGCGTAAAGGTGACGTAGATGCTGCAACTGCCTGCCGGCTGGACGGTAACACCGCTGCACTCGTCGATATAGAGCGAAAACTCACTGGCCGGGGCCGTGCCCAGGTTCGTGCCGGTCATTGTCCCCAGCGTCATGGACACGTTGCCCGTGTTGTACAGGGTCACCTGTTGGTAGCTGGAGGTGGTTCCCACCACCTGGTTGGCGGTGAAATTGACCGTCGATGGATCCAGCAGCGCGGTGGTTATGGGGGCCGGAGCGAAACCCTCCAACGGCGCCGATGCCAGTTCCGTACCGCCGCTGTTTTTGATGGTTATCGTGCCCGTGAGGTATCCCGGCGACGTCGGAGCAAACTCCAGATACTCATAGCAACTGCCGCCGTTCGGGAGGACCGCCGCGTTGCAGGTGCCGGCAGGCACGAGGAAATTCCCGGTGAGGACTACGTTGCCCAGAGTGACGCTGGCCCCGCTGTTGTTGTAGAAATATACGTAGCTATTTTCAGGGCTCGTGGTGCCCTGCACCTGGTTGTCAAAGGACAGGAGCCCATTGGAGAGGCTGGAACTCGGCGTGGCAGCGAGGCCCGTACCGTCAAGCACCAGCGTCTGGGGACTGCCCGGGGCATCGTCGGTGAAAGTCAGATTGGCGGTTCGGCTTCCCGTAGCACCCGGAGTGAAAGTAATCCACATCACGCAACTGGCGTTGGCCTGCAGCTTGGTTCCGCTGACTCCACAACTGGAGGGATTGTACAGGCTGAAGTCGCCGGAATTGGTTCCACTGATCGCCGGACTGGCCGAGAACGTAACCGGGCTGGTGCCGGTATTGCGAATGGACACCAGGTCGCCGGCCACGCCGGCGCTGGCTCCTCCGCTCCCGCTGTGGGCGCCCACCAGGAAGGAGCCGGAATTCAGGGGCGACGCAGGCGTGAAGGCGATGGCTTCGCTGGCGGTCACGCCACCCCCGTTCAGCGCTACCGTTTGACTGCCCGCGGTGCTCGAAACCGTGAGCGTGCCCGTGCGCGCTCCGGCTGCCGTCGGCGTGAACGAGACCTGCACGTAACAGTTTCCAGCCGGGTTTATGGCGAACGGAAGGGACGGGCAATTGTAGTTTGTTACGGCGAAATCGCTGACGCCGGTGCTGTAGCTGTTGACCGTGATCGGCGTGTTGCCCGGGTTTACCAACTGCACAAGCTGCGTCGCGGTGGTGGTGCCAACCACCTGTGTGGTGCTGTAATCCAACTGGGTCGGGTTCAGTGCCAGCGTGCCCG
Organism: Bryobacteraceae bacterium; assembly: GCA_049520275.1. Taxonomy (GTDB): domain Bacteria; phylum Acidobacteriota; class Terriglobia; order Bryobacterales; family Bryobacteraceae; genus CAWACP01. Next base: position 34,103 of record JBEKPY010000047.1, read on the forward strand.
AGTCGGGAACTCCCGTCCCGGAAAGGGTCACGGTTTGCGGGCTGTTTGACGCGCTGTCGACAAAGCTCAGGGTTCCCGAACGGAAACCGGTCGCCGTGGGCGTGAAGGCCACATACACATAGCAGTAGGAATAGACGCCGGAGCCGTCGTAAAGTTGCCCGGCCACCGAACTCGCGGGGCAATTTGTGCCGGTGATCTGGAAATCGCCGGTGACCAGAACGCGATCAATGGTAATGGCTTCTGTGCCGGCATTCTGCAAGTAGATGATGCTGGTCCCACTTTGGTAACCCACCGGCTGATTGGGGAATACCAGCGAGTTTTCGGGATAGAAATTCACGGTCTGGACTGCCGGCAGACCGGTTCCGGTCAGCGCGACGGCCTGCGGGCTGCCGCTGGCGCTGTCGGTAAACGTCAGGGTCCCGGTGCGCGTGCCCGTGGTGGTGGGCGTGAAGGTTACATAAACATAGCAGTAGGTCTGCGGATTCAATTGTCCGGGCAAGGTGCAGTTCGTGCTGCCAAGCGTATAATCTCCGGCAGCGACGATAGACTGAATCGTCACCGGGACGCTGCCTTCGTTTTCTATGTAGTCGACCTGCGTGCCGGATGTCGTACCCACCGGCTCGTCGCCGAAATTCAGAGAGGGATAGAGAAGCGTAACCGTCCCGCTTCCCGCGGATGGTATCCCGGTGCCCGAGAGCGGAACCTGAACCGTCGGTCCGGAATAGGTCACGGTGAGATTGTCGCTCCAGAGCCCTACCGAGGTGGGATTGAAGGTCACATTCACGACACAACTGTTGCCGGGAGCGAGCTGGCTGGGGCAGTTGTTCAACTCCGAAAAGCCCGTGGAGCTGGTGTAGATGTTCAGCGCGGCCGTTTCGTCGGACAGGTTGGTCAGGGTAACTGACTGCGCGGTGCTGGCCGTGCCCACCGTCTGATTTGCGAAGGTCAGGCTGCTCACGGAGGCCTGGATCAAGGCCTGGTCAGCTCCAGTGCCGCTGAGCGCGATCACGGGCGTATCGGTGGCGTTGGAGGCTACGGTGACGGTGCCAGTTCGCGCGCCCGGGGCGGCCGGCGTGAACGCCAGGGTCAGCGTGCAATAGCCGCCCGCGGGAATGGTGCCGCCGCAGTTATCCGTTTCGGAGAAGATACTGGCGGGCGATGCCAGAATAGAAGCCAGCGTGGCTGCGGTGGCGCTGAGGTTACGCAGAACGACCTGCCGGGCGGAGAGACTGAGAGTCGAATACGTGTTCGTGCTCACGCCGACAGGCTGGCTTCCGAAGTTGACCGAGGTCGGTTCCATCCACAGATACGGGGCGCCTGACGGAACAATCTTCGCGAGGAAGGCAGTTTTCGGGTTGGCGTTGGCGATGGTGATGGGGAAGTCCTGCGGCGAGCCCCCCAGGTCGCCAACCACGGACATGTTTCCCCCACTGTCCACCGCAATGTTGGGAGTAAAGCCGTAGGCCTGGCTTGCTGTGTAACCGTTCCAGACACCCTGGGTGAGTCCGCTCAGATAGGTGGAGAAGAGAGCGCTGCCGCCAGTCGCGTTCAGTTCCACCACAAACCCCACGTTGCCGCCCACCCCGGGATTGAAACTCTGGATGGCGTTGATGGCTGGAAAATCGTTCGTATCCGTGAACCCCGAAATATAAGCGTTGCAGGAACTGGAGCAGCCGTTCGGAAGCGCTATGCTCCATGGAACGACGCTGGTGCCGGCGGCATAGCTGCTGGGGCCTCCCAGGAACGTCGAATACACCTCGCTGGAACCATCGGAGCTGAGCTTCACCGCAAATCCGCCCGCATAGGTGGTCTGGTACGCCCCCGACGTCGTCGGCCAGTCGGCGTAAGCCACCGTTCCCGCTATATACGCGCTCGGGCTGGCCGCTGCCAGCTCGACGGCGATCCCGTACGGAACCCCGTAACCCAGGTAGGCCGAATAAACCAGCGCCGTACCCGCGGTGTTCAGCTTGGTGACATACACGCCACCGCTCGCCGAGTCGTAGCCGGAATACTTAAAGGCGCCGGAAGTGGTTGGGAAGGCGGATGTCGTTGCGTACATTGCCGCGTAAGTGTCTCCGGTGCTGTCCGCGCCCAGCGCGAAGACCTCGGAACTGGGTGTGCCGAGGTAGGTCGAGTAAACGAGGGATGCGGCTGGCGTTGCCGCGCTGGGCTTGAATTGCGCCACCCAGCCGTTATAATTGCTGCCTGCCGTGCCGGAGTGAGCGCTCTGATAGACGCCTGCAGTGGTCGGAAAGGCGGCCGAGTAGGTCCAGCCCCCCACGTACGCATACGTGGTGCCGCTGATGGTCTCCACGGCGAGCCCCTGTGCCGCGGAGTAGTTCGCATCGGTTGCTCCGATGAATGTGGCATAGGGAACGCTGGCTCCGCCGGATGCGATCTCAACGAGGAAGCCGTTGTAGTAAGACGTTATGCTGCTTTGAAATGCGTTCGCCGAAGTCGGCAGCGTCGTCCCGGCGCCCGCGGTCTCGCCGACGATGTAAGCATTGCCGGAACCGTCGAGGGCGATCCGGTAAGGCCATATCGTGCCCCCTCCGACGGTCGTGTTGTACACGACGGCGCCGCTCGAATTGAACTCCGTCACGTAGAACGCTGGTGTGCCGCCGTTGTTAGAGCCGGCAACAAAGGTGTCCCCCGAGTTGTCCGCGGCCACGGCCGACACGTAGGGCCCGCTCAGGTACTCGGAGTAGTTCAGCGCCGGCACCGCGGCGACAGGGTCGATCACCAGCTCACGCGAGCGATCATAGGCGCCCAGCGAAAAACTCACCCGCACCGGCTCGCCGTCCGCGGCGCGCTCCAGGCGGTAACCGGCCTGCACGGTTTCGCGGCTCTTCCCGTCTTTCGATGTTTGCCACGCAACCGGCCGCAGGAACTGGATTTCGCCTTTGCCCGCGCCAAGCACCAGGTCGCCCGCGTCGTTCAGAACCGCCTGCTCGGCCCCGGCCAGCTTCATCGCGATCTGTTGCGGATTGGCTTCCGGCTGGATGAGGAAGTCAAACTCCAGCCGGTTTGGATTGCCATAGAACAGCGCGTCCACGCCGGGATACAGGGTCCGATAGCGCACTTTGGAGTATGTCGGAATGTTCGTGAACCAGGTCTTGCGATCCGAGGTAAGGAAGTAGTTGGATTTGCCCGGCAGCGCGTTTTCGCCATTCATTTGCGTCTCGGGGCTCGCATTCACCAGTTCCATGGTGAGCGCGGAGTCGTGGGACCCGCCGAACTGCATACGCGCGCGCGAGGGCTCCAGTTGGAGCGCATACCCCGGCCCGTGCGCGAGGAACCGCGCACCGGATTTGTCCTGGCCCACGTTGGGCTCGAAGCTCAGGGGCGTTGCCACCATGGACAGGCGGGGAGCCGCGGGCGCCCGGTCCGGCGCACCGCCGACGGTAACCTCTTTCGCTCCCGCGCGATGGGACGCGCTGGGATTTTCCTGAGCCCGGATGCCTGCCGCTACGACAAGACACACCGCGACCGCGACCGGTACTAAAGATCTTTTCATATGACTACCTCCGAGACCGCCGACAAGGATAAGCGAAGCCTCGCGGGTACACACCCGCGACGCACGAGTTACGAACGCCCGCTCCACCAGCCCTGGGGTCCACGATTCGAACCTGCGCAACCGTGACCACATTACAAGCAGATGACGGCTTGTGTCAGCTCACACGCAGCCAAAAAACGCAGCAATCGTAAGATAGTACACGATCTCGTTCAGCCGCGCAAGCCTTAATTCTTTTGCAATGTCTTTCGCATTTCGCAAATGGGGCATTCTCGCCGATTCGGATGTTTCATCCCGCCGGCGGAAGAATGCGGCTCCGGCGTGAGTCGCCTGCCAGAGCTTGGCGAGAGTCGTAACGCTGTCCCAGCGCAGGCGAAAACGCCCGCTCCACAACCACAGATGAGTAGTTTGTAGTCCTTGTGGAGGAGACTCTTGCCCCGGGGCTGCTACGCCAGCGCCTGGCGTTTGCGGCCCAGCAGCGCCACGCCAAACAGAGCCATCGCGAGCAGCAGATACAGCGCGGCGTACTGCATGGTTCGGGCGCCGTTAGCGAAGCCGGTGAAATCGAGGCCGCGGATACGGTTCAGCGGACCGGTGTACCACAGGATGGTGAACAAGGCTTCGAAGGCACGGCTCGACCTCGTCCAGACGCCGAGCGCTAGCGCCAGCGTGGGAATGAACACCGCGCCGGCGCCCCACGCGACGATGCCAGCGGCGTTCCCCGCCAATGCCAGACGAAACCCCGCGCCCGCGCCGGCCACCACTGCCACCGCCACGCCCGCCACCCAACACGCCGGGAACTGCCGCGTCAGGTTGTGCGCGGAGCTGAAGATCACCTGTCCCGTGGCGTAGCGCACCTCGCGAACGCCCATGGCCGACCACGCCAGCAACGGCCAGATCCACGACACCGCCAGCAGCGGCCCGCGCGCTACCTCCATCGGCGCGGCGCATTGCGCCACCAGCAGCCCCAGGGCCACCGCGTACCACCACCACCGATAACCCTGCAACGCCAGGCGCAGCTCGGCTGTGAACAGACGAAGGAAAGCCGGCCGGCTGGCGCGCGCGGGCAATGGCGTCAGGTGAACGTCGGCGGTGGCCGCGCGAGGTGCGGGCGGCTCGCCGGCCACAGGCCGTGGGTTCCGCACCCTGCGCGTGCGCGCGCTGCCGAAGCGATCGAAGGCCACCGCCGCGACCAGCACCATCAGGAAAGCGACAGCGATCCACCCAACACGGAGCAGCACGCCGGCCGGCGTCCACTGCACGCCTTCCCAGCGGAGTCCGCGCGCCACCTGGATGGGATCGGTGGTGGCGCGCAGCGAGAAGCTGTCGACATACCCGGGAATGGCCGCGCGAGCGGCGGGGACGATGCTATCTACCACGGCGACGATCCCCAGCGGATCGAACCAGTGCAGTCCCGAGGCAATGGGCACCGCCAGGCCCGACGACCAGGCAAAGAAAAAGATGACATTGCCCGCCCCGCTGCGTAACACCGGCACGGTCTCGAAGACCAGCGCCAGCGCGCCCGTGAGGGCCATCATCGGCAGCGAGAGCAGCAGGAACGGAGACAGCAGCGCCCACAGATTGAATTGAGATTCTCCAACCAGGGCGAACATGATGCCGGCCGCGACCGCCAGGATGGCCACCTGCGCCAGAAGGACGGCGGTGTTGCTGAACCACTTGCCCAGCAGGTAGGAGAGTTTAGTGAGCGGCGTCGCGGCCAGGATCTGTCCCACGCCGGTGGCGCGGTCGCGGTCCACCGCGCTCTTCACCATGTAGAAGCCGGCCAGCGAGACAAAGCATCCGGCCACCAGCGCCACCATCGTGCCAATCCAGCCGGACGTGTACACGCCGCGGTGCTCGCTCACGCGCATGGAGATGAGGCCGGAGCCGGAGGCGTAACCGAGGTATACCGCGAACAGCATGGTGGCGAGGAAGCTGTAGCGCCGCAGCCGTTCGAGAAAATCGGCACGGGCGATGTGGTAGAGATTGCCGAACGAGTTCACGCTGGCGCCCCTGGTTCGCGGTCGACGGCCAGCGCGCGCAGGTACGCGTCTTCCAGCGTCGGTTCGAGCGGCCGGGCGACGGCAGCCGGCGTGCCTTCCGCGATCACCCGCGCGTGTACACCATCGGCGCGATGCGCCGTGCTGCTCACCAGGTGGAGCTTACGCAGCGTGGCGAGCTCTCCGCTGGGGACTACCACCTCCCACACCCGGCCCTCGACGCTCCCCAGCAGAGCTTCCGGCGTCTGGCACGTCACCAGCCGCCCGCCGCGGATCACCGCGATCTCGGTGGCCACCGCTTCGATATCCGAGACAATATGCGTGGAGAGAATGACGATGCGCTCGCCGGAGAGCTCGGAGAGCAGATTGCGGAATCGCAGGCGCTCTTCGGGATCGAGGCCGGCGGTGGGCTCGTCCACGATGAGCAATTGCGGGTCGTTCAGCAAAGCCTGGGCGATGCCGATGCGCTGGCGCATGCCGCCCGAGTAACCGCCCAGCGGCCGGCGCGCCGCCTCGGTCAGATTCACCAGCTCCAGCAACTCGCCAATGCGACGCCGTGCGCCGGGGCCGTCCAGCCCTTTCACCGCCGCCAGATACTCCAGGAATTCCTGCCCGCTGAGATTCGGGTACACGCCGAAATCCTGCGGCAGATAGCCCAGCACGGAACGCAGGACGCCGGGCGCGCGGGCGATATCGGTTCCGTTCCACAGAACGTGCCCTGCGCTCGCCTGCGTCACCGTGGCGAGAATGCGCATCAGCGTGGATTTCCCGGCGCCGTTGGGCCCCAGCAGGCCGAACACGCCGGGGCCGAGTTGCAGGCTGAACTCGCGCAGTCCCCAGACGTTGCGCGGAAAGACTTTGCTCACGTGCTCCAGAAGAAGTTGCATGCGTCAGCCCAGCTTGTCCAGGTCTATGCCCGCATCCCAGCTTTCCTCGGAACGGAGCAGTTCGTCCCAGGTTACCTCGCGGCCGGTATACATGGCCGTGCGGCCCAGCATCGCGGTCAACGACGATTCCACGCCCGCGGCGGCCTGATTGTGCCATCGTCCGGAGGCGATGCTCGCGATGAACGAGCGATGCTTCTCCGCGTCCGCCTCCGCGAGGTTGTCCGCGAACGCTCCGGACGCCGAGAACTCGCCCGTCTGTTTCGTCTCGCTGCCCGCCCACGTCCACTTCTCTTCCCCGTCGATGCCCAGCGGACCCGAGTAAGGCGACTGCGACGCTCCACGCGTGCCAAAGAAGCGCTCGCACACATCGAACGGCCCTTTGCCAAATTGTTTCGAGCTGAAATTCACCTGCACCTCGCCGGGGTACCAGAAGCACACCGAGCAGTGCCCCAGACAGCCGTCGGGTTCGCGTCCTTTCCGTCCACCGGCGCCGAGGGCCTTTACCGGGTGGCCCTGCAACACCCAGTTGCAGATGTCGAGGGCGTGGATGTTCTGCTCCACGATGATGTCGCCCGAAAGCACGCGATCGTGCAGCCAGTTGCGAATGCGCATCTGAGCCGGCGGCGCATCCGGGTGACTGGCATCCAGGTATGAGCAGTAATAAGAGGCTTCGGCAAACCCGATCTCGCCGATGGCCCCGGCGTGAATGCGCCGCACCAGCTCCACAAACGGGGGCGCGCAGCGAATCTGGAACCCCACCTCGAGGCTGAGCCGTCCCTCCGCTTTGCGGCCAATATCGAGGACGCGCCGCGCGCCGGGGACATCCACCGCCACGGGTTTTTCGCAGTACACGTGCTTGCCCGCGTCGACCACCGCGCTCAGGTGCTGTGGGTGGAAGTACGGCGGCGTGGCGATGACGATGGCGTCCACCGCGGGCGACGCGGCCATCTGCTCGAAGGCCCGCGGGCCGCGGAACATCTGCGCGGGTTCGATGACGGCGAATTCATCGAAGTGCTTCTTCGCGCGGTCGAGCTGATCCTCGAAGAGATCTCCCAGCGCCACCACGCGCGCGCCCGCGTTCTTCACCATGCTGGTAGCCACCGTGGCGCCGCGGCCGCCGCAACCGAGCAGCCCCACCCGTACCGCCGAGTTCGCCTCGGCGCCGCGCACCAGCCGCGGCGCGGCAATCGTCAGCCCGGCGGCGCCGGCGGCGACCTCCAGAAACGTTCGCCGAGTGCTTCCCATGCTCCCTCCTCAACCGATCAGTTTTTCCAGATACTCCTTCGACGCGCGAATATCGGCGGCCTGCGCGGGGCCGGAAATCTCCCGCTCGATGGTGATCGGCCCGCGGTAGCCCACCTCCTTGAGCCGCTGGATGAAGCGCGGGAAGTCCACCCTGCCCTTGCCGATCGGAACCTCCTCCCCGAGCCGATTTGGATCCGTCGGATAGAGGCCGTCCTTGGCGTGGACCCCCAGCACATACGGGCCGAGAAGATCCAGCGCGTCCACCGGATTGGCCTTGCCATAGAGGATCAGATTGGCGCAATCGAAGTTGACGCCCACGTTGTCGAGGCCCACCGCTTTGATCGCGCGCAGCAGCGTCACCGGCGTTTCCTGGCCGGTTTCGCAGCGGAACGTCTGGCCGTTCTCGCGGCAGTACGCGGCCACCGTCCGCAACGCTTCCACCGCTTCGGCAAACAGCGGGTCGCCGGGGTTCTCCGGGAAGAATCCGCAGTGCCCCTGAATGCCGGGGATGCCCACGAGTTTGGCGAAATCGGAGCCCTGCTTCATGCGCGCGATTCGCGCGGGCCGGTACTTCGCGGGAACCAGTCCGATGGTGGCCGGCCCCTGCAGGAAGTCGTAAACCTCGGGTCCGGGCCCGGTGATGATGAGCGAGGTCGCTTCGATCTCGTATTTGTCGAGCGCGGCCCGCAGGCGCGCGGCGGCGGCGGCGTCGGGCGAACCCAGGTATACCTGGCAGTTGGAGAAGCCGAGGTCGCGGACTCTCCCAATGGCGGCGTCGGAGTTGTCTCCCCCGGTCACCACACCGAGGCGCATCGGCTTGGCCGGCTCGGCGGCGCGCGCAGTCAGACCCGCAACCGCGCCGGCAGCCAGTTGCACGAACGCGCGGCGATCGAACATATCCATGGAATCACCCCTGTCCGAGGCGAGCTTATCACTCTTCACGCTTACATTTCGCGAGTCCGGGCCGCCACGGCGTCCTCTCACCCCTGCAGGAAAGGATTCCGCTCCTTCTCCCGGCCGATGGTGGTCGCTTCGCCATGGCCGGGGATCACGATGGTCTGCTCCGGCAGCGCCAGCAGCTTGGTGTGGATGGAACGCAGGATCTTCCGATAGTCGCCGCCGGGCAGGTCGGTGCGGCCGATGCTGTCGCGAAACAGAGTGTCCCCGGCCACCAGTTTGTTCTCGGCGGGAATCCACACGCTCACGCTGCCCTGGGTGTGGCCGGGCGTGTGCAGGAAACGGAACTCGGTGCCGCCGGACGAGAGCGAGCCGCCGTCGCGAATTCCCACGTCTACCGTGGTGCGCGAGGGCGTGGCCATGCCCAGCCAGCCTGCCTGCATGTCGAGCTGATCGTAAAGATCCTGATCGTCGGCGTTCATGTAGACAGGCGCTCCGGTGGCCGCCTTCAGCCGCGCGGCGCCACCGATGTGATCGATATGCGCATGCGTGATGACGATGGCGGTGACATGAAGGCTGTGTTTCGCGAGGCGTGCGAGAATCGCCGCGGTTTCGTCGCCGGGATCGATGACCACCGCCTCTCTCGTCTGTTCGTCGCCGAAGATGGAGCAGTTGCACTGCAACACGCCCACGGGAACGATCTCGTGGATCATGACCCGATTGTAGCCCGCCCACTCGGGCTTTCCTGTGCAAAACCACTTCAGACGAACCTAGCGCGTGCCACACTATTACTATTAGGAGCGTGTTGGATTTCTCAACAAGCCCCTGGATAGGGACTCATAAAATGGCATGGAATCGTGATCGCGACGAGAGACAACAACCCGTAACCGAGCCGGGGCGGCCGGCGCAGCAAGGGGCCTCGCAGCCCGCTCCCGGCGGCGCAGCCGTGCTCGGCAGGAATGTCACCGTGAGGGGCGAAATCTTCAGCCGGGAAGACCTGACCATCGATGGCGACGTGGAAGGCAGCGTGGAGGTGGTGGATCATCGTCTCACCCTCGGCCCCAACAGCAAGCTCAAGGTCAGCGAGGTAAAGGCCCACACGCTCATCGTGTTCGGAAGCCTGACCGGCAAGGTGGAGGTGGTCGACAAGGTGCACATCCGCAAGGATGCCAGCATTATTGGCGACATTCAGACCGCCGGCATCGTCATCGAGGACGGGGCCTACTTCCGCGGCGGCATCGACATCACCAAGAAGATGGAGTAGGCCGCGCCGGGCGGGTACGATGGTCTTGTGCCCGGCGAGCATCAGATCCGCACCGTGTGCGTGTACTGCTCCTCCAGCGAAAGAACGCCGGCCGTCTATCACGACGCCGCCGCGCGTCTGGGACGGGAACTGGCGCGCCACGGCCGCGGCATCGTGTACGGGGGCGGCGCCATCGGCTCCATGGGCCGTCTGGCGAACGCGGCGCTGGCGAATGGCGGCCGGGTGACCGGCATTCTTCCGCGTTTCATGGACGATCTGGAGTGGGGCCACCGTGGCCTGACCGAGCTGCGCATCGCCGCCGACATCCACGAGCGCAAGCGGCTGATGCTGGAGATGTCCGACGCCGTGGTGGCGCTGCCCGGCGGGTGCGGGACGCTGGAGGAGCTGTTCGAGGCCATCACCTGGAAACGGCTGGGGCTCTATCCGAAGCCGATTGTCCTGGTCAACGTCGACGGCTTCTTCAACCCCTGCCTCGAACTGCTCTCGCGCTGCATCGCCGAACGTTTCATGGACGAGCGCCACGCCGCCATGTGGTCGGTGGTTTCCGAACCCGAGGCCGTGCTCGACGCACTTTCCTCGGCGCCGGAGTGGTCCGCGGCGGCGACGGACTTCGCCGTCCAGAAGTGACCGGACACGTGGCCCGAGGTCCCATTCACGCCGCCCGGCGAGGGCACTCGATCACTACTTGTCCGCCGACGATCCGCACGTCCACCACAGACTCGGGCGCTACCTGCCCGGACGCAATCAGCGAGGCCAGCGGCTGCACCACGCTGCGCTGCAGAGTGCGCTTGAGCTCGCGCGCGCCGTATTCGTCGCTCACCCCGATACTCAGCAGGAACGAGCGGGCGCGCGCACCCACGTTCAAACGGAACGCGCGGATGCCCAGACGCTTGTCGATGTGCTCCTGCAGCTCGTAGAGGAGCAGATCCAGAATCGCCTCCAGCGCGGTGCGGTCCAGCGGCGTATAGGCGATGATGCTGTCGATGCGATTCACGAATTCCGGGGTAAAGCGCTTGCGCACGGCATGCATGCCGATCCGCTCGATGCGGCGGCAAGCCAGGCGGGCGCGCTCGTCGCCGGGCAGCACTCCGGCAAAGCCGAAGCCGCGGCCCAACTCCTGGCTCATCCTCTCGGCGCCCAGGTTCGTGGTGAAGAAGATCAGCGTCTTCTCGAAGTTCACCGCGGTGTTGTCGCCCAGCCGCAGCAGGCCCTTGTCGAGGATGCCCAGCAGCAGGCGAGTCATGGAAGGCGCGGCTTTCTCGATTTCGTCGAACAGGAGCAGGGAGAGCTCGCATTGCGGGCTGGTCTGGGCGCGCAAGGCGTCGCGAGAGAGATAGGCCGGCGTCTCGCGATGGCCGAGATAGCCCGGAGGCGCGCCGGTCAGCCGGGCCACCTCGTGCTCCAGCGCAAACTCGCCGCAATCCACCTTGACCAGCTTGCGCGGGCTGCCGTGCAGTATGTCGGCGATGGCCTCCACGGTGCGCGTCTTGCCGGTGCCCGTGGGCCCCAGCAACAGGAATACGCCAGCGGGACGGCCCTCCGGCGAGAGTCCGGCCTGGTGAACGTCCAGCCATGGCGCGATGGCTTTCACGGCGGCCGGCTGGCCCACCACGCGCTGTGCCAGCTCCTCGGCAAATCGAGTCTGCTTGCCCCTGCGAGCTTCTCCACCGGATGCAGTCACCGGCAACCTCCTTTCGGAAGTGTCAGTGTATGCCGGCCGGTTGCTCCGCGCGGGCGAAGTCGACCGGAATTGCGGCCTTTTCCGGCGTTGCCGGCGCACTCTTTATTCCGAAAAATGAACGAATTGCGACCTCTATCCGCTCGCTGGCGTGACCATCCCCATAAGGGTTGTGAACGCGTGCCCGGCGGGCGTACTCGGCCGGGTCGTCCAGCAGCTCGCCGGCGCCGGCGAGTATGCGCCGCGGATCGGATCCCACCAGTCTGACCGTGCCGGCAGCCAGCGCTTCCGGCCGCTCCGTTTTCTCGCGGAGAACCAGGATCGGCTTGCCGAGCGAGGGTCCCTCCTCCTGCATGCCGCCCGAATCCGTGATCAGGATGGAGGCGCGGAGCATGAGATCGACGAAGGGCACGTAATCGAGCGGTTCCATGAGCCGGATAGCGGGGTGAGGGCCAAGCAGACGCTCGAGCGGATGCTGTACCCGCGGATTCGGGTGCACCGGGCAGACGATCTGCACGTCCGGCCGCGCCGCGAGATCGAGCAGCGCCCGGCAGATCCGTTCGAGGCCGCTGCCGAAGCTCTCGCGGCGGTGCGCGGTGACCAGAATCAGCCGTTTGCGCGGGTCCAGCCAGGGCCACTCGGGGTGCGGCAGCCGGCCGCTTTCGAGACCGTTCCGAACATGCAGCACGGCATCCACCACGGTGTTGCCGGTGACCGCTATAGCGGCCGGCGCGATGCCCTCGCGGCGCAGGTTCGACGCCGCCGTCTGGGTGGCCGCCAGGTGCAGCGCGGCCAGGCGCGTGGTGAGCACGCGGTTCATCTCCTCCGGGAATGGCTGCGCAAAGTCTCCGGTGCGCAGCCCGGCCTCCACGTGGCCCACGGGAATGCGCCGGTAGAACGCGGCCAGCGCGCCGGCCAGCGTGGTGGTGGTGTCGCCCTGCACGATCACCATGTCCGGCCGCTCGGCCTCCAGAACCGGATCGAGCGCGGCCACGGCGCGCGAAGTGGATTGCGCCAGCGTCTGGCCTGGGAGCATCAGGTTCAGATCGCGATCGGGAGTGACATGGAAGGCCGCCAGCACCTGGTCGAGCAGACGCCGGTGCTGCGCGGTCACGCAAACGCGAACCCGGTACGCTTCCGGGAAGCGGCCCAGGTGCAACACCACCGGACAGAGTTTGATTGCCTCCGGCCGGGTGCCGAAAACCACCAGAATGTCGCGCCGCACACGAGTCTAGTGCGCAGGCGAGCAACGGGCTCTCAGGGCGAGGCGGACCCGGCGGGCGGGCTACTTGTGGCGATAGGTGATCCTTCCCTTGGTGAGATCGTACGGGGAGAGTTCCAGCGTGACGCGATCGCCCGCGAGCACGCGGATGCGATTGCGGCGGAGTTTGCCGGCGAGGTGAGCCAGCACGGTGCGCTCCTGGTCGAGTTGAACGCTGAACTGGCCGGCAGGGAACTTTTCGACAACCGTTCCGGTCACTTCAATGCAGTCTTCTTTGCTCATCGTCCTCCTGAGAGAAAGGTATCCACGGTAAGTAGCTTATCAGATGCGGCGGCTTTCATTCCAGGAGCCGGTGGCGCCAGAAGGGACGCGTGGCGCCAGGCGAGGGCGCCTCAGGAGCCGCCTGATCCTGAACCCCTCGTTGCAATTCCCTGACGGACCCCGGCCGGGCGGACGATATGTTCCCTGTGGATTGTGCCTTGGAAAGGTGAGGCCTCACGGCTATGTTTGAGTTCAAGCCCGAGTATCTGGTGGGGGTGACCGCTATCGACGAGCAGCACAAGCAGTTGTTCCGGCTGGCCGCGCGGTTCCACGACGCGATCGTCGCCAACAGGGGCAAGGCCATGCTGGATGAGCTGCTGACCGCCCTGGTCCGTTACACCGCGGGCCATTTTCTGGTGGAGGAGCGCCTCATGGCGGCCATCGACTACCCCGAGCGCGAGCAGCATATGGCCGCGCACCGGGACCTGCGCGAGCGCCTGCGGGTCTTCCAGGAACGTTTCGATGGCGGCGAGACGGCAATGACCATCCAGCTCCTGCAGTTTCTATCCCGCTGGCTCGCCGGGCATACCACCTCAACGGATCGACGGCTTGGAGAGTACTACCGAATGACAAAGGAGTCAAAGGGAGGCGAAGAGCGCTCCACATCAGCCCGTCCGCCCTGGGCCCTTCAGAACGTCATATGACCGTCGGGTCCTGCCACGGACCAAAAGGCCGAGCATCGTGCTGGTCCTCACGCCAGCGCGCAGAAACCGTGGCGGCGGGGGCCCGTCGCCGGTGTGCCAGGCCCCCGCATCGCGTCGCCCTCCGACTACTTGGATGCGATCGGTGTGCCGGTCTCCGTGCCAATCACCTCGCCGGAGATCACCAGCTCCACCCGTCGATTCTGCTGCCGGCCCTTCGCCGTGTCATTGGAAGCCACCGGATCGGCTTTGCCGAAGCCCTGCGTGGTGACCGAGCTCGCCGCCATCCCCTCCTGAGTCAGGTAGTCGCGCACAGCCGCTCCGCGCCGTTCGGAAAGCCGCTGATTGTACGCATCGCCGCCGACGCTGTCCGTGTAACCTTCCACATCCAGCTTCAGACCGGGATGCCCCGAGACGATGCCGGCCACCTTCGCCAGCTTCTCCGAAAAGAACATCGGACATATTCACGACCAGACCACGCGGCGTGTCGCGAGTCTGCAGAATAGCGTTGAATTGCCCCAGTAGCTGAACTCGCAGTTCCGCCTTCTCCTTTGCCGCGCGATCGAGGTCGGCCTGGGCGCTGGCCCGCTGCGCGTCGTTCTCGTGTTTCAGGCGATCGGCTTCGCCCTGTGCGGCAGCCGTTTTGGCGTCATTCTCGTTTTTCAAGCGATCGGCTTCGGTCTGGGCGGCGTTCTGCGCGGCGGCCATCTGTGCCGCGTTGTCCGTTTTCAGCCGGTCCGCTTCGGTCTGGGCGGCAGCCGTTTTGGCGTCGTTCTCGTTTTTCAAGCGATCGGCTTCGGTCTGGGCGGCGTTCTGCGCGGCGGCCATCTGTGCCGCGTTGTCCGTTTTCAGGCGGTCCGCTTCGGTCTGGGCGGCAGCCGTTTTGGCGTCGTTCTCGCCTTTCAAGCGATCGGCTTCGGTCTGCACGGCGGCCATCTGAATGGCGTTGGCCTGCCTCACGCGGTCCGCTTCATTCCGGGCGGCCTCCATCGTCGCGTCGTTTTCGCGCTTCACACGGTCCGCTTCAGACTGCGCCGCAAGCTGCGCGGCCGCTGCGTCCTGTGTAACCCGCGCGGTGTCGGCCTGCGCCGCGGCACGTCCGCTTTCGGCGAGTGCTTCACGATCGGCCCCAGCCTGGCGCTCGATGGCCAACTGCTCGTCCGCGATCTTCTTTACGGTGATGATGCGGGCATCTTCGGCCATTTGGACGGCCTCACGCGCCACCGTGCCAATCGGCTTCTTTCCCGCCCTGCCCTGCAGATAGCCCTCGGCATTCGTCAGGCCGTCGACGGCCTTTTGGAATGTGTCGGAGGCGTACCTCTCAGCGCCGGTCCAGCGTGCAATCTGGACGGCATTTCGCGCCTCGTAGAGCTCCAACGGCGTCTTCGAGTCCAGCGCCATGGGCTTGATGTCGGCTGGGTTCACGTTTAATGTGTACTGGCCCCGCTGTAAGAGCTCGTACTTCGCGTCGACCTGCTCGATCGTGCCGACGGTATCATGCCTGACGAAATTCTCCATGACCACAACGTCGCTGGGTTGAGTTACCGCGAAATAGGGTTCGGCAGTGATAATCAGGCCGAAAGACTGCAACTCGGTTGTGGCATCCAGCTTGCTGTTGTCGCCATTCAGGAGCACTTCGCCCACGTTCGTGGCGCGACCCTCGGGGGTGATGGCCCACATCACATAGGTCAGGTACTCGGGACCGAACATGGTGGCGGGCTGCAGCTTCTCCATGCGCGCGTCGATTTTGATCACGCCCTGTTTGCTCTCCACCCTGGCCTCGCCGCGGGCTTCCGGCAGGAGCGCTGTGCCGCGGAAATCGATGTGCGTCGATCCGCTGCGGTGATTGTAGTTAATTGCGGTTGTCGTCCGGGCTACCACAGTGACGCGATAGATCGGCATGGAGCCGGCGGCCGGCGTGGCCGCAACTTCGGTTGACTGCTGCATGGGGTTTGGAGCTTGCGGCGACTGGGCCGCCACGAGTCCGCATACTGTCAGAAATGCGCCGATAAACTTCTTCATCTTTTCCTTCTTTGTTCTCTTCCACTGAATTAGCGCTCTCGCGCTGGGTATTTGTCGAGGAGAGCCATCAGGCGAGCGGCCGATTCGGGCGCACGCCTCCCACTGGTCACGATGTCCCGGTTCCCCAGTTTCTCGCCGTAGAGTGTGGCGTTGTCGTCCAGATCCTCCCGCAGCGTGGCTCCTTCCAGAGCAATACCGGCAAACAGGCCCTGGGACCGCGACCACGAAAGAATCTCCGCCTTCATTTGGGCGTCGGTCTGGGCTGTCGCCGTCCGTCCGACGGGGCCAGCCGCAACGGAGCCCTCGGCACCGAGAGTGAACTTGCTGGAAAGCAGTTTGTCCTCTCCCCCCCGATTCATCACCAGCATGATCAGGTCCGTCTCCGAGCCACCGATCTGGAAGCCAACGCTGCCGCCTTCGATGCGAACCGTGGCGGGCGCCGACCAGCCAAGGCGGCCCCGGTTACGGCAGGATAGGTATCCCTTCCCGTACTTACCGCCATATATGAAAGCCGCCGTCTTGAGCCCTGGCACAATCACGATGCAGTGCGCTTTCTCAAGCAGATCCTGAGGAATCCCCTTGTCGGGCGTCGCCATTATCTCCGAGAAGACCGACGCAGCCTCGCCCAGCCGTTTGGCAGGCTCGCTGTCGACCGCCAGTAACGACGTTGTGAGGGCTAAACCGGCCACGATCACTAATTTCATTCCTTCGACTCTTCTTGTCGCAGGTATTGGTTGCGACCGCTTTGCTAGTGCACGGTTGGCACCATCTTCGGCGGTTCGACGAGTGGGCGGCCGAAGCCAACACTGCAACCGTGCAGGCAAGGCGTGTTGGGAAGAGACTTCGGCCGCGCGCCGGCTCTGTCGGCGCTGGCGGAACATCAAGCCGGCTGCAACAGATGCACTTTCTGTCACGGAAAGTGCAGGTTTTGCTTGTGGCATCCCGCCAGACCACCCGTCGGCCGGTTGTCCGCCAGTACTTCGGAAAAAAGAAAATGCCCGGCACTCTTCCATTCGGCACGGAATAGTGCGCGGCGTTCCGGGCCTTCCAGTCGACCTTGCGGGCTGCATAACGGTCCACGGTCAACAGTTCCGCGCGGCGGCGGCGCCATTGGTCGGACGAATCGCTGCCAGCGGATCGAGCGGCGTGAGCCGGATGGAGCGATGAGGCGCCGATTGCGGCCAGTTTGGCCCTGCGCATGCTTTCCGTTCAGCCGCCTCCCAGCAGAGTGGGTTACACGGACAACACAACAGCAGAACGCGATCAGACCAGGGATAGGCGATGACAACGGGGCGAAAGGCGGGTGGCCGGAGGCAGTTCGTGGTTTTTCTATACCCGTAAGGGCAGTACTGGCCCCTTCGTGGGCCGAGTCGCTCTGGAAGAAAACACCCACAAAAGCGCTCCAGCGGAGGCGATTGGGTGTACACTTTCCACTGGACCGGGACGGCGAAATGCAGTCGTCTGCTTTTTCTCTGCAGAGCGGATGACACGAGCAACACAACAGGAGAACAACAGAAAATGACAACCAGGAAAATGACAATCAGGCTACTTGTTCAAGCTGCCCTGATAACCGTAATTGCGCTGACACTGTCCGTGGCGATCGTCCCAGCGTACGCCGCGCCAGCCGGGACAGTCCCGCTGTGTACAAGTCTGGGGACAAACGGAAACGTTGCGCTGGACTTGCTCCTGCGTGGGGGGGCGGATGCTACCGGCTGCGAGATCTCGGACAAGATCTTCTCGGGCTTCACGTATAGCGGAAGTGATGCGGCTTCGGCCGTCACCGTGGATTTCAATAGCAATGGTCCGGTTCCGGCTGGGGTGGCCATCGAGTTCAGCTCTCCCACGCCCTGGACGAGCCTTAGTTTGGATTTCACCACCACGGTTGACACCACCATCTGCCCGCAATGCGTGATCACAGCCACGCTGGATCAGATTTTCACGCCGCCGACGCCGAATGCCGATGCCGGTAGTTTCTCACACACCCCGGCTGGCACTCCCAATCCGGTTCTCGTGAGCGGGGCCACTCCATCGTCTCTTAGCGGCCAGGCTGTCGGCTTCCCGAACGCGACCACCATGATCACAAGCTTCACCCAGACCGGTGGCGCCTCGTTGGAGGGTGTCGAGGTCAGCTTTGCCCAGGCCGTGCCGGAGCCGGCCACGTTTGGGTTGCTCGGACTCGGGCTGGTGCTTCTCGGCGCGATCCGAATGAGAGTGCGGAAGTGAGGTTCGCTTAGAAGGCAACGCGATAGCGAGTCGATCAAACAGCCGAACCGCCCGCGGCCGGGGGCTGCAAACGGAGGCGAGTGGTGGTATACTGCGCAATCAGAAGGCAAAATGGAATCCCGTGAGATCATCCAAGGTCACGGGAGAACGTTGCGGGCGGAGGGCGGAGGGAGGAAGAATGCGAGAGAAACTGATTTGGCTGGTAATGGCTGTAGCCGCTGCTGTGCCTGCTTTGGGGAGTCCGATCTTCAGTCTGGACTCTACCACCACGGCTTTCGGGCTCCTCGGCGGCACGATTTCGAATACCGGGACCTCTGCGGTCGTGGGCGATGTCGGGGCAACGACTACGATCACAGGGTTCCCGCCGGGAACCGCCACCGGTACCGTTTTCCCGGCGCCGAGCAGCACGGTCTCTATCGACGCGTACACCGACTTCGTAAACGCGCTCGCCACGGCCGAGGCTTTGGCACCCACCCAGACGGCCCCCGATCTTCTGACGACGGACACTACGTTCATTGGCAACAATGTGTACTCGTTCACGTCGCCCAGCATCTCGACGGTCTCGGGCATTAATTTGACATTCGATGCCCAGAATAACCCCAATGCGATTTTCGTTATCAAAGTCGCCGGGGACTTCACCGAGAACGGCGCTTTGACATTCCACCTGAAAAACGGGGCGCAGGCGGATAACATCTTTTGGGTCGTTGGGGACGCCGCCACAATCAGCGTCGGAAGCTCCGGACCTATCAACTGGGACGGAAACATCCTGGCGGGATCGGCCTTCACCATGTCCGCCGCGACGGGGGGGAGCGGGGTGCTGGCGGGCACGATCAACGGCTGTGTATTCGCGGTTACCGCGAACACCCTGGCCGGCGAAACGAACGTAAACGGCTGCAGCAGTACCGCCGCCAGCGTCCCCGAGCCGGGCTCCTGGGAACTGGTGAGCCTCGGTTGCCTGCTGGGCATCCTGGCGTTGCGAAAACTCCGGGGCCGCCTCTGAGAGTCTGTGGCAGAAGTCCCGACATTCGCCCACCGGCAGTCGAAGATTTTACGGCTTCTGGCGCGCGCGGTTCAGCGGAATCCATGCCTTGCCGAGCCGCGACCGTGAGCGGGCGGTTTTTGCCCCAACCTCTCGCTCAATTCGCGGACAGTCACGGTACGAGGTGAACCTCATCCGCCGGCGCCGGGAATGGTGAACTTGAACGTGGCGCCCCGATCCGTTTCCGATTCCACCCAGATTCGTCCACCGTGGCGCTCGACAATTTTCCGGCAAAGCGCCAGACCGATGCCCGTGCCGGGAATTTCTTTTCCATGCAAACGCTTGAACATGCCGAACACCCGGCCGGCGTCCTGCAGATCGATGCCGATTCCGTTGTCCCGCACCGCAAATAGCCACCCTTCCGCGTCTCTCTGAGCCGAGACATGGATTCTCGGCGGCTTTTCGCTTCTGTATTTGATCGAATTGGAAATGAGGTTCTGGAAAAGCTGCACCAGCGAAACCTCTTCGGCGGCCACAATTGGCAACGGATCGGAGGTTACGAGGGCGCCACTCTGCGCGATGGCCACCTGGAGGTTCAGCAGCGCACTGGCGAGAACAGCGCCGCAATCGGTGGAGGCGGATTTGTCCCGCTCCCGCCCGCTGACCTCCCAGTACGCCAGCAGGGCCTTCAGCAGTGCCTCGATCCTCAGGGCGCCCTCCACGGAATAGGAGATGAACTTGTCCCCATCTTCGCCCAGCCTTCCCTTATACTCCCGCGCCAGGAGCTCGGTGAAGTTCACTACCATGCGCAGAGGTTCCTGCAAGTCGTGGGTGAGCGCATACGCAAAATGCTGTAGTTCGGCGTTGGTGATTCGGAGCGCTTCCTCAGCCTGCTTGCGGTCTGTCGCGTCCTCAATCGCCAGAAGGATCGTCCGCGCCTGCGCACTCGGATTGAAGATCTCGCTGGCGTTGAGCAGCATCACTTTCCGTCCCACGCGTTCAAAGTCGTGTGTCACCTCGAAGTCCCGGAACGTGGAATGCGCGGGGAGAATGCTCTCCAGCAGCTCGCGTAGTTTCGGGATATTCCATTGTCCGTTCCCGAGGTCGTAGATAAGACGCTCTTCCGTTTCCTCCCGCGCGGCCTGAAACGTTTCGTAGAACGTCTTGTTCGCTTTGACGACCTGCAGGTTCTGGTTCAGGATCACCAGCGGCTCCCGCACCGTTTCCACAATCGCTTCGGCGAAGTCGAGACCGCGCCTGGCGGCATCGATATCGATCAACATCAGCACGGCGCCGTCGGTTTTGCCATCCGCCCCAGCGGACGGAAGGATGCGCAGCGAGTACCAGCGGCCGCTGGAGTCGCGGATATCGCGCGGTTTCCGATTGCCGCCTTTCATCGCCTCCAGCAGCAACGGCCGCAGGTCGGGTAATTCAATTTGCGGCTGAAGATCGGTGATCGACCGTCCGATATCGGAGGCGATCAGATTAAACACAGGTTCCATGGCGCGCGTGAAGCGCCGAATCCGCAGATCTCGCCCCACCATCACCAGGGGGATACTAATGCTCTCGAGAAGATTGGTCAGATCGCGATTGACCTGGCTCAATTCCACGTTACCGATCTTCAGGTCTTCGTTGAGCGTGTTTAGTTCTTCGTTGGCAGATTCCAGCTCTTCCTGCGCGGTTTCCAATTCCTCGTTGCCCGCCTGCGCCTCTTCGTTCGCCGCCCTGAGCTCTTCCAGGGTGTTGGCCTTGTCGTCGATAATCGATTGCAGATACTCCCGAGTGGCGGCAAGTTCGCGCCGCAGCCGGGCGCTCTCCCGGTTGTCGTGTGCCGGGGGCTCGTGCGCCGCCCGGCCATTGTTCCGCTGGGTGTCCTCGAACAGGACGAGGAAATAGCGTTCCTGGGAAACGGACGAGCCGGTGAACGGAAACACTTTGATGGCGACCTCTATTAATTGGCCGCCTTCTATTCGAAAGCCGTCTTCTTTGGCTTCGGCGTTCGTTTGCCGGGCAGTCCGGATGGCCTTACCCAGGCCCGCTATCAGGCCTTCGCGCGCCATTTTCAGAAGATTACGAGTCGGCTCACCCGGAGAGAGCTCGAGGTACGGAGCCGTGCGGCCGCGCACCTGAACGATGTTCATTTCATCGTCAATGATGGCGCCAGGGGGGGCATGTTCGGCCAGCACCAACCGGTCGGCTTCTCTCTGCACGTCCAGCCCGTCCCGGCCCGCGGCGATTCTATCCCGGAGATCCACGCGGCCTTCGGCGCCGCGGTCTTCTCTCGGGGGTGGCGCGGGCGTACTCGCGGCCGGCCGCCAGCAATAGATCTGATGGGTCTTCTCCACTTGCTGAAACGCCTCGGAAAGCGAGCTGATCCGTTCCGATGGACCGAGCACCAGAAAGCCCGTTGGCTTGAGGGCATAATGCAGCATCGACAACACCTTGCGCTGCAATTCGGAACCAAGGTAGATCAGCACGTTACGGCAACTGATGAGGTCCAGCCTGGAAAAAGGCGGGTCCTGCGCCACGTTGTGCCGGGCAAAAACGCACGCGTCGCGAATGGTCTTCGCGATCTGGCGCCCGCGTTCGGATCTGGCGAAGAACCGCGCCAACCGCTGCGGCGAGACATGGGCCACCGCGGCGTCCGTGTATGTGCCGGCGCGGGCTTTTGTAATCGCCGTTTCGCTGATATCGGTTGCGAAAACCTCGAACGGAAAGCTCAGCCCCGCCTCCTCCAGGAATTCCACCAGGCAGATGGCGACCGAATAAGCTTCCTCGCCCGTGGAGCATCCCGGCACCCAGATCCGGATTGGATCGTTGGACTCCCGATTCTCGACCAGAGCTGGGAACACCCGGTTTTTCAGTTCCTCGAAGACGGCAGGCTCCCGAAAGAATGCCGTGACGGTGATAAAAAAGCTCTCGCACAATTCGTTTGCTTCGTCGCGGTTCCGCTCCAGATCCCGGCTGTAGTCTTCCAGCTTCTCGAATCCGCGGAGGGCCATGCGCCGCTTGATACGCCGCTGCAGGGTGCTGTGCTTGTAAGACGTGAAATCCATTCCGGTGGCGCTGCGCAATAGCCGGAGTATCTTCTTCAGTTGTTCTTCCCCGGGCTGTTCAGCCGCCTTCCGGGGCTCGATGGGGACACGGGCGTCGCGCGCGATGGCCACCAGTTGCCGCGCGATTCCGGCCGGCGGCAGAATAAAATCCACCACACCGGCGGCGATGGCGCTTCCCGGCATGCCGTCGAACTTCGCGGTTCGCTTATCCTGAGCGAAGGTGATGCCGCCCGCAGCCCTGATCGCCTGCAGTCCCAGTGTCCCATCGGATGCGGTTCCCGACAGAATGACGCCGACGGCCTCGCTGCCGCGGTCTGCCGCCAGGGCGCGGAGAAAAGTGTCGATCGGCATATTGCGGCCACTGCCTGGCCGCGGCGGGGTTTGAAGGACTCCATCGGAAATGCCCAGATTGCATCGAGGCGGAATCACGTAAACATGATTGGCCTGGGCGCGAGTCTCGCCCTTTACCTCGGAGACAGACATCCTGGTTGCCTTGGAAAGCAACTCCGTCAGATGGCTCTGGTGCGTCGGATCGAGGTGCTGGATCAGCACCAATGCCAGGCCGGTATCGGCCGGCAGATGGGTGAGCAGCTCCGTGAATGCCTCCAGTCCGCCGGCGGAGGCTCCCACGCCGACGATGGGGGGAGGGCTGTCTTCGGCGCGTTCATCGGCGGAGGGCACGGCAGAAACGGACCTTACGGCTGCCGCGGCGCGCTTCCGGGACGGAGTGGTTCGCCGCTTTGGGGGCGAATCCGGCGGGCGCGGCGAATGCGCGACCCCGCCAGGCCCACGTTTGCCGGTTTTCTTTGCCACGCGCCTCCACTACCTTTCTGGCCGCGACGAACGGGCCTCATCACTTGCCGGACCGGCAGGGAGTGGCCCACGGGCCAGCCAACTCACTGAATTGTAACGCCGTCTCGAGCTCGCAGGAACGCCCGGCGGAACTCAAACCGCCGTCACGCCGCGCTGGAGCCAGCGAGCAGATCCTTAATGGTTTTGCCGATCTCCATGAACTCATCCAGACCGGAAGGCTTGTTGATGAATCGGGAAACCCCCAGATCCCTGAGCAGAGCCTCGTTGCGCGGGGAGTGGGAAGAACTCCACACGCACACCAGGACGCCGCCAAGGTGTGTGGCGCTTCGGATCTCGCGCAGGATGTCTTCGCCGGCATACCTGGACAGGTTCAAGTCCAGCAGGATCAGGTTCGGAGTTGCCGCATCCACCCAGGTCCCCTGCCTGCGAATGAAAGCGAGGGCTTCACCTCCGCTCGGCAGGTGAACCAATTCAAATCGGAGATCCTGCTTCTTCAGCGCGCGATCGAGAAGGAAGACGTCCGAGCCGTTGTCTTCGATGACCAGAATCCGGGCTGCGGAAACAACCGAAGCGTGTTTCAAGCCCCCTCCCCGCGGCCAGCCATCGCCGGCCGCTTTTCGTCATTCCACGGTTGTGGACAGGTGGTCTGGCGCATGCTCCCGCTCGTTCAACCGTCACACGGCAGCGGCCCGACCGGGAGACCGGACGCTTCCCGTTCGTTGGAAAACGAGGGTTCCGCCCACTGTACTCCGTGGCACTCCCGTTCGAGCTCGTCGGCAACCTCGCGTGCATAGACAACAAAATGGTGCGCCGATAACATCACCATGAATCCGAGCCACAGCCTGGCCGGCTGGCGCGACCAGTTCCAGGCCATGCGGCCGAGGAATCGCCAGTAGGCGCGCCGATAATTCGAGCGGATGCCCTGCGTCCACAAGGACGCGAAAAACACGCGCAGCGTGTAGGCCCAGGGCGGATCGGGCGGGCGCTGGGTGGCGCGGGGGCGCCATGCCTCCAAAGAGCGGAAGGCGCGCGCGAAGAACGCCTCCGGGGCATACAACGCCGCCAACAACCCACTTAATCCGTGGAGCAGGGCCGGCAAAGGCATGATGGTGCGAAAATCGGGAGCGCTGAAATTGGAGGTCGCCTGACTGGTCTCAATCAAACGCCCCTCCCGCTTCATCCGGTCGAACAGGGGCGTCGTGGGCAGCGCCTGCAGGACGCCGGCCATGGCCCAGGCGATGTTGGTGCGCTCGATGAACTCCCGCTGGCGTTCGAAGATGCTCTCGTCATCCGAATCGAACCCGACGATGAAGCCGCCCAATACCCACAGCCCGCTGTGCTGGATGGTGCGGATCTGCTGGACGTTGTCGCCGCGCAGGTTCTGGAACTTTTTGGAGCTTTTGAGCGCTTCCGCGGAGGGCGTCTCGATGCCGAGGAAGACGTACATGAAGTTCGCCTCCACCATGGCGGCCAGCAGCTCGGGACGGTCCGCCAGGTCGATGGAGGCTTCGGTGCTCAGCGCGAAAGGAAAGCCGTGGAGTTCCTGCCAGGGCTTCAGCTCCCGCGTCAGTTCCAGGGCGCGTTTGCTGTTGCCGATGAAGTTGTCGTCGACGATGAACACCTCATTGCGCCACCCCAGCCGGTGCAGCTCGTCGAGCTCCGCGAGCACCTGGGCCGGCGGCTTCGACCTTGGCTTGCGGCCGTAGATGGTGATGATGTCGCAGAACTCGCACTGGAAAGGACACCCGCGCGAGAACTGCACCGGCATCTGCGCGTACCTGTCCAGCCGGAGCAGATCGAAGCGGGGCAAAGGGCTCCGCGACATGTCGGGCTTCTCGGAGACGCGGTACAGACTTCTTGCGGCGCCCCGTTCCAGCTCGGCGGCGATATCGCCGAAAACCTCTTCCGCTTCTCCAGCCAGCACGTGATCCGCTTCCCTGAGCAGGACCTCCGGTTCGCTGCTGGCCCAGGGACCGCCGATAAACGTTCGCCGTCCCAGGGAACGAGCGCGGGCGAGAATGGCGATGGTGTCCGCGCGCTGGGCGTGCATGGCGCTGACCATCACGAGGTCGGCCCAGCGCAGATCTTCGTCGCGTAACTCGTCGAAGGCGTGATCCACCAGCCGGATGGTCCACGCCGGCGGACAGAGCGCGGCGATGGTGATCAGGCCAAGCGGCGGCGAAATGGCCGCCTCCGGGAGCATCTTGAGCACGCCCTCGAAGCCCCAGAACGACGGCGGGAAGCGCGGCCACACCATCAGGACTTTCACGTTCGGGCCCAGTGGAGGAAAAGAGACTGATTCGCTCAGGTCGCGCAGGATAGGGAAGGAATGATGGCCGTTTACGGCAGGAGAGGGCATCCTATTCGCCTCTCCGGGGATCGTGCATGTTTCGCATAAAAGTAGGTATCCCAGTATAGTTCGATTCGATCCGGCGTGCGCGACACCGGCCGTGCGAGGGCCAGACTCACACCCCTCCCTCGGCCCGGCAGTGACTGCGCGATCTCACGAATCGTCAGCTTCCGTTAGCAGATCGAGGTCCACTTGCTTCTCAAACACCTTGCTCAACCTGGCCGGCCCTCTTCTCGGCGGTCAGCCAAGGCTGTCACTTCATGTAACCTGTGTCTGATCTGATCCCGCGTGCTTGGTTTCATCCGTCGTCTCCTTGTTTGCTTTCAGACGCTTGAAGGTTGCTCAGCGTTTGGCATCCCGGCGAGACGGGCCGGGCCTGGAGATCCACGGCGAACTCCGAAAGGAAAACCCGCAAGGCGCAACTCGTCTGATGGGCCAGGCTGCGAGAAGCGTCCTACTCGGGTTCCTCGGCGCACAATGTGCACTTCAAAAGGCAGATTCTGCACCTGGCGGTGACGCGCTCAACTCGGCAAACGCAAGCGCCGGGCCAGGCGACGACCAGCCACGTTCTTCAGGCGCCAGGCGCGGTTGCAGCCGCCCGTCCACGGAGTCCGGGCTCGGACGCACAGCCGGTCCGGCGCAGCCTGCCCGACGTTGACCGTGGCGGGTCACCAAAGCGAAGTCGCAATCGCGCCGGTCCGGACTGGTAGCCGCCACTGATGATTTCCTGAATCGCCGTGCGACTTCAGGCCGGGCCATGCCCTGGATTCCCGACGCGAGCCGGTCCGAGGCAAGCCGCTCACGAGCCGCGAGTTGTCGCGTTCGCCTCTTCGCGCAGTGCGGCGATCCGGTTCTGCAGCGTCCGCAGGCTGATGCCCAGCATCTCGGCGGCGCGTTTGCGATTCCCGCCCACGCGATCGAGGGTGAGTTTGATGTAAGCCTTCTCGATGCCGCTAATGTGCGTGCCGTGCTTCCTGTTCAGATTCTGCAGCATGACCTCGGCGATCGGCGGAATATCCTCTTTGTGGCCGCGCAGCGGCGGAACGATTTGGAATACACTCAGCCGATTTGCGCAAGTGCGTCCCGGGTTCCTGAATGGTGGCGGCCACCACGCGAACGTCCACCGGGGTTTCCCTCCTGCCGCCCAGCCGCCACACTCGCAAATCCTCGAGGACGCGCAGCAGCTTTGGCAGGGTGGGGGGCATGTCGCCCACCTCGTCCAGAAACAAGGTGCCGCCGTGGCCCTGCTCGAAGCCACCGGCCGAACGCTCCACGGCCCGTAAACGCGCCTTTTTCGTCGCCGAACAGCTCGCTCTCAATCAGAGTCTCGGGCAACGCGGCGGCATTGATTCCCGCGGTTCCTGGCCGGATCCTCATCGTGATCCGTGGAGAAAGTGGCACCGGGAAGGAACTGGTGGCGCGGGAAATCCACAAGCGCAGTCTCCGTGGCGATGTCCCTTTCGTCGCCGGGGATCGCTTCTATTCGTTCACGACGGTGCTGAACGCAGGTTTCCTGCTGCTGGTTCACGTCGAAGTGGAGCGCCGTCGCCCTTCATGGAGTCGTACTTCGCGCACGCGCTATTCTTTTGGGGCGCTGAGTTCAGTTAGGTGTACGAGAAGACCGTGGAATCCCAGCGAACAAGGCGGGACGCGTGAAAAAACTGCACTCCATTGCTGGCGAGGCGTGGTCCCGCGCGGCTCACCAGAACCAATGCCTTGCCGAGCCTCAAACGTAAGGGAGCGGACCATTTTCGAGCTAGGCAACGAAATTCCTCGACAATCGGCGAGTCGTTTCACGTGGCCTCCCGGCCAGCAGCCTCCATCGTCATCGCCACCGGTTGTGGTCACAGGATTGCTCCATGCACGGTGAGGAAAACAAACGTGGAGAAGGTTGAAACGAACGATTGTAGCTGTCATAGAGGTTCTTCGGGATTGTTTTTCCTGACCGGCCTGGGAGCGGGTGTCGCCCTGGCGGTCCTGCTTGCCCCACGCTCCGGCGCCGCGACGCGCCGTCTTATCCGCTGCAAGGTCGAAGAGGGGGAGGACTGGATGAAGGACAAGGCTGCCGCGGCGCAAGACTACGTCAAGGGCCACGTAGAGGAATTGCGCGATCGGGTCAAAGAGGTGGCCGAGGTGATCGGACGGAGCTGAGAGGCCCAGACTCGGGCAACAGAGTGAATCGCCCGGGGCGGCCGGGCGGGATCGCCACGCGGGGCTTCCTGGAACCGGTGGACCCGCGCACCACGCGGCATGGGCAACCGCCATTGTAAGGGCGTGTGAAAAAGACATATCGTCTGGCGTGTTTGTGAGGCCCCTTCAAGGGCAGGAGGTGCGCGTGAAGAACAGGATCATTGTAGTGGCGGTTCTGCTTGTCGTCGTGTTTCTGGCAGGTTTTCTTCCTTCATATGTGAAGGCGAATCGTCTGCAGAATGAGTTGCGCGAGGCTCGGCGGGAGTACAGCCTGGTCCAGCTTCGGGATTTGGCCTGCCTGGCTTACTCTCAGGCGAGCCAGAAGGACTATGGGCTCGCGGGCGGCACGGCGACGCGTTTTTTCGACCGCACCCGGGAAGCAGCTAATCAGGCGCCGGACGCCAGCGTCAGAAAGCCCCTGGAAGACCTTTTGAACCTCCGGGATCCGATCACGGCAGAGCTGGCAAAGGGCGACCCCGGAGTTCTGAACGATCTGCAGGCGCTATTTGTGAAGACTCGCCAGGCGACGGCCATCCCCTCCGGTGCACCGCAAACCGAATAGGGCCGCGCGAGAGGAAAACCAGGACTCAAATGGAAATCCCGCTTCAGACGTGTGCGCTGCCGCCGATCCTGGCATGGGCAACAGCCTTGCTCGGCCAGGCGGACGCGGGCGGCCCGGCGGGCACTGGAGCACTTGAAATGAGCGGCAAATCTCTTTCCGATCCGGGCGAGGTTGGCCCGAGGACGGCACGGCGGGCCTGCCCCGCAAAAGTCGCATATCCAGCTCGAGAAGGTGAAGCACCGCCGCGCCGCCGGCTCCGGCAAGGTGAATCCGCAATGAGAACCTCTCTGATCGTGGTCGCGTCTGCCGCCGCCCTGTTTGCTCAGAACGAGCCGCCGAACATCCGCCACATCGTGGAACTGTCCATCGCGGCGACGGAGCGGAACTGGCAGGCGCGGAACCATTACACCTACATCGAGGTTGACGAGGATCAACGCCTGGACTCGCGCGGCCTGGTGCAGTCGGCGGATGTCGACGTCTCGACGATCGTTCTCGTCAACGGCGCCCCTTTCGAGCGGCTCATGAAACACAACGGGATGCCTCCATCGGCCTCGGAACAAAGGAAACAGGAGGTGGATCTCGGCAAACTGAGGCGCGAAACGCCGGAGGAGCGGGCAGAGCGATTGCACGAGGACCGGGAGGACAGTTCCTTCATCCGCGAGGTGCCCCTGGGCTTCGACTTCCAGCTCGTCGGCGAAGAGGCAGTCAACGGCAGGCCGGCGTACGTGGTTCAATCGACGCCCCACCCTGGATATCGCCCGCACGGGAAGTACGGAAAGATGTTTCTCGGAGTCGAGGGCAAGCTGTGGATCGACAAGCAGGACTTCGGGTGGGTCAAGGTCGACGGGCAGGTGATCCAGCCCATTTCGCTGGGATTGTTCCTGGCGCGCGTGCAGCGCGGCTCGCATATCATGATGGACCAGGTGCGCGTCGGCGAGGGGATCTGGATGCCGAAACGCATCGAAGTGCGCGTGAGGGCCAAAGTCCTTTTCGTAATGAGTTACGACATGGACAAGATACTCACCTACTCGGAGTATCTTCCGGCCCAACAGGCGCCCTTGGTTTCACTGAACAGCCGGCAGCCGGCCAGCAGATAGCACACCAAGTCCCGAGGCAGTGCCGCGAGTTTCGACCGATTCACCGATCGTCTCGCGGATGAAAGCGAGTAAATCGAAAAAGAGAGAGATGCGACTTTATCTGGTGAATCCGGACAATCCAGTGGTCAGCCTGAACAATGTCCGCTGGAACCGTCTGAACGCGTATCGAGTCTGGAAACCGCTCGGGCTTCTGGTGGTGGCAGGGCTGACGCCGCCGGACTGGGAGGTGACGCTCCTCGACGAGAACCTGGGCCACCCCGATTACGGGCGTCTGCCCAGACCCGACCTCGTCGCGGTAACCGCTTTCACGTCCCAGGCTCCGCGGGCCTACGAAATCGCGGCCATGTACCGCGCGATGGGAGTACCGGTGGTGATCGGAGGCATTCATGCCACGTTCTGCCGGGATGAGGCGCTGGAGCATGCCGATGCCGTGGTCACGGGAGAGGCGGAATCGGTATGGGTGCAGGTATTGACAGATGCACGAAACCATGCGTTGCGCAGGGTGTATGAGGGTGGCATCAGCGGCATGGACGCGATCCCGGCCGCCCGCCACGACCTGCTCCAGGGGCAGTACTATTTCGGCTCGGTGCAAACCACGCGCGGCTGTCCGTTGAATTGCGTCTTCTGCAGCGTCACTGCCTTCAATGGAGGAACGTTCCGCCACCGGCCCGTCGCCGATGTCATTCGAGAACTGCGCTTGATTCGGGAGAAAGTCATCCTCTTCGTGGACGACAACCTCATCGGAACGCGACAGGATCATCTCGCATACTCCAAAGATCTCTTTCGAGCGATGATTCGGGAGAGGCTGACGCGGCCCTGGATCTGCCAGGCGACCATCAACTTCGCCGACGACGACGAATTGCTCGATCTCGCCTCGCGTTCGGGCTGCCAGGGCGTGTTCGTCGGGTTCGAATCCCCTACCGTGGAAGGGCTCATGGCCGTCGGCAAGAAGTTCAACCTTCAAAAGGGGAGAGACTTCCGCGAGTCCGTCCGCCGGATACAGCGCCACGGCATGTGCGTTGTGGGCTCTTTCATCATCGGGATCGACACGGACCGGCGGGGGATTGGCGAAGCAATCGCTCGGGCGGCCAGGGAGTACGGCATCGACGCTGCCAACGTGCTGATCCTTACCCCGCTTCCGGGAACCACACTATACGCTCAAATGGAGCGCGAAGGCAGGATCCAGTCGAACGATTATCCACGAGATTGGAAGTATTATACTCTGACTTGTCCGGTGGCCAACTACAAGCACCTGACCTGGGCGGAAGTGGTGGAGGAGGTGAATCGATTCAACAATCGGTTTTATTCGTATTCGCAAATCGTTCGACGAATGCTGCACCTAGCCGGGAACACGCGCAGTCTCCGAACGTTTCTTGTCACCCTGGTTGCCAACCTGAGCTATCGATCCAATCACCTTCTGGACCGGCGTACTTATGCCAGCCGGGCTCAGTCGCCCGATTTCGGGGATGCTCCCGCGGCGGAATTGCTTCCGGAAACTCCGTTCGCTCTTGCCGGGCAGCCGGGCAGCACCACCGTGTCATAAACTGGCCGGGACCTTGCGAGGCGCCTTGCAGCCGGCGGGACACCGGCGTCGCCACAGCCCGGCGCTCACAGAAGGTGCGGCACCGCCACGACGGCGGGTGTGGCCGGTACCCGGTTGTTTCCGCCTCCTAATAGGAATAGAATTACCACCACTGTCCTCGTTGGAGGTGCGTATGCACAAAATCAACTACGGCCGCCTGATCCTCGCTGGTATCGTCGCTGCCGTGATCCTTGACATTCTCGACTACGTCGCCAATGGCATCCTGCTCGGCAGTGCGTGGGCGGCTTCGCTCAACACAATTCACGTGGCCCCGCTCAGCGTAAACGGAATCATCGCGTTCAACGTGGGGGGCGTGGTGACGGCCTTCCTCACCATCTGGCTGTACGTGGCCATCCGTCCGCGATTCGGCCCCGGCCCGAAGACCGCGCTGATCGCCGCCGCGGTGGTCTGGCTGCTCGGGTGGCCGCTGAGCATGATCGCGCCCCTGGCCATGCACGTGGTCCCGAGGGGTTTGGCGATCAACAGCTCCCTGCTGGGAATTCCAGAGATGGCGATTGCGATTCTGGCGGGAGCGGCCCTCTACAAAGAGGAGCCCGCGCAGGCGAGCCGCGTGGCCACGGCATAGCTCGCGTCAGCCGCGCAGGTCCGCGAACGCCTCTTCGATCTCCTTTTTTGCCTGTGGAGAGGGCGGCGTCAGTGGCAGGCGCGGCGGACCGCCATAGTAGCCGGCGAGGTCCATCGCGTATTTCAGGCCGGGAATTCCGTATTTGACGGTGACCAGCGTGGCTGGTCGGGCGATGCGGCGCTGCCACTCCAGAGCGGCGTCGTGCTCGCGCGTGCGGTGGGCCTCAAAGATTGAGATGCAGGCGTAGGGAGCGGCGTTGGCGAATGCCAGGATTCCGCCCACCGCCCCGGCCTGCAGGTTCGAAGCGAACGTGGGCGCGGAGCCGACCAGCACGTTGAAACCGGACCGGACCTCGTTCAACATCTGCACGACTTTCGACAGATTGCCGCTGCTTTCCTTGATGCCGGCGATGTTGGGATGGTACGACAGCTCGGCCACGGCCTCGGCGGCGATGTCGACGCCGGTCATCTGCGGCCAGTTGTAGATGAGCACCGGAATGGCGGTCTGGTCGGCGACCGAGCGGAAGTAGAGTTTCTGCGCATCGGGTGAAGCGAGGAGATTCTTGTAATAGTGGGGCGTCGCCACCAGCGCGGCCTTGTAGCCGATTTCGGCCGCGCGGTTGGTGAGCGCCACCGTTTCGCGGACGCTCTCGGTTCCCGTGCCGGCGATCAGGATCTTCTCGGGCGCGGCCGATTCCGCCACCCACTCCCACAGCCGCACCTTCTCTTCGGTGGTGAGCAATTTGCTCTCGCCCGTGGAGCCGATGACGACGTAGCCGGCCACTCCGGTCAGGTTCAGGCGGGAGACGTTGTGCTCCACCTTGATCTTCCAGATATCGCCGTTGTGGTCGAACGGGGTGGTGAGGGGCGGAAAGATTCCCTGCAGTTTCATGGGTTATCCCGCGCGCTTCCGCAGGCGGGCAAAAACGGGGACAGACTTACTAATAGCCCACCAAAACGTGCAAGTAGTAGTCTGTCCCCCGTTTTTGCCTGCACTACTTTGCGATGTAAGTGATGACCAGCGTGTACAACGCCAGCGATTCGATAAAGACGAGTCCCAGAATGAGGGCGAACCGGATGGCTCCCTGAGCGGCGGGATTGCGCGCCATTCCCTCGGCGGCCGAGGCCACCGCTTTGGCCTGTCCGAGGCCGCAGAGTCCGGAAGCGATGCCCATGGCGATGTAGGCGAACGGCAGACGGAGGTCCACACCGCCGCCGCCGGCCGCGGGCGTCTGCGCGAAGATCGGGCAGGCAAACAGCAAAGCCGCCACGGTCAGGAAGATGATCTTTCTATTCACTCGATGTTCTCCTTGTATTGAACTGTCCCGGAGGAGGTGGTTCCGCGCCTGTCCGGGGGGACGACGGGCTCACGCTCGGAACGGATAATGCCATTAATGTTCGTGCGCCACCGCTCCGCCCACATAGATGGTAGCCAGCAGCGCGAATATATAAGCCTGCAGGAAACTCACAAAAACGTGCAACCCCATGAAAATCGCCGGAACGAATAAGTAAGTAATCGTAAGAAATGTCAGCGTGATCTTCTCGCCGGCGAACATATTGCCAAAAAGACGGACGGTGAGAGACAACGGCCGGGCCAGGTGACTGATCAACTCGATGGGAATCATCAGCGGCGCCAGCCACCACACCGGTCCGGCGAACTGAAGAAGATAGCGAATGGGGCCCAGCTCACGAAGCCCCGCCCAGTGGTAGTAAAGGACCACGGACACGGCGCAGCCCAGCGGCACGGCCGGCGTCATGGTGGGCGATTCGAACCCCGGGACGACGCCGATCAGGTTCATAAACAGGATAAACAGGAAGATAGTCCCAAAGAAGGAAGCGTATTTCGCCCCGCCATGCTCGATGGATTCGTCCGCCTGCCCGGCCAGAAACTCGTACACCAGCTCGAAGGTGTGCTGGAGTTTGCCGGGATTGTCCACCGACAGGCGCGCGCGCAGAATCGCAAAAACGACCACGATGACGGCCACCACCAGCAGCTCCATGGACAACCAGTTACTCCACGGATGGGCGGCGTCGTGCTGCAGGCGGACGGCGTTCAGGACGGCGTTGGCCGGAGCGGCGAGAAAGCGGTTGAGGAGCGCCGTCAGCCAGAGTTCATTTTCCATAAATCAATTCGTAAATAGCTGCCATGAGGGCGGCCCCGGCGGATGCCAGAAGGCCCGTAAACACAGCCAGCGGAGTGACTTCCAAGTACTTCACTATAACATAGGCGGCCCCGGCAAGCGCCGCGAAGCGCAGTAGCCACACCCACGCCCGGCGCGGCTTTCCACCTGACCCGAGCGCATCCACCACCTTCTTCCAGCGCCAGAAGCTGGCCAGCGACAGCGCCGCGCCGAGGAGAAAGCCGGCGCCGAATCGCGGGCCCTTCCATATGAACCCGGCGATTGCGCCGCTACCGCCGATGCACACGGTCAGCCACACGATCCTGCCGACGATGGTCCGATAGGGATCAGTGTCCGCCGTCATTGTCGGGCTTCAGCTCGCGAAACACCTCGATGAACCCGGCGGCGATGCCGAATAACAGAAACAGCAGCTTCATGAAGCTGGTGCCGAAGGCCTTGTCGAGGTAGTAACCGATCACGTAGCCGACCAGCGCGCAACAGGGAAACAGGAACGCCAGCCCCAGGTACTTTCCCAGTTGCTGCATTCCGTTGCGGTCACGCTCAGCCACGCCCGCCCCGCTTGCGGCCAAGCAGGTCGCGCCATTGTTCGGCTGCCTCCTTCACGAAAATGCCCATCTTCGGGTGCGAAGGTTCGAGGTCGGGGGAGATGCCGTGGTCTTCGAGAGCCTCGCTGGTGGTGGGCCCGATGGAGGCCACCAGCATGCGTTCCAGCCCGGCGCGCAATGCCGTCTCCGCGCCTTCTTCTTCGGCGATGCGGAACAAATGAACCACCTGTACCGACGTGGTGAACAGCACGGCGCCGCCGGCGCCGGAGCCGATGCGGCGTATGGCCTCGCGCAATGGGCTGGTGTCCTCGGGCAGGTCCCATTGGTATACGCGCACGGCGGTCACCTCGGCCCCGCGGGCGCGCAGACGGTCCAGCAGCGCGGCGTTGGCCTTTCCATACTCCTGAACGGCGATGCGGCGCTCGGGCCGTCCTTCGGTGGCGCTCAGCACTTCCCGCCAGGTGTTGGGCTCGGGCACCATGACCGCGATGGGCACGTTCATCTCGTGCAGCACGGCGGCGGGCTTGGGACCGCGCGCCACCACCGTCAGCATGCGCAGCGCGTCGGAGAAGGTCTCGCCGGCCCAGCGCGTAGCCAGGGTCTGCCGCAGCAATCGCGTGCCCACGCCGGTGAGGAAGATCATCATGTCGAAGTCACCGCGGAGCAGACGGTCGCCGAAGGCGAAGGCCTGGTCGTTCTGATCGAGGGGAACTTCCCGGACCGCGGGGGCAAGGAAGGCCTCGCCGCCGTTGCGGCGGATCAACTCGCCGATCTCGTTTGCCCGCCGGCTCTCGAATGCGATAACGCGCTGCCCGTCGAATGCCACTGCACTCAGCGTAGCGCACCTCGCGGGGAATAAGCGGAGAAGAACCAGGCGCCGCGTGGGATGTCCGCGATTCCTTTCCCCTAGCCCGGCGTAGCCGGACCCAAACAGGGCTCCAATTCAAAGAGTTGGAGCCTCCCGCAAAGTGCGTCCCAAGGCCCATGGTTATTGACCGAGAAGCACATCGCCAAAAAAGTCCTGCCAGGAACGCGCACGATCCTACGATAGAGGTTCTAACTCTGCAAGATGGATCACTATCGATGCGACGAAGCGGATGGTCCGTTTCTATGGGGTCCGCGCGGGCGGGGCCTGCTGCTCGGCAACAAGCAGCCGGTTGGCGGATTTCGCCCCCAGCAGGAGGGCGACGCCAATCAACAACGGTGCAAGGCCAAGAAAACAGCCGCTAATCACAGCGGCATTTCTTTGCGATTCTACGGTCTGGCCTGGCGATGGGCGCGTAAAGAACATCGCAATCATGAGGATGAGCATGAACGCTCCCATCGAGGCCAGAACGGCGCCACACCCCAGCCGTCTGACGAAACGGCCGCGAAGTTGTTTGACGCGCCGTTGTTGCTGTATTACCAGCTCCACTTGCTGCGCCGCCGCCGCGGCAGCCTGCGTCCGCGCCTGCTGGTCCTGTGCCGCCTGTGCGATTTCCCCGGCCGAGAAGTTGTGTCCGCAAAAACGGCAAACTACCGCGTCCAGCAGAATGTCCTCGGCGCACGCGGGACACCGTTTGGTGGAGCGGCTTGCCGTAGGGCCAGCCAACAGCGGCGAGACCCCGGCCGGGAGCGGAGGCGGCGCTGCCCGCGCCGGAGTTGGAGCCTGCGCGTCCTGCCCGCAGACGTTGCATATCGCGTGCGGATGTTTTGTGCCAACCGGGAAGATGGGAATGAAGAAGAGAGTGAACCACTGTTGCCGAGTGAAGGCCTTGTGGGCAGTGTCCCGCCGGCACGCGCTGCAATACGCGCTGAGCAACTGCTGGCCACTTTTGCGTTCCGGCCATCCGAATACGATGAACATAAGAAGTATCTCCCGAGTACAGCAGTAGCCCGTGGCAGGAGTCACTGCGCGTCCACCCGCCAGGAACGATATCACAGTATTGAGGAGCCCGTTGCGCCTCCCGTCCGTTGCCGGGCGGCACGCGGCGAGCCCCTGGTGTGGACGTCTCCGAATCAGAGAACGAGGATGGGGTGGTAGAGGTGGGGCAGGCGGGCCTCGCCAATGGCGATCAGCTCCCCATCCTTCGAGAGCGCCTTCACATAGCGCGCGTCCGGCCGGATGCGAAAAGGCGACACACGAAAATCGCGCCCCTGGCGGATCTGGCCGGCCGTGACCGCATCCACCATCTCGCCGGGGAACTGGGGCAGCAGCGCCGGCCCCGCAATGAGCGCCTCGCTCAGCCGGCCCTCGGCGGCCATGTCGCGCAACCGCTCCAGGGTATGCGCGCGTTCCTCGGTGAATTCGCCATTGGCCGTTCGCCGCAGCTCGTCCAGAAACGCTCCGCAGCCGAACGCGCGGCCCAATTCGTGCGCGATGCTGCGAACGTACGTCCCGGCCGAACAGCAAACCATCAGCCTCGCGCGGGGCGGCTCGAACGCGGCCAGATCCAGAGCGTGTACCGTGACCTCCACGGGCTTCAGATCCACCTCCACGTGTTTGCGGGCCAGCTTGTAGGCCGGAACCCCGCTCACCTTCTTCGCCGAAACCGGCGGCGGCGTGAGCAGAAACGTCCCGCGAAAGGCGTCCAACGCGCGCTCGAGTTCGGCGCGGGTGAACGACGGCGGCACGGGATCGGAGGTGGGCGCGCCATCGCGATCGTACGAATCGGTGCTGTGCCCGAAGCGAATCCAGGCGTCATATCGCTTGGTGTTCGCGGTGAAGAACCGGGCCAGCCGGGTGGCGCGGCCGACCACCAGCGGAAGCACCCCGGTGGCCATCGGATCGAGCGTGCCCAGGTGGCCCACGCGACGCGTCCCGGCGATCCTGCGCACCCGGTTGACCACGTCGTGCGACGTGCACCGCTCGGCTTTGTCGACCACGATGACCCCGTCCAGTTCCACGCTCTCAGGGTAGCAGGAGGGTCCTCGCGGGGCCGGTTTAGAATAGGAACGGTGCTGCCAGCGCGCGGGGGCGTAGCTCAGGTGGATAGAGCACCGGCCTTCTAAGCCGGTTGTCGCTGGTTCGAGTCCAGCCGCCCCTACCATTCTCTCGTTATGGAAAACCGCGAAGGCGAGTGCCGCGAACAGTTCGAGCCGGAGCCGAATCGCGAGAGGGACGTCACACGAGTGGTTGCTCACGTCATGGAGATCGCGCAACGAATTGCCGCAAGACCAAATCTGGACCCGCGGAGCCCCGATGAGATTATCGGTTATGACGAGCAGGGAATCCCGAGATGATGGTCATGGGTCCCGCGTTGGCCGTGGGCGGTGCCACACTGCGTGATTGTTCTCCGCGCGGCATTCTCGCAGATCTCCACTTTGCGAGCCGGTTACACTGGGATCGTGACGCTCGGTCAGTCCTTGATCGCTTCACGTAGAGCCCATCTGGTTGCTCTCATCAGTGGCCTGCTGTTTTTCTTCGCGGTGTCCGGGCTGATTCTTGCAGTGATTGTCAATCCTGACGGCGGCGTCACCGGGGGCGCTTCGACGTTGATGACACTACCATGGAGCGTCTTCACCCTTCGGGTAGCGTCTGGCACGCCCGCAATAGCCGCCCTGACTCTTTTCTTCGGAGGTATCAATGCAGCCATTCTGTATTGGGTCGTCCGAGGGCTCTTCAGAGTTGCCCGGTTTGGGATCGCCCTTGTGACGCTCATCGCCGTAGCGACGTTCGTCACGGCGACGGTGTGGTTCTTCAATGCTCAATTCCGAGATTATCGAGTGCGCATTATTCACGCCAGAATAGGGAGTGGCGTTTGGATCGCAACTGATTGGGAAGGTCTCAAGGCGATGAGCGAGATCGTTAGCATGGCCTCCGATGCGCCACTTGAAGCCGGGAAGCACCTGGTTTTGGTCCCTAACGAAACAAGGGGAATCTACGAGGGACGCAGCTACTTGCTTGGCGGCGGTCGATTGGTCGATCCCTATCCAGCCAACAGCTACGACATGGCGAGAGACGGTGCGGTTGAGGTCGAGAGAATCAGAATTACAGAGGGACCATACAAGGGCCTTGAAGGTTGGACGCAAACGCAAGACCTTCACGGGTTGTTGACGATTTTCGCAATGTAGGTTGGGGTCGCCACAAACTAAGGCAGGGCGGCCCCAGAGGCTGAAGGGAGCTGCGAGCCTGCCTCACGTCAAAGGCACTTACTGCAGATTGAACCTCCACCACAGTCCGCGGTCTCCCGCGCCCGTGCTTTACACAGCGCGCCGGCGGCGGCAGCGATAGTATAAGGGCGAGATGTCGCCTTCCATTCGGGTGGCTGCCATCATCGCTGGTGTCGTGCTGATCGGCGTGGCGTTTGGGCAGACCAGCACCGGCTCCGCTCCGCCCAGCACGATCATCCGAATCTACGGCCAGGTGCTTGACCACAGAGGAGCACCCCTGGCGAGCGCTCTGGTCAGACTCAGGGTGGCATCGAGCGGTGAGACTACCGTTACAACCACAACGAACTCCACCGGTAAGTTCGAATTCGCTGTCGCGCCCAGGCCATACGAGTTGTCTGTCGAAGCAGCTGCATTTCTTCCATTTCGAAGGCGGCTCGGGCGATTGCAGTCGAGCGATGTCAACATCGGAATCGTCCGGCTGCAGCTTGCGTCGTTCGAGCCTGTTGTACCCGCTGCACCTTCCGAACATCGAATACAACCGAGGCCTGCTTCAACAGTCGTCTCCGGAGCGGGCTCGGCAACGTTCTCGCCCCCACCTGACCTCATCGCCGCCCTGCAGAGTAATCCGGCCGTTCGCGAATGCCTTCCCGACGTAAACTCGCGGCTCAGCGACGTTGTCCGTATCACCCCTCTGTATCTCAGTCCCGGAGAACGCACAGTTCTCGTTCAGGGACGCATTCCGTGTCTTGCCGGGAACGATAACGGTTCGATTTTTGTGTACCTCTATTCCGGTGACGCCTGGCAGAAGATTCTCGACGTGAATGGGAATCGACTTGAACGTGCCGCTACGCGGACCGACGGCTGGCGTGATCTGGTCCTCTGGCAGCACGACAATGCATTTCGCGGCGCCCGGCATCTCTACAGATTCGACGGGTCCCAATACAACGACGTATCGTGCAATATTGTTCAGTTTAGCGACCAATACACAGGGCGGCGGCTCCCAAAGCCTGTGTATAGTTCCTGCACAGACGAGTTCCGGGTGCGATAGGACTCCGAGGAGCCCCCTTACTGCAGGTTGAAGCCCTCCACCACAATCCGCGGTTTCTCGCCGCGGGTGTCGGCGTCATCCACGTCGGTAGTAATGGTTTGCCGCTCGCCGGGCATCAGCGCCACGTAGTTGTCGCTGTACAACACCGGCAAAATGCGGTCGCCGGTGGTCTCGCGCACGGCCTTCACCTTCACCATCAGCGCCGGGGCATCCGACGCGTTGTGCAACTCCGTGGTCAGCCGCCAGCGCGGGCCCTCCCGCTCCACCTTCGTGGCCGCTTCCACCTTCGCGTTGGGCATCCGGCGGATCGCGCCGTAATTCTCCGCCCCGTCGGCCCCGCGCATGTAGAAATTCGTCGAAATAATCCGGCCCCCCTCGGTCAATTGCAGCCGGATGAACTGCACGGCCGTGCCGCCGGCCGGGTATTCCATTTTAATGGGCGATACAACGCTGTCCTCATTGCTGTCCACCGCGGCGGTCTTCTCCCACTGGACCGCGCCGTCCAGATTGCGGACTTCCGCGTGGGCGGTCAGGCCCTTGCGGTTGCCGCCGCTGTAATTCACCACCTCCACGCTTTCGGTCAGCGGGTTCCACTGGATATGCAGCGGCTCCGATGCCTTCTTACAGCCGAAGTACGCGGCGGTGGGCTCCAGGAAGTAATCGTAGGTCTGCCACGTCAGCGACGTCCACGCGGGATGGCTCATCCAGATCAGCAGACCCATGCGAAAACGGCTCTGCGCCTCGAACATGGCGCGATGGCCGTCGTAATTGACCAACTGCGCCAACTCTACCCAAGCCAGGTTGTCGGCGCCGCCGTAGCTGTTTTCGACGCGATCGCGGAACATCTCGCCGGTCTGCGCGCCGTGCATGGAGAAATCATGCAGACCCCACATGCGGCCCTGCGGCCACATATCCGCTTCGGACATCATGGCGCGCAGGCTGTCCAGGGTGACCACATTGGGCATGCCCAGCTCGCTGTGCAGCTTTGGCGTAGCGCGGTCGGTGAAGTAATACTTGGTCGGCATCACCCGGTAGGGGCCGTGGCCGCTCACGCCATCGTCGGCGGAACTGGGGATGTAGTAGGAGCCCGGGTGCAGCTCGGCCAGGGTCCTGCGTATGCCCGTATCCAGCTCTTCGGGCGGATAGCCTTCGTTACGGCCGCAGTACAAACCGATGGACGGGTGGTTGCGCACCCGCCGCACGAAATCGTCCGCGTTGCGCAGGAACATGGCGTTGTCGTCGGGGTTCGGGCCGTCCCAGGGATTGGCCAGCCAGAAGTCCTGCCAGACCACAATGCCGTAGCGGTCGCACGCTTCGTAGAACGCGTCATCGCCGATCTGGCCCACCCAGTTGCGGATCATGGTGAAGTTCATGTCGCGGTGATAGCGAACCGCCGCGTCGAACTCGCGCGCGCGGTAGCGCAGCATGGATTCCCCAAAACCCCAATTGCCGCCGCGCGGGATGAAGCGCCGCCCGTTCACCCAGATCCGCAGCGCGCCGCCCTCTTCGCTGTAGGTGAACTGGCGCACGCCGGCCTGGAACCGTTTCGCGTCCGACACACCGCCCGCCGTTTCGAATTTCAGCTCGACGTCGTAGAGGCTGGGGTCGCCATATCCATTGGGCCACCACAGCTTCGGATTCCGCAGGTGCAGCACCTGGTTGATGGTTGTGCTCCGGGAGGACCCCAGCGTCACCGCCTTTTCGAAGGTCACGTCGCCGAAGCGGCCGCGCAGGGTTCCACTGGCCGGCCGCGCATCGTGGTTGCGGAGCGTTACGTCCACGGAGACGTCCGCGCTGCTGGTATCCGGCGATGGCAGAGTGGTTTTGACGAACGGATCCTCCACGGTGACCCCTCCGCTGCCGCTTAACCAGACGTCGTTCCAGATGCCGGTATTGCGCCCGCGAATGGTGGGAATCCAGTCCCATCCGACGGAAGCGTGAAACGTCGGATTGTCCGCGCCCAGCGCGCCGCCGTTCTTGCCGGGGCTGTCGGCGGTCTTCTCGGTGACGCTTCCGGGCGTGGCGTTCCTGACGATGCGAACGGCGATGGCGTTCTTCGCTCCGGGGTGCAGTTGGGCGGTAACGTCGAAGCGGACCCGTGTGAACGCGCCTTCGATGCGTCCGATCTTCTGGCCGTTGAGGAAGACGTCGGCCTTCCAGTTGATGCCATCGAAGTTCAGCCAGACGTGCCGGCCAGCGAGTGTGGCCGGCGCGACGAACTCGTTGCGGTACCAGAAATCGGCATAGAAGAACGAATCGGAGATCATCGCCTGGTTGTCGCCGAAGTTCGGATCGGGCAGGGCGCCCGCGTTGTAGTAACTGGCCAGCACCGTGCCTGGCACGGTGGCGATCATCCAGTCGTCATCATGGAAGCCCAGCCGTGAGAGCGCCGGGCCATCGGCATGCACCAGCGAATCCCGCTGCAGCTTCCACCCGCCACCGGCCAGATCCAGACGGCCGTCGGGGCGCACGGCGGGCGCCGGCTTCGCCTGCGGCAGGGGCCCTCCGCGGCCCCACACTTCCATCTCGCTGAGCGCGTAGCCGTCGGGCG
Source organism: Bryobacteraceae bacterium (assembly GCA_049520275.1). Lineage (GTDB taxonomy): Bacteria > Acidobacteriota > Terriglobia > Bryobacterales > Bryobacteraceae > CAWACP01. Next base: position 75,608 of record JBEKPY010000047.1, read on the forward strand.
AGACGGCCTTCGTCATCAGCACGCGCACGTATCTGCCGTGGGCGGGTTGCGCCAGGCGGATGTCATCCACGTTTCCCGCCGGCGCCGGCAAAGCCCGCAGGGCGGTCCAGCTCACCGCGTCGTCGGACACCTCGAGCGAGCCTGCGGCCGCGCGCAGAATCCAGTAGAGCGCGACGCGGTCGAACGTGCAGGGGGCGCCCAGATCCACGTACACCCACTCTTCGCCGGCGCCGCCACTCACCCAGGCACTGGTGAAATCGTACGGCCCGCCGATGTTCACGCGCCGATCGTGATCGAAGAACGCCAGTTCGTCCACGCGCCACATCAGCGCCCGGCCGGAGTGAAATTCCACGCGATAGAAGCGGTTGTGCGCGGGCGCAGCCAGGCGGATGGACGGATTCACCTGGAATCCCATGGGACGCGCCATACCTTCCTGGCGTCCCAGTTCCTTCCACGCCTTCCCGTCGTCGGAGCCCCGGAGCACGCAGTCCCACACCTGCATGTCGGGCATCCGAACCGCCCCCACCGCATCCACATCCAGCCGGTCCACGGCAGGCGGCGCTTCTCCGCCGCGCAACTCAATTTGTATCCAGGCCTGCTTGCCCGTGAGATCGACGCCGGTGGCCAGGTTGTGGTCAAGGGCCAGCTCACGTCCGATCTTCGGCAGCACGCCCTTGTCGCTGACGGACACCACCACCGTTCGCGGCAACGTGGTCGCTTTGATCCCGTCGGTGATCAACTGGGCGGTCAGGTTGAAATCGTAACTGCTGGAGTGCCACGCCGGCCGATGCAGCGCGAGGTTGCGATACCCGGACGCGTCGACTTGCGGCGACGGACCAAAGTACTGTTGCGGATCGCCCGGATACACTCCAATGCCGCGCGTGTACTGCTGGGCGGAGAGGCTGAACATAGCGACGAGACTCAAACCAAGTAGTGTCCTCATGGCTGGAAGAGACAGTATAACTCCCACCGGCGAGCGGGCAGGTGCGCTACACACAAAGTGGAACAGCCTGCGGCGTGGCCGATAGCCGGCGCGGTTTGAGACGCATGTAGCGGCGCCCGCGTACGGGCCTGACATGGCAAGAGCGCGGCTGACGCCGGGGTGCACACATGAAAGTGCATACTGTCAACGCCCACGGCCTGGATTCGCCAGGGACACGCAGCGACCACCCGCGTTTTTGCTGGGCCAGTCGAGTACGCGGCTACGAACCTGTAAAAGAATCGATCCGGGGACACTCGGGCGAACAATGGAAGCCGGAACTGACTCCGAAATCAGATTGCGGAGTTTCGCAGACACACTTGTGGGTGTGCGGGTGAGCGAATGGCCGCAACGGCAGGAACGGACCGGAAGAGCCGTTTACCGATGTATTGGGCGGATCGATTCCATCCGGGGCGCTCGCCCTCTTTTCAAGGCCTCGCGACCGTTTCACCTCACCAGCACACGCGGATCCAGAGCATGGCGTTGTAGGTCAGGCAGGCCCACGTCAGTTCGATTCCCGCCTTCACCATGCCGCGCAGACAGCGAGGGGATCAGTTCGTCGCGGCAGGTGGAACATCTGATCGATCCGCTTGATCTTCGGAGCCCCCTCGGCCTTCCGCCGCTGCGTCTGCCCCGCCGGGCACGTCCCCTCCCCGCTCGGTTCCAGTTCGATCAGTATGGCCTGTTCTTCCATATATAGACCCAGGCGTTCTTCGGGCCCCCGAGGTTACCCGGTTGCCCAACCTTTTTTCGGGGTGGGGTGCCGATTCTTTTCCAGCTTCTGCCGCCGCGTGTCCAAGCATTAGAATCAAAGGATGATTCGGCGCTGCTGGTGGGCGCGGCAGGAACCCGAGATCGGCTATCACGACACCGAATGGGGCGTTCCCGTCCACGACGGCCGGCGATTGTTTGAGTTTCTGATTCTCGAAGGGGCCCAGGCGGGCCTGAGCTGGTCCACCATCCTGCGCAAGCGCGAGAATTACCGCAAGGCCTTCGACCACTTCGACCCGGAACTGGTGGCGCGGTACGGGCCGCCGAAGATCGCCGAGCTGCTTGCGAACGAAGGCATCGTGCGAAATCGGCTGAAGGTTTCCAGCGCCGTCGCCAACGCGCAGGCATTCCTCAAAGTGCGCGATGAGTTCGGAAGCTTCGATGTCTTCCTCTGGCGGTTCGTCGGAGGCAGGACCCGACAGAATCGCTGGGCCACATGCGCTGACGTCCCCGCGCACACGGCCGAGTCCGACGCCATGAGCCGGGAGCTGATCCGGCGCGGGTTCCGTTTCGTGGGAAGCACCATCTGTTACGCCTTCATGCAGGCCGTGGGCATGGTCAACGACCACACGGCGGACTGCTTCCGCCGGGCACAATTGTCGGGACGCGCGAAGACCGCGTAGCGCTGGATGCACAATAGTCTTCATGACGCAATCGGAAGCGCTCGCCTGGGCGAACCGGTGGATCGCGAACTGGAATCGAAGGGACGTGGACAGCGTCCTCGCGCATTTCGCCAACAATGTTGAGTTCACGTCGCCACGCGCGGTGGCCATCATGGGCAAGGCCCGCCTGTCCGGCAAGCGCGAACTCGCCGAGTATTGGACCAGGGCCCTGGCCGCGATCGGTTCCCTGCACTTCACGCTGGACCACGTGATTACCGACGGCGACCGCCTCGGCATCACCTACACGTCGGAGACTAACGGCAATCGCCTGCGCGCGTGCGAGCTTCTTGTTTTTGACGACAGTGGCCGGGTCTGCGGCGGCGAAGCGATGTACGGGGCGTCGCTTTAGCGCGTCGCTTTAGCGCGATGTTATCCTGAGCAGTTCCGGGGTGTGCATGCGCAACGCTCTCGCCTTCCTCTGTTTTGTTTCCGTTTGCTGCTTCGCCGGTTCCGGTATGGCCGGTTCAGGCTGGACGGCCGTACGCGGCTCCGCCGTGACTGACCCGGCCGTGCGCCATGACGATGCGGGCTCGCTGCGTGTGGACGGCGACGGATCGGGCGACGCCTGCGTCCGCTCGGCGCCGCTTGCGCTCACCATCGGCAAACACTACGAGCTGAGCGGCTGGGTGCGCACCGACGCGCTGCGCGTGCGCGATCTCGACCGGTCCCCCATCGCCAGCGGAGCCGCGCTGGCCATGGCGTCCATGCCGTTCGACGTGCATTCGGAATCGGTGGGGGGCAGCACGGACTGGACACGCGTGCACCTCCGCTTCGTCGCCACGCGCGCGCACGACGCCATCCAGCTCACCGCGGGCGACGGCGGCGCGTTCAGCGGCAAGGCCTGGTTTGCCGGAGTGGGCATCGAAGAAGTTTCTTCCGCGGGCGAGTGGCCGGCCAGCGCCGCGGTGCAAACATTCGGGCCCGCCTACCGCTATCCCATCGGCGGCTGGATCTATCTGCACATCGAGGGCGCGCCCTATGATCGCGGCTACCAGCACGGCCATCTGCTCTCGCGCGAGATCGTCGAATACATGGACCGCTCGGCCGCGCTGCTCGATCCGAAATCGAAGGAGCATGCCTGGGAGACCGGCCGGACCATGGCGAAGGCGCTGTTCCTGCGCGGCTTCGACCGCGAGTTCCTCGAGGAGATGCGCGGCATCGCCGACGGCGCGGCAGATGCCGGCGCGAAGTGGAACGGCCGCCGGGTAGACCTCATCGACATAGTGGCCGCGAACACGGTGACGGAACTCGACCTCATCAACGAGGCGATGACGGTGACGCCCGACGGGCTCGAAGGCCTCCATCTGAAGCCGCCTTCCTATGCCCCTCCCGACCACTGCAGCGCGTTCGCCGCCACCGGCCCGGCCACGCGCGACGGCCGCATGGTAATTGGGCACCTGCTGATGTGGCCGCTCACCCTGGCCGAGCAGACCAACATCATGCTGGACGTCAAGCCCGCCGCCGGCCACCGCGTGCTCATGCAGAGCTTCCCGGGCGGCATTCAGAGCGGCACGGACTGGTATCAGAACGATGCCGGCGTGGTCCTTGCCGAAACCACCATCCGCCAGAGCCCCTACAACATCAATGGGACACCTATCGCCAACCGTGCGCGCAAGGCGATTCAGTATGGCGACGACATCGACAAAGCGGTGCAATATCTCGGCGAGCAGAACGACGGCCTCTACACGAACGAGTGGCTGATCGGCGACGCGAAAACGAACGAGATCGCCATGTACGAGCTGGGCACCTTTCGCACGAAGCTCTGGCGCAGCTCGCGCCACGAGTGGTTCGGCGGGACGGAGGGCTTCTACTGGGGCGACAACAACGCCAAAGATCTGAGCGTCCGCCTCGAATACGTGCCCGACCCCGCCGGCGTCCCCGAGGATCTGCCCTACGTCCCGGAGACCCGCGACCTGGCATGGCAGCGGCTGTATCGCGAGAACAAGGGCCGCATCGACGAGCAGTTCGCATTCACGGCCCTGCGCACGGCGCCGCTGGTGACGGCGTCATCGGTGGACGCAAAGGTGGCGACGGCGGACATGGCCTCGCACCTGATGGCGTGGGCCGTCTTCGGCAAGCCGAACCAGCGCGAGTGGGTGCCCACGCCGTCCCAGAAGGAAGAGTATCCGAAAAACGACGGCATTTACTCGTCCGGCTATCGTCTGATTACGGGCGAACCTCCCGCGGCCGTGAGCGAGGCCAAAGCCGCCGCGGACGAAGGCGCTCAGCCCATCGCGCTGAAGCCCGCGCCGCTCGCATGGAAAGACCGTTTATGGAAGGGCTGGATTCTTCCGGCCAGCGAGGCGGACAACTGGCTCACGGCCGGCTCGGCTGCTTACTATCAGGATCTCGAATCCGACGACCTCGAGCGCGCCCTGGAGGTGCGTCGTGCGGGCTTCCGCAACGCGTCTCTCGCCGAGCCCGATGAGATGCAGCGTTACGCCATGGCCAGGGCTCGCGGCGCGCTGCTGCTGGATGAGTTGCGCCGCAAGATGGGCGACGACAAGTTCTTCGACCTGATGACTCGCTTCTTCGCCACGAACACCACGAAGGCGGTCGGCACCGCGCAGTTCATCGAAGCGGCCGGATCGCAGGAGCGCGGGTTCATCGAGCCGTGGTTGCAGTCGCCAGGCCTGCCTGGCGACCTGGGTGGCGCGGCGTACCTGCTGTCGGAGTATCACCCGTGGGCGCCTGCCATCGGGAGCACCATCATCGTCTACGGGACCGGGCTGGATGCCGGGGCCAACCGCTATGCCGCCGAACAACTGCAGAAGCGCCTGAACGAGTGGTACGAGAGCGAGCCGCCCGTGCGCAAGGACTTCGAGCTGAGCGAAGACGACCTGCGGTCGCACAACGTGATCTTTGTGGGCCGCCCCGAAACCAACTCGGCGCTGGCGCATCTGGCGAAGCGGCTCAAGCTGGACTACTCCAGCGCGGTGTTTCGCATCGCCGGTGCGCTGCACGCTTCCGAACGCGACGCGCTAGCGATGGCGGCCACGAATCCGCTGAACCCGCATCGCGCGGTGATGGTGCTGGCGGGCAACTCCGCGCTGGAGACTGTGCGGCTGGCGCAGACGCTGCCGTTCCCGGCGGTGGAGTACGCGGTGTACGATTCCGGCAAGGAGACGGCGTCGGGCTTCCTGCAGTAGCGGAAAATCGCCTCAGAGCTAATTTTAGACGTGTTTTGTGCCGATCTTCTGCGCAGAATGCGAGTAAACTAGGCGTGGGACCATCTCATGCTCCTCCGATTCAGATTCTCCAACTTCCGCTCTTTTCGGGACGAAGCGGAGCTTTCGCTTGTCGCCAGCGGTCTGGATGATTCTCCGAATGCGGCGTTTGCCGTTCCCGGGCTCAAGGAGCGCGTGCTTCCGGTTGCGGCGATATACGGCGCGAATGCGTCGGGGAAAACCAACGTGGTTCGGGCGCTCCAGTTTATGAGCGAGGCTGTCCGGGACTCTCATCGGAGTTGGGCGCCGGATGATCCAATCCCCCGTCACCCGTTCGCATCCGGCGCGGCGGCAACGGCCGCATCACTGTTCGAAGCCGATTTCGTCCTGGATAACGTTCGCCATCGGTACGGGTTCATTCTCGACTCTGCGTCGATCATTGAGGAGTGGCTGCTCGTCTATCCCAGCGGGAAACCGCAAGCCTGGTTCAAACGTAAGCGCGGCGAGCCTATTTCCTTCGGAAGCAAGCTGCCCGGGGAGAATAGAGCGATCGAGGCGTTGACACGCCCGAACAGCCTCTTCCTTTCCGCCGCCGCGCAGAACAACCATGTAGCGCTCTCGCCCCCATACCTGTGGTTCTCCAATTCTCTGTCTTTCGTGCTGGATCGCACGACACTGCTGTCCGAAACAACCCGGCTCTGCAGCGATGAGAGCTATCGCAAAGCCATTGCGGGGTTGGTGTCAGGCGCTGACCTAGGAATCGAGGGGTTGCGTCTGCAAGAAAGACAGGCCTCCATCGCTGTGGACATTGTTGGCGTCGAACGGCGCCCTCCATTCGCATTCAAGCTTCCCGAGATCCGTCTAGCGCACCGCTTTGGGCCTGACGTCATTCCGTTCGATCAGGAGCTCGAATCCGGCGGTACTCTCGCCTACCTCGCCTTGCTCGGGCCTGTCGTCTGGATACTCAGGGACGGTGGGACCGTATGCGTGGATGAACTCGACGCGAGCCTTCACCCGCTCTTGGCTGTCCGGATCATCGAGCTGTTCAATGACCCCGCCCGAAACCCCCACCGTGCCCAGTTGATTTTCAACACGCAGGATACCAACCTGCTTAGTAGCAAGGTGCTGCGCCGGGATGAGATCTGGTTCACAGAGAAGCAGCCCGACGGCAACTCGAAGTTGTATCCGCTCACCGACTTCAAGCCCCGCCGGCACGAGAACCTGGAGAACGGCTATCTTCAGGGCCGTTACGGGGCGATTCCCTTCATCAACGCCGGGTCGTTCGTGGACGCGTTTGGAGACGACGGTGCTGCGTCGTCGTAAGCCGTTCCGCGAGCCCAAACCCCGCGTCCTGATCGTGTGCGAAGGCGGGGTCACGGAGGAGCAGTACTTCAACGACCTTTGCAACCGCGAGCGAAAGACCATACTCGTCACAGAATCGGGAGGCGACCCGAAAACGCTCGTCGAAAAGGCGGCGTCGATGATGAAGGCATCGAAGCGGAATGCGTCGAAGGATGCCAATGAGCGCTATGACCACGTATGGTGTGTCTTCGACAGGGACGAGCATACGCGTTACGCGGACGCCCTACAGCAGGCGAGGGACAACGGGATCAAAGTCGCCTTGTCGAATCCATGCTTCGAGCTCTGGGCGTTGTTGCACTTCCAGGATCAGCGAGCCTGGATTGATCGGTCCAATGTGCAGCACCTGTGCCGACAGCATATGCCCGGTTACGTGAAGCGGCTCCCGTGCGACACGCTGTACCCCTTTGTCGACGAAGCGAAGCGCAGGGCAATTGAGCTGGACCACTGGCACGCCACGCGTGGCACCACTGGCGACAACCCTTCAACCACCGTATATCTCCTCGTGGACATCATCAGGCCGCCCCGCGGTGTATAGTGAATCGCTGAGGTGATGCGAATGTCCTGGCGCGCGGCAATCGGCCTGCTGGCGGCTTTCGCGCTGGCCGTACCCGTTCCGGCGGCCCCGCGCGAGCGACCCCTTCCGCATTTCCGCGAGCACCTCATCACCCGCGACGTGCCCGGCGGCTATCAGGTGGTCGCCGTTGACCTGAATCGCGATGGCGCCATCGATCTGATCGCCGTCGCCCAGGGAATGACCGACCTGGTCTGGTTCGAGAATCCCGGCTGGCAGCGCCACGTGATCGCCTCCAATATCCCCAGCATGATCAACCTGAGCCCGTGGGACTACGACGGCGACGGCAGGCCCGAGCTGATTCTCGCGCACGGATTCGACATGGACCCGCACAAGAGCCGCGGGACCATCTCCATGCTGCACAGCGGCACGGACGTGACCGCACCCTGGACCGTCTACAAAGTGGACGCGCTTCCCACCTCGCACCGCATTCGCTGGGCCGACATCGACGGCAGCGGGAAGAAGGTGTTCATCGACGCGCCGCTGGTGGGGCCGAACGCCGTCGCGCCCGACTACCGCGATCGCGTCCCGCTGGTCTACTACAAGCCCGGCGAGTGGGAACGGCGCCTGATCGACGAGCAGGAAGAGGGCATTCTGCACGGACTCACCATAGTCAACTGGCTCCACAATGGCCGCGATCAGATTCTCACCGCGGGCTTCTCCGGAATCGCGCTGCGAGCGCTGGGGACCGATGGAAAGTGGCAGCGCACGGCAATCAGCAAGGGCGATCCGGCGCCGTGGCCGAAAGGCGGGTCGAGCGACGTCGTGCCCGGCCACATCGGGAAGGAGCGGTTTCTGGCGGCGATCGAGCCCTGGCATGGCCATCAGGTGGTGGTCTATCGCGAGGGCAAAACCGGGTGGACGCGCGAGGTCATCGACACGGAACTGCAGGATGCGCACACCATCGCCACCGTGGATTTGAACGGCGACGGCGTGGATGAGATCATCGCGGGCGCGCGCGGGACGCACAACGTGTGCCTGTACGCGTTCGACGGCAGGACGTGGGAGAAGTCGGTTCTGGACGACAAGATGCCCGCGGCCGGATGCGCCATCGCGGACCTGAACGGCGACGGCGCACCCGACATCGTGTGCATCGGCGACGGCGTTCTGAAGTGGTATGAGAACATGGGCGAGTGGGCAGGGAAGCCGCAGGGGAGATAGAATCGAAGCTTGCCGAGCCCTGAGATCACCGTCATCGTTCCCACGCTGGCGGCCGGTGAGCCGCTGGCGGCGTGCATCGCGTCGCTGGACGCGCAGACGTTCCGCGATTTCGAGACTATCGTGGTGGATAACAGCGGGACAAAGCTCGCCCGAAAAGCCCTGCAGGGCCGCAACGTCACCATCATCGACAACCCGGACAACGTCGGTTTTGGCGCGGCGGTGAACCAGGGCATTCGCGCCAGCTCCACGCCGTTCGTCGCGCTGCTGAACGACGACGCCGTGGCCGATCCGGGCTGGCTGGAAGCGATGCTTCACGCGCTGGAGGGCCGGCCCGATGTGGGCATGGTGGCGCCGCAGATCCGGCTGGGTGCGACGGGCATGCTGGACAGCGCGGGCATGCTGGTGTGCGGCGATGGCAGCAGCCGGCAGCGCGGGCATGGCGAACCGCCGGAGCGCTATCCGCGCAAACAGGAAGTTCTGCTGCCCAGTGGATGCGCCGCGCTGTACCGGCGCGAGACGCTGGACGAGGCCGGCCTCTTCGACCCATCCTTCTATCTGTACTGCGAGGATACCGATCTGGGGTTGCGCGCGCGCTGGAAGGGCTGGGAGTGCCTGTATGCTCCCTCCGCCATCGTCGCCCACGCCTATTCGCGCACGGCCGGCCGCGCCTCGCCGGCAAAAGCGTTCTACGTGGAACGGAATCGCCTGTTTGTGCTGGTGAAGAACTTTCCCTTCGCCCTGCTGCTACTGGCGCCCCTCTACGCGCTGGCGCGATATTTCTGGCATGCCTGGTGGCTGTGGCGCGGGCGCGGCGCCGCGGCGGAATTCACCCGGTCCGGCGGCAGCGCGGCGAAGTTGCCGGGTTACGTCTTTCGCGCCTGGCTGGCCATGTTGGGCGAATTGCGCACGCTCTGCCGGGAGCGCCGCCGCATTCGCAAAGGCGCTCGCCTCACGCCGAAACAGTACTCGCGGCTTCTGCGCCGTTTCTCCATCAGTCCGCGGCAGGTGGCTCGCCTGTGACCGATGCGCAGAGGGCCGGGGGCGTCCTGATTCTCGTTCCGGCTCTCAACGAGGAAGCCTCGGTGGGCACGGTGATCCAGGGCGTGCGCGCGGTAATGCCGGAGGCCGCCATCGTGGTAGCGGACGACAGTTCCACCGACGCTACCCGCAGCGTCGCGCTGGCTGCGGGGGCGGACGTGCTCACCTTGCCCGCGCATCTCGGGCTTGGCGGCTGCGTGCAGGCCGGCTACAAACTCGCCTTCGAGCTCGGCTTCGAGTACGTGATTCGCCTGGATGGCGACGGCCAGCATGATGCGCGGGACGTTCCCCGAATCCTGCAGGCGCTGCGCAACACCGATTGCCAGATGGTGATCGGGTCGCGCTTCTGCGAGAACAACGGGAACGGCCACACCAGCGGCCCCCGCGCCCTCGGCATCACCATCTTCCGCCTGCTGCTGCGCCCCATTCTGGGGAAAGCCGTTCACGATCCCACCTCGGGTTTCGTGGGAGTGAACCGCGAGGCGCTGGCCGTGTTCAGCCGGAGCTTCCCGCTCGAGTACCCTGAGATCGAGGCCCTGGTGGTGCTGCAGCGCCGTCGGTTTCGCTTCGTCGAGGTGCCCTGCCGCATGCTTCCGCGGCGCTACGGCCGAAGCACCATCACGGCGCTGAAATCGCTTTACTATATCGTGCACGTTCTGCTGGGCGTGTTCGTGAATATCCTGAAATTCGAGGGGCGGCGCTGGTTCCGTCTCCGGAAAGCGTGACCCGCCGCCGTCGCCGAAGGTTGTCTCGGATCGCCTTTTGTTAAATGTATGGATCGCCTGTTAAATGTAATGACGCTGCTGAGCCTCGGGCTCATCGTTCTGGTGTTGCTGTCGGTTCGACGATCGCACATCCGTGTGGAATACTCGGTGAGCTGGTTGGGGGCGGCCACGGTGCTGCTGGTGCTTTCGCGTTCCCGCGCTCTGCTGGAATGGCTGGCCGTCGTGCTCGGTTTGGGCTATGGACCGCTGGCGCTGGTGATGCTGGCGTTTTGCGTTTTCCTGGTGGTGTTTTACAGGTTTTCGGTGGTGATTTCCGGCCTCAAGGACGCGAACATCGCGCTAACCCAGCGGGTGGCAATCCTGGAATTCCAGCTTCGGGCTATGCATGAAGGGCAATAAACGCGAGCCGAGAACGGCGACGAAATCCGCGCGTGCGCGGCGCGGCGGACCCGGTGGCTCTGGCAGAACCGTCCTGGCCGCCGTGGCCGACCGTCCAGGGCGCCCGCAGCGCTGGCCCTGGCTGGTGGCCTTTCTTGTTGCCGCGGCGGCGGTCTTCGCAGTCTACGGCCCCGCGCTGAATGGCCCCTTTCTGCTGGACGATTCCTACCTTCCCTACATGCTTCCCGGTTGGGACGACGTGCCTTTGCTGCAGTGGTTGCACGGCGTGCGGCCTCTGCTCATGTTCAGTTTCTGGCTCAACTTTCAATTGAGCAAGCACGACCCATTCACCTACCACATTGTGAATGTGGCCATACACATTCTGAACGGCTCGCTGGTATTTGCCATTGCCAGCCGGGTTCTCGCAAGACTGGACATGGACCTCTGGCGCCGGCGTACGCTGGCGGCGTTCGGCGCGGCGCTGTTCCTTTTTCATCCGCTGCAGACCGAGTCGGTATCCTACGTAGCCAGCCGTTCGGAAACACTCAGCGTTTTCTTCGTCTACCTCGCGCTTGGCGTCTTCCTGTGGCGGCGCCGGGAGGACCTCTCATGGGGCCGCAGCCTGGCCGTACTGGCGATATTCGCCGCAGCCTGCCTTACGAAAGAGCACACTGTGGTTCTGCCCGCCCTGTTGATTCTCACCGACTATTACTGGAACCCCGGCTTTTCGGTGCGCGGCATCGTGCGCAACTGGCGGCTGTACATTCCGCTGGTGGCGCTCGGGTTGGCCAGCGGGCTCTCTGTCGTCGCCGTGCTGGCGAGTTCCAATTCGGCGGGGTTCCGTCTGAAGGGCCTGACCTGGACCGAATACTTCTTCACCCAGTGCCGCGCTATGTGGGTTTACCTCGGCAAATTCGTTTTACCGATTCACCAGAATATCGATTACGATTTTGCGATCTCGCGCACGCTCACCGATCATGGCGCTGTCTTCGGCCTGCTGGCTCTGGCCATGGTGACGGCGGCCGCCTGGCTGTACCGGCGCCGGGCGCCGCTGGCGAGTTACGGCTGGTTCGCATTCCTGATCCTGATTGCGCCGACCTCGTCCTTCGTGCCTATCGCGGATCCGCTGGTGGAGCGGCGGCTCTATCTTCCCTTCATCGGACTGGTTTTCATCGTTCTGGAGCTGCTGCGGCGATGGCGCGCCACTCGCCCGGTTCTGGCACTGACGCTGGCGCTCGTCATTGCCGCCGAAGCGTCGGCCGCTTGGCAGCGCAACCAGCTCTGGGGCGACCAGATCGCCATGTGGCGAGACTCGGCCGGCAAGTCGCCGGGCAAGGTACGGCCGCAGTTCCAGCTCGCCCACGCCTATTATGATCTGGGCCAGTTCGGCGAATCGGTGGATGCCTATGCAGAGGCCGCCCGGATTGAGCCGCCGAAATTCGACTTGCTGGTGGACTGGGGCATCGCGCTGGCCTATGCGGGCCGTACCGACGAGGCCCTCGCCAAACTGCAGTGGGCCGCGACGCTGGAGCGGAACGCCTATCTCTACACCCAGATCGCCATGGTGGACGGAAGGGCCAGCCGGTATGCCGGTGCACTTGCAGCGCTGGACACGGCGGAGAAGATCGACCCGCGGCAAGCGCTCATCTACGAGTACCGCGGCACAGTGTATTTCAAACAGGGCGACCCGGCACGTGCGGCCGCCGAGTTTCGCCAGGGTCTTGCCATCGAACCGGCGAACGACAGGCTTCGCGGCATGCTGGCGCAGGCGGAGCAGGCTGGCAAGCCCTAATGGGGCTCCGCATCGGGGTGAACGCGTTGTATCTCATCCCCGGCGGGATGGGCGGCACGGAGATTTATCTGCGCAATCTGCTGAGCGCCGCCGCCGCGGTGGATCGCGACCATACCTGGGTGGTTTTCACCAATCGCGAGACTGACGCCGGTCTGGTGCCGCGGGCGCCCAACTTCGTGCATGCGCCGCAGGCGCTGCGAGCCGCCGTTCGCCCCGCGCGCATTCTGTGGGAACAACTGGCGCTGCCCGCGGCGGCCGCTCGGCGGCGTCTGGATGTTCTGTTCAACCCCGGCTTCACCTGTCCGCTGTTGAGTCCCTGTCCGAACGTCACGGTGTTTCACGACCTGCAACACAAGCGCCATCCGGAGTATTTCCGCTGGCTGGATCTGCCGGCCTGGCAATTCCTGCTGTGGGGCGCTGCGCACCGCTCCCGAGCGCTGATAGCCGTCTCCGCAGCCACGCGCGACGATCTGCGGCGATACTACGGCGTGGATTCGACGGTGATCCATCTGGGCGTGGCGCCCGATCTGTTCGAGCTGGCCGAACGGCGAGAGCCAAAGCGCTTCCTGCTGTGCCTGTCGACGTCGCATCCGCACAAGAACCTGGACCGTCTGGTGCGCGCGTACGCGGGTCTGGGCCGCACCGATTTCCATCTGGTGATTGCCGGCTTGCGCGGGTTCTATGCGAAGCGGCTCGATGCGCTGATCGCATCGCTTGGCGTCGGCGAGCGCGTGCGGATTACCGGGTGGGTGCCGCGCGAAGAGATTCGCGAGCTGTTGCGCACTGCCTGGGCGGTGATTCAACCGTCGACATTCGAGGGCTTCGGCATGCCCGTCCTCGAAGCCATGGCCGCGGGCGTACCGGTGGCGTGTTCCGGCATCCGACCATTTCGCGAAACCACCGGCGGTCACGTGACCATGTTCGATGCCGCCAGCGACGCGGCCATCCGGGAAGCCATGCTGCGCTTGCTGGAGGCGCCGCCGGATACCACCGCGGCGCGAGCGCACGCCCGCCAGTTCACCTGGGAGCAAACCGCCCGCGAGACCATTGCGGTGCTGCAACGCGCCGTTGGCTGAGTCGAGGTGGGGCAGGCTCTCAGCCCAATGGCACTTAACTTTTGGAACGGGCCTGCAAATCCAAGAACAGAATGTGCGTATGATGGAGGATTCCTTTGTGGGGCGGCCAATCCTGGCCGCCGCCGCG
>JBEKPY010000048.1:0-47938 GCA_049520275.1 Bryobacteraceae bacterium
CGGTCCCGTTGTTGGTAATGTTCAGCGTGAATGTCGCGCCCTGCTGCCCCTGCGTGAAACTGTCGGTGCTTTCCGTGGCCGCGGTGACGGCCACCGGATTTTCGGTGAAGTTCATGCACCACGAGCTGGCCCCTTCGCCGGTGTTGTGATTGGTCTGATCGAAATACAGGCTCCACCTGCCGTTGCCATTGCTGTTGTCGTACACGCTGGCAAACGTGGACGAACCGTGCGGCGTGGCGTACTCAATGGCCGGCAGTGTGTAGAACGGACTGGTGGTATACGACGTTGCCCCACAGCTCGTCGGGCCGATGGTGGTGGTCCCGAGGTCCAGGTTGCCGCCGCCGTTCGAGCAGGATACGGGCGAGTAAGCGTCGGCGAACCTGGTATTCTGCGCGCTAAAACCGACGTTGTTGCCCACCAGCGAGAAAAAGTCCAGCGACGCACCGTTGGCGCCCACCAGCAGCGATTCAATATACTCTCCGCCATCCAGCAGGTGGAACCCGTTCAGGGTCAGACTGGCCGTGTTGATGGTGCCCGGCAGATTGGTGACGAAGATGTTCGACGGGTTCGGCGCGGCCGGGCCAATATCGTTGGTGAAGACCGTGCCGGCCGGAATGGCGATGCCGGCGGTGTTGCAGTAGCTCCAGGTGCTTCCGTTCAGCGTGGGCGTCCCCGTGGCCGCGTCGACGCGCATCGTGACCGTCCCGAAACTGTCGTTATAGGTGCCGGTGCTGTCGTGGTAGGACGCCGTGATGGTGTGGTCGCCCTCGGGCAGGGAGCTGGTGGAAATAGTGGCCGAGCCGCTGGAGACGTTGGCGACGCCGCCGTTTGGCGCGCCCGTCAGCGGCGACCCGTTTTCGGTAAACGTGACCTGTCCGGTGTTGCCGACACCGCCGCCAACCGTGGCCGTGAACTGCACCGAGGAGCCCTTCGTGGCCTGGGTTGGGTTGGACTGGACGCTGACCGTGGTCGCCTTCCCGCTGGCCGGGGAGATATCGATACACCATCCGGACAGGCTCACCGTGGTTGCGGAGATCGTGTCAGGGTAGCCTTCGCTGTCGACAAAGAGCAACCACTTCCCATTGGCCGTGGCTCCTGTAAACGACGTCAGGAACGTTGCGGAACCGGCCGGAGCGGCCAGTGAGTAGCTCCCCGGAGGCTGCGGAGCGGGGGATCCGATTGGTGTGCTGAGGCCGAATAAGAGGTAGTTGAACTCGCTGGTCGGTCCGTAGGTGCCCGAGGAGATCGCACCATCGGGGATTATGGGGCTGCCGTCCTGTATCGTGAAAGTGTCTCCGCTGATCGAGCTGCCGCCTCCGGTGTTCCCCCAGAACTCCAATGCGTGCCCACCATCCGGAGACACCAGCAGCATGTGCACGCCGTCGGGGTCGCTGGTGGAGTAGCCATTCAGCTTGACCGATACGGTGTCCACCGACTCACCCGCAAGGCTGGTGTTCTCGCCGTCGCCGACATCGATCACCGAGGGATACGGCAGGACATCCGCGTTTCCGGGCGAGGAAATCGTGCCCGAGTTACAATACGTCGTGCCGGTGCTGGTCGCGTGGTTGTAAGTGAATATCGTCGCAGTTCCGGAACTCCCCACGTAGGTGCTGTCGCCGGAATAGCTGGCCGACAGAGACTGGTCGCCCTGGCCGGAGAACGTCGTCGTACAGTGTGCGATGCCGCCGCTCAGCGCGACCGGATTGCCCTGGCTGCAGCCCAGATCGCTGGCGCCGCTCTGAAACAGAACCGTGCCGGTGGCGCCGCTGGTAACCGTCGCCGTCAGCGTAACGCTGCTGCCCGCGCCGCTCGTAAACGCGGTTGTGACGCTGGGCGAAAGCGCGGTGGTGCTGGGTGTCGTCGCCGCGGTGTACGTGATGGTGATGGACCACGAGCTGAACTGGACGTTCGACTCACCGACGGCGTTGCTGACCAGATACAGCTTCCAGTTACCATTAACCGAGTCGCCGTTGAAGACGCCATTGACGGAATTCAGTGTCGAGCTTCCCCAGGACGCCGGGTAATTCACGCTGGCGTCGTTGAAGCCCGATATGACCGACCCATAGTCCATTGTGTACTGGTTATAAGAAGCCGGCGCGTATGTTCCGGATGCGGTCCATGGGGTTCCGCTGTCGGCGCTCGGAACCTGGGTGGCGCCATCCGCCAGCTTCACGGTCATATCGCTCTGCGCGGTTCCGGGATCGCCAACCGCGCGCAGCAACTCCAGATTCCGGCCGCTCGGAGAAACCAGGAGAAGCCCTATTTCCGACGAGCCGTCATAGTTGTTGTTGCCGCTGTAGTCGACTACCGACGAGTATCCGTTGAGCGTGATGCTTACGGTTTTGACGGCCGCGCCGCCTCCCGTCACGTCGATCGCGGTCCCGAAGCCAGTCTGTGCCGCTACCGTTGGAGAGGTCGCCGCATTTGGGTTGTTGACTTCGGTGTCGATGACCTGCGAGCCCGCGCCGCCCGTACAGGTGACCGTGCCGGACACCGGATTCGTACACCCCGCGTTCGCCACGCCCGTAACTGCGCCAAGCGCGAGCACGATTCCCAACAAAGACCAGGCAGCGTTCCGTCCGATCATCCCCGCATCCTCCTTATACCCAGGCACACCGTGCTCCTCCGCGGCGCATTCGCCGGCCGCGGACGGCGGCATGGTCACCAGTGCCGGGCGCTGGGAATATACTGTAACACACCGTTCGCATCCGGCCAAGTGTGGCTTTTCGGAGTTTCCGTGCTTTGCCGGCAAAATCGCCCGTCAAGGACGCCGGCCGCCATCCAGCCCCGGAGAACCGGCGCCGTTTTTGCGCGGAAGTCCATGAAAAACGAAAGGTTGCGGCCTCTGCCTGGGCGCGAATTCCGGTTTATAGAGCGCGCGGCAGGACTCCCGGCTTTGCCCCGCCAGGGGATTGCCTGGGAGATTGTCCTTGCAACTCGCTCAAAACAGTGCTAATGTGGTCGGGCTAAAGCGGGGCTAAACCAGCAACTGCAACCCCATCGAAACTAAAAGGAGGATTCTGCGATGAGCGACCCCTATGTGGGTGAGTGCCGACTCGTAGGTTTCAATTTCGCGCCCGTAGGCTGGGCGATATGCCAGGGCCAGATAGTGGCCATTTCCGAGAACGAGACCCTCTTCAACCTGATTGGCACCACCTATGGCGGCGATGGCCAATCGACATTTCAACTCCCCGATCTGCAGGGTCGCGCCGCCGTGCACCAGAGCCCCGGATTCCCGATCGCGCAGAAAGGCGGACAGGAAACCGTCACGCTTACCACCCAGCAAATGCCAGGCCACACCCACACGCTGTTGGCCAACAGCAATAACGGCACAAGCAACAACCTCTCCGGTTTGGTTCTGGCGCAGTGCCCGACCTCGGTCTATCGAGTGAACACCACGCCGGTCAAGAACATGAATGGGAATGCCGTTTCCAACGCCGGCGGCAGCCAGCCCCACGACAACCTGCAGCCTTATCTGACCATGACCTGGATCATTTCGCTGTACGGCGTCTATCCGAGTCAGTAGGCCGAAGAACAAAGGAGAACACTCATGGGAACACCATTTCTTTCCGAGCTCAAGCTCGTTTCCTTCAACTTCGCGCCCAGAGGTTGGACGCTTGCGAACGGCCAGCTCATGGCCATTAATTCGAATCAGGCGCTCTTCGCCCTGCTCGGCACCACCTACGGCGGAGACGGGCGTGTAAACTTCGCGCTCCCGAATCTGCAGGGGCGTGTGCCCATCCACATGGGCGATGGCTACGTCCTCGGCGAGATCGGCGGAGAAGCCAATCATACTCTGTTGTACAGCGAGATGCCGCAGCACCCGCATCTCCTGCAGGGCGTCAACACCGGCCAGAACAATGCGAGCCCCGCAAACAACCTGCTGGCCAATACCAGCGGGAATCTGGGGATTTATGCAGCGGCGACTAGTCTGACGGCCATGGGCCAGGCGGACATCAGCCTCACCGGCGGAAGCCAGCCGCACACCAATCAGTCGCCGTATCTGGTGATGACGTGGATCATCGCTCTCACGGGGGTCTTCCCGAGCCAGAACTAAACCCAAGGAGATTCAACCATGGCCAATCCATTTCTTGCCGAGATTCGCGCTTTCCCCTTCAACTTCGCTCCCACCGGCTGGGCTTTCTGCAATGGCCAGATCCTGCCGATTAGCCAGTTTACCGCGCTGTTTTCGCTGCTGGGGACCATGTACGGCGGCGACGGCAAGTCCAATTTCGCGCTGCCCAATCTCCAGGGCAACCTGGCCAACTGCCAGGGTCAGGGGGCTGGTCTCAGCAATTACTTTGTCGGCGAGAGCGGCGGCGTGACCACCGTGACGGTGATGACGCA
Source organism: Bryobacteraceae bacterium (assembly GCA_049520275.1). GTDB lineage: Bacteria > Acidobacteriota > Terriglobia > Bryobacterales > Bryobacteraceae > CAWACP01. Next base: position 4,348 of record JBEKPY010000048.1, read on the forward strand.
GCAGATGCCGGTCCATAATCACAATCTGGTGTCGGTGGACAACCCCCGAACCGAACCGCCGAACAGCGCAGCGCCGGGCGGCGCCGCGCTGGCTTCGTCCGCCGCCACGAACATCTACTCGACCGCTACCAGCCCCATCGCGCAGTTCTCTCCGGGCGCCCTCACTCCGGCCGGGGGAGGCCTGCCGCACAACAACATGATGCCGTACCTCACCCTCAACTTCTGTATTGCCATGCAGGGCGTGTTTCCGGCGCGCTCCTAGTATGCTGGTTCCGGGGACCCGTCCGCGCCGGGCCGGTCCCCGTGCTTCCAACATGTCCACTTTGGCCGTTCGTCCCGCCCTGCCTCAGGATGAGATCTTCCTGTATGAGCTCTATGTGGCCCTGCGCGGTCCGTTGTTCGCGCATGCGCCGATCACGCCCGCGCAGAGGGAGCACCTGTTACGGATGCAGTTCCGGGCGCAGATTTCGTCCTACACCCAGCAGTTCCCGAACTCCTGCTATCACGTGGTGCTGCTAGACTCGAAGCCGGTGGGCCGCCTGTGGGTGGCGCCCGGCGGCGACGCGCTTCTTCTGGTGGACATCGCCATCCATCCCGGCGTGCAGAGCAAGGGGCTGGGCACCGTGCTGGTGCAGCGGCTGCAGGCCGACGCGCAGCAGGCGAAGCTGCCCATCCGCTCGACGGTGGACCGGTTCAACCCCGGCTCGTTGCGCTTTCATCAGCGCCTGGGATTCCGGATTGTCCGCGAAGACCTCATGAACTTCTATATGGAGTGGCGCCCCGCCCCGCTGGTGTAGGAGGCGCGAAACCGCGCGCCCGTCAGGCGGCCCCGGAGGCCGCCGTTTTTGCCCCCACAATGGCCTGTGCCCAGCCGGTGCAAACCTCCACCATGTGCGCGGTCAGGGCTTCCGGGCTGGCATAGCGGAACAGGCGAACGTCCGCGCGGTCTTCCAGCTCCTTGCGGAACGCCAGAATCTCCGGGTCGGTTTCGTGCGGCGCGTCCTTGAGACAGACCACCACCTCGCGCATGGGCATGGAGGCGTCGTCGCGGCATTCGCCGGCCAGCAGGAACAGCTTTCGGAACAGACTGCGCGGTCCCCAGTCGTCTTCGAAAATCTGAATGAAGTAAGTGCTCCACCTGACGTTGTCGGAGACAATACTGCGATTGCCGGAAATCTGGTCGTTGTCCCGCAGGCCGAGCGAAACCAGCAGGACCTTCGCCGGCATGGCCGTGATTTCGTTGACCCGTGCGATGGCGTCGTGACAAGCCGCCCGATCGCGCTCCAGATCGCCCGGGGCCGAAATGAACACGCGGTACGTGTCGAATCCGTGTGGCATCGAGAGAATCCAGCATAGCCGAACCGGCAGATCGCCACAAGCCGCCAGAACGCGGGCCGCTGCTCAGCGCTTGCGGATGCGGATGGACGCGTTGGACGTGTGCATCTCGACGTTCCGGCCGCCGCCGCCGATATCCCCTTCCAGATGGTCCTTCGAGAACGTCCCGCCGCGAGTGGTCAGGTCAAAATCCGAGGTGATCTCTCCATGCGACGTGCTGGCGATGAGACGCGCGCCGGCCGACGCGGGCAGGCGCAGCTCGATGGCCGAGTTGCTGGTGGTCACGCGCATATCGGGAACCTTACCGTCCACGGCCAGATCGATATGTCCGTTGTTGGTCTCCACCCGCACCGGCCAACTGGCGCTGAGATCGGTGAGCCGGGCCTCCACGCTTCCGTTGGACGTCTCCGCTTCGAACCTGCCGCCGTGCACGTCCGCCTTGATGTGCCCGTTGCTGGTGCGCAGGCGCACGCTGCCGTCCTGGTTGTCGATGTCGATGCCGCCGTTGCTGGTCTCGACGTCGGCTTCGCCCTTGACGTCGCTCAGGTGCACGCCGCCGTTGGAGGTCCGCATGCGCACGTTCCCCTCCACCGCGTCCACCCGCAGGCTGCCGTTCGAGGTGTGGATCAGATCCAGCAGCGCCCGCTTCGGGACGTGGATGGTGTAGGAAGCGCCGGAGCCGCCGTGGAAGAAGTCGGGCGCAATGGTCCGGATGCGCACCGCATCTGGCGCATGATCGATATCGATGCGCACGTCCCTGAGCAGGCCCTCGTCGCTGGCGTATTTCGTGCCGGCAATGTCGATGGTGTTTTTGTCCCAGGCGGATATCTCCACCGAGCCGTTCTGGCTTTCGACGGAGACGCGGGCGCCGGCGTCGAGCGGCCAGGAATAATGAAAGTCCTCGCGGAAGCGGCCCGTGTCGCCCCAGTCGCCAACCACGCACGAAGACAGGAACGCACCGGCCGCCGCCAGCGCAAGGAGTCCAGGAATTCGTCGCATAAGGGTGCCTATGGACTCTATTACGAGGGCCCGGGGCTGGAAGTTCCAACGTGCGCTATCCTCCAGAGAAGACAATGAAGAAGCTGCTCGCGTTGAACCGGGGCGAGATCGCCATCCGCATCCTCCGCGCGGCCAATGAACTGAAGATCCGCACGGTGGCCGTCTACTCCCAGGAGGACCGCCTCAGCCTGCACCGCTTCAAGGCCGACGAAGCGTACCTGGTGGGCGAGGGCAAGGGCCCCGTTCAGGCCTATCTGGACGTCGAAGACATTGTCGCGCTGGCCAAAGAGAAAGGCGTGGATGCCATCCACCCCGGCTACGGCTTCCTGTCGGAGAACCCTGCTCTCGCGCGCGCCTGCGCCGAGGCCGGCATCACTTTCATAGGGCCGGACGCGCGGCTGCTGGAGCTGCTGGGCGACAAGACCGCGGCGCGCACCCTGGCCATCCGCGCGGGCATCCCGGTTATTTCAGGGACAGAGGTGCCCGTCACCAAATCAGAGTCCGCCACGGAAGCCGCGGATCGCATCGGCTACCCGCTGATGATCAAGGCGGCGTTCGGCGGCGGCGGGCGCGGGATGCGCGTGGTGGAGCGGCCGGACCAGCTCCTCGCCAGGCTGGAAGAGGCGCGCCACGAAGCCGGCGCGGCCTTCGGCAACGACGCCGTGTTCCTCGAGCGCTACATCCGCCGGGCCCGGCACATCGAAATCCAGATTCTGGCAGACCAGCACGGCAACATCGTCCACCTGCACGAGCGCGACTGCTCCGTGCAGCGGCGCAATCAGAAAGTGGTGGAAGTGGCCCCGGCCGTCAATCTGGCCGATTCCATCCGCCGCGGCCTCGCCGGCGCCGCCGTCACGCTGGCCCGCGCGGCCGGCTACTCGAACGCCGGAACCGTGGAGTTCCTGGTGGACGCCGACACCGGCGAGTGGTTCTTCATCGAGGTGAACCCGCGCATCCAGGTGGAACACACCGTCACCGAGATGGTGACCGGCATCGACGTGGTCCGCTGCCAGATCCAGATCGCCCAGGGGAAGACGCTGTTCGGGCCGGAGATGAATCTGCCGCCGCAGGAGGGAATCGCCGTACACGGCTTCGCGCTGCAGTGCCGCGTCACCACCGAGGATGCCGCAAACAACTTCGTGCCCGACTACGGCCGCCTGCAGACCTACCGTTCGCCGGCCGGTTTCGGCATTCGTCTGGACGGCGCTTCGGCGTACGGCGGCGCGGTGATCACGCCCTTCTATGATTCGCTGCTGGTGAAGGTGACGGCGTGGGGCAGGGAGTTCCCGCAAGCCTGCCAGCGCATGGACCGCGCCCTGCGCGAGTTCCGCATTCGCGGCGTCAAGACGAACATTCCTTTCCTCGAAAACGTGGTCAACGACGCGGCCTTTCAATCCGGCGAGGTGACCACGCGCTTTCTGGACGACACCCCGGCGTTGTTCCACTTCACGCCGCGGCGGGACCGCGCCACGCGTCTTCTGTCCTATCTGGGCGACGTCATCGTGAACGGGAATCCGGAGGTGGCCAATCGCCCGCAGCCGAAGGAACTGCTGGCCGCGCCCGTTCCCACGCACATCCCCGGCGAGCCGCCCGCGGGCACCCGGCAGTTGCTGGACCAGCTCGGCGCCGAGGGCTTCGCGCGCTGGACGCGCCAGCAGACGCAGTTGCTGATGACCGATACCACGTTCCGCGACGCGCACCAGTCGCTGCTGGCCACGCGCCTGCGAACCTACGACATGCTGGCCATCGCCAACTTCGTGGCGCACCGCCTGCCCAACCTGTACAGCCTCGAAATGTGGGGCGGCGCCACCTTCGACGTGTCCCTTCGCTTCCTCCACGAGGACCCGTGGGAGCGGCTGCGCAAGCTGCGGGAGGCCATCCCCAACATCTGTTTCCAGATGCTGCTGCGGGCGTCGAACGCGGTGGGATACACCGCCTATCCGGACAACGTGGTGGAGGAGTTCATCAACGAGGCTGCGCGCCAGGGCATCGACATCTTCCGCATTTTCGACTCGCTCAACTGGCTTCCCAATATGCGCATTTCAGTGGATGCGGTGCGCCGGACCGGGAAAGTGTGCGAGGCCGCCATCTGTTACACGGGCGATATTCTGGACCCGAACCGCGACAAATACTCGCTTCAATATTACGTGCGTCTGGCCAGGGAGCTGGAGAAAATGGGCGCGCACACGCTCGGCATCAAGGACATGGCGGGATTGTGCAAGCCGTTCGCGGCCCGCCGCCTGGTGGAGACGTTGCGCGGGGAGATCGGCATTCCCATCCACTTCCACACGCACGACACCAGCGGCGTGAATGCGGCCTCCGTGCTGATGGCGTCCGAAGCGGGCGTGGATGCGGCCGACGGCGCCATCGCCTCCATGAGCGGCGCCACCAGCCAACCCAACCTGAACTCCATGGTCGCGGCGCTCAACCATACGCCGCGCGCCACCCTCATCGATCTGGACGCCCTCAACACCTGCGCCGACTACTGGGAAACCGTGCGCGCCTGGTACCTGCCGTTCGACACGTCCGCGGCCGCCGGCACCGCCGAAGTGTACGAGCACGAAATGCCCGGCGGCCAGTACACGAATCTCAAGGAGCAGGCCGTGTCCATGGGCCTCGGCGCGCGCTGGCACGAGATTGCGCGCACCTACGCCGCGGTGAACATGGCCTTCGGCGACATCGTCAAGGTGACGCCATCCAGCAAGGTGGTGGGTGACCTGGCGTTGTTCCTGGTCAGCCACAAGATGACCGTCGAAGAGCTGGAGAACCTGGGGCCCGATCACAACCTGACCCTGCCCAATTCGGTGGTGGAGATGTTCTCCGGATCGCTGGGCGAGCCCGAAGGCGGCTGGCCGCCGAAGCTGCGCAACGTGATCCTGCGGGGCGCGAAGACAAAGCCCGGGCGGCCGGGCGAGCATCTGCCCGCGGTGGACCTGGACCACGTGTCGCACAACGTGGAGAAGAAACTGGGCCACCACATCTCCCGCACCGATCTGATGAGCTACCTGATGTACCCGGAGGTGTTTCTCAAGTTCGCGAAGGCGCGCTCGGCCTGGGGAACGCTCGACGTGCTGCCCACGCCGCAGTTCTTCTACGGCCTCGTGCGCGGCGAAGAGATCGCCGTGGAGCTGGAACCCGGCAAGTCGCTCATCATCAAGCTGCTGACCATTGGCGATGCGCAGCCGGACGGGACGCGCACGGTCTTCTACGAGCTGAACGGACAGCCGCGCGAGGTGGTGGTGCGTGACGAGTCGCTCAAGGGCAAGGTGGAGACGCGCCCGAAGGCCGACCCCGGCAACCCGGGCCACGTCGGCGCGCCCATCCCCGGCGCGGTGACGGCGATATCGGTGGACGCCGGTGCGCGGGTAAACCGGGGTGATCGCCTGCTGGTGATGGAGGCGATGAAGATGCAGTCGACGGTCTACGCGCCCGTGGCTGGGAAGGTGACCCAGAAGCTGGTCCACATCGGCGACAAGGTGGATTCGAAGGACCTGCTCATGGTGATCGAGCCGGGGTGACCGTGGGCCGCTCAGCCGTTTTCATGTAGTTCGGTGGCCGCCCCGGACACGCGGCGCCAGCCGCGTTACGCGACATGCAGAATCGCTATCCTTGAGTAAGCAATCACAGGGAATGAAGAACTTCTACGCGAAGTGGATGGAGGAGTGGGAGAACCGGCTGTGCTTCCGCTCCACGAACCGGGTGGTGCGCCCGTTCGAATGGGGCGACGAATGGTCGCGCGACTGGCCGCCCTCGCGCCTCGAGCCGCGCAACGGAGATACGCCGGAAGACTACCTGTGCAGGCTGAACCAGCTTGCCATCGCCCAAAGCGACGCATTCTATGCGTATGCGCCGCCCCAGGATTACCGGCTCAGTGACAGCCTGCTGACGTTCACCTCTCCCGTCCGGACGCCATGGCCCGAGAACAACAAGGTTCATGGGCAGTGGTTTCCCGCCGCCTCCCGCAACGGAAGGCAGCCCAAGAAAGCGGTGGTGGTGCTGCCGCATTGGAACGCACCCGGCCACGCCCACAACGCTCTGGCCAGGGGCATCGCGGCGCTGGGAATCTCCGCGTTGCGCATCAGCCTGCCCTACCACGACTACCGCATGCCCGCCGAGCTCCAGCGCGCCGACTACGCGGTCTCGGCCAACATCGGGCGCACCATCGACGCCACCCGCCAGGCGGTGATCGATGTCCGTTGCTGTTTCGACTGGCTGGAGACCCGTGGCTATGAGCGGCTGGGCATCGTGGGGACCAGTCTCGGCTCCTGCTTCGCCTTTCTGGTGTCCGCGCACGACCCGCGCATCGCCGTGAACGTCTTTAACCACTGCTCCACGTATTTCGGCGACGTGGTCTGGACCGGCCTCTCCACCCGCCACGTCCGCCAGGGCATCGAGGGGCACATCGACATGGACCGGCTGCGCGAGTTGTGGCTGGCCATCAGCCCCATCAGCTACATCGAGAAGTTCGCCCGCCGCCCGCAAAAATCGCTGTTCCTCTACACGAAGTACGACACTACCTTTCTGCCGGAGCTCTCGCGCGACATCCTCGGCCGCATCGCCCACACCGGAGCGGATCATCGCGTGGTGGCTTTGCCATGCGGGCACTACACCATGGGCGAGTTCCCCTTCAAGTTCATCGCCGGCTACCACATCTGCTCGTTCCTGAAGCGCAACCTGTAGGGGGCGCCGCTCGGGTTCACTCGGCTCGGCCTGGGTCAGCCAGTCAGCCACAAGGCGATTCGGATCTTCGCGAGAAGCATCCGCATGCTCGCGTTCACTCGCGCCATCCTGACACACAGGAATATGCAGAAGGAACGTGGACCGTCGACGACCCTGGAGACACAAGTCATTAACAACTCAAAGCTCTTGTCGGAGATTCACCGGAAACGCGCGGGAGCGCACGATTCCAACCAAGCCTAAGCGGCCTCCCTACTTCAGTTCCGGACTCGTGGCCGTGGCCGGGTCCTGGCCCCAGTTCTGACGAATGGTCATGTTCTGATCCGAGAAGAACGTGCGGCGGCCGGTGCTGTTGTACACCTTCGGATTGGCGTTGATGGCGTAGCCCGTGGGCGTCGACGTCAATGTGAACAGGTAACCGTCCTTGTCACCGGTGGCCAGCGAGGTGGGGATCAGATCCGCCGCCTGTGCGGTTGGCCCCCCGCTGGCTGGCGGGCCGAGCTGCGCCAGCGTGGTCGCGTAGGTCCCGAATTGCGACATGTACTGGGTCTGGGCGCTGTGGAGGGTCCTGATCGCCTGGATCACCGCCACTTCGTGAGCGTTCATCTGCGCGACGTTGAATCTCGGGAGGGCGAACGTGAGGATGATCAGGATGATCGCGATGACGATCAGCAGTTCGACCAGCGAGAAGCCCGCGCGCGCGCACCGGTTTTTGTCCATGACTGCTATATTATGACGCGCCGGACCCGGTGAGCGTGCACCCCGCCCGGCGCGGCGTGTCCACGTTATCATGTCTTATCCATGCCCCTTCACCGAATTGCTTGTGTCATCGCGCTGACAGCCGGCCTGCTACCGGCCAATGCCGCCCCGGCCCACGCCGCCTCGGCCCACTCCGCCGCGGCCCACGCCGCCTCGGCCCAGACTGCCACCCCGGACCAGCGCGCGTTTGCCCACGACCTGCTGCGCGAGCTGATTGAAATCAACACCACGGACTCCGCCGGCGACATCACCCGCGCAGCCGAGGCCATGGCCGCGAAGTTCCGGGCCGCCGGATTCCCGGAAGCCGACATTCGCGTGCTCGGGCCGGCGCCTCGCAAGGGTAATCTGGTGGTCCGGTTTCGCGGTACCGGCGCCTGCCGGCCCATCCTCTTCAATGCGCACCTTGACGTAGTGGAGGCCAAACGCGAGGACTGGAGCGTGGACCCGTTCCACTTCACCGAAAAGGACGGCTGGTTCTACGGCCGCGGCAGCAGCGACGACAAGCAGGGCGATGCCGCGCTGGTGGCCGATTTCATTCGCCTGAAGCAGGAAGGCTTCCAGCCGAAGCGCGACCTGATTCTGGCGCTGACCGCCGATGAGGAAACCGGCGATCAGTACAACGGCGTGGACTGGCTGCTGATGCAGCACCGCGACCTGATCGACGCCGAATACTGTATCAACGAGGACTCCGGCGGCGGCGTGCTCAAGGACGGCAAGCGGCTGGCGTATCAGGTGCAGGCGGCTGAGAAGACCTACCTGACGTTTACGCTCACCACCACCAGTCGCGGCGGCCATAGCTCACTCCCGGTGAAGGAGAACGCCATCTACGACCTGGCGGAAGGCCTGGGGCATTTGCGGGATTACAGTTTTCCGATCCACCTGAACGAGGTCACGCGGTCGTACTTCGAGCGGCTGTCGCACCTCGAGGCCGGCCCGATGGCCGAGGATCTGCGCGCGGTGGCCGGAGGGGCGCCGCCGCCGGATGTGATTGCCCGGGTCTCCGCCAACGCCTACTACAACGCCATGATGCACACCACCTGCGTGCCCACCATGGTCAGCGCCGGACACGCGGAGAACGCGCTGCCGCAACGGGCCACGGCCACGGTGAATTGCCGGCTGGTGCCCGGCGATACGGAAGAATACGTTCAAAGCACCCTGCAGAGCACAGTGGCAAACCCGGCGATCGCCATCGCGCCGGTGGCCCATGCCCTTCCCAGCCCGTTTTCTCCCGTCGACGGTCCCGTACTGAAGATCATTGAACGCGTCAGCAACGAGATGTGGCCGGGAGTTCCCGTGCTGCCAGTGATGGAGACCGGCGCCACCGACGGCCGGGCCATGCGCTCGGCGGGCATTCCCACATGGGGCGCCACGGGCGTGTTCGAGGATCCCGCGGACATTCGCGCGCACGGACGCGACGAACGCATCCGCGCCGATGTCTTCTACGACCACGTGGAGTTCGTCTATCGTCTCATCAAGGCTCTGGGCGGCGACTGTCCGGGCCGGTAGAGAACGCGACTTTCGCCGGGTGTCCCCTGGGGCCAGTAGCTGGATACTGAGAGCATGGAATACGTCAATCTCGGATCGGCCGGCCTCAAGGTTTCGCGGCTCTGCCTGGGCACCATGACCTACGGGTCGAAGCGCTGGCGCGAGTGGGTTCTGGACGAGGAAGAGAGCCGGCCGTTTATCCGGCGCGCCCTCGAGCTGGGCATCAACTTCTTCGACACGGCGGATATGTACTCGCTGGGCGCGAGCGAAGAAGTGCTGGGCCGCGCGCTGCGGGATTTCGGTCCGCCGCGCGACCGCGTGGTCATCGCCACCAAGGTGTTCCACCCGATGAGCGACCACCCTAACCAGGGGGGCCTCTCGCGCAAGCACATCCATCACGCCATCGACGACAGCCTGCGGCGGCTGGGGACCGACTACCTCGACCTTTATCAGATTCACCGCTTCGACTACCACACGCCGGTGGAGGAAACCCTGCGGGCGCTCGACGATGTAGTGAGAAGCGGAAAGGCCCTGTACATCGTCGATGTTCGCCTGGCAGCTTGCGAAGATGCTGTACACTTCCGGCGGTCACGGTCTGGCGCGATTCGCCACCATGCAGAATCACTACAACCTGATTTATCGCGAAGAGGAGCGCGAGATGATTCCGCTGTGCCGCGAGGAGGGCCTCGGCATTATCCCGTGGAGCCCGCTGGCGCGCGGCTTTCTGGCGGGGAATCGCCGCAAGGAGGACTTCGGAGAGACCATCCGGGCGAAGACCGACGAGTACGCCAGGATGCTGTACTATCAACCGTCCGACTTCGCGGTGGTGGACCGTTTGAGCGAGGTGGCGCGGAAGCGCGGCATCCCCAATGCACAGGTTGCGCTGGCGTGGTTGTTGCATCAGCCGGGCGTGACCGCGCCGATTGTGGGCGCAAGCCGCATGCACCATCTGGACGACGCCGTCGCGGCCCTCGAGGTGAAACTGGATGCCGGGGAACTGCAGGCGCTCGGCGAGCCTTACCGGCCCCATCCGGTGCTGGGGCACTCGTGAGGTGTCTTTCGGAGTGGCCAGCGCCTGACTTCGGTTCGGCCCGGTTCTAGGTTTCCAGGTTTGTGATGGGCTGGAATTCCCGCATGTTGCCGGTGGCCGGGTGGTCGCACCGTTTATCGGGCTCGCGGCAGGCATCGTTTCCGGGCGTTCTGGATAGCGCCACCAGGGAACGCGCCGCCGATGCACTGGTTGCCATGGGGCTGTCCATTTCAGATGCGATCCGCCTGCTGATGCTGCGTGTCGTGGATACGCGTCGTTTACCCTTCGAGGTCAAGGCGCCAAACGCGAGGACCTGCAGGGCGATTGCCGAGCTTGAGCCGGGGAAAGGCAAGCGCTTCAACAGTGGCGGTGCATTGATGGCCGATTGGGAGTTCCGGCGCGTTCGAGACTCCCGTTCAACCGCCATCCCTTCGGCGCTTCGTCGGCAGCGGCATTTCGATGAAGGCATAGCTTCCCGGCGTTGCCGCATCGACTTTGGCCGCTATCGCCGGTCCGTGATCGCGCACCACGGGCCAGATATTGGACCCGAGCACGACCAGGGGACGTAACCAGGACGTCGAACCCCGCGGATTCCGCCGCCTCGAGAAGTTCGCCGTTTTCAAGCTGTGGATGCCACTGCATCTCGACGAAGCTGTGCACGTCATGTTTGGACAGGAAACGCCGCACACCGACGGGGACGTTTTGGTCAAAGACGATGCGCAATGCGGTGACTCTTGGCGTAGGTCAAAATCGCCTCGATACGATCCGGCGGAACTTCAAACTGTTGCGCGATTTCGGCGACGGTCACGCCATAATCGAAGTTATCAACAATCGTGTTGACCGGCATCCGCGTACCGCGCAGCACAGGAGCGCCGCTTTGCACTTTCGGCTTCACTTCGACAAGCGGGCATTCCGACCAGTCGATTGTTTCCTTCGTAGCCATTGGCGACTCCCCAGTCACCATGATTCCATGTTTTTGCTCGGAGGGCCGGCAAGAGGGCCGTGTCTGGTGCCCGCGTTCTACTCCTCGCGGTTCAGGCCGCGGCCACGCGCAGGGCCACGTGATGATCCAGGCGGGCGGCGAGGTCTTCGGTCGAGCGCACGCTGGCCAGGGGCAGCACCGTGCAGGTGGCCTCGATGGACGGCGGCAACACGATGACCGGCCGGCGGGCGGCGATGACGACGAACGAGGTGGCGGTCCAGCGATAGACTTGCGCGCCATCCGGGAGAGCGCCGATGTGAGCGGCAATCTCCTCCAGCACCGCGTCCCCGGGCGCGTAGCCACAGCGTTCGTAGATCAGGTGGACGCGGTCGGCTACCACCGTCGCCAGCCAGCCCGGATCAGCCGAGCGAAGAGCCGCTTCGATGGCCCGTTCGGCGTCGGCGCGCCCGGAAAGGCCGGCGAGCTTCGTTCTGCTTGTCGGTGCACCTGCTTGTAACATTCGGAACGTTGTTTGTTTGATCGGCCCGGACCGGCGCGGGCTTCATGGCGCAAACGGGGGGATGGGAGGGGCAGCGTGCGGGGGGTACCCGGCCCCGGCTATTTCATGGTGAGCAGGAGCCAGACCGAAACGCCTATCACGCCCGGCAGCAGGATCTCGGCCCAGTGCCGCAACAGCGTGCGCCAGTTGAAGCGCCAGCGCCTCCGGATGCCGCCTCGCGCCTGCAGGGTAGCCGCAAGGCGGGAGCGCACGCCGGAGGGCAGGCCGCGAATGGCGCGCACAATCTCCTCGCGCCCGCGGCGGTCGGCAATCAGGATGGTGGCCGAGTTCAGGCCGTTGGTGGTCTGTTCCAGCTTCTGGCGCAGGGGCGCGGGAATCTCGTCCACGGACCGGTACACGCGCGTTTCGTCGCCAATCGCGATGAAGATAGTGGAGCTGCGAATGGTCTGGCGAGGCATGACACGCTTGCTCAGGGTACGGCGACCTGGGGCCGCAGGCGATTCCGCACCACGGCGTCCCCCGCATTCTCCAATATAACCTGAATGAAACCCAGCGCCGCCTTCGAAAGCGCTTTGTCCTTGCGATAGATCAGGCCGAGGTGGCGAATCATCGGCTCGGGGGACAGCGAGGCCACGCCCAGCCGTCCGTCTTCCACCTCTTCGCGGCAATGCGACGCCGCGAGGAACGAGTATCCGAGGCCGGCCATCACGAAGCGCTTGATCATCTCGGTGGAATCCAGCTCCATGGAGACGTGAATCTCGTTTTCCACCGGCTCCAGCCAGGCGTTGAGGCGGGTGCGCGTGGTGCCGGATTTCGGCAGCAGGAGCGGCTTGGCAATCAGTTCGCGGCAGCCTACGCCCTCGCGCGCGGCCAGCGGATCCCCGGCCCTGGTGAGCAGCTTGATCTCGTCGCTGTGGATTTTCACGATCTGCAGCTTCTTCTCCTCGACGGGCAGTTGGGTGATGCCGAAATCGGCCAGATTGTCGAGCACGGCCTGCACCACGCGCGCGCCGTAGGAGCGGTCCACCAGAAGCTGCACGTTGGGGAACTCGCGGGTGTACTCGGAGAAGACGCGCGGCAGCACGTAGATGCAGGTGGCCTCGTTGGCGGCGATCACCAGTTCGCCCCGCGGAACCCGCTCCAGCTCGTTGATGGCGTCCTGAGCGCGGCGGCGCAGATCCAGAATCTGCTCGGCGTAATCGGCGAAGATTCTTCCCGCGGTGGTCAGCGAGATGCGCGTGCCGAGACGTTCGAACAGGGTGCTGTTCAGTTCCTGTTCGAGCTGGCGTACCTGGGCGCTGATGGCCGGCTGAGTTCGGTAGCAGGTCTGGGCCGCTTTCGAGAAACTCTTCAGGCGAACGATCTCGAGGAAAGTATGGAGCTGGTCGAGGTCCATGGAAGCCTGGTGGTCCGGCAGCCACGGGGCCGGACGGTCGTCCGGACAAGACAAAGTCCGGCAATATAGTGGTTCCCTCATTGTAGCAGCGCGGGCTGGATGTCTGGGGGTGCCGATGGACATTCACGATCGAGGGTAACTTCACCGGGCCGGATGCCGGACGCGAGCGTTTCGGCGAGCCCGTTGTGTCTCCAGGGACGCCGGGGATCCGAAGCGTCACGGGGAGAACCTTAGCGGGCGCCCGGCGGCCGCTGGCGGCCCGGCAGAGGAACTCCGGGAAGGCACGGAATCGGGTTCTTCTGTCGCACGGGAGAGCCGCGGAGCCTGGCTGAGGGTTTGCGGAACCCGGTGGCGCGGGCATTTATTCGGTGTTTTCATGAACTTGCGGCCATCGACAGGGCCACCCGGGGGCGGTCGAGATTGGCTTCGTTTTGCAAAACGGGAGATTCGGCGGCCGGGGCTGCGGTTGGCGGAGAGACACGGTATCGGCGCGGCCACTTATGCGGCTCGCGAGGATGTGTGCGTCAGTGGCCATGGCGCATTGACAATAGCACGGGGCGGACGGGATCTCCGAGGGGCAATGACGGGGATGGTTGTTTCCTTTGGTCTTGATTGGCGTAAGTTGTTGTGAATGCCCGATGGCGAAAAAGATGCGGTCGAGTGCGGTAGTCTGCGGTGGCGGGATCTCAGGTTGCGGATTGACCGGCGATTCAGTTTGAGCGGGCCGGACATCATGCCAACCGTTGTTCCTTTCGGAAGAATGAATCAGCCATGGTGGAGATTCAACCGATTCGCGTCGAAATCGAACGAGAGGACGATGGCCGGATGTTGGCTTCGGTCCCGGACCTTCCCGGCGTTATGGCCTACGGTAGCAGCGCAGACGAGGCCATTCGAAAGGTGAAGTCGATAGCCCTCCAGGTGCTGGCGGAAAGCCGGGTGGTCCAGTTTCACCTTCGGGTTCCATGATCGAAGAGGTTGGGCCGGCGGCGCTGGCCAGGATCGGGAAGGACACCGGTCTGGGTCCCGAAGACCTCTGACTCCCCCCGGTGACATTAGTGAGCGCCTGTCAGGTTGCGGATGACCGTCGATTCAGGAGTGGAGCGTTCATCGCGGCCGGCGCACGAGTCCCGGCCAGCGATGACGACAGGCACATGCCGGGGCGCAATATCGACGGGAGGCTCCAACTTACGCCGAGTCAACGATCATCTTTCGGGCGCTGTGAGCAAAGCCGCCAGGAGAGGGTGAAGCATCGGCGCAAACGGGTTGGTCACGGTTACTCCCCGCCACGTAAACCCCTCCTGGAGATCCTCCGAAAGAAGGAGCCGGCACGAGGCTTCCGCCGACGCCGACAGAACAACGGAGTCCCGGATGGAAAGGCCGTGCCGGGACGCCAGGTCGGTGGCGTTGACCATCACCGCCGCGGTGGTCTCCACCACCGGATACGCGTCGCGCCAACTCATCACGGCAGACCGCGCGCGTATTGGCCGCCGCCGGGCCTTGCGGACGAGTACGTTGAAGAGTTCGCCGAGCGTCTGAACCGGAAGCACGATACTCTCCTGCGGCAACCGCTGAATCAGTTTCAACGCCCGGTCTCGCCTGGCCGCTCCGTTGGCGCCCTCGGCATAGGCCAGCACGTTGGTGTCGAGCGCAATCTTCACGATGGCTCGTCGTAGCGTTCGTCACGGGTCCAGCGGCCGGCCTTAACCACCCGTTCCGTTCGAAGCCGTGCAAAGAGGGCGGCACGCGCAGCCCGGGCGGCGCGTTCGTCCTCGGCAACGGGTACGATCCTGGCCACGGGTTTGCCGTGGCTTGTGACGACGACGCTTCGGCCCGTCTTTACGGTTCGAAGCAGCTCCGAGAACCGTCGCTAGAACGGCGAGGAATCCAGCCGTCCCTTTGAGAAAGAGATCGAAGTGATGCTTATACAGGTCGATGAGGGCCTGGCTGATCCGAAAGCACTTTTGTCCGGTCTGCGTCGGAGGGGATTCGTGGAGTCGGACCTTTCTCGTGGGTTGGCGTTGGTCACACCGTTTTTCTAAGGGGCACGCCTCCTGAGAATGAGAAGCAAGCTTATCACAACTGGTGTGCTGCGGAGTGCCATACGGGCCGATTCAGTTTGGGCCGGGCCGGACATCATGCCCACCGTTGTTCCTTTCGGTAGAGTGAATCAGCCATGGTGGAGATTCAACCGATTCGCGTCGAAATCGAACGAGAGGACGATGGTCGAATGTTGGCTTCGGTCCCGGACCTTCCCGGCGTTATGGCTCACGGCAGCAGCGCGGACGAGGCCATTCGAAAGGTCAAATCGATAGCCCTGCAGGTGCTGGCGGACATGATGGAGAGCGGTGAGGATGTTCCCGAACCGCTCAGGGTGCTTTTCGCGGCGTGAGTGTTTGGCGATCAACGAAGGCCAGCAGAGTCTCCGCTGCCCTGTTGCGCATTGGATGGACGCCGAAAAAGCAGGCTGCAGCGCGCGCAGAGCTTTGCACATCAGAGAAGGCGGGGCGTACGGACAATTTGTGTAGCGAGGGTGGGTCCGCGCGATGCTGTTGCCAGTGCGGCTATGCCGCTCCGTTTACTTCAACTGCGGCGCTTCCTGCTCGAAGAATCTCTTCACCCCGCGCCAGTCGAGCGGCACGAGCATGTGCGGCATCGGGTCCTTCTCGGCATCGGTAAAATAGGTCAGGGACTTCAGGATGTGGAGCCTGTTATAGCTGGTCCCGGCGTACTTGCGCGCGAAGAGCTCGAGGAGCTCCCTCAGGCCGAAGTGCGTGCAGGCAATGTAGAGATCGACAAAGTCGCGCCTGGCGCCGCGGCCCGCGATCGCGGTGATCTTCATGCACGCGATGTCGCGCGGGTCGGCCACAGGCACGCCGAGGAATGACGCGAGCGGAAAGAGGAGGGGATAGGCGTAGCCGAGGAAACTCACTTTGGTGCTCTGGATGGTGAGGTGCAGCGTTCGCGGCGCACGGGTGACGACCACGACGCCGGGCAGCGACCGGATACGCTGCAGGAGTTGGTCCTCATCGAACGGTTCGAGCACGAAGAAGTCGAGATCCACCGAACGGCGGTGGCCAAAGCGAAGCGCGAGGCCGGTGCCGCCCGCGAGATACGCGCCGTCAGGGATGGTGAGATCATGCAACGCCCGGAGCGTGTCCTCCGCTGGGGCGGCGACGGTCTCCCGGTGCCACACCACGTTGTCGGGAGCGTTGCTGCTCATGTGCTGGCTACGACAGGTGAGGTCTGCTCGCGGAGCGCGGCAACCTGATCGGCGGGAATGCGGTACACGAGCGCCCAGAACGTGGCCGACTTCGGGGAAAGCCGGTGTTCGGTTCGCAGGACGCGGCGTATCTCATCATCCGCAAACGTCTCGCGAAGCCACGCGAATGCGGGCACGTCGCCGTATTCGAGAACGCGGAGAATCGTATAGTCCGGGTACGCGGCAGGTTCGAAGCCGGTCAGGCTTATGTCCCAAAACAGTGTCTGTAAACTATTGGGAACCATACACTTAAGTATACCGCGCGACGTCCTTGTTGCAACCGTTGATCGAGCTTCGTCGCGTCGGCGGGGGGCAAGGTCCTCCGAAGATGGCTTCGTCGGGCTTTTTGCTTTTCAGCCACGTCGCGCAAGGGACCGGCAATTACATACTTGACAAAATAGGGAGCCAGCCGCTACCCTTGCCCTGGCGTGACAGGCCGACAGTCAGGCGGGCGTTTTCCTTGCCCGCTTCCGGTCGCGCGCCCGCTTCAGCCGGGCCTCTTCCTTCAGGTAGTCACCCTTCGAAACGCTGAACAGCTTGCGCACGGCGTTGTCCATGCGTTCTGCGTCTGTTTCACCGGGTACATGCGGCGGCGGTAGTGGCGGCTTCATTCTGACGTCTCCCCATCTGGCTTCGACGGTTTCAGGCCGTAAACGGTTGTAAACGGTTGGCTTGTGCGAACCCCTGTTAGTGGGCCGCCTCCCCTGACATACTCTATCTCTATCGGATAGGTCGCTCGCTCGCGCCATTCCGCTTGGCCCTTTCTCCTTACCAGCAATTTCAGGTCACACGATCCTTCATGCCAGATGGGGAATTGAAAGAGATTCTGATAGATCGGTCTCCGTTCTCCGATTGCGTTCATGGAGAACTCATGAATGGATTCCTGCCCCAAACTTGTTCCCGGCTCGCCGAGCAGGTCGGGAGTCTCCGGACTGCTTGTGAGCAACGCAATTTTCTGCTCGTACACTACCCCGAGGTCGTCAGGTTGCCCATACCAAAGAGTCAAGAGGTCCCAGTAGAGTGGTATTGTCGTGCCTTTTGGTATTTCGGTTACGCTGGCTGGTAAACCGACCCTCACGATTTCGATTATGGATATGACGGACGTGCTCTTCTCCGCCTCCGAGAAGAGGACTTTCTGGCAAGGCACGAACATCAGTAGAAATGGCATCTTCTGTCCTCAAGCCGCAGCCCCTAGCTGATAGCTGAACTGTGCTCCAATCGTGATTGAAATAGGCATCGCACGGGGTAGATACTCAACCGTCGCGCGTGTTCCAGCAGTGCTGACGGACACGAGGCCCGCGTTGAACAATTGAACATACCAGTTCCAACCCGCTGGAGGTGGCATGGCGCGGCTAAACCATGGAGCGCCGATTTCTACCCACTTTTCCATGAGTTCGCGATGTGATTTACGATGATCGTGGTAGCCAAATTCTGTCCCGCAGCATGGGCAGATGTTATGGTCTTCCGGGGGAAAGGGCATTTCCCCAAAACCGCATACCAAACATCGATACTTCATAATGTTTCATCCAACTCGCTCAGATAGTAATCAAGGTTAGAGGGTTCCCTATGAACCCCCGGATCGGGCCGATAGCACGTTTTGATGTATCCGTGCCTGTCGAGGACTCCGAAAATATCTGCGGCCTCATCATATCTCACCACATCCCTGTTCCACGGCCTCACAAACTGACGAACCCGGCCTGAAGCTCTTGGATCGAAGAGCTGGTCCGCAAGCTCCAAGTAATCAATCTCTGTCGCGACACCAAGCCTAAACCCATGAAGCAGAAAGTGATCGGCCAGATGAAGCGGCGTCTTGAATCCTCTGGTATGTAGCACGAAAACGCGCTTCTGATCGTATCACCAAATGACTCCGAGATCCTTGTGACCGTGAAACCGGGCCTCCCTGTCTGGCGCATGTTTTGACTAGATCCTCCGCTTTCCGCGTCTCTGTCGCTTCCGTTCCTTCTCAGTTGCCACACGTCGCATAGTCCGGCGTCTTGCCGGTGAGCCGATCCCAAGTCAGCCGTTTGCCGACAATGTGCCGCACTGCGATATCGAAGCGGTCGCTGTCGGTCATCTTACGGTTGTTGTAGCGAAAAGCCTGTTCGTCCAGGTAGCGAAACAGATGGAAGGGCTCGACCGAGATATAAGTACCGTTCAGGCCCCGCTTGACCAGACTCCAGAAGTTTTCCAGCCCGTTGGTGTGGACTTCGCCCCGAACGTACTCTACTGCGTGGTCAACCACTTCGTGCTGGAACTCACCCAACCCTTCGTATGACTTCAGCGCATCGGTGAACAAGGCGGACCCGGCTAGCACGTGCTCGCGAATCTCTGACTGAAGGGCCTTCTTCTTCGTGCTGTCCACAACCTTCACGCGAACCCGGCTGCCAACGGCTTTGCTGCCGCGTTCCAGAATGCCCATGACTGGAGTCTTATCCTTGCCGCCGGTTCCGGTAATCTTCACGGCCCGCTTGTCCGCGTGCATGTTCCGGGCCTTGCCGCCGATGTAGGTTTCGTCGGCCTCAATCTGCCCAGACAGCTTGTTGATGGTTCCCATGGTCAGAGCGAACCGAATCCGATGGTCCAGAAACCAAGCCGACTTCTGAGTGATGCCAATGGCTCGGTGGACTTCGCACGAACTGATACCGTTCTTGGAGTTCACAATCTGCCACATCGCCATCAGCCACTTGTCAAGGCCGATGGGGGAGTCCTCCATAATGGTTCCGGTCTTCAGGGTGAACTGAGGGGCACCGTGCTTTGCACGGCAGTGCCAGCGGTTGTACTTCTCCAAGAACAGCACGTCCTTAGAGCTACAGCGGGGGCAGGTCACGCCGTCAGGCCAGCGCCGGGCTACCAGATAATCGAGGCAGTTGGCTGGATCGGAGAAGTATACGATGGCTTCCTGAAGAGTGGTTGGTTCTTGTCCCATGCTTTCATTCTAGGGCAGTTTGGCTATTTTGTCAAGTAAATAATTGCCCTTTTTTGCAGCGCCGATTTTGCCATTTGGCCGCATCACGCGCTACCCGCGCTACCCGCGGATTTGACCTGGGGTGCCACATACGTTAGCGGACTTCCGAAACGGGGCATTTGGTCCACCGCCAACTGCCGTAGCGGCAGATGGCCCGATTTGATCCACCGGTTTGACGGGAGGCCGGCGGACCGGCGCGGGTGTGCGCTATAGCACGCTACCGGACACTGTACTACACCAGCACCACGTGACAGGAGTGGCACTTTGGGCCAAATGCCCCAGATTCGGAAAGGCATATGCCCCCGCAGGGGGTGTCGAGATTCACTGAATTAGAATTCATCACTTATTTTTCAGTAGTTTAGGAGGATTCAAGCTATGCTGAGAAAGGAAGAGGGATTGCAGCACTGAGGTTAGAACGAAATGCCCCGTCTAATTGAAATCACTGAACTTGTACTTCGCGATGCCCACCAGAGCCTGATGGCGACGCGCATGGCCATGGAAGACATGATCCCGGTCTGCGAGGACCTGGACAATGCCGGCTACTGGTCGCTGGAGTGCTGGGGTGGCGCAACATTCGATTCCTGCATCCGTTTTCTGAACGAGGACCCCTGGGAACGCCTGCGCACCTTCAAGAAGCTCATGCCGAAGACGCCGCTGCAGATGCTGCTGCGCGGCCAGAACATTCTGGGTTACCGCCACTACGGCGACGACGTGGTGGAGCACTTCGTGGAGAAGGCCGCCGTCAACGGCATGGATGTGTTCCGCATCTTCGACGCGCTGAACGATCCCCGCAACCTGCGCACGGCCATCAACGCGGTAAAGAAGACCGGCAAGCACGCGCAGGGCTGCATCTGCTACTCCATCAGCCCGGTGCACACGATCGGCGCGTTCGTCGATCTGGCCGAGCAACTGCTGGAGATGGGTTGCGATTCGATTTGCATCAAGGACATGGCCGCGCTGCTCAAGCCGCAACCGGCGTACGAGCTGGTGAAGGGCATCAAGGAACAGTGCGGGAAGGAAACGCTGGTTCACATCCATACACATGCAACGACCGGGGTCACGCTGGTGAGCCTGATGAAGGGCATCGAGGCGGGCGCGGACATGGTGGACACCGCGGTGAGCTCCATGAGCCTGGGACCGGGCCATAATCCCACCGAAAGCCTGGTGGAAATGCTGGAAGGCACCGGTTACACCACGCGCGTGGACATGGACAGGATTCACCGCGTGAACGAGTATTTTCGCAAGATCCGCAATAACTACAAGAAGTACCTCACCGACTTCCAGGGCGCGGAAACGGACATTTTCAAGAGCCAGATTCCCGGCGGCATGCTCTCCAACATGGAGAGCCAGCTCAAACAGCAGGGCGCCGGCGACAAGGTGCAGGAAGTGCTGGCCGAAGTGCCGGTGGCGCGCAAAGCCGCCGGGTATCCGCCGCTGGTGACGCCCACCAGCCAGATTGTGGGTACGCAGGCCGTGTTTAACGTCCTGATGGGCGAGTGGAAGGCGATGAGCGGGGAGTACGCGGACCTGATGCTGGGCTACTACGGCGCGACGCTCGGCTCCAAGGACGAAAAGGTGCAGCAGATTGCGTCGGATAAGGCGAAGAAGCCGGTGATCACCTGTCGGCCGGCCGATCTGATTCCGATGGAATTCGACAAGCTGCGCGGCGAAGCGCTGAATCTGGAGGGGGCCAACGGCAGCGACGAGGACGTGCTGACCTACGCGATGTTCCCGCAGGTGGCGCCGAAGTTTTTCAAAACGCGCCACGAAGGCCCGAAGAACCCAAGCAAGGAAGCACCCGCTCCGCAGCCCAAAACGGCCGCGCCGGCGGACAAACCCGCCACCCCGCACCCAGGCCAACTTTCCGGCCCCATCACCTACGCGGTGACCTTCAACGGCCAGTCGCACAAGGTGACGGTGGCGCCGGGCGAATAAGCGCCACACGCGAGCGGCGCCGGGGGCGAAACAGGCAACAGGAGACAGAGATTCATGGCAAACGTTACAGCCTCGAAGATGGACGAGAAGATCGAACTGCTCCGGAAAACGCGCAAACATCTGGAAGCGGGCGGCGGAGAAGAACGCCTCGAAAAGCAGCGCAAACAGGGCAAACTGACGGCGCGGGAGCGGGTGGAGCGTCTGGTGGACGCGGGCACGTTCCAGGAAATCGGCCTTTTCGCCAGACATCGCCAGACTGGCTTCGGCATGGCCAAACAGGAGCTGGCGGCCGAGGGCGTGGTCACCGGATGCGCCAACATCGAGGGCCGGCTGGTGCATCTGGGCAGCCAGGATTTTACGGTGGCCGGCGGTTCGGCGGGTGAAATCCATTCCGACAAGATCGTCGAAATGATGAAGAGTTCTCTTAAGACCGGGTCGCCTTTCATTTTGATAAACGACTCGGGTGGCGCCCGCGTGCAGGAAGGCATCGACAGCCTGGCCGGCTACGGGCGCATTTTTTACCACAACACCATGCTCAGCGGCGCGGTGCCGCAGATTTCGTTGATCTGCGGCCCGTGCGCGGGCGGCGCGGCCTACAGCCCGGCGCTGACGGATTTCATCATCCAGACCAAACAGGCGCAGATGTTTATCACCGGCCCCGGCGTGATCAAGCAGGTGACCGGGGAGGTGGTGACGGCGGAGCAGTTGGGCGGGCCGGGCGCGCAGATGAATCAATCCGGCGTGGTCCATTTCGTGGCCGAGGACGACGAGCACGCGCTGGATATCTGCAAGAAGCTGCTCAGCTATCTGCCGTCGAACAATCTGGAAGACGCGCCACGGCTGCCGTACGATCTGGAAGAGGGCCGGGACGAAGAGCTGAACCACCTGGTCCCCGACGACGGCAAGCAGGGCTACGACATCCGCGGCATCATCGCGCGGCTCGTCGATTACGGCGATTTTCTTGAGGTGCAGCCCTACTGGGCGGCCAATGTGGTGATCGCGTTCTCGCGGATCGCCGGGCGTTCGGTGGGCATCGTGGCCAGCCAGCCGGCGGTGCTGGCCGGCGCGCTGGATATCAACGCGTCGGACAAAGTGGCGCGCTTCGTCCGCTTCTGCAATGCCTTCAACATCCCCCTGATCACGCTGGTGGACGTACCCGGCTTCCTGCCGGGCGTGCAACAGGAGTACGGTGGAATTATCCGGCACGGCGCGAAGATGCTTTTCGCGTATTCGGCGGCCACCGTGCCGAAACTCACCGTGGTGTTGCGCAAGGCCTACGGCGGGGCGTATCTGGCCATGTGCAGCAAGGATCTGGGCGCGGACCGTCTGATCGCCTGGCCGAGCGCGGAGATTGCGGTAATGGGCGCCGAGGGGGCGGTGGACGTGGTGTTCCGCAAGGAGATCCAGGCGGCGGCCGACCCCAAGAAGAAGCGCCAGGAAATGATCCAGGAGTATCGCGAGAAGTTCTCGAACCCCTATGTGGCCGGCGCGCGGCGTCAGGCCGACGACGTGATTGAGCCGGCGGAAACGAGGCGCTATCTGGTGGCGGCGCTGGAAGCGCTGCACACCAAGCGCGAGCTGCGCCCGGCCAAGAAGCACGGGCTGATCCCGCTGTAGCGGAACGGAGCCGACGCGGATGGAAAAAACTACGAACGGCGCTCTCGATGCCGGCCGCCTCACGGCGCTGCTGGAAGAAATGAACGGCCGCCTGCGCGGCATGGAGGAACGGATCCACAATCTGGAACTGCGGCTGGGCGAGGCGGCAAAGCCAGTGGTCAGCGCGCCGGCGCCAGTTGCGGCGAAGGCGGAAGAAAAGGAAGAGGAGCGGATC
Source organism: Bryobacteraceae bacterium (assembly GCA_049520275.1). Taxonomy (GTDB): domain Bacteria; phylum Acidobacteriota; class Terriglobia; order Bryobacterales; family Bryobacteraceae; genus CAWACP01. Next base: position 27,461 of record JBEKPY010000048.1, read on the forward strand.
GAGCCGGAGATTCTCATGGTGATCGCGGCCGCGGTGGCCGCTTTCATGGGGAAGAAAGCCCGCATCCGCCGCGTTCGGCGCAGCGCGACTCCAGGCATGAACCCGTGGGCGCAGCAGGGCCGGGTGAGCATACAGGCGTCGCATAATGTGGCGTGGAACAGGTAGGGGTACAGTGAAACTGAAGATCACAGTCGACAACAAGACATACGAAGTAGAGGTGGAAGCGGAAGAGTCGGAAGTGGTGCACGCGCCGGCGGCGTATCGGCCGGTTTCCTGGTCGGCGCCATCGGCTCCGGTAACGGTGGCCGCGCCGGCTGGCGGGGCGTCCGGCAACGGCGAAGTGGTGGACGAGAGCAAGGTTTGCCGCAGCCCCATGGTGGGGGTGGTGGTCCGGCTGAACGCGCAGGAAGGGCAGGCGGTGAAGGTGGACGATTCGCTTCTGGTGCTGGAAGCGATGAAGATGGAAACCACCATTACGTCGCCGGTGGCCGGGAAGATCAAGCGCGTGCGGGTGGACGCGGGCCAGAGCGTGCAGGCCAATCAGGTGCTGGTGGACTTTGAATAGGCGGTCTGAGAGACCGCCGCAGGCCGAGGGCCTGCCCCACATTTCAGGAGACATGAACGTGCAGGTGGAAATGCAGAATGTGCCCGGGTTCCTTTTTGTGGATCACGTGGCCATCGCGGTGAAAAGCGGAGATCTGGAAGGCCAGGTGAACGCTTACAAGCTGCTGGGCTTCACCGAGATTCATCGTGAGGAAGTGCACGGCGGCGATCAGGTGCGCGAGGTGCTGCTGCGGATCGGCGACGGGCCGAACCTGATCCAGTTGCTGGAGCCGTTGAACGAGAATTCGCCGGTGGCGAAGCTGATTGAACGCAACGGCGGACGCGGCGGCTTCGCCCACGTGGCTTTTCGCGTGGCCGATATTCAGAAGGCTTTCGACTTTATGAAGGAAAACGGCTTCAATATCATCGACAAGGCGCCCCGGCCGGGTTCGCGCGGGACCATGGTGTTCTTTGTGCATCCCAGGGCATTCGGGTTCCTGATTGAAGTAGTGGAGGAGCGCGGAAAATGAACGCTGCACAGGCGGAACCTTTATTCGCCGAGTTCCCGCCGGTATCGACCGCGGAATGGGAAGCGGCGATCGCGAAGGACCTGAAGGGCAGGGACCCGAGATCGCTGGTTTGGAAAACCGAAGACGGTTTCGCGGTGAAGCCGTTTTATCGGCTGGAGGATTCGCCCGGCCTGCCGGCGCTGCGGGATTTCCCCACCGGCTGGAAGATCTGCGCCGAAGTGTCTGACTTCGAAACGGCCATGGAAGTGGTGGAGCGCGGCGCGCAGGCCATCCAGTACTGGCCGGAGAACGAGGACGCGCTGGAGGCGCTGCTGGAGCGGCTTCCTCTCACCAAAGTGGAGGTGCACATCCGCGCGGGCGGGCAGGCGGCTTCGCTGCTGCGGGTGATTCGCCACTTTGCCGGACGCTTGCACGGTTCGCTCAACTGCGGCCCGGTGCGCGAGGCCGCGAACATCGCGCCGGACTTCCTGCCGTTCGTGATCAACGCGGGCCGATTCGACGAAATTGAGGCGACGGCCACCCAGGAGCTGGCGCTGGCGCTGGCTCAGGGCTCCGAGTATCTGGCCGAGCTGGGGCTGGTGGCGGGCCAGATGGCGTTCTCGTTCCCGGTGGGCTCGAACTACTTTTTCGAGATCGCCAAACTCCGCGCCGCGCGCCTGCTGTGGCCGCGCGTGGTGACCGCCTACGATCCGCACGCACGGCCCACGACGCGGATCTTCGCGCAGACCTCGGAGTGGAACAAGACCGTTTACGATCCCTACGTGAACATGCTGCGCGGGACCACCGAGGCGATGTCGGCCATCATTGGCGGAGCGGAGCTGGTGACGGTGACGCCGTTCCATTCGGCCTTCGCCGAGCCGGACGCGTTTGCCCGGCGGATGGGCGTGAACACGCAGCTCATTCTCCGCGAAGAGGCGCACTTCGACGAGCTGAGCGATCCGGCTTCCGGCTCCTGGTACATTGAGTCGCTAACGGATACCATGGCGCGCGAGGCCTGGAAGCTGTTCCAGCAGATGGAAGCGGTGGGCGGATACAGCCAGGCGATCGGTTCGGGTCTGGTGGACAGCCTGGTGAAGCCGGCGCGCGAGGCCCGCAGGACGGCCATCGCCGAGCGGCGGCGGCAGTTCACCGGACTGAACGTTCACGCCAACCCGGCCGAGCGCGTGCTGGACAAGATCGCCGCGCCTTCGGCGCACGCCCGCGGCCCAAGCGATTTCGAGGCGATGCGCCTGCGCACGGAGCGCCACGAGAAGGCCACCGGCAAAACCCCGAAGGTCTTCCTGCTGCAGTTCGGCGACGCGAAAATGCGCCGCGCGCGGGCCGAGTTCGCGACCGAGTTCTTCCAGTGCGCGGGGTTCGCCATGGTGAAGCCTCCGCCGTTTGCGAGGGTGGAGGCGGCCCTCGCCGCCGTGGACCTGGAGAAGCCGGACCTGGTGGTGCTGTGCAGTGCCGACGCGGAGTATCCGGGGCTGGCGGCGGAAGTTTGTCCGCGGCTCACGCAGCCGGTGATCGTCGCGGGTTATCCGAAGGAGGCGCTGGAACAGCTCAAACAGGCGGGCGTGGCGGAGTTCGTTCACATCCGCAGCAACGCGCTGGAGACGCTCACGGCGCTGCAGGGGAAACTGGGGATCGGAGATTGAGATGAGACCGGACTTTTCGAAACTCGAATATCGCGAGAAGGGCACGGGCTCGGCGCCGTCGTACGATCCGCACCTGGAACAACTGCAGTACGCGGCAGGCATCGCGCCCTACCTGCGCGGCCCGTACACCACCATGTACGTGACCCGGCCGTGGACGGTGCGCCAGTACGCGGGCTTCTCCACGGCGGAAGAATCGAACGCGTTCTACCGGCGGAATCTGGCGGCCGGGCAGATGGGGCTCTCGGTGGCCTTCGACCTGGCCACGCATCGCGGCTACGATTCCGACAACCCGCGCGTGGTGGGCGACGTGGGCAAGGCCGGGGTGGCCATCGATTCGGTGGAGGACATGAAGATCCTCTTCGGCCAGATCCCGCTCGAAGCGATCTCCGTGTCGATGACCATGAACGGCGCGGTGCTGCCGGTGATGGCCTTCTACATAGTGGCCGCCGAGGAGCAGGGGGTCGCGCCGGAAAAGCTGGCGGGCACCATCCAGAACGACATTCTCAAAGAATTCATGGTGCGGAACACGTACATTTATCCGCCCGCACCCTCCATGCGCATTGTCGGCGACATCTTCCGCTTCACCGCGAAGAACATGCCGAAGTTCAACTCGATTTCCATCAGCGGCTATCACATGCAGGAGGCCGGCGCCACCGAGGACATCGAGCTGGCGTACACGCTGGCCGACGGCATGGAGTACGTGCGCACCGGCATCGCGGCGGGCCTCAGCGTCGACGAGTTCGCGCCGAGGCTTTCCTTTTTCTTCGACATCGGCATGAACCACTTCCGCGAGATCGCCAAGCTGCGGGCCGCGCGCCTGCTGTGGGCGAAGATCGTGAAGGCGTTCGATCCGAAGAATCCGAAATCGATGGCGCTGCGCACGCACTGCCAGACCTCCGGCTGGAGCCTGACCGAACAGGACCCGTTCAACAACGTCATGCGCACCACCATCGAGGCCATGTCGGCGGCGCTGGGCCACACCCAGAGCCTGCACACGAACTCGCTCGACGAAGCGCTGGCGCTGCCCACCGATTTCTCCGCGCGCATCGCCCGCAACACGCAGCTCTTCATTCAGGAAGAGACGGAGATCGGGCGCGTGGTGGACCCGTGGGGCGGCTCACATTATGTCGAATCGCTCACGCACGAGTTGGCGCACTCGGCCTGGGAGCTGATTCAGGAAGTGGAGAGCCACGGAGGGATGGTGAAGGCCATCGAGATGGGCCTGCCCAAGATGCGCATCGAGGAAGCGGCCGCGCGCAAGCAGGCGCGCATCGACACGGGCCGGGACGTCATCGTCGGGGTGAACGCGTACCGCTACGAATCCGATACGAAGCTGGATCTGCGGGAGGTGGACAACGCCGCGGTGCGCACCAGCCAGGTGGAGCGGCTGGCGAAGATCCGCCGCGAGCGCGACGGCGGAAAGGTGCAGCAGGCGCTGGCGGCCATCACGAAATGCGCCGAGACGGGCGAAGGCAATCTGCTGGCGCTGGCCGTGGACGCGGCGCGGTTGCGAGCCACGCTGGGCGAAATCTCCGACGCGCTGGAGAAGATCTGGGGCCGTTACGAGGCGCCCACTCGATCCATCAGCGGCGTGTATGCGGCGGAGACGGCGGGCGACAAGAGCTTCGCGGAAGTACGCAAAATGGCCGCCGAGTTCGCGCAGGCCGAGGGACGGCGCCCGCGCATTCTGGTGGCGAAGATGGGGCAGGACGGGCACGACCGCGGCTCCAAGGTGATCGCCACCGCATTCGCCGACCTGGGCTTCGACGTCGATATCGGCCCGCTGTTTCAAACGCCGGAAGAGGTGGCCCGGCACGCCATCGAGAACGACGTGCACGTGGTGGGCGCGTCCTCGCTGGCCGGCGGCCACAAGACGCTGGTCCCGCAACTCATCGAACAGTTGCGCGCGATGGGCCGTGACGACATCATGGTGATTGTGGGCGGGGTGATTCCACCGCAGGACTACGACGAGTTGTACAAGGCCGGCGCGGTGGGCGTGTTCGGACCGGGCACCCGGATTCCCGAAGCCGCGCGCGAGATTCTGCACGCTCTGATCGGGGCACTGGAGCCCCAGCACGGCTAGTGTGCTGTCTTAAACTGTGGGGCGGGAAATCCTGCCCGCGAGCCGGCCTTCCGGCCGGGTGGACCCGCTGGAAAGCGGGTCCGCAGCCTGAAAGGCCGCCCCACAAAGCTGCGAAGTTGCCCCACATCGAATCCATGGAACAACCCGCGGAGACAGGAGCCTAGATGGATTCGGAGCAGACGCGCCGTTTCCAGCAGCGGCGCAGACTTTCGGCCAGCCCGCAAGAGATTATCGACGGCATCGTCGCGGGCGACCGGGCCATGCTGGCGCGCGGCATCACCCTGGTGGAAAGCTCCGTGCCCGCGCACCAGGAGCCGGCGCAGCAGGTTCTGGAGGCCTGCCTTGCGCACACCAACGGCAGCATCCGGGTGGGCATCACCGGCGTGCCGGGCGTGGGCAAGAGCACCTTCATCGAAGCGCTGGGCACTCACCTCACACACGAACGCGGCGAAAAGGTGGCGGTGCTCGCCGTGGACTCCAGCAGTCCGGTGAGCGGCGGCAGCATTCTGGGCGACAAGACGCGGATGACGCGGCTGGGCGTGGACCCGCACGCCTACATACGGCCGTCGCCCGCGGGCTCCTCGCTGGGCGGCGTGGCGCGCAAGACGCGCGAGGCCATCGTGTTGTGCGAGGCCGCCGGCTACCGCAACATCTTCATCGAAACGGTGGGCGTGGGCCAATCGGAGGTGGCCGTCGCCGGCATGGCCGATTTCTTCCTGCTGCTCATGCTGGCCGGGGCGGGCGACGAACTGCAGGGCATGAAACGCGGGATCATGGAGATGACCGATCTGATGGCCATCAACAAGGCCGACGGAGACAACCGCGTTCCCTCGGAGGCGGCGCGCCGGCTGTACGAGAGCGCGCTGAAGCTGTTCCCACCGCACGCCAGCGGTTGGAGCCCCCGCGTGGTGACCTGTTCGTCGCGCACGGGCGAGGGGATCGCCGCCATCTGGAAAATAGTGCTGGAACATCATGGGCAGGCCGTGCGCAGCGGCTGGTACGAGCGAAACCGCCGCGAGCAGGCACGAAAAGCGATGTACGAGGCCATCGAGAACGGCCTGCGCGATCAATTCTTTTCTCATTCCGGGGTGAAGCGGGACCTCGCCAGCCTCGAGACCGACGTGTTGGAAGGCCGCATCAGCGCGTACCGCGCCGCGCGGCAGCTCCTCGATCGTTTCAGCGGAGCCAAACCGGAGTAATCATGCCATCAGTCAAACAAGCACTCACACAATTGACCGCGGAAGAAGCGGCGGCACTCATCAGTGACGGAGAGACCCTCTGTTTCAGCGGATTCACCTGCGCGGGCACTCCCAAGGCGATTCCGCTCGCGCTGGGCAAACGCGCCGGCGCCGAACACCAGGCCGGGCGGCCCTTTCAGGTGGGCGTGATCACCGGCGCCTCCACCAGCGACATGCTGGACGGCGCGCTGGCGCGGGCCAACGCCATCCTGTTCCGCACGCCCTATCAATCCGACGCCACGTTGCGCAAGCTGATTAACACCGGCGGCACGCACTTCTTCGACATGCACCTTTCGGCGCTGCCGCAGGCGGTGCGCTACGGCTTCCTCGGGCCCATCGACTGGGCCATCATCGAGGCGGGCGACGTGACCCCCGATGGCGGCATCATCCTGACCGCGGCGGCGGGCGCCGCTTTGACCTACGCGCGCTCGGCGAAGCGGATTCTGATCGAATGGAACAAGTTCAACTACCCGACGACGCTACGCGGCATGCACGACCTGTACGAGCCCTCCGATCCGCCGCACCGCCGCGAGATTCCCATCTACTCGCCCTCGGACCGCATCGGCTCGCCGCTGATCATGGTGGACCCGAAGAAGATCCTGGGCGTGGTGGAGACCAGTATCGAGGACGAGTTCGACGGGTTCTCCGAGCCCGACGCCATCACCCGGCGGATCGGCGAGAACGTGGCCGAGTTTCTGGCCGGCGAGATGCATGCGGGGCGCGTCCCGCGGTCGTTCCTGCCCATTCAATCCGGCGTGGGCGACACGGCGAACGCAATCCTCGGCGCGCTGGGCAGTCATCCGCAAATCCCGCCGTTCCAGATGTACACCGAAGTGCTGCAGGATTCCGTGGTGGGGCTGATGCGGCGGGACCGGGTGACCTTCGCCAGCACCTGCTCGCTGACGCTTTCCACCGAAGCCATGAGGGAAGTCTACGACGACGTGCCGTGGTTCCGCGAGCGGCTGGTCATGCGGCCGCAGGAGCTGACCAACAACCCGGAGATCATCCGGCGCCTGGGACTGATCTCCATCAACACGGCGATCGAAGTGGACATGCAGGGCAACGTGAATTCGACGCACGTCATGGGCAAGCAGCTCATGAACGGCATCGGCGGCTCGGGCGACTTCACCCGCAACGCCTACATCTCCATCTTCACCTGCCCGTCGACGGCCAAGGGCACGAAGATCAGCACCATCGTGCCGCAAGTGGCGCACGTGGACCAGAGCGAGCATTCGGTGCAGGTGGTGGTGACCGAGCACGGCGTCGCCGACCTGCGCAAGAAAGACCCGCAGCAGCGCGCCGAGGAGATTATCGGCAACTGCGCCGACCCCAGTTTCCGCGAGGAGCTGATGGCCTACTGCAGCCACACTCACGACGGCCACGCGCCGTTCGCCCCCGCCGCGGCGTTCGCCATGCACCAGCAGTTCATGGAGAGCGGCGACATGCACGGCGTGGACTGGGGCCGGTACTTCGGGAAGAAGTAGGGCAGGGCGAGCCTGCCCCTTGCTCCGCCGGACACGCTGCCTTCTGTGCCAGGAACGCCGGCAAAAAGATTCCTGGCACTTCACGCGCAACATTCCGTGATTCTGTACTTGACACCGAATGCAGGCGGGTTACTCTGAACCGACGTGACAGGCCATACCAACGGGAGTACTATCAGTAGCGTGCTCTACGTCGATGACCATCAGGCGGGTGCATACTGCCTGGCGCTTCACGCTGCCGCCCGGCGATTCTGGGAGATGCACCGAGGCAAGAACTTCTACATCTCATGCGAAAGGTTGGGACCGGAGGAACTCCGCGTGACAGTTCGGGCGCACAAGGAAATGCAGTGGCATACGCTGGTGGTTCAGATTGGCGGCGATCCCGAGGAGGCCATTCTCGTCGCGCTTGAGCAGTGGTGGGCCGGGCGCAACTAGGACCAAAGTACTAGTACTATTGTGGTTATGATGGTGGCCGCAGAAGCAGGCCGTGTTCGGAGCAGTCCAACGGGGCACCGAGGATTCAGTATCCCAGGTTCGGGCTTTCCCGCACGTTCGGTGTCAAGTACATAGTCCCGCGCGACATTCCTATTGACTCGCCCGCGCAGATACGCTACAATCTGTAGCGTTACAATGCGTAGCGTACTCCGCATCCGCCGCAAAGCGCTCAGCGAGCTCGAACAGCGCGTCATGGATCACGTGTGGCAGGCCGCGCCCTGTACGGCCGACGCCTGCCGCGAGGCGCTGGCCTCCGACCGCCCGCTCAAGGATTCCACCGTCCGCACCGTGCTCAGCCGCCTGGAAGCCAAGGGCTACGTGACCCATTCGGTGGAGGGCCGTACTAACTTGTACCAGCCCTGCGATCCGCCGCAGAGGGTGGCGGCGCACGCGGTCCGGCAGATCATCGATCGCTTCTGCCGCGGCTCGGTGGAAGAGCTGCTGGTGGGCATGGTGGACGACAAGGTCCTCGGCAAAGAAGAACTGCAGCGGCTCGCCGCCAAGATCGCGGCCGCCGGGAAGGGGAAGAAATCGTGAACGCGCATTCCGCCGCCTCTCAAATGGTGTCATTCCTGCTGGACTGGGCCGTCCGCGCGGCATTTCTCGCGGCCGTGGCCGGGCTGGTTGCGGCCATCGTCCGAATTCGCGACGTCCGCACGCGCCTGGCGCTATGGAGCGCTCTTCTGTTCGGTTCGCTGGCGCTGCCGGCGGTCCGGCCGTTCATGCCGCCGGTGCTGACACCGCTGTTATCCCCGATGTCGCCGCCGGCCGTAGTAACGCGCGCGTTCGTTGCGGCTCCCGCCGTTTTGCGCCACGCTTCGCCGCCGGTGCGCGCCAGGGCAACCACGCCGCCCCCGGGAATTGCCGGGGCCCCACGCAGTTACCTTGCGGAAACGGCGGCCGGCCTGTGGGCGGCGGGAACGCTGCTGTTGCTGGCGCGCCTGTTCACCGGCCTGATCCTCGCCCGGCGCGTGATCCGCGCGTCCGCTGTGGTGGAGGACAGGATTGGTCGCATGCGCGGCCTGCGCGTGCTGGAATCGGCGCGGGTGACGGTGCCGCTTACGGCCGGGGTCTTCCGCCCCGTGGTGGTGCTGCCGGAAGACTGGCGCCAGTGGGAGAGCGAGCGGTTGCGGGCCGTTCTGGCCCACGAGCGCTCGCACGTGGAACGGCGCGACGCACTCATCCGCGTGGCGGCTCAACTGCATCGCGCGCTGCTGTGGTTCAGCCCGGTGGCGTGGTGGCTGGAGCGTCACCTGGCCGATCTGGCCGAGTGCGCCAGCGACGATTCGGCCCTGGCCGAGACGGTGGATCGATCCGCGTACGCCGCCATCGTGTTGGACTTCTTTCGCGTCGGAAGAAAGCGACTCTCCATCGAGGGACTGGCCATGGCCCAGGGCGGCTCCGCGGAACGGCGCATTGATCGCATTCTCGCGGGCGGCCCGCTGTGCGCGCGTTTAAGGCGGAGCACGCTGATCGCGGTGCTGGCGCTTACCGCCGGGTCTGTTGCTCTGGTGGCGGCGCTCCAGAACCAGCCCGGTGCTGCGGTTCCGCCGGCCGCGTCCGCGGTTTCGCCTCCGCCACCCACAGCCAAACCGGCGCCCGCAGCCAAACCGGAGGCCGCACCAAGGCCGGCTCGCGCCCCGCGGCCAGGCGAACCCGGCAGCGCCTGGTTCATCTTCCACGGAGGCGCCGCACGGGGGAGCGGAGGCACGGACGATATACGAGAGGCCCAGTCCGTTTACGATCGCGCGAAGCGGGACATGATTTGGATCCGCCGCGGCGGCCGGGCCTGGGTGATCAGCGACGCCGGCCTGCTGGGGAGCGCCCGCGATCTCTTCCTGACCGCGGATGGCCTGTCGGACAAGCAGGAGGCGCTCGCCAAACAACAGGAGGAGTTCGCTCACCACCAGCAGGCCATGGCGGAAGCCATGGAGAAGCTTCGCGGCAACATGCCGCGGATCGAGGCGGATCTGAAGAAACTCGAAGAGCAGGTTCGCGTGCAGGCGCCGACCGCCGATCAGCTATCCAAACTGCAGGAAAGGCTGTCCCAGATGCAGAGCCGCCTCGCGGAAGCCCAGGCGGCCATGAGCGGCCACCAGGATGAGATGGCCCGGAAAATGGCCGAGTTCGCGCTCCGGCAGGAGGATCTCGGGCGCCTCCAGGACCAGTTCGGCAAAGAACAGGAGAAAGCGGCCGAACAGGCCGGGCACATGCTGGAACGGCTGCTGGACGAGGCCATCCGCAGCGGCCTGGCCCGGCCCTGCGATCCCACGTACTGAGTTGCGTTACTCGGCTGCGGCTGGCCCTTTTCGAGAGGCAATAATGTACGTGACTCACACACCGTGGTAGACTGTGATCCATGGAACATGGGACGGGAAGGCCAGGGGAAGATCCGTCAGCAGTGGGTTGGCGAAGGCCGCGCTTCGGGTTTCCTGGCCTATGCCTACTTATCGGATTGGTCACATTCTCTATCCAGCAGGGATGCTCTATGACGGGCACATCTCCAAGTTGGGTATTGGGAACCTTCTGGTTCTCTCTCGCAATCCTCCTCATCGTGTTCGCGATCTGGTTTTGGGACAAAACTGCGTCTCATCACTGGAAAAGAAAAGGCGGCCTCACAGTTGTAGTCTTATTGGCTGTAGGAATATTTAGTGTGAAGCCAGTTGTAAACCAGTACAGGGCCGAGCATGCCGGCTTTCGCATGACAGCAAAGTGGGCCATGGTGGGATGGGAGGCTCCCTCTTCTTCACATATTATCGTAGTATTTGAACTAAAAAACCGAGGGGTACCCTCGTCGATTAGTCCGTCCACTTGGCACTTTGAACTTACAAGTTCGGACGGTACGCACCATAACGGAGAACTTGGCATATTGCAGTCAGACGTTATTGAGTTCTGCCTGCCAAGCGGCTTGGCTCAACGTTTTGCAAGAGAGGATTGGTTAGTAGCAAAGACCCAACAGGTAATATCGACAAACGGAATTGCGACTGGTTTCTTGGCGGCAACATTCGATGATGTTTCATCCTGGGCATGGACCGATGCAAGAACAGTGCTACAGATATCGGCCATGGATGCTACCGGAGGGGCATTGATATATTCATTCAGCCCGGCGACACTTCGCTCAGCAGCCATGTACCCAATGGGGATGAGATATCCAATTCCAATAAGTTCCCCGTCATGTCCACTGCGCTAGCCACTCAGTTCTCTCTTCGTATTGGAGGCGCTTTGACTGCTTGCTTAAGCACTCTTTGGAAGTTCCGCCATCCCGGTGGTTTCTTCGCGACTGGCGCTCTTTCTTCCTCTACCTTCTCGCGTGGTCGTGGTGTCATAGTCACCCTTTCACCCGCGCGTAAGTCAAGCGCTTGCCCGAGATCGACCCGAGCACCTTTCGGAAGCGTTCCACGTCAGCGGCTTTCCGCTCGTTATAGCGGAACGATTGCTCATCGAGGTATCTGAACAGATGGAACGGTTCCACACTCACATAACAGCCTTTGATGGACCGCTTCAGGAGACTCCAGAAGTTTTCCAAGCCGTTCGTGTGAACCGTTCCGTCCACGTATGCCTCAGCATGGTCAATAACCTTGTGGGCGTACTCATCAAGGCCGTCGTAGGACTTCAGCGCGTCCGTGTTCAGTTCAGCGCCGGGAGCCACGTTCTCGCGAATCTCGCGGTGAAGGTGATGCTTCCGGCGCGTGCCCACCACCGACGCGCGAACCGTGCCCGTCTCGCGATCCAACAGACCGAACACAATCGCCTTGCCCATCGGCCCTCGTCCCTGTATCTTTTCGGCGCGTTTCCCAGCGTGCATGAAGCGAGCCTTGCCTCCGATGAAGGTTTCATCGGCCTCAACCGCTCCTGTCATCTTGTCGATGCTGCCCGTGTGCATCGCGTAGCGGATACGGCGCAGCATGAACCATGCAGTCCGTTGTGTCACCTTCAGGTGTCGGGCAACTTCATAGCTGCTAATACCGTTCTTGCAGTTTCCGACCATCCACATGGCGGTAAGCCACTTGTCGAGGGCTACGGCGCTATCCTCGAAGATCGTTCCGACTTTCACCGAGAACTGTTTCCGGCATTCGAGGCACGTCCACATCAGCCGCGTCTTCAGAAACGACAGACGCTTGGCACCGCAGCGCGGGCACTCAGGGCCATTAGGCCACTTCGCGGCGGAAACTGTTTCGATGCAGGCCATGGGGTCCGAGAAGTACCGGATAGCTTGCATCAAACCACTGTTAGGATTGATCTTATCCGTTTCCATGATTCAACTATACACTTGGAGTCCGTGTGAGTCAAGTGATTTATTTCCTTTCGAAAAGCTGAACTCGGGATTCCGTAAGAACGCCGTCGGTGGCAGGCTCCTCGCCAATGACGCCAGAGCGGATTGCTTCCTGGCCTCTTCTACCGAACGGCGCTTTGGAGACGGTGGCTCCGCCGCTCTGAGTCGGGCCACGCGGGTGCGCACGGGATCCTGATGCTGGCCCTCGTCCCCGCCGAGGTCGAACATGGCCACCATGCTCTGCAATTGCGCCGCGCCGGCGGAAACTGATTCCGCGGTGGAAGACAGTTCTTCGATCTGCGAAGTGTTGGCCTGACTTCCGAAACCACTGCATGGCTATCCTCCCGAGCGTCGTGGCGGCTGACCTGCGGCTTCAGTCGGCCGCACGGCCCGCCGGGGCGGTTTGTGACGGCTGGTCGAAGAAACTAAATTATCCCTGTTATCTACAACTTGAGAGCACTCCGCGCAGATATTTCTTGCCCGCAATAACAATCTGCGATATACATATTGCAGATTGTTATATGACTCTCGGCGAAAAGCTCCGCTACCTGAGGCAGGTGGAGGGTACGCTCCGCGGCCTCGAACGCGAGATGACACAACAAGAGGTGGTACGGGCCATCCGTCGCGATCTCGGCCAGTCCATCAGCCAGTCGTATTTGTCGCAAATCGAGAGCGGCGCGCGCCCGCACCTGACCAACACAACGCGCATGCTGCTGGCGCGTTTCTACAAGGTACATCCGGGGTACCTGGTGAGCGACCCGGACGGCTACCACACCGAGCTGATGTCGGATGTCGGGGCGGCCGAGGACAGCCTGGATCTCTGGCTGATTGACGGGTCCGAGCGCTTCCGGCGCGACGCCGAGGTGCGGCACGCGCTGCTGGCCATCGCGAAGCACGACGACACGCGCAGGTGCCTGGTGCTGCTGGGCACCATCATCGAGACCCCCGGTTTGGGCGAGCGCCTGATGGAAGTGCTGCGGCCCGGCCCGGAGCAGGTCCGGAGGAAGACGGCATGAACTGGGAAACGTTTTACCTGATTTGTTTCGTGACCGGGTTTTTGCTGAGCATGATCTCGTTTCTCGGCGCGGTGCATCTGCACGTGCACGTGCCGCATCTGCACGTGCCGCACATGCACGTGGGGCACGCGCCGCATGCCTCCTCGGGGAGCGGGCGCAGCGGGACATCGGTTATCAACTTCCCCACCCTCACGGCCTTTCTGGCGTGGTTCGGTGGCACCGGGTACCTGCTGACGAGGTACTCGAACATCTGGTTCGTGCTGGCGCTGCTGCTGGCCGGAGCGGCGGGCACGTTCGGGGCCATGGTGGTGTTCTGGTTTCTGGTGAAGGTGCTGCTGGCGCACGAGCGCGATCTGGTGGCCTCCGATTACGACATGGTTGGCGTGCTGGGACGGGTCAGCTCGGGCATCCACGCCGGCGGCACCGGAGAAATCATTTATTCGCAGGAGGGCGTGCGGCGCTGTTGCGGCGCGCGCAGCGAAGTGGGTGCGCCCATCCTAAAGGGAATCGAAGTGGTGGTAACGCGGTACGAACGAGGAATTGCATACGTGCGGCCATGGGAAGAAATGGCCGGACTGGAAACGGACCAGGCGGGAACCGCTGGTTCTAATTGAGGTACAGAGGGGACGCCTGGCTGAAAGCCGGGCGGCAGCTTGAGAAGCTGCCCCACAACGCAGGCTGGGAGCCCCGCCTCGAAAGGATCGGATAGTCGAAGGAGATTGGATGCAACCGCAAACGGTTTTTGTATGGGTCGGGTTGATGATCCTGGCCCTGTTGTTTCTGATGGCCATGCTGGCACGGCTGTATCGAAAGACCGGCCCCAATGAGGCGCTGATCGTCTACGGATACCGCGGGCCGCGGATCGTCATTGGCCGGGGCACGGTGATCTTCCCGATGGTGGAGAACTATCGCTCGCTGTCGCTGGAGCTGATGTCGTTCGACGTGGCGCCGCAGCAGGACCTGTATACGAAACAGGGTGTCGCGGTGACGGTGGAGGCGGTGGCGCAGATCAAGGTGAAGTCGGACAAGGAGTCGATCACCACCGCGGCCGAGCAGTTCCTGAGCAAGACGCCGCAGGCGCGCGAGGGATTGATTCGTCTGGTGATGGAAGGCCACCTGCGCGGCATCATCGGGCAGCTCTCCGTGGAGCAGATCGTGAAAGAGCCGGAGATGGTGGCCGACCGCATGCGGGCCACCTGCGCCGACGACATGAGCAAGATGGGCCTCGAGGTGATTTCGTTCACCATCAAGGAGGTTCGCGACAAGAACGACTACATCAGCAACATGGGCCGGCCGGACATCGCGCGCATCAAGCGCGACGCCGACGTGGCCACCGCCGAAGCCGACCGCGATACCGCCATCAAACGGGCGGAAGCGATGCGCGCATCGGCCATCGCCAAGGCGCAGGCGGACCAGGAGCGGGTGCTGGCCGAGACGCTTTCGATGGCCAAGCAGGCGGAGGCGCAGCGCGATCTCGACATCAAGAAGGCGCAGTATCTGGAAACCACCAAACGCCAGCAGGCGCAGGCCGACAAGGCCTACGACATCCAGACCGCCATCATGCAGCAGCAGGTGATTGCCGAGCAGGTGAAGATACAGCAGGTCCAGAAGGAGCAGGAGATCAAGGTGCAGGAGGCCGAGATCATCCGCCATGAGAAGGAACTGATCGCCACCGTCCTGAAGCAGGCCGAGATCGAGCGCCGGCGCATCGAAACGCTGGCCGAAGCCGAGAAGGCGCGGCGGATCGCGGAAGCCGAGGGTCATGCCGCCGCGGTGCGCGTGGAAGGCGAGGCCGAAGCCGATATCATCCTGCGCAAGGGAGAGTCGGAAGCGAAGGCCATGAACGTGAAGGCCGAGGCTTACCAGCAGTGGAACCAGGCGGCCGTGGTGGACAAACTGATCACCGGGCTGCCGGAGGTGGTGAGGGCGCTGGCCGCTCCGCTGGCCAACGTCGACAAGATCACCATTGTGTCCACGGGCGATGGCGGCGCCGCCGGAATGCACAAGGTCACCGGCGACATGACGAAGATCGCCGCACAGGTGCCGGCGCTGTTCGAGGCGCTGTCGGGCATGCAGATGAGCGAGTTGCTCGGCAAGGTGCGAACGATTGGCGACAAACAGGAGAAGCCGGGCGCGGAAGCCCAAGGCTGAGGAGCGGGAGGCGGGGACGGGCCCGGCCTGTCCCCTTTCACCAACGAAGTACAGGAGGTAGTTATGGCATTGATGGAACGCGTGGCAACGCTCGTCAGAGCGAATCTCAACGATCTGGTGGACAAGGCGGAAGACCCCGAGAAGCTGATCAAGCAGGTAATCCTGGACATGGAGAATCAGCTCATGCAGGTGAAGACGCAGGTGGCCATCGCGATCGCCGATCAGCATCTTCTGAACAAGAAGCATGCCGAAAACGTGGAGAAGGAGGCGGACTGGCTGCGCCGGGCCGAACTGGCCGTGGGGAAAGCGGAAGACGACCTGGCGCGGGCGGCGCTGGACCGCTCGCTGAGTTCGAAGCAGATGGCCGAGAACTTCCGCCAGCAGGCCGACGACCAGACGGTGCAGGTGGAAAACCTGAAATCCGCGCTGTACAAGCTGGAGCAGAAACTGGCCGAGGCGCGGGCCAAGAGCGACGTGATCATCGCGCAGCATCGCCGCGCCCGCGCGCTCAACAAGGCGGGCGACGCGCGCATGGCCATGGGCGACGACTCCAGCGCCCACGCCTTCGACCGCATGCGCGAGAAGGCGCGCCGCGAGGAGGCCATGAGCCAGGCCAAAGCGGAGTTGCTCGGCGACAACGTGGAGGACAAGCTGGCGGCGCTCGAAAAGCAGGACGAGATCGAGCGCATGCTGACCCAGATCAAGACGCGAAAGAGTCAGCAGGAGAACAACTGAACGCGTCGTATTGAACGCGCTGCAGCGGGTTCTGCCGCACACTGGCGGAACCCGCGCCGCGCGCGCCAACTATTTCGGCTTCTGGTCCTGCACGAAGCTGAGGATGTCGAAATGCTGGATCTCGCGCTCCGGAAAGAAGCTGTTGACGGCGCTCTGCTCGTCGTTGAACAGCTCGAACACCGTGGACAGCTTGGTCAGCAACATCAATTCGAGGTTGCGGCGGTTCAGGCTAAACAATTTCAGCGAGCCGCCGGCCTTTTGTAGTGTGGTGTAGCAGACGACCAGCGTCCCCAGACCCGTGCTATCGATGTAATCCACGCCGGCAAGGTTGGCCGCGATCTTCAGCACATGCTCGCGCAGCAGTTGACTGACGGTCTCGCGCAGGACGTTCAGACTTTCGCTGACCACCAGACGCCCGTCCAGGTCGAGGATGGTGACGCCTTCTTTTTCCCGCGTGCATATATCGACGTGTGCGCCCACTCAACCAGTGTAGGGCACGCGCGGACCACTCCGTGACCGTCGCCGCCCGCCGGAAGCCGCTCACACCGTCAGTTGGGTTTTCGATGCCGCCGCGAGGCCCAGTACCGGTACGCCAGGTAGATGGCCACGAGGGCAGCGGCGGCGAGCGTGGCCATGCGGATGTTGCGATCGATCACGTCGAACACCCGCTGCCACTGCTCGCCGAGGAGGTAGCCGATGGAAATGAACGTACCGACCCAGAGCAGGCCGCCGCTCCAGGCATAGCCGGCGAAGGATCGGAACTCCAGCTTCGAGGCGCCTGCCACAATGGCCGTGAAGTGGCGCACGCCGGGCACGAAATAACCGAAGAACAGCAGCCAGTGGCCGATACGGTTGAACCAGTCGTGCACGCGCCGGGTGTGTTCCTCGGTGATGCGGAGCCAGCGGCCGTAGCGGTGAACGAACCCCAGACCGAGCGTGCGTCCGATGGTGTAGCTCAGGCTGATGCCACAGGAGCTGCCGCAGAACGCGACCAGCACGCCCGCGACCGGGTGAAAGCGTCCCCGCCAGATGAGATAGCCGGTGAACACCAGCAGCCATTCGTCGGGGAGCGGCAGCCCCACGATGCCCAGGACAAGACACGTGAATACGGCGCCGTAGCCATAGGTGGACACCCAGTTGAGGACGTGGTCCAAACCTAGAGGATAGCGGAGCCGTCAGCTTGCAGTCTTGTTGGTCAGCGATCCGTAGCGCCCGGGGACGACGGAGAAGTACTCGATGAAGCGCTTTTTCTGATCGGGCAGCGATTGCGGACGCGGACTCTCCACCATGCTCTGCGCCAGCAGTTGGAACTGCTTGCCCAGATCGGAGGTGGGGTCCACCCAGCGTCCCAGCGTGAGCGCCCGCTGCACGCCGTGGTAATCGTTGGGCAGGGTCATGTGCACCGGCAGGCCGAGCAGTTGTTCGATCTGCTGCGGCGTGATCATGGGCCGCTTCTGACAGCGGTTCACCAGCACGCAGACGCGGTCGCCCAGGTCGAGCTGCTTCAGGTACATGTACTTCTCGCGGGCCAGATGCAGCGAGGGAATCTCCGGCGTGCAGACCAGCATGATGCGCTTGGATTCGTGCATGATCTCCAGCGAGTAGCGCTCCAGATTGCCGGAGAGATCGAAACACAACACGCGGTAGTTGCGGCGCATGAACTCGATCAGGTGGCGAATCTGCGTGGCTTCGATGCGCAGGTCCGGGTTCAGTTTGCCGGCATGCAGCACGTCGAGCTTGTCCACCCTGGTGACCAGTTGCGGCCACAGGTTCTCGTCCATGTTGAGGGCCCGTTCGCAGGCGTCGGCAACGCTGAATCCATTGTCCAGCTTGAGCATGAACCGGACCATGCCCGAATTCATGTCGAAGTCCGTCAGCAGCACGTTCGTGTCCGGCGCGCCGGACAGGGCCATGGCGGTGTTCAGGGCAATGGTGGAGGTGCCCACGCCGGCCTTGGAAGGAAGGAAGGTGAACACCTGCTCGGTGGTTTCGATGGACGGCGGCTTCGCTTCCACCACCCCGTGGAGGCGGTTCAGCGCCTCGCCGAGCGAGCGGACGTCGATGGGCAGCGAGGTGAACTCGCGAATCCCCACCTTCATACACTCCAGCAAAAGCTGTGGATCGCACACGCGGCTGACCGCGACGGTCTGGATGCCCGGAACCCTCTGGTCGAGTTCCCGCACCAGTTCGGTGGCGCGGGTCATCGACTCGGTGCTCAGGAAGATCACATGCGGAGCGTGCGCCCGCACAAATCGCATCAACTCCAGGGAATTGGGGTAGTGGTCAAGAACACGGGTGATGCTGACCAGACCGAGGTCTGCCAGTGCCGATTCCAGCCGATCGGTTACATCGGCATCAGGACAGATGATAATGCCCCGCAGCATTTCCGCCAACTCCTTATCTCTTATACCCTAGTCGTGCCAGGACTTCCCGGCAACCAGGCGTTAGTACCGTTTTCACCAGGCGTGATGGCCTGGTACCATTGCCGGTACTCTGGCCGGTACTGAGGCTAAGCACCTGGCGCCGGTCAGTACATCCCTCGCTCTTTCTTATCGGCCCATTCCGGCCGAAACTCCAGTCGAAAACCCGACCCGCCGCCGAAACGGGGTCCGGATCGCCTCGAGGATGGCCTGGATCTCCTCGTCGCGATCGCCGCGCGCTCCTTCAGAGCTTCAATCCTCTCCGCGGGATCCCGATGGCTGGCCGTGACACTCGCCGAGCTGCGCGGGCGCCGGCCGGGCGCCCCTCCCGTCTCCCTGATCCGGAATGGCGGCCTCGTGGCGGCGATCCAGCTCCGGGCATTTTGCTATTCTGTGCTTTAGGACTTAAGGCAAACGCTTCCGGCTCTCCGAGCCCGAGCCAGAGGTTTCACATGTCAGGCCATTCCAAGTGGGCCACCATCAAGCACAAGAAGGGCGCCCTCGACGCCAAGCGCGGCAAGGTGTTCACCCGTTGCATTAAGGAAATCATGATTGCCGCGCGCGGGGGCGGCGGCGATCCCGACGGAAACCCGCGGCTGCGCACCGCCATTCTCGCGGCCAAAGCGGTCAGCATGCCGCAGGACAACATCAAGCGCGCCATCATGCGCGGCACCGGCGAGCTGGAAGGCGGGCAGATCGACGAGATCATGTTCGAGGGCTACGGACCCGGAGGGGCGGCCGTTCTCGTCTCCGTGGCCACCGACAACCGCAATCGCACGGTCAGCGAAATCCGCCACGTCTTCTCGAAGAACGGCGGCAACCTGGGCGAGCAGGGCAGCGTCTTCTGGATGTTCGAGCGCAAGAGCCAGATCGTCATCGAAAAAGAACACGCCAGCGAGGACAAGCTGATGGACATCGCGCTGGAAGCCGGCGCCGACGACCTGCGCGACGAGGGCGATCACTGGAGCGTTCTCTCGGCGCCCGACGCGCACGAGGCGGTGAGCGAAGCCATCCGCAAGGCCGGCATCCCCGTGGTGGAAGCGGCCATCGCCATGGTGCCGAAGAACCTGTTGAAGCTGGAAGGGAAATCCGCCCAGGGGATGATGAAGCTGAGCGAGGCTCTCGAAGACCACGACGACGTGCAGAACGTGTACTCGAACTTCGACATCGACGAGAAGGAACTGGAGGCGATGTCCTGACCGAGCCGCGGCGGTGACGGAGCGGGCCCATGCGCGTTCTGGGAATTGACTGCGGAACCGAGCGAACCGGCTACGGCCTGATCGAAAGCGACGGCCGTTCGCACACGCTCATCGACGCCGGCGTGATCGCCACCAGCGAGAAGGATCCGCTGGCCCGGCGGTTGTTTGTGATCGCCACCCGGCTGCGCGGCATCATCCGGCAGTTTGCCCCCGAGGCGGTGGCCGTGGAAGAAGTGTTTTTCTCGAGAAACGTCCGTACCGCCCTGAAGCTCTCGCACGTGCGCGGCGTCGCCCTGATGATGGCCGCCGAGGCGGAGCTTCCGTTAGGCGAATACTCGCCGCTGGAGATCAAAACCAGCGTGGTCGGCTACGGCCGCGCGGAAAAGTCGCAGGTACAACTCATGGTGTGTTCTCTGCTGCGCCTCGCCTCGCCGGTGGAATCCGAAGACGCCAGCGACGCCCTGGCCGTGGCCATCTGTCACGCCACCCGCGCCACGGTGCTGGCGAAGATGGGAGCCGCCCGGTGAGATCCTGCTTGTGGGGCAGGCTCGTAGCCCAATGGCACTTAACTTTTGAGCCTGTCTGGCAAGTGGTTGATTCTCTGAGTTTGTGGGGCGGGCAATCCTGCCCGCAGCCGGCTTTCAAGCCGGCCTGGCGCCGCGTGGAAACGCGGC
>JBEKPY010000049.1:0-47791 GCA_049520275.1 Bryobacteraceae bacterium
CCGACCACGAAGGCACCCTCCGGAGCCTCCTGCTGAACGACATGGCCGGTGCCTTCCTTGTCCTCCAGCGCCACGCCGCGGCCGCCGAGCGAACCGGCTATCGGGCCGTGAAACAGCTCCAGACCGGCCGCAAACTGGAGGCCCAGGCCGCCCGCGACGCCGCCCGGCAAAACGAACCCAATCTCCAGCACGCGCCCGAGAACGCCGCACCAAAGAACGGCCCGTGTTTACAAGTAGTTACAGGTCCGCAGCCGCCAACGGAAGGCGCCGGCGATTCCCGTCCGCACGCGGGCGAATGCAAAAGCAGGACGGCGCCAATTCTCATCACGCCGGCCCCCGAATCGACGGCCGGAATCAATGCGCGGAGACGTCGCTCTCAGCCATCACATTCCCGTCCCGCTCAACCCCACCTGCTGCGGGCTTCCGCCGCCGCCGTCACTCAGTTGCAGCGAGGCCGTGCGCGACCCCGTAGCCGTGGGTTTGAACGTCACCTGCAGGTTGCAACTGTTCCCGGCTCCAAGAGTGCTTCCGCAACCGTTGTTCAGCAGGAAATCGCCGGCGTTCGTGCCGTTGATCCGAATCTGATAGAGGCTCAACACGGCGCTCCCCTTGTTGGTCAACGTCACCGTTTTCGGGCTGCTGCTGGTTCCCACGCTCTGGCTGCCGAAGGTGAGGCTGCTGGCGGAAAGAGACGCGGTTGTGCCCGTGCCCGTCAGAATGATCTCCTGAGGGGTCAGCGAAGCGTTGTCGCTGATCGTGATCACCGACTTGCGCGGCCCGGAAGCCGTGGGCGTAAACGTCACGTTGATGGTGCAACTCCCGCCGGCCGCCAGCGTGGACGAACCCGTGGGACAGGTGTTCGTGCTGGCGAAATCGCCCGCCGCCGTGGTGATGCTGCCGATGGTCAGCGCCGTGCTCCCCGAATTGTGCAGCGTCGCCGCTTTGGATCCGCTTTTAACGCCCACCACATTGACGCCGAAATCCAGGCTGGTGGGCGAAAGTGTCATCTGCGCCGGAGAAACCGGGAGCTGCGCGCTTTCGAACACCCAGCAACTCCCGTTCACGATATTCTCCACGATAATCTGAATCGCGCCGGGATTTGCGACGTCCGCCGCGAGAATGGGAATCTGGAGTTCCGTCGGGCTGACGTAGGTCAGAGTCCGGTAGTAATAGTAATCGTTGTACCAGACGTAAGCATAGCCTCCCGTGTTGCCATCATCGGCCGGCGGCGCGGTGAATCCAGTACCGTTGATGGTCAGGGTAAACGGCGCGGCCCCGGCGCCCACGCTGGCGGGAGAAAGCGAGGTTATGGCGAGCGGGGTGGAAATGGTGTTGAAGTCCGCCTGGACGAACTCCTCCTGGTTGACCGGCCCAATGGACGGATTGGTGGAACCGCTCAGCGCGCCTTCCCACTGCGCGAACACAAAACCCGCGCTGGGCGTGGCCGTGAAGGTCACGGAAGTCCCCGCGTTGGATGGCCCCGGCGGATTGGCCGCTACGGTACCGGCGCAGTTGCTGTTCGAATTCGTCGCCAGCACCAGGCCCACCTGAGTGTTGTAGTCCGCGGTGATGGTGCTATTCCCGCTGGCCACCGTAATCTGGTGGCTCTGGGCCTGCCCGTCGCTCCAGCCTGACCAGACATAACTGGTGTTGGGGCTCCATGGGTTTTGCGGGGACGTCGCGCTTACAGTGTGCGTCGTCCCGGCAGCCCACGCGCTGCCGTTGATATAAGGATCGGGGCTGAAACTCGCGGGAGAGGCATAGGTGGCGCCATCAACCTGCACCAGCAACCCCGGCGGATTCGTAGTAATAGTAGTAACCTGGCTGGTGGTGAAGCCGGGCTCGGGGTTCTGCGTGGTCCAGTAATGTAAGTTGAGTGGATTGGCGTTGAACGATAGGTAGCAACTCCAGTCGCAGTAATAGTAGCCGTACCACTGGATGAAGTTATACCCGGAGTTCGCGTTGGCATTGAACGCCACGTTTTGGTTGGCCATGAAGAACTGGCCCACGCCCGCAAAAGTGGTTGGCGTCGGGGTCGTGGTCAGCGTCCCGGCGCCCGATGGATACGCGCCGCTCGGATTCGGGCTGAAGGGAACCCACTGAATGAAGTTCGCCGTGTACACGGTCTGCGCGGGCGATGTGGGTGGATACCCGGGCAAGCCATTTCCCGGCGTGATGGTAATGGTGTGGCTCGCCGCGCCGCCGTCGTTCCATGCGCCGAACTGGTAATCGAGTCCGCCCAGGGACTGCAGGCCGGAACTCGAGATACCCGCCGGGAGAGCCAGCGTGTGTTGCGAGTTCAGCGCCCAGTTAGTGTACGTCCGTGGCGTTGTAATCGTGGTTCCGTCCACAATTACCTGAAGCCCCGTGGGGTTCGTATCCACCGTCACGTAGGTGGGCGCCGCGCTGTAGAGACGCCGGATGGTGTCGATGTCCGCGGTGGTGTAGAAATTCGAGTTGGACAGAGGCATCCCCGCCGGTATGCTCTGGATTGTCTCCGAACCGTCCGCGGTGAGATTGAACGTGAAATACTCCATGATGGACGCGTAATCGTAGGGACCGTAGATCCATGCGTCGTTGGTGGCGATCGCGTCGTCGCCGATGCTGTCGGCCCGGATATGGCTGTAGTCCAGCGTGACGTAAGTGCCGCGGTCGGGGCGCGATTGCTCGTGCCACAGGCCGGTGGCGTGGCCCATTTCATGCGCCAGGGTTCCCACGGAACAGTTGATCGCGCAGTTGATTGTCTGCTCGCCGCCGATCCGCCCAATGTAGGACTCGCCGCAGCCGCACTGGTTGCTGGGATCCTGGTACAAGTTGGCGTAGTCGGTCTGGGTGGTTCGCGGCACCCATTGAATCAGTCCGCCGAATGTCTTGTTGTACTGGGCGATCGCCGCGGTGAGGTTAGCGGAGCCGTTGGTGATGATGTAGGGGATCTGATAGATTACGCCCACCGCGGGCCAGAGAGAGACCGGGTAGATCTCGCCGAGGGTCTGGGGCGTTACGCGTGAGACGGCATCGAAGGTGTCGCCGCTCGCGGCGTC
Source organism: Bryobacteraceae bacterium (assembly GCA_049520275.1). GTDB lineage: Bacteria > Acidobacteriota > Terriglobia > Bryobacterales > Bryobacteraceae > CAWACP01. The sequence goes on from JBEKPY010000049.1 coordinate 3,042, forward strand.
TCGCGCCGGCCGCCGCGTAAGGTCCGGTCCGAAAACCGGGTTGTCGAGAATAATGTCGTTCTGATAGATGGGCAGCCCGTTCCTCATGACGTAGTGGACCCGCATGCCCCGCCACAGCGCGGTTCCCGTCTCCGCGACGGGGGAAGACACCGGGGCCCTCCGTTCCGGGCTCGCCGGAACCTGCGCCCAGGCGTGCGCCGCGGCCACAACCCCGAAAACCACAGTCTGGAAAACAACGTTTTTCCGTTGGCTTAATACCATGAATTGCCTCACTTTCGGCCCAAAGCTAAAGTCCCTCGGGTCCACGGGCTTACTTCGTTGCGCCGGTCTTACCCAGCATCTCGGGATGCTCGGCAAACAGCACGTTCTTATCGCGGGGAGCTCCGAACAGTTCCGGGTACAGGTAGTAACCGCGCTCCTTCGCGGGCTTCTCCTGCTCCACCGGGATGCGGTTCGCATTCGCCCAGGCGTCCTGACGGATTCCCGTCACCTGCCATGAGACCTTCATCCCCGCTTTGCCGCCCGCAATGCCGAACTGGTTGTTGCTTACCTCCTGCGAGATGTACACTGGCGCGAAGCCGCCGATGCAGGTCAACTGATAGCGGAAATCGCGGTTCAACGCTCCGAACCACGCGGGCAGTTGGATCACCGCCTCCCCGTTGGCGTCCAGAACGGCTACGCCATCGTAGATGTTCTTCATGTCGGGCGATTCCACAAAGGAGTGATAAAGATACTTGTTCGCGGGGTCGATGGGGTCGTCGATCTTGAACGAGCCGCCAGTCTTGGACACGCTGCCGGTGACGTTGACGTTCCCGCTGAAGAGTCCCGCCAGACCGCTGCTGCTCAGACCCCAGATGCCGACGGCGGTGGCGCCGTTGTCAGCCTCGCCGATGACCCCAGTGCCGTTCGGCCCGTCGGCCAGTCCGTCGACGGCGGTGTTCGCCGTGGTGGTGTCCGTCGCGGTTATGTTCACCGCGGTGACGCCGGCGGCGGATGCATTCACAGTCTGGCTGTTGGTGAACGGATTGGCGCTGGCCAGTTGCGGAACTTTGGTGGTGTCCACGTTCAGAGTTACCACGCCGCTGGTTCCGCCTCCCGTAAGGTCCGTGCCCGCGGTGACACCCGTGATGGTGCCGCCCCCGCCCCCGCCGCCGCTCGCGCATTGCCAGGCGGCGCCGCTCCAGCTCAGCACCTGCCCGCTCGCGCAACTGGTGAGGAGACCTACCGTGGAGCCGCTCACCGCCAGCCCGCCGCCCGCCGTCGCGCCCGTGAGCGTGCCCGGGAACGTCTGCCCGCCCGCAAACGTCGCCAGCCCGTCGAACTTCGCCGTCCCGTTCACTTCCAGCGCTGCCGACGGCGTCGCCGTCCCCATGCCCACGCTGCCCGCGAAGTAGTTCGTCCCTCCCGCCGAGTAGAGAGAGTAATTCTTCGTCGCCGCCGTCGGGTTCGCCAGGTACAGCCCATAGTAGTTCGTGAACGTCCCACCGCCCGAGTTCAACGGTGCATCCACATACAACCCGTACCCACTGCTGATCGTCCCCGTCGATTCGTTCCGGATCTGCGCGTAGATCCCCTCCGCCGTGGTCACCGTGCCGGTGCTTTCGTTGTAGACCTTGCCCTGCATCCCCTCCTCAAAACTCACCGTCCCCGTCCCCTCATGGAACGACAGAAACTCCAACGACGCGATCAGGCTGACGTTGTTGGCATTCCCACTCATCACGCCTGCCTGCACGTAGTCGCCGACCCCGGTGGCGGTGGAATTCGCGCTGGGATTGAAGCTCGCCAGGGTGTCCTGGGCATAAAGCGTGCCACTGGTCGCCGTGAAGGTGCCGCGCACGTCCAGCGGCGATTCGGGAGCCGAGGTGCCCACGCCGATCTTGCCGCTCACATCCACGAACTTAGTGTCTTCAGTCAGCGCGCACGCCCCCGAGTAGATGGCCACCTGGTTGGCCGCCGCATTGCCGTCCGCCGTGAGACCGCCGCAGACGGCTTGCGGGACGAGTTGCCCCGGGCTCACCTGCGCAAGGCTTCCCGAGCCACCGGCCGGCGCCGCCACCACCCCCGTTGCCGCCGGTTCCGATCCCGCCAGCACATACGCCGAGGCGGGTTTGCCGCCCAGGGTGTCGGCATCGGCCGCCTTCAGGGCGTAAGGCACCGACACCAGCAGTACGCGCGGCTGCTCCGCCTCGCCGGTGGGCTGCACGCCGAGCCAGAGCGCCTTGCCCGAAGTGAACAGATCCACCGGAATGCCATTCGGCAGGGTGCTGCCGAGCTGAACGCTATAACGGCCTTGTTCATCCAGGGTGACGCTCTGGGTTTCCTGCCAGAACGGGGTTTGGCTTTCCTGGTCGGGATAGATGGCGAAGGTCAACGCCAGCGGACCGGTTCGGGGTTTCCCGGTTTGATCCCTGGCCACGCCGCTGAAATTCACCAGCCGGGGCACGGAAACCTGGGGGACCTGAGCCAGCACCGTTGCCATCGCCAACAGGCCGCACACCGCCAGGCATGTCGGTATTCGGTTCATGTTTCTCCTCCTCGATCCGAAGGCGGGCCGCAGCCGACCCTCCGAGCATGAGAGGAGTATACTCGATCTGGCCCACGGCTGGAAAACGCTACTGCAAGGTCACCAGCACCTGGATCAAGCCCCGGCCACTGAGCAGCGGTTCCAGCGCCTTGCCCACCACCGCGCCCAGCATCCGGCCGCGGTCCGTCCCCTTCATGGCGTAGCCGGGACGCGACGAGGTCACCAAAAGGTCGCCAGCCTTGATGGGACCGTTCTCCGTCGTAGCCCTGGTGGGCACGACCCACGCTCTGACAGGGGCCTGCGCGAGAGAAAAAAAATTCGTTTTGGCGGGCAAGGGTGAAGAGAAAGCCCCACAGCGACTTCGCCGGGTACGTCGCGGAACGGCGGAACATCTACTCCAGCGGCCACACGGTCATTCTGGACTGCAGGCTCGCCGCCGCGCAGGGAACACCACTAGTGGAAGACGACCGCGTGCGGTATCGGGTGCTCTGCAACGAGCACAGCGAGTTGCGGGACGGCGCAACGCCGGCCTCGGCGCGCCTGTCTAAGGAAACACCTCGGACAGCTCGGGGCTTGCGGCTTTCATGTTCGAAGCATCTCCCACTTTGTAGCCTCCAAGCTACTAAATGCCTCGCGTGAGCCATAGCCTCATCGCTCACCTGCCGCTGTTGCAAGCGCCGCAACCCGCGCCTGCAAATCGGCCAGGGCACTCTTGAGCTGCTGGATCTCAGAGTCTTTCTGGCGGTTTTGCCGATACAGCTCCTGAATGGCGGCCAGAGCAACGCCGCTTTCGTCGATGGTGGTGATGTGCTTGTCATCGTTGCCGAGTTGAAAAGCGCCGGCGAAGTCCTGGGCGGTAGGACCCATGTGGCGCACTGCTTCACCCTCGGACTTGTAACTCCAGGTGCTGATCGGAATGGCATTGAGGCGCTCCAGCACTTCGGCGCCGCTGACGTCCTGAAACGCGGTCTTCAGGTTGCGATCGGAGTTATTGGTCCAGACGCCGCCGCTGCTCAGATACGCTCCGTTACTCATGTTCAGAAATTTCGTCGTGCCCGGCGCGAGCGACATCACGTTGCCGACACCGCTCTCGTAGAAGTTCATCACCGGCTGAGTTCCCCCGCCGATAGCCAGATCCCAGTAGGGCGTCGCTCCGTTGACCGTAAACCTGATGCGCGCGTAGTCGAGGCTGAGCTGCTGCCATAGTGTCACCTGCGGATTTGTGTCATCGCTCTGGATGAGGACTCGTCCGTCGAAATTGCCAGCCGCCTGCTGAACTCCGTCCGAACCCGTGCCGCCCTGAGCAGAAATCCCATACCCGGCTACGCCTCCCGATCCGCCATACGCATCAATCCCATCGCCGCTGAACACCCCGGTCCCACCGAATGCCACTACCCCGTTTCCGCCGTAGGTGTCCCCCGTCCCCCCGGCAGAGCCTCCCAGCGCGAAGACCCCGAACCCACCCGGTGTTCCCGTCGTGCTCCCGCCACCGGCCTCCAGCGCGCCGATCCCCGAGGGGGCGTTGATAATCTCTTGCCCGGTGAATGTGTTGTTGGCCGCAAGTTGAGGGACTTTTGTCGTATCGACGTTCAAGGTGACAGCGCCGCTGGTGCCGCCGCCGGTCAGATCCGTGCCCGCGGTGACGCCGGTGATGGCGCCCCCGCCGCCACTCGCGCATTGCCAGGCGGCGCCGCTCCAGCTCAGCACCTGCCCGCTCGCGCAACTGGCGAGGAGACCTACCGTCGAGCCGCTCACCGTCAGCCCGCCGCCCGCCGTCGCGCCCGTGAGCGTGCCCGGGAAGGTCTGCCCACCAGCAAACGTCGCCAGCCCGTCGAACTTCGCCGTCCCGTTCACTTCCAACGCTGCCGACGGCGTCGCCGTCCCCATGCCCACGCTGCCTGCGAAGTAGTTCGTCCCTCCCGCCGAATAAAGGGAGTAATTCTTCGTCGCCGCCGTCGGGTTCGCCAGATACAGCCCATAGTAGTTCGTGAACGTCCCCCCGCCCGAGTTCAGTGGGGCATCCACGTACAACCCGTACCCACTGTTGATCGTCCCTGCCGATTCGTTCCGGATCTGCGCGTAGATCCCCTCCGCCGTCGTCACCGTACCGGTTCCTTCGTTGTAGACCTTGCCCTGCATCCCCTCCTCAAAACTCACCGTCCCCATCCCCTCATGGAACGACAGAAACTCCAACGACGCGATGAGGCTGACGTTGTTGGCATTCCCACTCATCACCCCTGCCTGCACGTAGTTGCCGACCCCGGTGGCGGTGGAATTCGCGCTGGGATTGAAGCTCGCCAGGGTGTCCTGGGCATAAAGCGTGCCACTGGTCGCCGTGAAGGCGCCGCGCACGTCCAGCGGCGCCTGGGGAGCCGACGTGCCCACGCCAATCCTGCCGCTCACATCCACGAACTTAGTATCTTCAGTCAGCGCGCACGCCCCCGAGTAGATGGCCACCTGGTTGGGGGCGGCATTGCCGTCCGCCGTGAGGCTGCCGCAGACGGCTTGCGGGACGAGTTGCCCCGGGCTCACCTGCGCAAGGCTCCCCGAGCCACTGGCCGGCGCCACCACCCCCGGGGCCGCCGGTTCCGATCCCGCCAGTAGATAGGCCGAAGCGGGTTTGCCGCCCAGAGTGTCGGCGTCGGCCGCCTTCAGGGCGTAAGGCACCGACACCAGCAGCACGCGCGGCTGTTCCGCCTCGCCGGCGGGCTGCACGCCGAGCCAGAGCGCCTTGCCCGAAGTGAACAGATCCACCGGAATGCCATCCGGCTGGGTGCTGCCGAGCTGAACGCTGTAGCGGCCCTGTTCATCCAAGGTGACGCTCTGGGTCTCCTGCCAGAACGGGGTTTGGCTTTCCTGATCCGGATAGATGGCGAAGGTCAGCGCCAGCGGACCTGTGCGGGGTTGTCCGGTTTGATCCCTCAGCACACCACTGAAACTCACCAGCCGGGGCACGGAAACCTGGGGGACCTGAGCCAGCACCGTGGCCATCGCCAACAGGCCGCAGACCGCCAGGCATGTCGGTATTCGGTTCATCTTTCTCCTCCTCGAGTCCAGGGATGGCCGCAGCCGACCCTTCAAGCATTGAGATGAGTATACTCGATCCGGCCACAACATCCGTCCCCTGTGCGCCACAACCAGCCCCGCGGCGCGCCAGCGGCAGACTTCGCCGGCCGGATCGGCGGGATGGCGGAATCCGGATTGTGTTCGAAAACCCTTATCGTTGTACGAACTGGTCGATGCGGAGTATGGCCGCGGGCGGAGTTTGGGATTCCGCGGGCCGCATGAGCGTCCAGCGGTGCGCATTGCTGAAAACGGCGGAACGCTGTCCCAGGTTCAGTTGACGCTCGCGCGGCATCTGCGCCAGCCGGTCGCGCACGTCGTTCATCCGCCGGGCAAGCAGTTTGCTCTCGGGCAATTCCGCCAGAAGGCTTTGATCGCTCCACCGGAAAAGCCGGTTCGGCGAAGGCAGGCGCTCGGCGAGGTCCTGCGCGAACGACGAGACAAAACGCTCGGCGACGATCTGGTTGAACCGCGCCTTAATGGTGGGAAGGAGATCCAGAACGATAATGGCCATGGCTGAATCCGCATTTGCCACGGCCTCCGCAACGGTCTTCTCGGCTTCGGTACGGGTGGAAAGGCCGGTGCGGGCCAGAGTGAAGCCTTCCTGTGCGCGCCGGACGTCGCGCTCGATTTCGGCGATGTTGCGGGTGGTTTCCTGTTGCTCTTTCGTTCTTTCCTCGCGGACGCATGCCATGCAGGCGTTGAGGCGAGCTTTCATCGCCACGATGTCGCTCAGAGCGGACGCGTTTTTCAGATCGTTCTCTACCTGCCGCAAGCGCGCCAGCGACCGTTCGCTGCCGCTCGCCAGCACGCCGATGGTCTCGTTCAGCATCGCGACCATCTTCTGAACCTCGGAAGCCTCGGTCTGCTGCACCTGATCCCGGACTTGCCGGAAGTCCTTCAGCAGGGAGAGCGCGTCGGTTGCCGCCGCCCGAATGTCATCCGGCCCGGCATCGCCCTCCAGACGTTCACGGAGGTTGTGCGTTTCGACGCCAAACGGCTCGAAAGCGCTGTGCGGCTCGCTGAAGACGTGCTCTTCGAGGCCACTCAGCAGCGCCGTCGCCAGTTGCGCCAGTGCGTCGCAGAACCCACGTGCGACTTCTGCGTCCCCGGATGCGGCGCTGGAGTCGCCGTAATCGCCGTACAGGTACTTCCTTAAGGTGATCATCCGCGATCCTGTACATCTATCGGCAAAGTGCGATTTTTCTTCAGATGCGCTCATCAATCGCCAGGCGGGTGGGGACCCGCCGCGGGCGTGGGCGCCCAATGCCGCCGGCGCACTGCGGCACGTTGCGGGGCAGACCCCCGGTCTGCGCGGGTCCCCCGGACCCGGTCTTCGCTGGCAGAATCAGGCATCTGTTCACGGGAACAGGACGGCCGAGGGCCGGCCGCAGCCCGAGGGGCTGCCCCACGGATGGAGCCGCCGCAAGCGTGGTCGCCGGCCTGTCTCAGTTTTGCTCTCCGGCATTGACCGCCGGCTTGTGGATGCGCCCGGCGGGCGCGCGCACGTCGAAAATGGAGACCTGATTTCCCGACAGCACCGCGAGCCGGTCTCCACGCGGCGAGAGCGCGAATGTCTGTTCGGTTGCGGCAGGATCGGGAAGGCGAACCGTCAGCAGGCGCCTTCCGCTGTGCACATCGTAGACCGTAACCAGCTCGGCGATCAGAGCCGAGGCGCTGAACGCGCTACCGTGGATCATCGATCTTGCCGGCTCCGCGAAATCGAGCGCAAACACCTGGCCCGCTTCGCTGCCGCACGGATACCTGGCCAGATCCGAAGGGGGGCTGCTCATCCGCAGAACCGCCCGTCCGTCGGGACCCAGCACCCGGTACCATCGCTCTCCTGCGATTCGCGCGCATCCCGAGACGAGCAGCAGATTCGGCGGCAAACTCATCAGATCCGGCCGGCAAACGGACATCACGGTGGCCACCACCCGCCGGTGGTTGTTCCAGCCATACTCCACGATCGACCACCGGCTCTGGCGGGAGTTCACCGCCAGCCTGAGTTCGCCTCCGTCAGAGAGGGTGGGAGCGTTCAGACTCCCTGAATGCAGCCAGGAGCCCAGCGGCTGCAAGTGGCCGTCGAACAACCTGACTTCCACGTCTTCTTCGGGCTCGGCTCCAAGGGCCTCGCGAAGCTGGCGGTGCATGCCGGGCGAGTGACGCTCATGGAGGAGTCCCAGCACGATCGTTCTGCCCGAAGGCGCAGTCTTAAGGAACGCCAGCGGTGCGCCGAGCGGAACCGAATGCTCCAGTTTGAGTCCCGGGCCGTAGGCTCGTAGCTGGTCTCCGACATGAACCAGCACCCGATCCCCGGCCACGGCCCACAGGTATTGCGATCCGTCGGGGACACGCCAATCCACCGTATGAATGACCAGCCTTGTCCGGACGTCGACAAGAGCGGCACGGATCAGCCGCGCAGCCGGTTCGCCGGGAGTGCGCGGCACCAGGATGTGGGGATTGAATGTGCACAAGAGCTCGTCTGGCCCGAGGTAAGCGATTGCCGCCTCGTGGTCGAAGCCGTAATCCTCGCGGATGCTCCGTGGCGCGTATCCCAGTTCCCCGATTGAGATGGTCGCCTCCGCCTGAACCGTGGCGGCCCTCCCTGCACTGGGGAGATCGATGCTGCAACCCGGGGGGGTGCAGATCTCGGTCTCGTCCGGCGGCGCAGCCATTGTGACGGCGGTGCCGGAAGTCGGGGCAGCCGGCGGCTGGGGCACAGGAGCGCTTGCAGGAGGCGTTGTGGAAGCGGGGGCTGAAAGCGATGCCAAAACCACCGGCGGCGCCGAGGACGGGGCGGCAACTGTCAGGTAGAACTCGGAGCCGCGTTCGAGACGGACGTCGCGGCCCGACGCGGACAAGACGGAACTTCCCTCCGGGCCGGTTCCCACGCTCAGCTTCAGGCCCCGCAGGCCGAGGACCGCTCCGGGCGTTATGTTGGCCGGCCTCTGATCGCGCGATAACTGATAACTGGCCGTAACCGCCGCCGTCGTTATACTGCGTCCTCCACCCCCCGACGAGGCGCTGGACCCGCTGGCGATGGCGACGCCAACGGCCTCGTTCAGCGGAGGAGAATCGTTGTCGGCCGAGCCCATTCCGGGCGCGAGCACCGCAACCAAAGTCAGGGCAACCGGTGTCTCTGTCCGGTCTGCGCATTCGGCGCTGTCGAACGCGAGAGCGATGCTCGAACTCTTTGAACTCTTTGAATATAAGACGCTTGCGACCACTCTGCCGCGCAGGATCCCGCCGGTGCGGAGGGTGCAACCGGGACCCCGCCAATCGTTGAGCACACGAGCGTAAACCGGCTTGCCCACACTGGTATGGGTGGAGATGGGGATCAGCAGTTCCGCCTCAATGGGTGTATGGACGGACTGGGAAGGGGGCACGCTCTCCCCGAGAAGAAAGCTCAGACAGAGCATCGGTACAGTCAGTCGGACCAAACGACGTGCGGCCATGGTTACCCCCGGGTACACATCCGGCACTGAAGCGTCAAAACCTTGTAGCACAATTATGTTACCGCTGCCAGCCTGAGTGGTACACCGACATGGCGCTGGCGGCCCCGGATTTGGGCGGGAACACGCCCCCCTTTAATTCCCATTGACAAGTTCTCAAACAGGGTATAGCATTTCTGCAAGCGGTTGCATAGTGAAAAGACACTATGCCGGGGTTCTGCGCTTGCACAAGACATTAGATAGCCGCGTGGTCAGGTCCCGGTGGGTAGTGCCGGTACTGTGGGTACTCACGCTCACATCTGCCAGCGGCCAGAGCGAAGAGTTCGAGACGGCCTTCCACAAAGGCACCGAGGCGCTGCGCGGCCAGAGTCTGGATGAGGCGTCGGAGGCGTTTACGCGATGCACGGTGCTGGAACCGGGTTTTGCGGAAGCCTGGTTCAATCTGGGGCTGGTGCGGTTCCAGCAGAATCGCCTCGACGACGCGATCCCCCCACTCGAGAAGAGCATCCAGCTCAAGCCGAAGATGCGCGGCGCGAATCTGTTCCTCGGGATCGCCCACTACCGCGAGGGGGATTATGCGGCGGCGGCAATCGCTCTCGACCGCGAGGCGAAAAACGATCCTGCCAATGCCGATGCGCTCATGTGGCTGGGAGTGGTGCGGCTGGCCACCGGGGCCACGGCGGATGCCGTAGCGAGTCTCGAGCAGGCGGCGCGTCTGCGGCCGAAGGACGCCGATATCCTTTACCACCTCGGCCGGGCCTACATGCTGCGCTCGAAAGAGGTGTACGAGCGAATGTACGTGGCGGATCCGAAATCGTGGCGGGTCCACCAGGTGCTGGCGCAATCGTTCGCCGAGGCGGACCGTCTCGACGACGCGGTCAAGGAGTGCCAGGCGGCCATCAAGCTGCGGCCAGAGGAGCCCGGACTGCACCAGCAACTCGGGGAAATCTACGACAAGCAGAACAATCTGGAAGCAGCCGAGGCGGAATATCGGAAGGAACTGCAGGCAGATCCGCACAACTCGGCGGTTATGTACGACCTCGCGGTGGTTTGCATCGAGCGCTCCAAGCCCGGGGATGCGGAGGAGCTGCTAACGAAGGTTGTGCACAAGGCGCCGCGATCCGTCGAGGCGCATTATCAGCTCGGCCGCGCGCAGACCCAGCTCGGTCACAACGATGCGGCGGCGCAGAGTTTTGCCGCGGTGGTCGCCGAACCGCAGCGGGCGGACCCGGATATGGTCCGCCAGTCTTACTACCAATTGGCACAGTTGTATCGGCGGCTGCACCGGCCGGAAGAATCCCGCGCAGCGCTGGATTCGTTTGTCCGCCTGAAGCAGCAGGCCGATGCGGAGCAAGGTCACAAGCTGGAAGACAAGTTGAAGAAGTCCGTACAGGAAAAACAAGGACCATAAGGAACAGGTACACGATGACGTCCAAACACAAGCTACGTTGCAGACACAAATACCTGCAGTACATTCGCGGCCAGGGGAGCTATGTTGCATTGGCGATTCTGCTCGCGACACTACTGGCGGGAGGGCTATTCGCACAATCCAACCAGGGCGCCATAGCCGGCCTGGTGACAGACACGTCCGGAGCCATTGTCCCGGACGCGAAGATCACCGCTAAGGAAACCGCCTCGGGAACCATCTACAACACGATATCGAGCAGTGCCGGCAACTATATATTCCCCAACGTAAGGATCGGCACTTACGATATCAGCGCCGAGTTCTCGGGGTTCAAGAAATGGCAAGCCAGCGGCGTCGTCGTGGAGATCAATGCGACGACTTCGTTGAATGTCGTGCTTCAGCCAGGACAGCTCTCGGAAACGGTCACCGTGGAAGGCAGCGCTCCCACCGTGGAAACCGACACTTCCGACATGGGCAAGAACGTGACCAACAAGCAGGTGCTCGACCTGCCGCTGGCTCTGGGCAGCGCCGTCCAGTACATGCGCTCGCCCGAAGCATTCGTCTTTCTCACGCCGGGCACAATTGGACCCGGCACGGCGGGCTCCGCCCTCAATGGCACCAATGGAGGCACCTTCGAATCCAAGATCACCGGCGGCCAGGCCTATGGCACGGAAGTGCTTCTGGACGGCGCCATGACGACGCGATCGGAGAACGGCTCGTCCTTCGACGAAACCGCGCCTTCGGTGGATGCCATCAGCGAGTACCGTATCATCACATCCATACCAACGGCCGAGTTCGGACGGACCACCGGCGGCATTGAGAGTTTCGCCATGAAGTCCGGTACGAACACTTACCACGGGAGCGCATACGACATCTTCCGCAATACCGACCTCGATGCGAACACGTGGTATGACAACCAGAATAATGTCTCGCGCGCGGCGGGCGCCCTCGACAAGCAGAACGACTACGGTTTGACCTTTGGGGGTCCGGTGTGGATTCCGAAACTCTACAACGGAAAGAACAAGACGTTCTTCATGTTCTCCTGGGAGCAGTACCGGCAGAATCAGGGCGGCGTCACCACCAGCACCGTTCCCACGGCGGCGGAAAAGGACGGCGACTTCTCGGCGCAACTGACCAACACGGTGCTGGGCACCAACCCCTGTGACGGTTCGAATATCTACGTGGGCGAGGTTTTCGACCCCACCACGACCCAGACGGTGAACGGCGTGCAGTGCCGGACCGCGTTCGCGGGGAACAAGATCCCGTCCCAGATGATCTCGCCTATCGCGCAGAAGATTCTGTCTTACTACCCCGACCCGACCAACAGCAACGCGACCAACAACTACACGCTGCCGTGGAGCGAGCCAACTCTGGCCACTTCCATGAGCATCCACGGCGACCAGAACCTGAGCGACCGGCAGAAGCTGTTCTTCACCTACGCGTCGCGCGACAACGACCGGACGTCGGTGAACCCGTACTTCGACAATGTGGTTGGCACCGGGCGGGCTCAGGACTTCTTCACGCACTATACGCGCACGGGATACGATTTCATCATCAGTCCCACGCTGCTGAATCACCTGCTGGTATCCACCGACCGCACGAACAGCGGAAACGTGGTGAAGAACGCCTATCTCGGCAAGGATTGGGACTCGGTGCTGGGCATAACTGGCACCAACGGACCGATGTTTCCGCAAATCGGACCGGGCGAGGGTGTGATCTCGCAGTTGGGCGACAGCGTGGACGGCGACACCATTGACAATCACTATGGCGTGACGGACACGATGTCCTGGGTCAAGGGCAAGCACAGCATGAAATTCGGCTACGAGCAGCGCTTCACGAAGTACGATCCGCTGAACGCTCAGAACGAATCCGGCACCTTCAACTTCGCTCGTGCGGAGACGGCCGGGACCATTCTGTCCAACGGCCAGAGTGGGAACGGAATAGCCAGTATGGAGCTGGGCCTGGTGGATAACGCGAACGTGTGGGAGTACGCGGGCCAGCCCATGTTTCTTAGCAACTACATGGCCGCGTTCTTCCAGGACAGCTACAAGGTCACCAAGACACTCACGTTGAACCTCGGGTTGCGCTGGGACGTGGATGTGCCTCGCCACGAACGCAACGGCGACATCTCCGATCTCAGCCTGACCACGCCGAATCCCGGCGCCGACGGCATCCCCGGAGCGCTGGTGTTTGCCGGAGACGGCACGGGCCGAAACGGTAACGTTGACGAGGGGTGGGCCAAGACCTGGTATAAGGACTGGGGCCCGCGGTTCGGCTTCGCATGGGCGCCGGACAAGCTTGGCGGCAAGACCGTGGTCCGCGGCGGATTCGCCATCTACTACGGCGCACTGACTTATGCCGACTTCGGCGGGGAGGGCCTCACGGGTTTCGTGGCGCAACCGGGCTTCAGCAGCCCGAATGGCTTCAGCCCGGCATTCAACCTGAGTTCGGGATTCCCGGCGTTCACGCCTGCGCCGAATCTGAATCCGTCGCAGGAGAATTATACGGGGCCGACGTACCTCGATCCCTCGTACGGCCGCCCGGCCATGGTGAACAACTGGAACATCGAAATCCAGCGTCAGCTCGCGGCCGACCTGATCCTCGATGTCGCCTATGTCGGGTCGCACGGCACCCACCTGCACAGCAATTACGATGCGGTGAACTCGCTGAACCCGAGCAGCTTCGGGCTGGGTTCGACGCTCAGCGACTCGGTCACTTCTCCGCAGGCGGCAGCAGCCGGCATCAAGCTGCCCTATGCGAGTTTCCCCACGAACTTTTCCGTCGCCCAGGCTCTGGTGCCATATCCGCAGTACTTCGGCTTCAACACCGATGGGCAATTGGAGAACCTGGGGCAATCCACCTTCAACGCACTGGAGGTTTCTCTGCAGCGCCGGTTCCATAGCGGCCTCAACCTGATGGCCTCTTACACCTGGTCCAAGACGCTCACCGACGCCGATGACGCGTTGCCGTACTTCGCCACTCTGCACGGAGGCGGCAGCGCACAAAACCCGTTCAACCTGAACGGAGAGAAGACCTACAGCAACCAGGACGTTCCACAGACGTTCGTAATCAGCTATGTCTACGAGCTTCCGCTTGGAAAGGGCAAGAAGTTTCTGGACAAAGGCAACGCGGTTAACGCGGTGGTCGGCGGGTGGGAAGTCAGCGGCATCCAACGCTACCAGAGCGGCCAGCCGCTTTCGTTCCGCTGCGCGACGGGCGTGCCCGCTTTTGCAGGCTGCATCCGCTTCGACTACGTCCCTGGCCAGGACATCTACAGCCAGAACTACCTGAACAACGCACCGTGCATTACGGCCGCCGTCAATCCGTGCTCTATGTTCAATCCCGCCGCGTTCCTGGATCCGAACGCTCCGGCACGCATCCAGGCCGGCGGCGCATACCAGTTCGGCGACATGGCGCGCACTCTCGGGAACATACGAATGAAGGACTTCGACAACGAAGACTTCAACCTTCTGAAGCACATTCCTATAAAAGAGAACGTGAACCTGGAGTTCAAGGTAAGCGCCATCAACGCCTTTAACCGGCACGTTTTCGACAGACCCGGCGATACCAACGCCAACGACGCGAGCTTCAACGCCTTCGGCATCATCAACACGAACGCAACCCTCGAGACCCCGCGGAGGCTGCAGTTGCAGTTGAAACTTCTGTTCTGAGGACCGGATCATCGATTCCTGAGCGGACGGCAGGCCCGGGGGCCGATCATAACGATCGTCCCCGGGCCTGTGTGCTGAAGGGCGCGATATACTGGCTTTCGGGTTCCTCCAAAACTTTGCCGCTCATGAAATCTCGAGCGTTATTCATCGCGAGTCTGGCGTTCGTCGCAGCGCAGGGGTGTCGCGGCGAAGAGCAGGCGACGGTGGCTTATCAGAGGGGCGTCGAAGCATTCCGTGCGGGCAACTATGCGGAAGCCGCCGACGCGATGATGGCCGCCCAGACTCAGGCGCACGGTTTTCAGGATGCATTGCTGATACGCGGAAAGGCGCTCATTCACCTGGAACGTTACCGCGACGCCGAGGAATCTCTGCAGCAGTATATAGGCGCTCATGCCGATGCGGCCGATGCTAAGTTCCTGCTCGGCTACGTCCTGTTCCGGGAGAATCAGCCCGCGCAATCTCTGGCCATCTACACGGCCGCGGCAAGCCTGCAAAGGCCCGTGCCCGACGACTTCAAGATCGTCGGCCTCGACTACGTTCTGCTCAACGATTATCCCGACGCCATCAAATGGCTGGAGCGGTCCGTCCAGGAGGACCCAAAAGACGCCGAGGCCGTGTACTACCTGGGTCGCGCCTACTATTCGCAGAACTGGTTCGAAAAAGCGATCGCGGCCTTTCAGAAAGCGATTGCGCTGAATCCGCTTTTCGCCAAAGCGGAGAACAACCTTGGTCTGGCCCTGGCGGCTCAGAACAAACTCGACCTCGCCGAACAGGCTTATCGGCGCGCCATTCAGATGGGCGAAGAGGGCGGCAGGAGGAGCGAGCAGCCGTATATCAATCTCGGCGAACTGCTGATCGACCACAACCGTATTCCGGAGGCCCTGGACCTGTTGAATGCGGCGCGGCAAATCGATCCGAAAGCCGACCGGCTGGAGCAACTACGTGGACGGGCATTGCTCGGCGAAAACCGGCTGGCGGAAGCCGAAGAAGCGTTTCGCGCGGCCATCGCCCTGAAACCGGATAGCGGAGTGCTGCACTATCAGCTCGGCCGCGTGCTGAAGCGTCTGGGCCGGGACGAGGAAGCAAAACAGGAGTTCGCCCGGAGCAAGGCGCTGCTGGGCACGCATTCCGCCCTGCCCTACTGATATGGCCCTGTCGATATGAGCAGACCTCACGTACACGCGGCGACAGCCTCGTTTTTGCGATACCCGGTAAGGACGCGGCTGTCGCCGCGTGTCCATGTCGCGCGCCCGTCGCTCGCTGTCGTGGTGCTGGCGCTGGCGTGCCTGGCCAGGGCGGCGGAACCGGCGCAGGAGCAATCGTCGCGAGTTGCCGCGCTACAGGAGGCTGCGAAGCTGATCGGCGCCGGCGATCTGCCGGGCGCGGAGGCGGCGCTGAAGCCGCTCATCGGCAAATCCCCCGCCGATCCCATCGCCCTGAATCTGCTTGGCGTGGTGCGGGCGCAACAGGGGTTGACGACGCAGGCGGAAGAGCTGTTTCAGCAAGCGATCAAAGCGGGCCCGCATCTGCCGGGACCTCATATCAACCTTGCCAGGCTCTACGGCGGCACGCGGGCCGAAGACGCCATTGCGGAACTCGACAAGGCGCTGAAGATTACGCCGGACGACGAGGGGGCCACGGCCCTTCTGCGAGAGATTGCACGATCGGCGGGCAGCGAGGCGGCGCGATCCGGGGACAAGGAGCGGGCGCTGGCGCTGCTGCTCCGCGCGCACAAGATCATGCCGCGGGACCCCGACCTGCTGGTGGACACGGCCCTTGCCGCCATGGACAACGGCCTGTGGGCCGACGGCGAGAAGTACCTGTTGGAGGCTTTGAGCATACGCCCGGACTTCCCGCGCGCCACCTACGCACTTGCTCGCGCATACCTCGGGCAGAGCAAGAATCAACCGGCCGAGGAACAGATGAGGAAATACCTCGCGGCAAGGCCGAATGACGCCTCGGCGCAGTACGGCCTCGGCTTCATCCTTGTCGCCGAGCAGAAAGTGGAAGAAGCCCGCGCGGCCTTCGAGAAATCGCTGGCGATTCAGCCGCTGCAGACCGAGTCTGGGTTCCAGCTCGGTGAGATTTCTCTGCAGCAGGACAAACGCGACCAGGCGAAGGAAGAGTTTCAGAAGGTGCTGGAACGGGATCCGCGCCATGCGGGCGCCCTTACCGAGATCGGCCTGATCGAGTTCCGAGCGGGGAACCTGGCGGAAGCGCGCACCACCCTGGCGAAGGCCGCCACCCTTGCGCCCTCGTATTACAAAGCGCACTATTACTACGCACTCACGTTGAAGAAACTCGGCAACAAAGAAGAGGCCGAGCGCGAGTTCCGGATCGCCACAGACCTGCAGAAGCACGACGCGCCGATGGCGCATCTTGCGCCAGACCGGCAGTAACTGAAACCACATCGGATGACTAAGACAGCCCGAATCATAGTCGTGATTGCCGTAACCCTGATTGCCGCCTTCATCGGACTGGCCCAGAAGGACGAGAGCGGTCCGCCGGGCAAGTTCGTGGACATCGCCAAAGCCGTTGGCATCAACTTCCTTCACCGGGCGGATCCCACATCGAAGAAGTATCTGCTGGAGACCATGGGCTCCGGAGTCGCCGTGCTGGACTACGACAACGATGGCCTGCTCGACATCTATCTCGTGAATGGCGCGCGTATCACCGATCCGACGCCGCCGGGAACCATTCCGCAAAAGACCGGCCCCGAGTACTGGAATCGTCTGTATCACCAGAAGAAAGACGGCACGTTCGAAGATGTGACGGAACGGGCGGGAGTTGCGGGCACAGGATACGGCATGGGGGTGGCCGTCGGCGACTACGACAACGATGGCTATGAGGACCTCTACGTCACTGCCTACGGGCGCAACACTCTTTACCACAACAACGGCGATGGCACGTTCACCGATGTGACCGACGAAGCCGGAGTCGCCGGTGGCGGGTGGTCAACCAGCGCAGCCTGGGTGGATTACGACAACGACGGCAAGCTGGATCTGGTGGTGGCGCGCTATATGAAGTGGGACTTTTCGGATATCTGGTGCGGCGAGCATCTGGAGGGCCACCGCGCCTACTGCCATCCGGACATCTTCAAACCCGAGACGGTACTGCTCTATCACAACGAAGACGGACACCATTTCAAGGAGGTCTCTCAGCAGGCGGGCCTGACCATGCCCGGGAAGGGTTTGGGGGTGGCCATCACCGACTACGACCGCGACGGATACCCGGACATCTTTATCTCCAACGACGCCATGCAGGAGTTCCTCTTCCACAATAAGCGGAACGGGACATTCGAGGAAGTGGCGCTGGAAAGCGAAATCGCGGTGGACGGCGATGGCGGAACTTACTCGGGAATGGGTGTCGATTTTGCCGATTTTAACAACGACGGGTGGCCGGACGCGGTAATTGGCACTCTCGCCAACCAAAAATACGCGCTCTATACGAATTCAAAAGACGGCTCCTTCGCATACGCAAGTTACACCTCGGGTATTGGCTCCATGACCATGTTCCACTCCGGCTGGGGACTGCATTTCTTCGACTACGACAACGACGGCTGGAAGGACTTGTTCGTAGTGCAATCCCACGTCATGGACACAATCGAAACCAGCAGCCCGGGCCTGAAGTACAAAGAGGGACCGTTGCTGGCGCGCAACACCGGGCACGGTTTCGTGGATGTATCGAAGGCTTCGGGCGATGTCTTCAAGGAGCGATGGGTGGCTCGCGGTCTGGCGGTGGGCGACATCGACAACGACGGACGGACGGACCTGGTGATCAGCACCGAAGGCGGGCCGGCCCACATCCTGCACAACGAAACCGAGACAAAGAACCATTGGCTGACAATCACGCTGGTGGGCCACAGAAGCAACCGCGACGGCATCGGATCGACGGTCAGGATCGAGACCGCGCACGGCCCGCAGTGGCAGTACGTCACCACGGCCAGCAGCTACTGCTCCTCCAGCGACAAGCGCGTGCATTTCGGGCTCGGTCCGGACGCCACCGTGAACGAGATCGAGATTCGCTGGTCCGGTGGCACGGTTCAGAAGCTGTCCAACCTGGCAGCGGACCGCTTCATTACCGTGGACGAGCAGGCGGGTCTGGTAGCGTCTTCGAGCAGCAAGCGGTAGCCGGGCGGTCATACACGCTGGGGACGACGCCCTTGCCCTCCTCAATTGCGTAGAAACGATCGACCGACGGGAGCCTGACGTGCTCAACGTGGCCGCTCGGCCAATGGATTTCCACATCGTCTACCGTTGTGCTGCCGGCCAGGCCAAAGTGGACGCGCTGGTCATTTGAAGAAGCATAGCCGCCGCCGCTCAGCACGTCGCCACGCTGGCGCATGCCGGCGGCCTTCAGGTAGACGGCGGCGCCGATGGCATCGCGCGGACTGCCAGGCCCGCCAATCAGTTTCAGCCCCACCCAGTGGTTCTTGTCGGCGCTGACGTTGCGCAACAACACGGCCGGCCGGTCAATCTGGTTAATTACCACATCGATTTTGCCGTCGTTGAACAGATCGCCGAACCCAACTCCGCGGCTGACATACAGCCCGGCGAGCGCCGTGCCTTTCACCGCGGGCATCAATTCGAATTTCTGGCCCTTGAGATTGTGGAACAGCAGAGGCCGCTGTGCGTAAGTGGTGCCCCAGTCGCTCTTGTCCACGAACGGGTAGACGTGACCGTTGCCGACAAATATGTCTTTCCAGCCGTCGTTGTCAAAATCCAGAAAACCGTCGCCCCAGCCCAGAAAAGGGATGGTGACTTCCGCGATCCCCATCTGGTAGCTGATCTCGCTGAAGTTGGCGTCGCCGTCGTTGCGGTACAGCGGGTTGTAATCGTCCGAGAAGGCAGTTACATAGATATCCAGCAGACCATTATTGCGATAGTCTCCAATCGCCAGGCCCATGTTCGCCTTTTCGTGGCCGTTTTCATCGAACGCAAAGCCGGAAACGTAACTGGCGTCCTCGAAGGTGCCATCGCCTTTGTTCAGGTAGAGGTAATTCGACGTCGAATCGTTGGTCACCAGCAGATCGGGTTTGCCGTCGTTGTTGACGTCCACGAACAGGCTGCTGATGCCGTAATGGCCGTCTTTGTCGGCCACGCCCGCTTTCTCGCTAACGTCCGTGAATGTTCCGTCCCCGTTGTTGTGGAAGAGATGATCCGGCTCGCCCTTCAGCCCCCGCGGGCCGCACATTATGTTGATGCCGCGGAACACGCAGTACTTGAAACCGGTGGCTTCCGTGCCGGCAATAGGCGGATGCGCGAGATCGTAGTGAATGTAGCCCGGCACGAAGAGATCCAGGCGTCCGTCGCCGTCGTAGTCGCCCCACGTGGGGCCATCCGACCAGTTGCCCAGGGTGACGCCGGCCTTCTGGGCAACGTCGGTGAATGTTCCGTCGCGGTTGTTGTGATACAGGCGGTTCTTTCCGAAGTTCGATACGAAGAGGTCCGGCCAGCCGTCGTTATCGTAATCGCCCACGGCCACACCGAAACCCCAGCGATCGTTGGTGACGCCGGCCTTTTCCGCGACGTCGGTGAACGTTCCGTCGCGATTGTTATGGAAGAGCGCCGCGCGCGGCGGCGACGCCTTGCCGTTGACGGCGTCGTAGGTAGAACCGTTTACCAGGTAAATGTCCAGCCACCCGTCATTGTCGTAATCGAGCAGGCCCACACCGGAGCCGTTTTCCTCAATGATGAAGACCTTTTCGGGCGTGCCACCCATGGAATGGCGCCATCGCGACAGTCCGGACTTCTCCGAAATGTCCTGGAACACGATGGGGCCGCTATCCACAAAGCCGCCCGCCGTTATGGGCCGATTCTCCGAGTCGAGCACGGCGGCGTGAGCGCCCCCGGAAGCCATTCCGCCCGATTCGCTCTGGTGGGCGGCCTGCGCCGAGTGCGCGTCCGCGGGTTGCTGGGTCTGGGCCGCGCCGGCCGCACGCCAGGCCAGAAGCCCGCACGCCGCAAGCGCCACGGCCGCCGAAAGACAAGCTGTTCGAAAAGTCATCCGTTCCTGTTTCCGCCGGCGGGCGACACTGTTCGCGGCGAGTACTGCATCATTCTATCGTGCACTGTTCCGTGTTCCGGCGTGTGTGCGAACGCCTGCGCCGGGGCGATCATTGCATGCGCGGCCAGCCCGAGGAGTCCCAGCGAATTCGATTCATCCCCAGCGTGGGTCTCCCCTTGTTGGCGCCGTCATAGTAGTGATAAACGAGAAGCTCCTCATCGCCATCGCGAAAGACCACCTGGCCACCCGGCCCAACCACGTTGCCGTGCGAACTCAGGACAATGGCGCCGCCACCCTGAGACATGGCAATCCCACTGGGGTCATAGTAGGGACCAGTAACGCGAGTGGAACGTCCTACCACGATGTGGTACGTGCTATTGACTCCGCGGCAGCACCGATCGAAGGAAGCGAACAGATAGTAGCGCTTGTCATGAAGATATATGCAGGCGCCCTCGATGGCCGGGGATTCCGGGCGTCGCGCCAGCGGATAGCGCGTCTGGTTCCACGAGGCCTGTTTTCCGTTCGCGGGATCGACCTCGATCAACATAATCCCGCCCCAGAAGGAGCCGAAGGAGAGCCACCACTTGCCTGCCGCATCCTCCAGCAGGCCGGGATCTATGGCATTGTAGTTGTCGCTGGCCTGCGAGCTGTAGACGATCCCCTGGTCGGACCAGCTACCCGGCGCACCGGTTTGGCTGGTGGCCAGTCCAATCGCCGATGTGTTGACTCCGAAGCGCGAGGCCGCATAGTAGAGCCAGTACCTGCCGCCGCGGCCAGAGACGTCCGGCGCCCACAGATCGCCCCGGTTGTACGCCGAAACCCACGAGGGGATGGGGGACAGCGCCTGCCCCGCAGTAGTGAAATGGACACGGTCCACCGAAGAGCTTATGCGTATTCCGCCGTGCGTGCCGAACAGATACCAGGTCCCATCGGCCGTCCTGATCATGGATGGGTCATGAACGGTAAGATCGCCGGTGAGCGCCATCGGCGCCGGGTAGGCAGCGCCGGAGGGAATCAGCTTCCAGAGCTGGCCGGCGGCGAGGATGGCTGAGGCGCCAGCCCGCGCGGAGCGGCCGGCGAGACCGAGCGTCAAGCCGGTGGCGCTGTTCGCTATTTTGTAATAGCCTCCGCCGGCTTCGGCGATCTCCCAGACGTTGCCGGCAGAGCCAGTGTCGGCCCGCTGAACCACCAGCGCGCCTACCTTGGGCGACGAATCGGCGATGCCCAGCAGAGCGCCGGTGTGAATGTTCACAACCTTGTACAGCTTGTTTTCCGCCGGCAGGAGGCGCCACAGCAGATCCTCACCGTTCCCGTCTTTCTTCGCGATTGCCTTCGCTCCCGTGGTGTGGGAGCCAGACTGGACCCCCAGAGCAAGATCGCTTCGGTTGGCGATAAGCTTGAAGCTGACGCTGGTGTCGACGCCCGGCTCAACGGCACCCCGCGGCTGCCCGGAGGGGACCGAAACGGAGATCGCAACCACTGCCAGGAGACAGGCCGTCCCAGCGCGCCGTGCAGGGGAAAAGGTCAAACGCTTACACGCTCCTCAGATCGGATTTATATATCACCAGGGTCGCCGAAGTCAACCAGGAGTGTACTCGCTTGCAGAGCCGGAAGTACAGACAGCTTGACTCCGGCGGGTGCGGTGACATACGATTCTTCTGAAAGCGTTTGCAGATAACCGCCGGGAGGCCCGATACATGATCGCCACGAAGCGAAGTGCCCGCGTAGCTCTGTTCCTGGGGGCGGCCGTTGTTGCCGCAGCAGCACAGCAGCCGCAGGCCCGCATCAAGATCGATACGGATCGTATCGTAGGTGAGGTAGACCCTCACCTTTTCGGCAACTTCACAGAACACCTTGGCCGCTGCGTCTACGGCGGCATCTATGAGGAAGGCAGTCCACTGTCGGATGCCGATGGTTTCCGCAAAGACGTGATGAGCGCCGTTCGAGACCTCAATGTCACCCTGCTGCGCTGGCCAGGCGGCAACTTCGTGTCCGGGTATCACTGGGAGGACGGGATCGGCCCGAAAGACAAGCGTCCCATCCGGCGCGACGACGCCTGGGGCGCCATCGAATCCAACCGCTTCGGAACGGACGAGTTTCTGAAGTATTGCGAGCGGGTGCATGCGGAGCCGTATCTGTGCATTAATGCCGGTCTCGGAAGCATCGACGAGGCGCGTCACTGGGTGGAGTACGCGAACGAGCCCGCCCACACGGCCTACGCCGACATGCGGCGGGCCAACGGGCATGACCAGCCGTACAACGTGAAGATCTGGGGACTGGGCAACGAGATCGACGGCCCATGGCAGCTCGGTCATCGCACCGCTGAAGACTATGCCAAGTTTGCGCTGGAGGCGGCCAAGGCTATGCGCCGAGCCGACGACTCCATCCAGCTCATCGCCAGCGGCTCTTCCAACTTCCGCCCAGGCTACGACTGGATTGGCTGGAACCGAACCGTTCTCGATTACCTGAAAAACGACATCGATTACATTTCGCTGCACACCTACATCGGGAACCCCGAAGACAACCTGGAGAAGTTCCTTGCCGAGGGCTCCAACATCGATGAGCGCATCGCCATCGTGGACGGCCTCATCAAGGCTGCGCAAGCCACCCAGACCACGCCGCGGCCAATCTACATCGCTTTCGACGAATGGAACGTCTGGTACAGAACGCTCGGCAGGACGGAGTTCGAGATCGGGCGAAAAGGCCTGGAGGAGCGCTACAACTTCGAAGATGCGCTGGCCACCGGTATGTTCCTGAATTCCTTTTTCCGCCGCGCCGACGTGGTGAAGCTGGCCAATCTCGCGCAGCTCGTCAACGTCATCGCGCCCATTGTCGCCAGCAGGGACGGCATGTTCCTGCAGACCATCTACTGGCCGCTGCTCGAATACGGGAAGCAGCGCGGCAATGTTTCACTCGACGTGCTGGCGAAATCGCCCACCTACGAATACAACGGCCGCCCGGTGGGGTACCTGGACGTCTCCACCACGTACGATCCGAAAACCCGCCAGGTGTTCGTGAATGTGCTCAACCGCAACCCCGGGTCGGATATCGCCGCGCGCATCGACAACGTGGAGGGCCAGATCTCCTCCGACGTGGGTGTGTGGGAGATGAATAACTCCGATCTGAAAGCGGCCGACTCGTTCGCGGACGACCGCAAGGTGCGTCCGGTTACGCGAAATGTGAAAGTGGACCTCGACCACAACGGGTTCACCTACACGTTCCCGAAACACTCGCTGACCATTCTGCGCCTGAAACTTAGCTGAGGGAGACGGCCATGTTGTCGGATCGACGAGAATTCTTCAAAGGGCTGGCAGCCTGTGGACTGGCCGCAGCCGGGATCGCGGCGCGATCCCAGACGACTTCCGGCCAGTCGGCCGCACACATCGAGATCCTGCCGGATGAGCCAATCGGCGCCATCGCACCGGAGATCTACGGGCACTTCATCGAGCATCTTGGCGGCGTCATCTACGACGGTGTCTGGGTGGGAGCGGATTCGAAGGTTCCCAACGAGGGCGGGATCCGCCGAGCCGTGATCGATGCGCTGAAGGCGATCCGTGCGCCTGTGGTGCGCTGGCCGGGCGGCTGCTTTGCCGACAGCTATAACTGGCGCGACGGAATCGGCGCCGAAACCGAGCGCAAGCCGCGCACGAATTTCTGGGGCGGAACGGATAGCAACGCTTTCGGCACCCAGGAATTCCTGCGTTTCTGCACGCTGACCGGGGCCAGGCCGTATCTGGCGGCGAACCTCCGCGGTCTGCCCGCCTGGAATTTCAACCAGTGGGTGGAGTATTGCAATTCACCGGAAGGCAGCGGCACCCAGGGAGCGAAGGAGCGGGTGGCGCAGGGTCACCCGGAGCCTTACGACGTGCGTTATTGGGGCGTTGGAAATGAATCGTGGGGCTGCGGCGGAAATTTCACGCCGGAAGAGTACGCCTCCGAGTTTCGCCGCTTCACGGCATGGGTGCCCCGGTACGGGCATCCGCTGGACCTCATCGCATCCGGCCCCAACGATCGCGAAGTGGACTGGACGCGCCGCCTGCTGCGCGCGCTGGCGGACAAGCGAGAGATACTCGACGTGTACGGGTTGTCGCTTCACTACTACACGTGGAATCTCAGCGCCGGCCGCACGACGGACTGGAACCTCGGCAAGAGAGACGCTCTCAAATTCGACGAGTTGGAATGGTATGAACTGCTGGCTCAGGGCAGCGTGATGGACGCGCTGATCCGCGACCACTGGGCGGTGATGGAGGAGTCGGATCCCCATCACCACATCAAGCTGATCGTCGACGAATGGGGCGCCTGGTATCGCCCGGGTTCCGGGATCGCTCCGAAGTACACTCTGTCGCAGATGCTCACGCTGCGGGACGCGCTTCTCTCGGGATTGACGCTGGACATTTTCCACCGGCACGCCGACAAGGTGGCCATGGCCAACGCGGCGCAGCTCATCAACTGTCTGCACTCGCTGATGCTGGCGAGCGAGGACAAGTTCGCGCTGACGCCCGTGTATCACGTTTTCAAGATGTACATGGCCCATATGGGCGCACAGTCGATCCGTACCGAGTTCGCCGCGCCGCCGGTGAGCTACGATCGCAACGGCAAACCCGCGACGCTGTGGGGGCTGAGTGGATCCGCGTCGGTCCGGGAAAAGAACGTGACCCTGACCGTGGTGAATCCGCATCCCAGCCGCGCGCTGGAAGCGGAGATCGTCGTGCGCGGCGCCTCGGTCGCGGCCGGGAATGGCCAGGTCCTGACAAACACGGATCTGCACGCGCACAACGACTTCCAGCATCCCGATGTGGTGCATCCCGATGCGGTGAGCGTGACGGCGATGGGGGGGCGTCTGATGCACCGTTTTCCGCCGGCATCGGTCACTGCGCTGTACCTGACGCTGGCCTGACGGAATTCCACGCCGCGAAATCGCGATTACCGTTTTTCCGCTATATACTGGCGGACCTGCTCGTCCAGAGCGTCCAGCGGCAGCGCACCGTGCCGCAGCACCGCGTAGTGGAATTCGCGAATGTCGAACTTCGGGCCCAGGCTGTCCTGGGCAAGCTTGCGAAGCTGCAGAATGCGAAGCTGTCCGATCTTATAGGCGAGCGCCTGGGCCGGCCAGGAGATGTAGCGGTCTACCTCGGCGGCCGACTCTTCCGGCGCATGCTCCTTGAAAAACTGCATGGCCTGCTCGCGGCTCCAACCCATGGCGTGGATTCCCGTGTCCACCACCAGGCGCACCGCCCGAAAGCGCTCGGAGGCGAGCTGGCCGAAGCGGCTGTAAGGATCGCGGTAGAGCCCGAGCTCGCCGCCCAGCGATTCCGCGTATAGCGCCCAACCCTCGCCGTAAGCGGGATACCACGCGGTTTTCCGGTACGTCGGCAGGTCGCCGGCGGCCTGCGCATAGGCGCCCTGCAACAGATGACCGGGTATCGCCTCGTGCAGCGCCAGGGCTTCCTTGTCGCAGCGGGTCTGCTGCCGCGGACGCCAGGTGTTGAGGTCGAACCAGCCGGGACGGCTGCGGTCCAGCGGCGGCGGCTCGGCATGCGTGGCCATGCTCGCCTCGTTGTCCGGAGGAATGGCGCGGACGCCGAAAAGCAGCCACGGGATGTTCTCGAACAAGCGGGGGAGTTCGGGCTCGACGAGCTTGACGGTGTTGCGCGCGTCGACGAGCATCTCCTCCTTGCTCTGGAAGTGCTGGCGCGGATCGGTCCGCAGCTTCTCCTCGAACTCGGCCAGCGAACCCCGGAACCCGGTTTCCCGCGCGACCGCCAGCATTTCACCTTCGAGCCGGGCGAGTTCCTGCTCTCCCAGGCGGTGGATCTCCTCGGGCGTCATGTCCGTGGTGGTCAGAGTGCGGATCTGGAAGCGGTAGATCTCGCGGCCGTGCGGCACGCTGCCGATGCCGATGCCCGGGCGGGCCTTCTGCGCATACGGCCCGGCCAGGTAGTCGCGATACTGCTTCCACGCCGGCTGAAACGAGTGTTCGTAGGCCTGGGTGGCCGCGGCGGTGAGGCGCTGGCGCAGCTCGGCGGGGAACGAATCGGGAAAGCGGCGAAAGGCGGCCAGCGCGGCGGCGTGGGCGGCATCGGGCGCGCGTTGCAGGTCGAGCTGTTCCACCACCCGGTCAACAACCACGCGGGGCTGGGTGAGTCCCTCCGCGGCGCCTTCGTCGAGCAGCGCGATCTGCTGGTTGACGAGGACGGGAAGCGCGTTCAGGCGCGCGATGAGGTTCTGGTAGTCATGCTCGGTGCGCGCGGGCATGTGATCGAAGGCCTGCTGGATCTGGTTGTGCAGGCCGAACAACTGGCCCACCGCGAGCAGACGATGATTGAGCCGGTCTCTTTCCACGGCCTGGGCAAGCTCGCGGTCGAGCATGCGGGCGGTGATTGAGTCCTCGCCGGAGAGCCCGCTGGCCGGGATGGCGTGGAGGCGCTGCGCAAACCCGGAGATATCGAACTCGCGCGCCTCGATGGCGGCCGGCGAGAGATCGGACCAGCGGTCATTGTATTCGGTGCGGCCGACCGCCGTCGCTCGCGTGGGATCGGCGCGATAGCCGAACTCGGTGTAGTCGTCGCAGAGCTTCCGGAGAGCGACGCTCTCGACGGAGGGCGCCTGGGCGGCGGCGATGCCAGCCGCCAACCCGAGCGCGGTGATGAGTGGAAAGGTCCTTGAAGCCATGAAGGGTTATTGTATGCCAGACAATGTGAATGTGCAGACATCCGGGTCCTCCGCTCGCAGTGTGTTCCTGTTGCCATGGACGGTGGCGCTCATCGAGGGCTTCTCCACGCTGGCGGTGGAGGTGATCGCCATTCGCCTGGCCATCCCCATTGTCGGCTCCAGCATCACTCTGACGGGCGTCATGCTGGGCGTGGTGCTGCTGGCGTTGAGCGCGGGTTACTGGCGCGGCGGCGCTCTCTCGGCTCGCTGGGACAAGGCGCGCACGCGCACCGCGCTGACGCGCAACCTGCTGATTGCCGCCGTGGTGTATGGCGCGGTGGCGTTTCCGCTGGAAGCGGTCACCATCGAGAAGGCGCTGGACCTTGGCCTGAGCCTCCCGCTGGCTATCGGCGCGGCGGCCTCCCTGCTGTTTCTGCTGCCCATCTATCTGGCTTCCCAGACCGTCCCCATGCTGGCTGAGTTGACCAACGTGGAGGGGAAGGCGGGCAAAGCCTCGGGTCAGGTGCTGTTCTTTTCCACGGTGGGTTCGGTGGCGGGCGGCATCGTGACGCCGGTCTGCCTGTTCCCATGGCTCGGCGTGGCGCACTCTACCTATGTGGTTTGCAGTCTGCTGGCCGGCGGCGCGTGTGTGATGGCCATGGGCCGTCCGCGGGCGCTACGAGCGCTGGGCTTCGCAGGCGGAGTGCTGGTTGCGGTGGTCGGGGTGAACGCGCTGGCCTCGCGGGGGCAGCAGGGGTTTGCCTTCGACAGCGCGTACCAGTCCATCCGCATTGTGGATGAGGAGAGCGACAGCGGCCGTGCGGAACGTACGCTCATCATGAGCGGGAGCCGGTCCTCGGGTGTGTACGCGGACACGGGCGAGACCTCTTTCGCGTATGTGCGCGCGGCGGACAAGGCGCTGGCCCAGAGCGGGGCGGAGACGGTGCTGGTGATCGGCGCGGCGGGGTTCACGTTTCCGCGCGATGCCGCGGCGCTCTCGCAAGTGCGGCGGATTGACGCCGTGGACGTGGACCCGGTGGTGAAGGGCATCGCCGAGGGTGAGTTTCTTCGGCGGCCGCTGCCCGCGAAGGTGCGCTTCCTGGCGCTCTCGGCGCGTTACGCCGTGCGCAGGCTGAACCGGGACGGCCAGCGGTACGGATTCACGTTCATCGACGCGTACTTCGGCCGGGGCATACCCGACGAGCTGGTGACCGTGGAGTTCTTCCGGGATTCGCGCGCGGTGTCGGACCGCGTGGCGGTGAACGCGGTGCTGGACCGCGGCATGGAGTCCGCGTTCGCGCGGAACGTGCTGGCTTCGTTTCGCGAGGCTTGCGGGGCGGTGTGGGTGATGGATGTGAAGCCGGGCGATGCCGCCATCACCAATATCATGGTGACCAGTTGGCCGGTTAGCGGGGCGTGGCGCTGGAACGGGCGCGGGACGCCGTACCGGGACGACCGGAATGCGGCCGACCGGGACCATCTGGAGATGGTGTGGAGCGGGCGGGGGTGAGGGGGATGCGGCGGAGGGGCGCCGAGATTTCGCGGCGAAATGTGGATTGTTTTCAGTGGCTTCCGGGCGGGGGGATGGGTTGACCGTGGCCGGATGGGCGTCCAGGCCGAGGCCGGAATTGGGTTCGTTTCGTCGGGCGGCGTCGCGGGCGGCACGGGCCTCAAGTCTGCGGAGCGCCAGGAGCTGATCGAGGGCGCGGAAGGCGGCTCGCTGGAGGGTGGTGGCGTCGCGCTGCAGGGTGGTGAAGGCGCGGGCCGTGTCGTTGCGCAGGGCGGCGGCCATCATGGCGTCGGCATCGGCGGAGTTGCGGTGGGCGACCATGTCCGGGATGAGCCGGGCTTCCAGACGACGGACGCGGGCGAGGCGCCAGCGGGACTGGGCCATTTCTTCGACGAGAAACTGCTGGTGGGTGTTGGCGGGGGCGAAGGTGCCGTGGTATTCGGCGATTAATTCGTCAAACTCCTGCTGATTTTCGTTATCGAGGACGCGGGAGCCGGCGGCGAGGCCGTGTTTGGTGGCGTTGGCGCTGGAAGTGGATTTGGCTTTCGAGGTGTGGGGGCGGGTGCTGGCGTGGGCATCTTCGCGGTCCGGGGAGATCTGCGCGTCTGTGGACATTTCGCACCGACGGTAGCACGGGGCGGGCGGGTTATCCGGGGGGCGGGGGGCGGAAGTGCTGTGTAATGTGGGGGTTTGAGTGGTGCGGGTTTTTGTCAACGGGGCGCGGCGGGGGGTGCGGATGTGTGGGGGGCGGTCGCCGGGTTCCGGAGGATCGACGGCTTGGTGTTCGGGGCCACGCCTACGGGTCGCATCCGCAACTGGGCACGAGTACAGGCGGCGAACTCTGACTTGAGTCGGGGTTTTGATGTTGATCTGCCCTGCAGCCGGCTAACGTTACCACGCGATCGCCGTCTGTGATGAGGAGCCAGTCACGCGGCAGTGGAATCCAGGCGATTGTGGCAGCGACTTCATTTAGTTACACTGGCTGAACGCCTCTCTCGGGCGCAAATCACCTCGTTAGGAGGAAAGATGTCTGTCAACGCAGCTCACTCCATTCCTGGTCGCTGGCAATTCAAAGGACTCAGGCTTCTGGGGATTGTCCTGGTTTCTTTCGCCGGCGGAGCAATGTTCACGGCCCGACTGGCGCGCGTTCCGGAAGTAAAGGCGGATACCGATCGCGTCTTCGAGCTCATGATCTATCACACTGAGCCTGGCAAAGTACCCGCCCTCGAATCGATCTTTCGGGACGTTGCGAAGCAGCAGACCAGGTACAATCTGAACGTGATCGGCTATTGGGTGCCAAACGACGATCCCGCCTGGAAAGACACATTCGTCTACCTTGTGGTTCATCCAAGCCGGAAGGCAGCGGAGGCGAATTGGCAAGCGCTCCATGCCGATCCGGAGTTTCTGCCTTATTTAGGGCCGCAGAACCTCTGATTCGGAAGGTAAACGGCGGCTACGACGTCGACCAGGTGTATATGCGTCCGACCGAGTTCTCGGCAATGAAGTAACTGGCATGAGCAATTCACTCGTATGTGCGCTCGCCTGTTCTGTTTTGCTTATCCCTCTCATTGCGGCGGCCGAACTGGAGAGCTGGGTCGCCACCTGGGCGGCCAGCCCCGAGCCGCCAGACGCCGATCCAAACCAGCCAATCCTGAATCTTCAGGATCAAACGGTGCGCCAACGCGTGCGCATATCCGTCGGGGGCTCTCGGGTTCGCATTTGTCTGACCAATGAATATGGCTCCTCACCGGTTCTTGTCGGTTCGGTCACGGTGGCCGTGCCGGAGGATCCGGAAAGCGTCAAAACGGGTTCGATCCATGCCGTTACTTTTGGGGGAAGGAACTCCATCAAAATCCCGCCGGGCGCGCCGGCCTTGAGCGATCCAGTGGCCCTGCCCGTGGCGTACGGAGCAGAGCTCAGCATCAGCTTGTACTTCCCCGGGCGGGTCACGCCAACCGGGCATGCACTTGCACTCAAGCGGGCCGTGGTTTCGCCGCCAGGCGACCATACGTATGACGAGAAGATTCAGGGTGGCACAGAAGCTTCCAGGCTGGTACTCGTCGATGCTGTGCTCGTTCCCGCACAACCATCGCAGCACCTGGTGGTGGCGTTCGGCGACTCCCTTGTTGATGGCGATGGGTCTACCCTCGATGCCGACCGGAACTGGCCGAGCGATCTAATCCGCCGACTGGCAAAGACGCCGAACAGCGCAAAGCTGGCGGTGGTCAATGAAGGTATAGCCGGCAACCGGTTGTTGGCAAACGGACCCATAGCGAGCCTGGGAGTCAGCGCCCTGGCGCGTTTCGGCCGGGACGCATTGTCACTGCCAGGCGTCACTCATATCGTGCTGCTGGAAGGCATCAATGACCTTGGTTTTCCTGGCGCCAGGCTGGGCAGTTTCTTGCTGGCCGATGCGACAGATGTGCGCAGCACCGAAGATTTGATCGGCGCGTATCGCCAATTAGCTGCGCGTGCCCATGCCCGCGGAATCAAGCTGATCGGTTCCACCATGACGCCCTGTGAAGGCGTCGATATTTCTGGTTATTACTCGGGCGCGAAGGACGCCACCCGGCAAGCGGTTAACAAGTGGATCAAAAACTCTGGCGAGTTTGACGGTGTAATCGACTTCGACGCGGTTCTGCGCGATCCGGACCACCCCAGCAGACTTTTGTCCCGCTTCGCATCCGAAGATCATCTCCATCCGAATGATGCTGGATACCAGGCGATGGCCGACGCGATCAACCTCGCTCTCTTCCAATAACACTGACGGTGCGCTTCTCCAAAAGTCTCCGGCCCGCCGGACTGCACCCGGTTTGTCGCCCACTCGGAGAGAGCCCCGCCGATTGCTTTCGTGAAGTTCCGGCCACGTCGACTGGCGGTAACACGCCCTTGCCGGTCAGTTGCTCGATTCAAGTCTGGACTATCACATGCGAGCCGTCCGAAAAGGTTCCAGAGCTCCGGCGTCGAGGCTGCGGGGGCACGGAGATGGTTGACCCTGATGTCATGAGAGGCAAGCCCTGTCTGCGCGGGATGCGCGTAACCGTCGGCACGGTGGTGGGGTTGGTGGCCGCGGGCCACTCCTTCCATGAACCTGAGCCCGCTCCGGGTTCCGTTCCTGGCCGGCCACGGGTACACGGCAGTTCACTGGTCAACTCTCGGCCCGCCGTGGGCGCCAGACCGCGAGATTCTCGAATTTGCGGCTGCCAACGGGTATGTGGTCTTCACGCACGATCTGGATTTCGGGATGCTGCTTGCGGTTCACAAGAGGAGCCGCCCGAGCGTCATTCAGGTCCGTTCGCAGGACGTGCTTCCGGCAGCGATCGGCGAGGCCGTGCTCGGTGCTATCAGGACCGCTGAACCTCACCTGCAGAAGGGTGCGCCGGTCACGGTGGACCCTGTCCGCCAGCGGGTCCGGCTATTGCCGATCTGGCGTTTGGTCGTGTGGAACGGGCGGGGGTGAGAGGTTTCAGTGCGAACGAAGGAGAGGCCCCGCACGAGGCCGTGTCCGCCGTGATCCCAGGCATGGGCCGCGTTCGCAACGCCGGGGCCGAAACGCGGGTGAGCGCAAAAGGGCGGCTCGGCGAGCCGAATCAGATGAATAGTTCTGCGGAAACGCGGAAGAGGCCCTTTATGAAACACTGGAGGCCGCGAGACACGGCGGGGGGTTACTTGAAAGGGATTTCCACTTCGGTGTAGCTGCCCGGTGTTGCGGCGTTCACGGCGGCAACGACCCTTTCAATGTGCCGGCGGAGGATCGGCCATTGCTGGTTTCCGAGAACGACAAAAGCGGTTTTCCGGCCCGTCAGGTTTTGCTGGTACCGAATGTTTTTGTCGGTCGTCAGCAAAAGCTCAAAGCCCGCGGCCTCAGCCACGTGACCTTTGAGGGCATAGCGAAGCGGGGCTGGGGTCCCGTTATCAAAGAGTATGAGCATCGACCATTTGGGCGGGGGGCTGCACTACAGGCGGCGCGTCCAGACTCCTCGCTGCGAATTCCAGCACCGCCGACACCTGTTCCCGCGTGACGTGAAACCAGTCCATCACCTCGTTGACAGTCGCTCCCGCTTCCAGATTGTCAAACACCACCGAAACCGGCGTCCGGGTGTCCCGGAATACCCAGGCGCCGCTACGCTTGCCGGGGATGCTCTCCACGGCGGGGCATTGTGACCAATCGAGACTTGCCATGATCTGCGCTCCTTCTCTGAGAATACCCTGCTATGCTGCCGCGCCGGGGCCAGACGATCAGCACCAGATCATCAGGGGGGACCAGCACACGCGCGTGGCTCGCGGCGAACCTGGGAGAGCCCAGCCGCGCCCAACGTCCCTACCGCGTGTACTTCAGGCTCAGCATTGGCTGGTTTGAGCGGAAGTCCTCGAACGCGTACAGGCGCTCCGCGAGACTATACCAGCGCCGCTCCGAGTTCCACCGGACGCCCTTCGCCAGTGGAATCGAGAGGCGGGCCGAGCGCACTCTGGCCGTGCTGCGCCGCTACGCATGGGCGCGCAACTTCTACGACTGCGCGAGTCAGATAAACAGCTCGACGGGAGCGCGGAAGAACTCAGCCAGCCTGCGGGGTTGCGCCTTGCTGATGGAACGGCGGCCGTTCAGGATCTCGGTGGCCGCCCCCTTGTTGCCCAGAACCGGCCACATGTCCACGCACTGAGGTGGGCGCTACTGGACAAAGACGCCCTACCGCGTGTACTTCAGGCTCAGCATGAGCTGATTGGAGCGGAAGTCCTCGAAGGAGTACAGACGCTCCGCGAGACTGTACCAGCGCCACTCCGAGTTCCACTGGACGCCCTTCGCCAGTGGAACCGAGAGGCGGGCCGTGGGCTGGTAATAGTCGGTGGGCCGGCTTCCCGCCGAAGTAAACAGCGAGCCACCGAACGAAACCCGTGGAGCGAAACCGTGTATCGCCTTTGGGGCGAGATCGATCAGGGCCGTCGCGGTGTTCCCGTTTTCCAGATACGTGGAGAGAGCGGTCCCCAGCGTCCCGGGATCGAGATACAGGATATTCGAGTCCACGTTCGACCGCGTGTACTCGAGCAGCATGCTGACGTTGTGCCCATCTCTGGGCAACCACGACAGTGAGGCCGACTCCGCCCGGCTGGTGAAGCGCAGGTTCACGAGCGGATCGGGATTGTTGTTGTTCAGCTCGAAGAAATCGCCGGCCAGCCGCCAGGCGGGCAAAAAGTCCCACTGCGCTCGCGCGCGCAGCTTCCAGTAGTTGTGCAGGCTGGTGCGGAAATACGCCTGGCCGTTGGAGGACGCCTCGAAATCGGCACTGGTCCGCAGAGTCTGCTTCAACCGGAAGGTGGCTCCGGCCAATCCGGTGTTCCGGCTCAGGCTGGAGGATTCCAGCGGCAGCTCGGACAGGGTGGAGGCGCGCACCGTGGCGTCGCCCCATTCATAGCGCTCCCCGCCGCGAACGGTCAGGTTGGGGAGCACGTCGTAGAAGGCCTCGAGCTGCTGCTCGTTGTCGGTAAGCACCAGGCGGTCGCTGCCCGGATCGGTAGTGAGGAACGGCGACCCGGTGGACAGATACTGCTCGGTGAGCAGCGACGAAGCGGCATTGTGCAGCCGGTCCGTCGACCAGTACTCCACAATGCGCAAGCGTTTGAGCGGCCGGGCCTCCGCCGTGAGCGATCCGCTGCTGTGGGGCATGTTGGCGTCGGCCGAGACAATATCCTGGCCCGAGCTATAGAACGCAAAGGTGGCCGGCAGGAACAGCGTTCCGTTTGCCGAGGAGGTGTAGTTGGTGGTCAGACTCGGGTCCGCGTACATAAAGTTCCCCGACACGCTCAGCCAGGGCAACGGATTGGAAGCGATGGACGCCTTAGTGTAAAGCGAGTCGCCGCGAACGCGATACAGCTCGTTGAGGCTGCTCAGGTTGAGCTGCTGGCCGAAGTACGGAAGAGTCAGGTCGCCGTTGTTCGGCTGGTTGTCGGATGCGCCCTGATCGTCCCGGAAAGTGGTGCCGCCCTCCTCCAGAACCACGTGCACCAGGGGCAACTGAAGCTGAACGCCGCCCCGGAACGTGTCGGTGGAATCGCTTTCCGAGTTGGCCACCGGATAGTTGTTGGGGAACAGCGTAAAATCGGTGACGCCGCTGCCGTACCAGCTATCGCGCGACCACGCCAGATACGGGCTGATCCAGTGTCCGGGCAGAATGTCCAGTTGCACGTCGGAGGTGCGGATGTGCGTGTCGAAGCTGCTCTGGGTGAGCAGAGATCCGCTGCTGACGCCCGGGTTCGCGAAGGAAGGCAGGAAGTTGAAGTAGGCGGTGTTGCGATAGTCGGCGGTAAAGCGGTACAGGCCGGATTTGTCCACCTCCACGCGTGCCGTGTCGTACGGGTCGCCCCAGGAATTGGCCTGCACTTCGAAGTGGTCCCACAGCGATTTCACGGGGCTCACGGTGAAGTCCAGACCGATGAGACGAACCCCCTGCCCCAGGTTCACGGTGCTGTTGTACACATCCTGATTTCCGCCGGGGCCCGAGACGAAGCGGTAGCCGAGTTCCACGCTGCCGGAAATGGGGGAATCGGAGGCGGCGGCTGGGGCGGCCTGATCCGGCGCGGCTGGCGCGGCGGCCGGCGCAGGTTGATTCTGCGCCGCCACGATACCCAGGGAAAGGGAAACCAGCAGTAGGAGTCTCATCGCAGTAACGTGCCGTCCACGTAAGAGCCGTGTATCTTCACATGGCACACGGTGCAGTTCTGGTAGCGGGGGTTCCGCAGATCGTGAAACGACGGAGGCGTTCCGCCCAGTGTCTGGTGACCCGCGGGGGCCGGGTTGGTGACGATGTTGGAGTGGCACTCCAGACAGACAAAGCGTACTTCATGGCGGATCAGCATGCGCGGATTAGCCGACCCGTGCGGTTCATGGCAGGCGGTACAGCCTTCCAGCCGCACCGGCGCATGCTCGTAGGTAAACGGACCGCGCATCTCGCCATGACAGCGCAGACACCCCGGTTCGTTGGCGAAGGCCACCCGCTGCGTCTCGGCGCCGCTGCCGTGAGGATTGTGGCAGCCCACGCAGGACATGGCCCCTTCCGGCAGACGATGCTTGTACGGCCGCTGGAAATCGGCCCAGACCGACTGATGGCACTGGGCGCACATCTTGTTCACGTCCGGGGCAAGACGCACCACCTGGGGGCGGTGACCGGTTCCATGAATAGAGTGGCAACCGACGCACCCCGGCCCCTCCTTTGCGTGGCCGCCGGCGATACGGCCCACCGGCGTGGTCTCATTGCGGTGACAGGTGAGGCACAGCTTATTCTGTTCGTCGGCCGTGAGTTTGGCCGGGTTACGGATGTCGCCGGCGGCCAGCGAGTCCGCGTGTTTGGCGCCGGGTCCGTGGCAGGCTTCGCAGGCGAACCCGGCGTGGCCCCGGTGCTTGTCGGTTTCGATTACGTGATGTGGGTTCTTGTCGAATGCCTTCGAGATCTCGTCGTGACAGGCCGCGCACTTGTCCGATCCGGCGCGGTCACTGGGCGTCTGTGCGGACGCGGCCGCCATGCCCACAAGGAGCATGGCGGCCGCCGGAAAGAGGCAGATCTTTTCGAAGAGCATCACTACTTAGCGTAGATCAGAATCCCGCGTGTACCTGATCGACGGCAAACGCGGCGCCGGAACTGTGACAGACCGCGCAGGCTTCGCCCAGCGAAGTGGTGTTCGAAAGCGCATGGGACGCCGGCGGTATGCCCACGTGGCAGCCCGTGCAGGCCGATGTAAACGGCTGCACCGGATTGATGAGCCCTTGCGGATCGGTTACCGCATTCAGCCCGCTCAGATTCAGGTCGTTTTGCTCGGAACTGTTGACGTGGCACATCGAGCAGTTGGCGAGGTCGGTCGCGGAACCTTCCGGGTTGAAGGCCGGGAAGAGCACGCCGGAGAAGTCGTTGTGGCTTCCGCCGAATCCTACGACGATGTAGGGCTTGCCGCCGTTCTTAACGACGTTCACGCCATCGTGGATGCGGTGAACCAGCAAATTGAAGTTGATGCCCTGCGGGGGCAGCGCCTTGTCCGACGCGACCACGGCGTTGACGCGCTGGGACGCATCCGTGTTCGACGGATTGTGGCACAGCACGCAATACTCGGTCTGGTTGCGCAGATTGCCGTGCAGCGAAAGCGCGATGTGGCAGTTATTGCAGTTGCTGAGCGCGACCACCGTGCGGCGTGGCTGTACAGCCGAGCCGTCCACGGAGAAGTTGACCAGCGGGTTCTTGGCGGCCGCCTCGACGGTCTGCGTGGTGGTGGTGCCGCCGGTCAGCACCGGCACCGACACATTCATGCGCGCCTCCCCGCCCATTGTGTACGTTCCAGTGGCGGTTGTTGGGATGGCATGCGTGAACGTGTACGAACAGACCCCGCTCGTGCTGCAGGTGGCTTTCGCGGCGCTCTCGGTCACGTAACCGGGCGTGCTGGCAGTGCCGCTTCCGAAGTTCGTGTAGCCGTAGTCGGTGGTTGGACCGGCTATGGTGAATTGCAGGGTGCTGGCCTTGGATAAGGGGATACTGTTGCCGCCGTCATCCTGCAAAGTGAACGTGACGGTAGGGGTTTCCCCAGCGAGGGTTTGGGTCACGCCGGTAATGGCGAGGTTGATGCCGGGGAGCAGCGTATCCGGGTTCTGCGGGTACGTGGCTGCGGTATCGGTGTTCACCACGTGCGCGCCCAGAATGGAGGCATCGAATGGCATCTCGCCCTGCGGAATGTGGCAGTTCGCACATTCCTTGTCGTCGTTCTGGATTCCGCCGGGGTGGTTGGCGCCGGTGGCGAAATTGACATCGTCGTGGCAGGCGCCGCAGGCGGCCATGCTCGGTTCCAGCATGAAGGCTTTGGCTTGCGCCGCGCCAACTTTCTGGCTGTGGCAGACTTCGCAACGCTGGGGATTGGCGGGATCGATCACCGTGGAAAAGCTGGTGAGGATACCCATGTAGGCGGCGATCTGGTAAGGCGTGCCGGCAATAACGCTGGGCAACTGGGAGCCCATGTGGATTTTATGCGCCATTACCTTCAGATCCAGCGAGTTCCCTGTAACCGGGTCGGCGTTTTGCGGCTGGTGGCACAGCACACACATATTCGTGCCGTGCGCATAACCGCCGTGGAAGGACAACACGTCGTGGCAGGCGTTGCAACTCGCCGTGCGGACGACATCGCGGGTGACGGTAACCGCCGAGCCATTGGGGACAAAATCAAATGTGGTGCCGGCGTAGTACGTGCCCAGGTTGTCGTATGCCGTGAGATTACGGTTGCCGTCCACGGCCACCGTAGTGGTCACGGTGGGGTCGAATCCCGAAGGGGCTTTAGCGATGAATGTGTATTGGTATTGGCCGGGCGTGCCTGTCGGCGTGGCCTTGCCGCCTAATTCGAAATCCGGGCGGGTGATTGTGCCCAGCGCCTTGCCGGTCGACGGCGCGGTCGTGTAGGCGACATATTGTTCCTGGCCTTTGGGGATGTAGGAAGCCACATAGGCTAGCGAAACCAAGCCCGGGGTAGTCACACCGGCCGCATCCAGAGGCAGACCAGCCGGATCGGTCAGCGTATAGGTGACCGTGATAGTGCCATCCGACGCTATCGCGGCGGAGTTGATGGTGATGGCCAGGCCCGGGCGCACGAAATCAACCACGGCCTGATCCGCATAAAATGCCTTGTCGTGCTTCGAGTATAAGGATTTCTGAGCCCCGGTGAGGGCCAGGGTCCCGGCAAGGGCAATCAGGCCCCCCAGGATTCGGACGGTATTCCCTGTGGTTCGCATTAGGCCACTCCTTCGTAACGGCTGCAAACGCAGCTATCAGCAAACCCGCAGCAGATTGCCAGCCAAACGTAAGGGAGCGTCAACTATCGGTTACCAATGGGCCCGATGTTGCGGTTCTCAGCAGCATATGGGGGATTTTTCAACGGCATTGGGTGAAAACACACTTCTCCCCCAATCCACCCAATCCGCACGAGTGTAAGATCAAATACGTTCATGCGCAGAATCTTCCGCGAGAACTGTCGAAGTTTGCACCAGTGCGGCCCGGCAGACAGAGTCCTCAGCGGGATTTGTCTACAGGATCCCGATGAGCTTCTCTTTGATCTGATCGGCGGTGAACGGCTTGCGAATGTAGCCGGTGGCGCCGAGCTGAATGGCCTGCATCACCTTGTCCTGGCTACCTTCGGTGGTCACCATGATGATGGGCACGGTTTTCCAGTCGTCGTTGGCCTTAACGTGTTGGAGCAGTTCCAGGCCGTCCATGTTCGGCATGTTAATGTCGGAGAGAATCAGTCCGACATTGCCCCCGTCGAGCTTGGCCAGGGCCTCTTTGCCGTCGCCGGCCTCGATCACGTCGCCGAGCTGAAAATCGGTGTGGCGGAGGACCCGTTCCAGAATCTTGCGGATCGCGGCAGAGTCGTCAACAATCAGAACATTCAGGGGCATTGGGAAGTCACCTTACGCAGTCAACATGCATATCGGCGCGGTTGGCGATGTCTTGAAGCGGCTGCGGGGAATCCTTACTCGCGGGCGAACCCTGTACCCGGCCCAAGCCGGGGGCTTGCCCGGACGCCGTGCGGTGATGCGCCCGCGGTGAATGACCGGAGCACGGGCGGAGAGCCGGCTGGGCCGGGTCGAAAGTGGCTGGATCGCGCACCCGTTCCGGGGGAGAAGAAAATCATCCTGAGCACGCTACGGGAGGAGTGGAAGCACGTGCGATCTGGCGGAGATCCCAGGTTGTTCGAGCGTAGTGGCGGGACTCCATGGACATGCGGCAACAGTCTCGTGCTCGCCTGGCGCCGCAAGAAACGCGGCTTCCCGCCGCGTGTCCCTGCAGGGAATCCGAGCAGTGATGGCTGGCCCGCCCGTTCTTCAACGGCCTGCCAGGACGCGCTCGAGCGCGGCCGCCAGCACCAGAACGGGGTGCCCGCTCCGCTCGAATCCATTGAGCACATCGGGGCCGGGCGCCGTACCGGAGCGCACCCGCTCGTCCGCCGTCCTGAGTTCGAGGAACCACTCCGCCGGGGCGCCGCTCTGCAGCTCCGAGTCCAGGGCGAAGCGCACCATCTCGTCAATCAGCCTGGCCCGCGGCGCGCCGGAGGTGACGTCGAGCAGACCCTGATAGGCGGACATCTTGCGGTGGTAGAACGACGCGTCCGATTCGTCCGGGCTCGGCCGCCAGCCGGCCATCGCGGTGAGAAAATCGTCGAGGCGCTGTTGCCATTCGGGCGTGGCGCGCTCGGCCCTGGAGACGAGGGTGCCCTCGCTGAACATGAGATTCATCTCGCCGGTGGCGATTCGCTTCTCGTCGTCCGAAGGCTCCCCGGCATGATTCGCCGGTTCGGGCGCGCCGCAACGCGCCGCCGTGGCATAGCTGGCGACGAAGCGCTGAAACGCCGGCATAAGCTCGGCGGGAAGGTCCGGCGCGAGCGCCCCCGATACCGCGGCGAACGAGCGGTCGTCGGAGGGGACCGCGGCCATCGCCGCACCCAGTTGCACCAGCAGCACGTGCCGCTGATCGGCCTTCACGTTCAGGCCGAGGACCAGGCGCAAGGTGGGCTGGAACTGAAACGGCGAAGTGATGGCGCCCAGATAGTCGATTACCAGATGGATATCGTCTTCGCGGTGCTTCTCGGCGGGAGTGAAGGTCTGGTCCACGACGAGGCCGAGGGTGCTGTAGAAATCGCCGAACTCAGCGCCCACCCAGTCCTCGCAGGCGAGAGGCTCCGGCGCGGGCCTGGGGATTTCCAGAAAGAGGTCGCGCGCGCGGCGCTTGTCGAGCGGGAGCATTAGCCGCACCGCGTGCGTCTGGAGCGAGAGACGGTCGAGCTGCAGTTCGCTGGCCCGCGCACGCATGCCGGCAAGGAAACCGGCGCCCGGCACGGCGCGAACTCGCCAGGGATCGCGCGCCAGGGCGCCGAGTCGAAAGGCCCGCTCCGTCAGCTCTCGGCGCGTTGGCGCGTCGTCGATGCCGCCCGACTCCAGCAGGCGTTCCAGGGCGGCGGCACCGAATTCGGGTGGCGCCGCATTCACCATGTCCATGATCGGCCGAAGCTTGCCAGGCAGCTTCAGGTCCGCCGCGCGGCACGCCACCCCGCTGGCGAGAATGCCGATGATGGTCCACCCGGCCGCGCGCATTTCCGCATTTCCAATCAGAAGTTGACGATGGACGCGAAGCCTTCCGGTTTCAGGCTGGCGCCGCCCACCAGCACGCCGTCAATCTGTTCCTGGGCCATGAGCTCCTTCGCGTTCTCCGGCTTCACGCTGCCCCCATAGAGAATGCGCAGGCTGTCGCCGGCGGCCTGGCCAAATTTCGACGCGGCCAGTTCGCGAATGGAGGCGTGCGCGTCCGCGGCCATTTGCGGCGTGGCCGTCTTGCCCGTGCCGATGGCCCACACCGGCTCATAGGCCACCACTACGGCGGCGAACTGCTGGGGAGTGAGCGCGGCCAGTCCGCCGGCGAACTGCGCGGTCAGGACGTCGTTGGTGCGGCCGGCCTCGCGGTCCGCCAGAAGCTCGCCCACGCAGACGATCGGCCTGAGCCCCGCGTTCAGCGCGGCCACGGTCCTCTTGTATACCGTTTCGTCGGTTTCGCCGAAGTACTGGCGGCGTTCGCTGTGTCCGACAAGGACCCACTGCGCGCCAACGGCCTTCAGCATGTCCGCCGACACCTGGCCGGTGAAGGCGCCTTCCTTTTCCCAGAACACGTCCTGCGCGCCGATTTCGACGTTGGACCCGCGCGTGGCTTCGAGGGCGGCGGACAGATCGACGTAGGGGGCGGCGATAACGATTTCGCGGCCGCGCGTAGCGGCCACCAGGGGTACGAATTTCGCGAAAAATGCGGTGGTTTCGGCGGGAGTCTTGTACATCTTCCAATTGCCCGCCATTACAGGTTTTCTCATGGTATGATCTCGCTTAAAAAGCTGGTTCCTTTCATGATATGCACTCCAAAGTTTTCCGGCGCGAGGGCGGCCTGAGAGGCCGCCGCAGGCTGAGAGCCTGCCCCACATCGAATCGTTTATCTCATGAGCGACCCTAAGAAGCTGGTTCCTTTCATGATATGCACTCCGAAATTGCCGGCGACGGTCTGGCCGATGTCGGAGAGCGTGGCGCGCGTTCCCAAGTCCGAGCCGCGCGGACACCGCGGCGCGTAGGCCAGCAGCGGAACGTACTCGCGGGTGTGATCGGTGGACGGCGTGGTCGGGTCGCAGCCGTGGTCGGCGGTGAGAATCAACAGGTCCCCGGCGCTCAGCCTGTCCAGCAGCGCGGGCAGCCAGCGGTCCGCCTCTTCCAGCGCCCGGCCGTAGCCTTCCACGTCGTTGCGGTGACCGTACAACATGTCGAAATCGACGAGGTTTACGAAGATGAGGCCGCTCGGCTCCTCGTCCAGCGCGGCCAGGGTTTTGGCCATGCCATCGGCGTTGCAGGTGGTCTTTTCGTGGCCACCGATGCCGCGCCCCAGAAAAACCTCGAAGATTTTCCCGACGCTGTACACGCTGACGCCGGCATCTTCGAGCCGGTCCAGCAGCATTCCCCTGGGCGGCGGCACGGCGTAATCCCGGCGATTCACCGTTCGCGTGAACGAGCCGGGCGAGCCGAGGAAGGGACGCGCAATCACCCGGCCCACCTCGTGCGGACCGCGCAGAATCTGCCGGGCGATTTCGCACATCCGGTAGAGCTCCCATAGCGGGATTACTTCTTCGTGCGCGGCGATCTGGAAGACGCTGTCCGCCGAAGTGTAGACAATGGGCGAGCCCGTGCGCAGGTGCTCCGCGCCAAGCTCTTTGATGATCTCGGTGCCGGAGGCCGGACAATTGCCCAGCGTGGAGCGGCCGACGCTCCGCTCAAACTCCTCCATGATCTCCGGCGGGAAGCCGTGCGGATACAGAGGAAGCGGCTTGTCCAGATGAATGCCCACCATCTCCCAATGCCCGGTGGTGGTGTCCTTGCCCGGCGAGGCCAGCGCGCAGCGCCCGAATGAGGCCATGGGTTCGGCGGCCGGCGCTACTCCGGCGAGCGGGCGAATGTTGCCCAGCCCGAGCCGCGCGAGGTTGGGTATGTGCAGGCCACGCCGGCGGGCGATGTTGCCCAGGGTGTCGCTGCCCGCGTCGCCATAGGCGGCGGCATCGGGCATTTCCCCAATGCCCACGCTGTCGAGCACGATCCAGACGACGCGAGTGAATGGGGGCGTCATGGCTTCGCGCAGGGCGGCATTGATCGCCCGGTGTGTGGCGCCAGCGGCGTACTGGCCAGCCGCCGGAAGAACGCGGCTGGCGCCGCATGTCCTGCATTTCGCGTGGCCGTCATGGTGTCGCGCTGGCGCTGGTCTTGCCGGATTTCAGCGCTTCGCCGATGCGGCCGGTAAGCATGGCGACGAAGCGGTCCGGGTCGAACCCGGTCATGCGGCTCACCAGCTCGCCCTGCCCGTTGAAAATCAGCGTGGTTGGGATGGAGCCGACCTTCAACAGGGCGGAGAGACCATCCTCGTAGTACGGTTTGGAGCCCCACTGATTGGCGGCCAGGAACGCGGGAACCAGCGCCCGGTCCTCGTCTGTGTCGATGGCCAGGAAGACCACGTCATCGCGGCCGCGGAATTCCTCCTTTACCTTGTCGTAGAGCGGGTGCTGAATGCGGCAGGGGCCGCACCAGGTGGCCCAGAAATCCAGCACGATCACCTTGCCACGCAGCGATGCCAGCTTCAGCTTGCTGCCGTCCACGCCGGTGAGCGTGAAGTCCATGGGATTGGACAACTGCATGTTCGGGTCGAACTGCTTCAGCATCAGCCGGCGCTGCGCCACCACTTCGCGGTTGCGGTCCCAGGAGGCGAGCACGATTTCGCCCAGCCCCGCTTCCGAGCCTTTCCACTTACGGTAGATCTGGCCGAGTTGCTCGCGGTCCCGGTTGCGGTCGGTTTCACTGGCCCGCGGATCGCCGATGGTAAAGGCGTCGGCCGTCCAGCGCACCGCTTCGGCGGAGTTGCCCAATTCGTTGTACCAGTAACCCGCTTCGCGCGCGGCCTCGGCGCTGGGCGATACTTCGAAACTGCGCCGGGAAAGCTCCACGGCCCGGGCGGCATCGCCAAGCAGTCCCTGCGCGCGCGCCTCGAAGAGAATGGCGGCAGCCAGCCGGGCATCGGTCTCGATGATTTGCGAGATGCCCCGCGGGCCGGACTCGGGCTTGTCGCGCGCCCGCCTGGCCATTTCGCCGAGAAGCG
Source organism: Bryobacteraceae bacterium (assembly GCA_049520275.1). Classification (GTDB taxonomy): domain Bacteria; phylum Acidobacteriota; class Terriglobia; order Bryobacterales; family Bryobacteraceae; genus CAWACP01. The sequence continues at coordinate 46,509 of JBEKPY010000049.1, forward strand.
CTTCCAGAACCCGCGCGTGCGCCAGCGCCTTGCGGGCGTCTTCCGGCAAACGCGTCTTCAGCTCGGCGTTGGCCACCTGCTCGAGCACTTCCACGTCGTTGGGGTCGCGCGCCAGCACGCGTTCGCCATAGAGCGCAATGCGGCGATAGTCCTGCGCATCCACGGCGCCGCGCACCAGGCCGCGTTCGATCTCCGCGCGGCGGGCCGTGTCCGGATATTTCTGCAGGTGGTTCTCCAGCGCGCGAATGAAATCCACCGGGCTGGGGCCGGCCTCTTCGAGGGCGTGGTTGAGCGCCTCGGTTTCGGAGGGGGCCGTCTGCGCGGACGCGTTGCCGCACAGGGTTAGCACGAGAACGAGAAACAGCGGTTTCATCGCGATGATTTCTCTACCGCGGGCTTCCCGCTGCGGAATTCGTCGGACAGGCTGGCCGCGCGGTCGCGGTCCAGGCGCATGAACGATTCGTTCTTCGCGATGCGCGCCAGCAAAGGCAGAAACTGCTCCGGGGCCACCAGCCGCCCGGCATCCCAGAGCATGCGGATTTCGAGGATGGCATGGTCCACGCCCAGCTTGTCGAAATGCACCGCCCGGTCCAGATCGAGGTAGAGCTGCTCGGTCGAGGCGATTCGCTCGAACAGGTCCAGGAGCTGTTTCGCGTCCGCGTCGATGCTGTAGTTGAACGACACCTCGTGTACGGTGGCGCCGTCCTCGAAACGGAACGTTTTGCGCCCCATGTTGGCCACCTTCAACCCGGATTCGACGGGGCGCGTGAAGTTGCCGAGCTTCCCGGCCAGAGTGAACACTTCGCTGGCGTCCTCGGGAGTGAGACGGAACTCCAGCGAATTGGCATCGTCCTCGGTCTCGCGATAAGCGGCGCGCCCGTCCTTTTCCACGGCGATGGAGAGGAATTCGGGATCGCTGCCCTTGAACAGCTTGGAGTAGGCGATGTGCGGATCGGCGAGGGCCGGGACGGACACCAGAAACAGGATGATCCACGCGATGTGGGGCAGGCTCGCAGCCTGCGGCGGGCCCCCGGCCCGCCCGCTGACGGATTGCTTTGGGGCAAGGCGGCCTTGACCACAAGCGAACGACCAATGCCTGGCCTTATCCGGGATAAGGAGACCGCTGCGGCTTCGCCCCTGGTCAAGGCCGCCGCAGGCTACGAGCCCAATGGCACTTAACTTTTGGAACGGGCCTGCAAATCTAAAAACAGAATGTGCGTATGATGGAGGATTCCTTTGTGGGGCGGCCAATCCTGGCCGCCGCCGCGTTTCCACGCGGCGCC